>DASYHC010000116.1:0-15575 GCA_035998995.1 Allobosea sp.
GTCAGATTGAAGCCGTCCTTCGGTGCGGGCAGCCAGTTGGCCTCCTTGTCCTTGCCGGGGCTCTCGTTCTGGAAATAGAGGTCCAGCGAGCCGTCGGCATTGTATTTGAACGGCATCCAGCTGCTGACGGCGAACCGGTTCAAAACGTTGCCGACCTGGAAGCCCTGCGGGTCGTAAAGCGTGACCGACCAGAAGGCGTTGACCGGCGGAGCGGCTCCCTTCTCGAAATGCAGCATGTATTTGTTGGCGCCGTCGAGCGGCCTGCCGGACTCGTCGGCGAGGTTGAGCGGATAGATCGCATCCTCGGGCAGGTTCGCGCCGAGCCCCTGCTGCGCGACGATGGCGCGTTTCAGATAATAGTTCCCGTAAACGCCCATCGTATCGGTGTTCATCGACCAGTTGTTGGCGACGCGGGCGAGCGTCGGCAGCTTCCAGAGCATCAGCCGCTGCCCGGCTTCGGGCGCACCTTCGAGGCCCTTCTTCACCGCTGCCGGAAGCTTCTCGATATCGAAGCTCTGCCCCGGCACGATGCCGATACGCTTCATCTGCGCGACGATCGGCTGGTCGGTGAGATGCGGCGGATGCAGCTTCAGCAGTTCGGCGGCGTAGGCGAAGTACCTGCCTGCCGCCATACCATCGGCCTGGGCCTTGGGCGGGGTCTTCATGTCGACGCTCGGGTCGATCTTCACCTCGATCGGCTTCGGCGCCTTGCCCCAGTCCGACAGGGCCGTGACCTTGTAGCCGGCCTGGATCTTGTGGACGGCCTCATAATCCGAGGGACCATCCGTCTTCGTCCGCCCGATCACCCAGGTATACGGCGTCGGCGCGCTGATCCGCGACATCTCGGCCGGCACCGTGCCGGTCCAGCCGGGCGGCGTGACGAGGAAGCTGCCGGCCTGCGTGCCCGTGGTTCGCCATCCCGGCGACGCGAAGACATCAGACCACATGTCCAGAATGGGCAGGAGATAGAAGCGCCCGCCGGTGTCCGGCGCGGAGACGACCTGCGGCTCCTTGGTGAGATCGAGCCAGGCGACGGAATAGAGCGTGTCGAAGTTGACCCGCACCACCAGCTTCATGTCGGCCGCCGGAAACGACGGAACATTGACGAACATGTTCATCGGGCCTTTGCCGAACTCCTTCCCGGCCTCGATGTTGGTGGATTGTCTCCGCGTGAGGTCCATCGTGACCAGCGGATAGAAGTAGATGTAGGCATCGACGCCGATCGCATGAGCCTCCGCCTCGCTCAGCGCAGGCTGAGCGCTTTGAGCGGACACCGGCTCACCCGGCACAGAACACAGAAGAAGCCCTAGAACACCTGCAACAATGCTCCTGTTCATGCCGCAACTCCCCAATTGCCGTTTCGCTACTCTCGACACACTTGCGAGACTGGCAAAAACTTCAATACTGAGGGCCAATTCTCGCGTGGCATCGGAATCTTAGCATGGCGCGCCGCTTCGACAATTACGATTATCTTGAATTCGCGCGAAACGACATCTACGTCAGAGCCTTGCGTATCGCCTGCCTTGCCAGTCTGAACCCGGCCGCCTGTGCCGCGCGATCAGGCCAGGATGCTCTGATCCGCCAAATGCACCAGCCGCCCGCCGGCGATGGTCGCGACCACGCGCGGCTGCGGCTCCGGCACGACGAGGACGAGGTCGGCGCGCTTGCCGGGCGCGATCACGCCGCGATCGGAGAGACCCAGCGCCTTAGCCGGGCCCTGCGAGACCAAGTTCCAGGCGGCAGCGAAGCTGGCCGCGTCCTTCCGGGCCAGGATGAAGGGCGCCAGCGGCAGGGCCGGATAATAGTAGTCGGAGGCCAGGATGGTGCAGAGCCCCTCGCGCACCATCGCCTCGGCGGCCGGGCAATCGAGATGCGAGCCGCCGCGCACCACGTTGGGCGCACCGAAGACGATGGCCTCGCCATGGGCCGCAGCCTCGCGCGTCGTTTCCTCATTGATCGGGAATTCCGCGACGGAGACGCCGAGGCCGCGATACCAGCGCCGCATCTCAGGCGTCATGTCGTCATGCGACATCGTCGGGACGCCAGTAGCGCGGGCGGCGGCGGCCAGCCGCTCGGTCGAGCCCGCGACCTCGCTCCGGCGGCTCCAGACATTCTCGGCCAGCGCCATGAAATCCTCGCGGGTCAGCCCGCTGCGCTCGACCATCTTGGCGAGTTTCTCCGCCCGCGCACTCGCTTTCAGGATACCGCCAGTGTGATCGTTGAAGGCGAGCACGCCGACGCGGCCAGTCGTCAGCCAGTCGATGACCTCTGCCTCGGCGTCGAGGTTGAAGGTCTCGTGGCGCAGATGGAAGCGCGTGTCGGCGCCGAGCTCGGCCTTGAGCGCCGCGATCCGCTCGAC
Organism: Allobosea sp.; assembly: GCA_035998995.1. GTDB lineage: Bacteria > Pseudomonadota > Alphaproteobacteria > Rhizobiales > Beijerinckiaceae > Allobosea. The sequence goes on from DASYHC010000116.1 coordinate 2,360, forward strand.
GAGCCGCCTTGCGTTGTCGGCGCCGCGCAGGCCGGGTTCCCAGGACCAGGTTACGCCGTGGAAGGCGGTGGTGATGCCGCTCGACAGAATGGCGCGGTCGGCGTCGCACAGCGCCAGGTCGATATCGAAGGAGACGCCTGGGCGCGGCATGATGTGGCGCTCGAAGGCGTCACCATGGCAATCGACGATGCCGGGCAAGACATAGAGGCCGGTGGCGTCCAGACGCCGCGCCATGGTGGACGCGGCCCCGTCGAGTCCGAGGATGGTCTCGCCTTCCGTGACCAGGTCGGCGCGAACGAGCGCGTCGGCCAACACCTCGCCACCGGTGATATGCAGACTCATCCCCGCCTCCGTCCTCGAAAGGACGGCGCGATTGGCGGCTCTTCATGACAGGGCGATGACGCCCACCTCAGCCGGCGAGAAGCGCGACGCCAGAAAGCGCGATGCCACCGCCGGCGACGCGGGCAACAAGTGGGGCGCGGACAGCCAGCACCCCGGCCAAGACGATGCCGACGAGTTGGAGCGCCGCCGTCGCCAGGATGAACCCGGCGGCATAGGCAAGGCCGCTGGCGTTCTTCGGCAGTTCGGCGCCATGGGCGAAGCCGTGGAAGATGGCGAGGATGCCACAGGCGAGCATGCCGGAGGCAAGCGGCGGCGAGGCTTTCAGAGCAACCGCCGCACCGAGAATGATCACCGAGAAGGCGATACCGGTCTCGGCGCCTGCCAGTTCCCCGCCGGACATGCCCCAGACGCCGGCCAGCGCCATCGCGCCGACGAAGGCGGCCGGATAGCTGATGCGCGCTTTGCCGCCGACCAGCCCGGCCCAGAGGCCGACCGCGACCATGGCCAGCACATGGTCGAGCCCGGTCAGTGGATGCATCAGTCCGGACATGAAGCCATCGACCGGGCCAGCGCCGGCATGCGCGAAGACCGGGGTCGAGGCGAGGGCCAGCAGCATGGCGAGAGGTCCGGTCGCGCGCGTCGTCGTCATGGAGCCATCCTCAGACCAGGACTGGCGCTTTCGGGCGGTCGATGCCGGGGCGCAGCGAGCCGTGGTGTGGGCTGTCCATCGATCAAGTTCCTTGCAGGAGCAGAACCGCATAGCCCGTGGCGATCAGCAGGCAGAGCGGCGAATAATAGCGGCGATCATAGCTGGCGAAAGGCTCGCGCGGATGCAGCCGCCGCCAGGCCGGCAGAAAGCCGGCGATGCCTCGCAGCAAGAAGACGGCCATGATCGTGAAGCCTCCGAACAGGATGAGCGGACGCAGGGCGCCTGCGCTCGATCCCTGCGTCAGCAGCAAAGGCCAGATCGCCGTCACTGCGATCGCCAGTGCAACGAGCAGACATAGGCCGGGCGACGGCATGCGCCGCGCGCCCGCATTGCCGATGACCGTCGCGATCAGTTCATCCTCGCTCGCCGCAGGCCAGAGGCCGCCCCTGCCCCAATAGGCGTGCAGGCCGGCTATCGCAGCCAGCAGCAGCGCCAGCACGATGGCGACGGCCGAGATCACGTGCAGACAAGCCGCGAGGCGAGACTGGAACGGAAGGCAAACCCACCGAGGCCGTCGAGCGCCATGGTGTCCGCCCGAGCGCCCTGCATGGCTCAATGATCGTGCTTGTGGCCCTTGTGGCCATGCTCATGGCCGTGATGGCCATGGTCGTGCTTGTGGCCGTGGTCGTCATGATGATGGTGGTGATCATGACCGCAGCCGCAGGAGGCGCCGTGGGCGTGCTCATGCGCATGCGTGTGGTGGTGCTCATGATCATGGCCGTGGCCGGCATGCGAATGGCCATGGTCGTGATCATGACTGTGATCGTGATGATGGTGACCATGGTGGTGGTCATGACCACAATTGGCGTGGTCATGGTGATGGACTTCAGGCTCGGGCTGGAACGGCCGCTCGACCTCGTTCATCGCACAGCCCTGGCCGCGAACCAGTTCAGCCAGCACCGGATCGTGCTCGACATAGATCACGTCCGCCGCGACCTCAGCCGGGACATGGAGGCCACCGAGGTGCCAGGCGAGGCGCGTCAGCCGGAGCGGGTTCTCAGCCGTGATCGCGACAAGCTTCTGCGCCGCCGCCTTGATCAGCACGAGCGAGCCGTCTTCGAGCTTGACCGCGTCGCCGTCGTTCAGCGCGGTCGGCTTGTCGAGGTCGAGCAGAATCTCCTGCCCGCCATCGCCCCTGAGCGCGGCATGGCGAGCGTTGCGGCCATGATGGTCGAGAGTGAGGGTCTCGACGACCCGGTCCTGCTTGACCGCGGCCTTGCGGACGACGGAGGTGGCGCGCTGCATGACGAAACCCGTAGCGTGATGGATCAGAGGCGATCGACCGATCGCGGTTCCACCACTTCGATCACCGGAGCGACGCTGACGCAAGTCCCGGCGATGGCGAGGAAGGTCCGGAGATGGGCTTGCTGCATGTGCCGGTCGACATCGGCGCGCTTTTCCCAGTTCTCGACGCTGATGAAATGACCGGGATCGGTGAGGCTTTCGCAGATGTGATAGCCGAGGCAGCCCTGCTCGCGACGTGTTGCCGCAATGCAGTCGCGCGCCGCCGCGAGGAAGCGCTCGCGCTCCTCCGGGAGGACTTTGGCACGAGCGATGACGAGGACAGGATCGGACATGCTGGACGGATCTCCAGGATTACGGGTCCGTCCAATACGCGTCGAACATTCATCCGGATGCAGTGCCCAATCGATTAGCCGCATAAATAACTCTGGCTCGCGTGCCAGCGAGGCTGTTAGATCGGCCGGCCAATAATCAGGGGACTCTCATGCTCGGATTTTCAGCACGCCACGTCCGCACTATCGGTAGCGCCGTGGCGGGGCTTTGCCTCGCGGCTATGCTTCCGTTCGCAGCCCAGGCGCAGACGACACTGGAGCGGATCAAGCAGCGCGGCCATCTCATCTGCGGCACGAGCCAGGGTGTCGCCGGCTTCTCGCTGCCCGACGCGCAGGGACAGTGGCGCGGCTTCGACACCGATCTCTGCCGGGCGCTGGCCGCGGCGATCTTCAACGACCAGGAGAAGGCGAAATACATCTCGCTCGCCTCCAAGGACCGGCTCACGGTGCTGCAGAGCAGCGAGATCGACGTACTGTCGCGGACGACGACCTGGACGCTGGGCCGCGATGCCGGTTTCGGGCTCAACTTCACCGCGATCAACTATTTCGACGGCCAGGGCTTCCTCGTCCGCAAGAGCACCGGCGTGAAGGACATCAAGGCGCTGAACGGCGCCTCGATCTGCGTCGCGCAGGGCACGACGACCGAGCTCAACCTCGCCGACTATTTCCGTAACAACGGCATGAAGTACGAAGTCATCGCCTATGCCGGGCTCGACGAGACGATCCAGGCCTATGAGGCCGGCCGCTGCGACGCCTACACCACCGACCTGTCGCAGCTGGCGGCCAACCGGATGAAGCTCAAGGCCCCGGCGGAGCACGACCTCCTGCCCGAGATGATCTCGAAGGAGCCGCTCGGCCCCTGGGTCCGGCAGGGCGACGATGGCTGGTTCGATATCGTGCGCTGGACGGTCTACGCGATGCTGAACGCCGAGGAGTTCGGCATCACCCAGGCCAATGTCGACGAGATGGCGAAGTCGACCAATCCGGAGATCAAGCGCCTGCTCGGCGCCGAGGGCAAGTTCGGCGAGGGCCTCGGCCTCACCAACGACTGGGTCGTGCGCATCGTCAAGGCGGTCGGCAATTACGGCGAGAGCTTCGACCGGCATCTCGGGGCGAAATCACCGCTCAACCTGCCGCGCGGGATGAACAAGCTGTGGACGCAGGGTGGGCTGCAATATGCCCCGCCGGTGCGGTAACTGCCTACATTGCTTGAGGCGCTTAACAGCACTGGCTCAGGCCATTGCTGCTAAGCGCAGCGGCCCTCAGCGCGGCAGTCCTTTCACCTCGTCGTCGAACTTCTTGAGCAGGCGCGAGCGCTCGGCCGGGCTGCCCCAGCGCGGAGTGTCGTAGTCGATCAGCTTGATCTCCTCGAATTTCGGCGCGTCCGGTGAGAGCTTGGCGTTCCTGTTCGAGGGGATCGAGTTGATCTTGAGCTTGGCGTTGATGTCCTGTGCCTCCGGCGACAGCGTGAAGTCGACGAATTTGCGCGCCGCTTCTGGGTTCTTGCCGCCCTTGATCACCGAGACCGAGCCGGTCTCGTAGCCGGTGCGCTCGCAGGGCGCTACGATGCCGATCGGCGCGCCCTGCAGCTTCTGCGTCAGCATGTCATGCATGAAGGCGATGCCGACCGCGGTCTCGCCGAGCGCCGTCGCCTTGACCGGGGCGATGCCGGACTTGGTGTACTGGCTGATGTTCTTGTGCAGGCCCTTGAGGAACTCGAAGCCCTTGTCCTCGCCGAGGCGCTGGACGGTCGTCGCCAGGAAGACATAGGCCGTGCCGGACGAGCTGGGATCGGCGACCTGGACCTCGTCCTTGAATTTCGGATCGAGCAGATCGGCCCAGCATTTCGGGTCGGCGAGCTTCTTGGCCTTCAGGGTCTCGGTGTTATAGCCGATGCCAAGTGCACCGAGATAAATGCCCGAGGTGCGGAACTTCGACTGCTCGGCATGGCGCCTGGCCCAGTCGTGCAGCTCCGCCAGCCTAGGCGACTTGTATTCGTCGAGCAGGCCCTCGTCGGCCGCCTGCAAATGCGGTTCGCCCGGCCCGCCCCACCAGACGTCGCCGCGCGGATTGGTCGCCTCGGCCTTGACCTGGGCATAGACCTCGCCGGTCGACTTGCGGACCATCTGGACCTTGATGCCGGTCGCCTTCTCGAAGATCGAGGCCCCCTCGCGGCACTGTTCCTCGAGGATCGAGCAGTAGACGGTAACCTGCCCCTGGGCGGTAGCTGGCATCGCGAAAGCGACGCCCGCGAGCATGGCGGCGTGAGACAAACGGAACAATGCAACCTCCCTGGACGGCCAATTTTATTAGCCGACACAAGAAATGGCTCTCACTCAGCTGTCAACCGGCCATGGCGCATTGTTCAACCGGCTAGCCCGCCCCGGCTTTCGTCAATGCTTCTGCTGGCAGCTGCAAGCGCCTGATCAGCCAAGAGGTCGAGCGCCGGATTGAGGCCACGGCAGCCATGAACGACATCGTTCGCGAACTGCAACCAGGCGCGCCGGCGCACTATGTCCCAGCCGGCGGGCGGATCCTCGGCCAGCTCGCGCAGGCCGCTGATCTTGTCGGCAAGCCGTAGCAGACGGGCCGCCTCGCTCTTCTCGCCGATGGTCTCGATCTGCATGCTGTGCCGCTTCGCCTCCGGCAGACTCTTGTCGTCGCTGACTTCGGCGACCAGGGAGGCAACTCGCGGTCCGAAGAGGCTCTCGATCTCCTCGCTCGTGATCTTCGTCTTCTCGACCGCGTCATGCAGCCAGGCGGCCGCGACGAGCTCTGCGTCGGGCTCCTCCAGAGCCTTCGCGAGCAGATCGGCGACCTCGGCGAGATGCAGGATGAAGGCAGGGCTGCTTTCGCCCTTGCGGGTCTGGCCGGCGTGGACGCGTGCGGCAAAGCCGGCCGCATGTGTCACCAGAGCGATCTGGTCGCGCAGGACACGATCATATTCACGCATCGGAGCGCCCTCCCGAAGGCTCGCCGTCCTCTGTCCGAAACTCCGCCGAAACCGCAGCTACCTTCTTCTTCGCGGCTGGCTTCTTGCGCCGCTTCGGCTTGCGCCGCGGCAATTGCGCCTCCTGCAGCATTTCGAGCTGGACCTGCTGGATCTCGGCAAGGCGCTGCCATTGCCGTGTGATCAGATGGTCGATCTTCTCGTGCAGGTGCCGGACTTCGAGCTCGGCCTTGAGATTGACCTGGTAGTCGTTGAAGGAGCGCAGTCGGTCCTTCGCCTCCTGCCGCTTCTGGCTCATCATGATGATCGGCGCCTGGATGGCTGCGATGCAGGACAGCACGAGATTGAGCAGGATGAAGGGATAGGGATCGAAGGCGCTGGCCGCCATCGCGATGTTCAGCGCCATCCAGCCGAACAGCACGACGCCGAAGCTGATCAGGAAGGCCCAGGAGCCGCCGAAGCTGGCGAGCCCGTCCGAGAGACGCTCGCCGAGGGTGCGATGCTCCTCGAAATCGTCCTCGACATTCTCGGCGATCGTCTCCTGCCGGGCGATGCTCTCGGCGACCTCGCGGTCGAGATCGGTGTATTCGCCATGCTCCTCGCGCAGGATCTCCTCGACATAGCGGGTGCGGTAGCGCGCCAGCTCCTTGAGGCTGATCAGGCTGTGATCGTCGAGATCGGGGAAGTCGCGCCGGATATGCTCGACCAGCAAAGGCCGCAGCGTTCCTAGCGCGATCAGGCTCTTGCGGCTGAGCTCGGCGCCGCTGATGGCGCAGACGCCGCGCTTGGCCTTGCCGGTGTCGAGCGTCGGGATGGACGGGAGCACGACGTCTTCTTGCATGGCGGCCTGACCTGGGGAGCGTTCGACAATGACGACGGCCACGACCAGCAGATTGAGGCCAGCAATACCGTATCGTTACGCTGCAGCAGGATCGCGTCGCAAATGCGTCGCTCCGACCCAACATCCGGGTGGCTGCCTTGCCGCCGCGCACCCTCGGCCAAGAGGTCGATGGCCAACGCGGCGGCTTCGGAATGACGGACCTTCAGGCCGCGCTCGCCCTGTTCGCGCGGCGCTCAGAGTCAGGCCTTGACCTTCTCGCCTTCGTCTTCAGCGGCTTCGTCTTCATCGTCCTCGGCGGTTTCGGCGTCCTCGTCCTCTTCTTCGTCCGCCTCGTCGTCGCTCTCGTCCTCATCCTCGTCTTCGTCTTCGTCTTCGTCGTCGAGGGTGGCGTATTCGTAGGCGAAAATGATCTCGCCCGTCGCCGGGTCGAAGCTGCTCGCGGTCGACTCGTCGAAAGCCTCGATCAGCATCTCTGCGTCCTCGGGGCCGTCGACATCGAAGCGGCGCACGGCTTCCTCGCCCTCGCCCTTCAGCGCAAGCTCGATCGCCCAGCCGCGGGAGCCGGTATCATAGACGCATTTCAGTCCCTGGATCGCCAACATGACGCTCTCCTCAGATTGACCAGGTGCGCGGGAGCGCACCGCCAATCAGATGCCCGAGCCGCGTGACGAGGGCGCGACGCGGCACTGACGCATCGACGACATCGGCGATGCGACAACGGCCCTCAGGGATGCGCCGCCAGGAAACGCTCGACCTCTTCGCGGTTCGGCGTGCCGGCGCGGCCGCCGAACCGGGTGCACTTGATCGCCGCCACCGCCGAGGCGAAGCGCACCGCCTCACGCTCCCCCTGCCTCTCGGCCAGCGCCAGCGCGAAGGCGCCATGCCAGACATCGCCGGCACCGAGCGTGTCGACCGCCTCGATCGGAAAGGCCGGCAGATGCGCGAGGCCGCCATTCTCCATGAACAGCACGCCGCGCGGGCCGAGCGTCACCGCGAGCCAGTTCTCGGCATCGCGCGCCAGCGCCTCCAGCGCCGCTCGCGGCTCCTGCCCGCCGGAGATCTCGCTCAGCGCCTTCTCGCTGAAGGCGACGTGGCTGGCGGTGGTGACCATCTCGGGATGGGTCGGCTGGCGGTCGCCATCGATCACGCCGGGCACGCCGGCCTTGCGGGCAAGCTTCAGCGCCGCGAGCGAGCCCTCGCCCCAACGCGTATCGACCAGCACGCCATCGCAGCCGGCCGGCAGCGTATCGGGCAGCCAATCGGGCGAAAGCGGCGTCTTCGGGTCGGTATAGGAGACGACCATGCGCTCGCCCTGGGCGTCGATCAGGATCGAGGAGACCGGCGAGCGCAGGCCGGGAAAGCGCGGCGACAGCGAAGTGTCGACGCCGTCCTGCTGCAACTGGCCGACGATGGTGTCGCCGACCGCGTCGTCGCCCAGCCGCGTCGCCAGCCAGGCCTTGCCGCCGAGCCGGCCGATCGCAGCCGAGCCGCTGCCGGCGCAGCCGCCGCCCGTGACGACGAGATCGCGGGCCCGGTCCTTCTCGCCGGGATTGGGCACCCGCTCGACGCTATAGACATAGTCGAGCGTCGCGATACCCAAACAGAAGACACCGGCCATACGACTAAGAGCTCCTAACAGAATCTGAGGGGGTCTCGACGCCGGCAATTCGTCTGCTCCGCCAGGAGCAGCGAGAAGCCGATACCGTTGGTATCGGCAAGCGTTGCGACGCCGCGGGCGGGCGAATTCCCGGCGCCGAAGGTAGACTTTGGAGGGTCGCCTGCGGCGTCGAACCGACTTGCCGATACCAACGGTATCGGCTGCGCACTTCTCCTAGCATCCGTCTCCTCCAAAGCCCATCGAGACCCCCTCAGATTCTGTTAGGAGCTCTTACGCTCCGAACCTGAATTCGCTGATCTGGCGATAGACCTCGCCGGGACGCAGCACCGTCGAGGGGAAATGCGGCAGATTGGGCGAGTCGGGCACATGCTGCGGCTCCAGCGCGATGCCGGCGCAGGCGCCATAGGGCACGCCGTCGAGACCGGCGACCGGTGTATTCAACTTGAAGCCGTCATAGACCTGCAGCGCCGGTTCGGTCGTCCAGACCTCCATGGCAAGGCCCGAGCGGCGCGAGCGCAAAGTCGCGGCATGGGCGAGTTCGAGCCCAGTCGCCGCCGCCGGCTCGCGGCGGTCTCGCCGGAGCAGATAGTTATGATCGTACCAGAAGCGCGAGCCGTCCGGGTTCGTGAAACGGACCGGCCGGGCTTTGCGGAAATCGAACGGCGTGCCCGCCACGGAGGCGACCGAGCCGTCCGGGATCAGGTCGGCATCGACCGGCGTGATCAGGTTGGCGCGGACCTCGAACTCATGGTCGAGGATGTCCGGGGCATCGTCGAGACGGAAATAGGAGTGATGCGCCAGATTGACGATGGTCGGCGCGTCGGCGGTGGCTGTGAGCTCGATCCGCAACGTCGCGGCGCCGACGAGGCTGTAGCGGCAGATGACATTCAGCGCGCCGGGATAGCCGGCATCGCCGGCGGGCGAGACCAGCGCCAAGGTCGCACTCGCCCCGTCATGATGCACCAGGGTCCAGGGCCGCTTGCCAAAACCCTGGCCGCCGCCATGCAGCGAGTTGCGGCCGTTTTCGTTCAGTGGGGTCTGGTACTCTACACCATCGAGCACAAAGCGGCCGCCGCCGATGCGATTGGCGAAGCGGCCGGCGATCGCGCCCATATGCGGCGAGTGCTTCGGGTAGCTGGCAAAATCGGGGAAGCCGAGCACGACGCGCTGGCGCCCGCCATTCGGCAGCGGCACGGTAAGATCGCGCAGCACCGCGCCCCATTCCATCACACGTGCCTGGGCGCCGTCAGCCGAGCGGAGCACGGCCTCGTGGATCGGCGTGCCATCATCGAGCGTGCCGAACAGGGTCTTGGTCAAGGCCAGCCTCCCGCCGCGCCGCCCTTCAACCGGGCGGTCGCCATGTCCTCGCTAGTCGCAACTGCGCTAGAGGCGCAAGCCCCGTTGCACTGCGCTCACCACGCACCGGTGTTCGGCATGCTCAGCCAGGGCTCGGCCGGCGCTTTCGGCTCGCCCTTCTGCAGGATCTCGATCGAGATGTTGTCGGGAGAGCGGACGAACGCCATGTTGCCGTCGCGCGGCGGCCGGTTGATGGTGATGCCGGCCTTCATCAGCTTGTCGCAGGTCGCGTAGATGTCGTCGACCTCATAGGCGAGATGGCCGAAATTGCGCCCGCCGGTATAGACCTCCGGATCCCAGTTATAAGTCAGCTCCAGCGTCGGGCGGCCGCGGCTGCCCTGCTCCTTCACCGTAGCCGCATCGTCCGGCGCGGCGAGGAAGACGAGGGTGAAGCGGCCCTTCTCGCTCTCCATGCGGCGGGTTTCGACCAGCCCGAACTTGGTCACGTAGAAATCGAGGGCGGCATCGAGGTCGGTGACGCGGACCATGGTGTGGAGATAGCGCATCGTTTGTCTCCCGGGGTTGATCTGGCAGATGGATCGGGCCAAACCGACGCCAATCCAAGAGGGTTCGCGCGGAGCTGTCATGAGCGGAACGCAGGGTCTCACGCCGAACCCGACGGGCACGGTGTCGCCCGCCGAGGTGGCGCGGGTCAAGCAGAAGGCGGCGACGCTCTCGGTGATCGCCAGTGTCGTGCTGACGCTCGCCAAGTTCGGCGCGGCCATCCTCTCCGGCTCGCTCGCGCTGATGACCGACGCGCTGCAGGGGCTGATCGACATCGGCTCGACCATGTTCACCTGGTTCGCGGTCCGCGCCGCCGACAAGCCGGCCGATGACGAGCACCATTACGGCCATGGCAAGTTCGAGGCGCTGGCGGCGCTGCTCGAAACCGCGATCCTGTTCGGCCTCTCGGGCGCGATCCTGTGGGAGGCCGCCAATCGCCTGTGGAGCGGCACAGAGCCGCATGTCGCGGTGACGCCGCTGGTCATCGGCGTGCTCTTGTTCTCGCTGATGGTCGACGCGACGCGCTGGCGCACGCTGACCATGGTCGCCAAGGAGACCCGCAGCGAGGCGCTCGCGGCCGAGGCGCTGCATTTCGCCACCGATTTCGTCGGCACGGCGCTCGTCCTGCTCGGCCTGATCCTGACCCGGATGGGCGTGCCCATGGCCGACAGCGCGACGGCGCTGGCGCTCGCCGTGTTCATGATCGCCACCGCGGTCAAGCTCGGCCGGCGCACCGTCGACACGCTGATCGACGCCGCGCCGAAGGGCGTCGCCGAGCGCCTGCGCGAAGCCGCGCAAGGCGTTGCCGGTGTCGTCAATGTCGAATGGCTGCGGCTGCGGCCGGCCGGCGGCGTCGTGCAGGGCGAGATCGGTATCCAGGTCTCGCGGACCCTGCCGCTCGACCGCGTCACCGCGATCAAGGACGACCTGCTGCGGGCGCTCGTCGCGGTCGAGCCGGATTCGGCGCTGACCGTCACCGCCAACCCGGTCCAGGTCGACGACGAGACCGCGCTGGAACGGGTGCTGCTGATCGCGCTGAAGATGAAAGTGCCGGTGCACCATGTCAGCGTCCACACGATCGGCGGGCGACTCGCGGTATCGCTCGACATGGAGGTCGACGCGCAGCTGCCGCTCGGCGAGGCCCACGAGATCGCCACGCGGCTGGAGAACGCGATCCGGGCCGAATTTGGCGGCGAGACCGAGGTCGACACCCATATCGAGCCGATGGAGACCGGCCAGCCCTCGGGCCACAATGCACCGTGGGAGGTCGTGGAAGCGATCGGCAAGGCGATCGCGCAGGAGGCTGCCGAGGCTGGCGGCCCGATCCGGGACATCCATAGCGTCCGCGTGCGCGAGACCCGCAACGGTCTGGTGGTCAACTATCATTGCCGGGCCGATGGCGCGCTCGATGTCGCCGCCGTCCACCTCGCTGTCGACAAGATCGAGCGCAAGGTTCGCGAGGCGCGGCCGGATGTCTGCCGCTTGGTCAGCCATGCCGAGCCGGCGGTCACCTCCGACAAGCCCTTCGCCCTGCCTTGACGGCTTTCGCCGTCGCCCCGGGCTCCATAGATAAGAGCGACTGAAGGAAGCGAGCCTGCCATGCGCGCCGAAGACGCCCCGCTGATCCGCCTCGAGGATTATCGCCCCTCCGACTGGCTGATCGACACCGTCGATCTCGACATCGTCCTCGACCCGACGCGAACGAGGGTCCGTTCCCAGCTGCAGCTGCGCCCGAACCCGGCCGGCCATGCCGGCGCGCCGCTCGTGCTCGACGGCGACGAGCTGACGCCGGATTCCATCCTGCTCGACGAGGTCCCGCTCGATCCGTCCCTGTACTCCCTCTCGCCGCAGGGGCTGACGATCCAGGCGCCGCCGGCACGGACCTTCTCGCTCAGGATCGAAACGACGCTCGATCCCAGCGCCAACACCAAGCTGATGGGACTCTATCGTTCCAGCGGCGTCTACTGCACGCAGTGCGAGGCCGACGGCTTCCGCCGCATCACCTATTTCCTCGACCGGCCGGACGTGATGAGCGTCTATACGGTGAGGCTGGAGGCCGAGAAGACGCAGGCCCCGGTCCTGCTCTCCAACGGCAATCTCGTCGCAGCGGCCGAGCTCCCCGGCGGCGAGCGCCATTTCGCCGTCTGGCACGACCCGCATCCGAAGCCGGCCTATCTGTTCGCGCTGGTCGGCGGCAAGCTCGACCATGTTCGGCAGCCTTACGTCACCGCCGATGGCCGCAAGGTCGAGCTCGCCGTCTATGTCGAGCCGGGCAAGGCCGGCCGAGCCGGCTGGGCGTTGGATTCGCTCGTGCGCTGCATGCGCTGGGACGAACGCGTCTTCGGCCGAAACTATGATCTCGACGTGTTCAACGTCGTCGCCGTGTCGGACTTCAACATGGGCGCGATGGAGAACAAGGGCCTCAACATCTTCAACGACAAATACGTGCTGGCCGACCCGCTGACGGCGAGCGACGGCGACTATGCCTCGATCGAGGCGATCATCGCGCATGAGTACTTCCATAACTGGACCGGCAACCGCATCACCTGCCGCGACTGGTTCCAGCTCTGCCTGAAGGAAGGGCTCACCGTCTTCCGCGACCAGGAATTCTCCTCCGACGAGCGCTCGCGCCCGGTGAAGCGGATCGCCGATGTGCGCACCCTGCGCTCGACCCAGTTCTCCGAGGATGCCGGCCCCCTCGCCCATCCGGTCAGGCCGCGCGCCTATAAGGAGATCAACAACTTCTACACGCCGACGGTCTACGAGAAGGGCGCGGAGCTGATCCGCATGCTCAAGGTGCTGATCGGCGAGGACGCATTCGCCCGCGGCATGGGTCTCTATTTCGAGCGCTGCGACGGCACCGCGGCGACGATCGAGGAATTCCTCGACTGCTTCGTCGAGGCCTCCGGCCAGGACCTCGCCCATTTCGCGGGATGGTACGAGCAGGCGGGCACGCCGACCGTGGTCGCCTCCGGCAAATACGATGCACAGGCGAAGAGCTATACGCTGCAGCTGGCGCAATCGACGCCGCCGACGCCCGGCCAGAGCGAGAAGAAGCCGGTGGTCATCCCAGTCGCCCTCGGGCTCGTCGGCAAGGACGGCGACCTGTCGCTGACCAGCATCTCGCCGGCGCTGAAGGCCGGTGGCGTCGTCGTACTCGACCAGCCCTCGCTCTCCGTGACCTTCACCGAGCTGCCGGAGGCACCGACCCCGTCGCTGCTGCGCGGCTTCTCGGCCCCGGTCCGGCTCGAACTCGATCTCGGCGACGGCGACCTGCTGAGGCTGTTCACCGCTGACAGCGATTCCTTCAATCGCTGGCAGG
>DASYHC010000098.1:0-98990 GCA_035998995.1 Allobosea sp.
GCGAGGTCCGGATCGAGGCGGCGAGCGCGTCGATATAGGTCGGGTCGGCATAATAGGGATGGGCGACCCGAACGGTCGGCTGCCAGCGCATCTCCATCAGGGCGCGAAACGCCTGATCGCAGGCGGTCGCCGAGGTCGGCGCGGCATATTGCGGATAGAGCGGCACCAGCAGGATGCGGTCGCAGCCCTGGTCGAGCAGCGCCTTCAGGCGGCTCTTCACATCCGGCAGGCCATAGCGCATCGCCCAGTCGACGGTGATGCGGCCGTCGGCATCGTCCGCCAGCCGCTCGGCTAGCTTCTCGGTCTGCGAGCGGGTGATGGTCTTGAGCGGGCCTTCATTGCGTTCATTGTTCCAGATCGAGGCGTAGTCCTTGCCCTTCCGGCCCGGCCGCGTCGACAGGATGATCAGGTTGAGGATCGGCCACCATTTCCAGCGGGGTTCCTCGATAACGCGGCGGTCGGAGAGGAATTCCTTGAGATAAGCCCGCATCGGCTTGTAGCTGGTGCCCTCGGGCGTGCCGAGATTCATCAAGAGCACGCCGATGCGGCCGCTTTTGATGGTGGCGTGGTCGGGCGGCAAGCTCGGCTTGAGGTTCATCACATCCGCTTTCGTTCGGCTGTGATTTAGACGAGTTACGGTTTTCGTCCAGTCGGGCCGTGCGGGGTGCGACACTGCGGAAGCAGGGGTCTCGCAAGCCGGCTAGGCTCTTGCTAGTCTTTGTCGAAATCAAAACTCTTGGACCAAATCAAAACCGCAGGGGTTCGCGCCGATGACCAAGATGACCCGCCGCCACGCGCTTCGCGTTCTCGGCGCTCCCGCAGCCCTTGCCGCCACCGCGCCGGTCGCGAAGGCGCAGACGCCGCCGGCCAGCTTCACGCTGCTCTTGGTCAACGACATCTACAAGATGAGTGACGACAAGGGCAAAGGCGGCTTCGCCCGGGCGGCCGGCATCGCCAAGGCCGAGCGCGCCCGCGGCGTGCCGGTGCTGTTCTGCCATGCCGGCGACTGCTATTCGCCCTCGCTGATGTCGGGCTTCGACCAGGGCGCCCATATCGTCGCGATGCAGAACAAGATGGGCATCGACGTCTTCGTACCCGGCAATCACGAATTCGATTTCGGCAAGGAGAACTATCTCAAGCTCGCTGCCGCCCAGACCTACCCGACCTTCGCGGCGAATCTGCGCGACGCTGCCGGCAATCCGCTACCGGGCCACAAGGATTCCCAGATCTTCGAGCTCGGCGGCATCAAGGTCGGCGTGATCGGCACGACCTTCGATCCGACGCCGCAGCTCTCCAATCCCGGCGATTTGAAATTTTCCTCGACCATGGAGGCGTTGCGGCGCGAGGCCCGCAAGCTCAAGGGCGAGGGCGCCGACATCCTGGTCGGTGTGGTCCATGCCGATCGGGCGATGGACTACGAGATCGTGCGCTCGCGCGTGGTCGACATCCTGCTCACCGGCCACGACCACGACCTCGCCATCGCCTATGACGGCAAGGTGGTGATGGTCGAGTCGAACGAGGAGGGCAATTACGTCACCGCGATCGACATCGCCGCCAAGGCGACGGGCGAGGGCGCCAATCGCAAGGTCGAGTGGACGCCGACCTTCCGCGTCAACGACAGCCGCGCCGCGACGCCCGATCCCGAGGTCGCCGCCATCGTCAAGGGCTATGAGACCGAGCTCTCGAAGGAGCTCGACATCGAAATCGGGACGCTGGCCGCTCCGCTCGATTCCCGCACCGGCGTGATCCGCACGCAGGAGACCGCGATCGGCAACCTGATCGCCGATGCGATCAGGGCCGCGACCGGCGCGCAGCTCGCCATCACCAATGCCGGCGGTATCCGTGCCAACAAGCAATATCCCGCCGGCCACAAGCTGACGCGGCGCGACGTGCTGAGCGAACTGCCCTTCGGCAATGCGACCTCCATGGTCGAGATCACCGGCAAGGATGTGAAGGACGCGATCGAGAACGGCCTGCGCGATGCGCCGCAGGGCTCGGGCCGCTTCCCGGTCGTGTCGGGCCTCAGCTTCGAGGCGGATCTCAAGCAGCCGCAGGGCTCGCGCGTCACATCCGTGAAGGTCGACGGCAAGGAGATCGATCCGGCCGGAAAATACACCGTCGCCACCAATAACTTCATGCTGACCGGCGGCGACGGCTACACCGCGCTCGGCCGCGGCAAGACACTGATCGGCCTGACCGACGGCAAGCTGATGGCGAACGAGGTGATGGTCTATATCCGCCGGCTCGGCACGGTCGAGGCCAAGGTCGAGGGTCGGGCCGTCCTGAAGTGAGCGGCTTTCGCGCGGCGCTCGACGCCTTCCTGGCTTCGCCGGCTTCCGCTTCCTGGCGCGATCTCTCCGTCTTCGGCGACGGCACGGTGGCGCGCGCCTGCGCAGCCGTCGATACCGAGCGCGCGGCCGGCCATGTCGTGGCGCCGGCCCCGGAGCGGTTTCTGGCGGCGCTGGCATTGACGCCGCTCGACCAGGTCCGCGTCGTCATCCTCGGCCAGGACCCTTATCCGACGCCTGGCCACGCCAATGGGCTCGCCTTCTCTTATGTCGGGCCGCCACCGCTGCCGCGCTCGCTGGTCAACATCTACAAGGAGCGGGTCGAGGATATCCGGCTCGCCGCGCCGGCCAGCGGTGATCTCTCCGATTGGGCGAAGCAGGGCGTGCTGCTGCTGAACACGGCGCTGACGGTGCGCGAGGGCGCGACGCAGGCCGGCTCGCATCTCAAGCTCGGCTGGCGCGCGGTGACGGATGCGATCCTTGCAGCTGTCTCGCAGCAGCGGCCGCATGCCGTCTTCGTCCTGTGGGGAGCGCCGGCACAGGCCAAGCGCGCCTTGATCGACGAGGACAGGCATCTCGTCATCGCCAGCGCCCATCCCTCGCCGCTCTCCGCAAGGCGCGGCTTCTTCGGCTCAAAGCCGTTCAGCCAGGCGAATGACTGGCTGAAGGCGAAGGGCGCGGAGCCGATTGCGTGGTAGGGCGCGAGGCCGTCATTCTCGGGCGAAGCGTAGCGTAGACCCGAGAATCTCAGGCAGAACGAGGCTCACGTTTCCGAGATGCTCGGGTCAAGCCCGAGCATGACGAGCCGTCCTTAGCCCACCGGCCGCTCATCGGCGATGACCTTGCCGTCGTTCGGCAGCGCGCCGAGCGGCAGCACCTCGACGGAGCCCTTGAGCTTGGTCACCTGCTGCAGGGTCGAAGAGACCGCGTCGATGAAGCCTTTCGGCTCGGCATAGATCTCGGCCTTCAGCGTCATCGTGTCGAGTTCGTTGGCGCGGCCGATGACGAGACGCAATTTGGCGATCTCGGCATGGCGGCGGGCGATCTCGGCGACCTGCTCCGGCCGTACGAACATGCCCTTAACCTTGGCCGTCTGGTCGGCGCGGCCGAGCCAGCCCTTGATCCTCGCATTGGTGCGCCCGCTGGCACTGGCGCCCGGCAGGGTCGCGGTCAAATCGCCGACGGCGAGGCGGATCTGCGGATGATGAGGGTCGAGATTGGTGACGATGATCTCGCCGACCTCGCCCTCGGCGACGGGATCGCCGGTGCCGGGGCGGACGATCTCGACGATCAGGTTTTCGTTCAGCACCATGCCGTCGCGGGCGCTGGTCTCATAGGCGATCAGGCCGATATCGGCGGTGGCGTAGAGCTGGTAGGCGTCGATGCCGCGTTCGCGCACCCAGGCCTGCAGCGAGGGCGGGAAGGCGGCGCCCGAGACGATGGCGCGCTTCAGGCAGGCGGTGTCGACGCCGCGGCTGTCGGCCGCCTCGATCAGCAGCTTGAGGAAATCAGGCGTGCCGGTATAGGCGCTCGGCCGGTAGGCGCCGATCACCTCCATCTGCTGCTCGGTATTGCCCGGGCCGGCCGGGATCACGGCGCAGCCGATCGCGCGCGCGGCGGAATCCATGATGAAGCCGCCGGGCGTCAGATGGTAGCCGAAGGTGTTGAGCACGATGTCCCCCCGGCGGAAGCCGGCGGCATAGAGGCCGCGGGCCGTGCCCCAGGGATCGCTGCCGGTGCCCTCCGGCTCGAAGATCGGGCCGGGCGAGGTGAAGAGCCGGCCGAAGGAGCCGAGCGGCGGACCGACGAGCCCGCCAAAGGGCGGGGTCTCCTTGTGCAGCGCCGGCAGGTCGGCCTTGCGCAGCACCGGCAATTTCGCGAGCGCGGCGCGGTCGGTGACGGCAACGGGATCGACGCCCTTCAGATGCGCAGCATAGCCCGGCGTCGCCAGCGCGGCGGCGAGCACGGCTGGCAGCCGGGCGAAGAGGTCGGCCTCGCGCCGCTCGGACGGCCGGGTCTCGAGATCGTCGAAGTGCTCGCTCATCGCTCTTGCCCTTGAGGTCGCCTAACGGAAGACGCGCAGGATGCGCAGGAAATCGAGCAGCCCCATCAAGGAGGCCGCGACATAGGTCATCGCCGCCGCCCGCAGCACGCCGCGCGCGGCCGGCATGTCGTCGGGGTGGAGGTACTTGTCGTAGTCGAGGATCGGCAGCGCCTTGCCGAAACTGGCGTCGAACTCGACCGGTAGCGTCAGTAGATGCACGACGACGCCGAGGCCGAGCAAAGCAACGACGGCGCCGAACTGGAACAGGCCGATCGCCGGAACGCGGGTGAAGATCAGCACGATCGGCACGGCGACCAGCACCACCATGGCGATCTTGTCGATCGTGCCGAGCAGGCGGGCGAGGCGGGTGCGCAGCGCGAAGAGCTGGCTGCCCTGCGCATGCTGGATCGCGTGGGCGACCTCATGGGCGGCGACCGCGACCGCGGTGATCGAGCGGCCGTCATGGTTTTTCGGCGCCAGCCGCACGGTGCGCGCGTCAGGATCATAGTGGTCGCCGCCATCAGATGTCGTCTCGACGGCCACCTTGTCCAGCCCGTAGCGGTCGAGCAGATGGCGTGCAAGCTCGCCTCCGGTGCCGGGCAGATCGGGCCTGTCGGCGGCGTGCCTGTCCATGACGTGGCGGACCCAGAATTGCGGACCGAGGATCAGCGCGAGGAGCACGAGGGCGACGATGAGGTAAAGCATGGGCGGAAGAAATGCCCTGCCGAAACCGGCCGGACTATGACAGCCAGCGCTTGCGGCGCTTGTAGCTCTTGACCTCGCGGAAGGATTTCTTGTTGCCCTCGGCGACGCCCAGATAGAACTCCTTCACGTCCTCGTTCTCGCGCAGCATCTTCGCCTCGCCGTCCATGACGACGCGGCCGGTCTCCATGATGTAGCCATAGGTGGCGTAGCGCAGCGCCATGTTGGTGTTCTGCTCGGCGACGAGGAAGGAGACGCCCTCCTCGGCGTTCAGGCGGCGGACGATCTCGAAGATCTCCTCGACGATCTGCGGCGCCAGTCCCATGGACGGCTCGTCGAGCAGGATCATCTTGGGCTTGCTCATCATGGCGCGGCCGACCGCGCACATCTGCTGCTCGCCGCCGGAGGTGTAGCCGGCCTGCGAGTTGCGGCGCTGCTTGAGCCGGGGGAAGAGCTCGTAGATCTTCTCGAGGTCGCGCTTGATCGCGGCGTTGCCGTCGCGGCGGGTGAAGGCCCCGGTCAGCAGGTTCTCCTCGATCGAGAGATGGCCGAAGCAGTGCCTTCCCTCCATCACCTGGATGCAGCCGCGGCGGACCAGCTCGCTCGGCGACATCCTGTCGACGCGCTCGCCGTCGAAGACGATCGAGCCCTTGGTGACCTCGCCGCGTTCGGCCTTGAGCAGGTTCGAGATCGCCTTCAGCGTCGTGGTCTTGCCGGCGCCGTTGGCGCCGAGGATCGCGACGATGCCCTTGCGCGGGACCTGTAGTGAGACGCCCTTCAGCACCAGGATGACGTGATCGTAGATCACCTCGATATTGTTCAGCGACAGGATCGTGTCCGTCGCCGCGGCGGTGGCGGGGCTCTTTTCCAAGACGAGGCTCGACATTGCGGCTCCTCCCCTTCTCCCCTTGCGGGAGAAGGTGGCGCGCAGCGCCGGATGAGGGGTCGCGCTGCGCGTCTGAATTTCACCGAGAGCCGCTGCCGTCCAGGACAGTGCGACCCCTCATCCGTCTCGGCTTCGCCGAGCCACCTTCTCCCGCAAGGGGAGAAGGGAAGCCCGGCATCCGCCGTTCAGCTTACGACGACTTCTCGCAGGACTCGGTCCGCTTCGGCCAGTTGCCGGCCTTCTCGACATAGTCCTTGGCGTTGGCCTCGATCAGCGGCCGAACTTCGTCCTTCAGCGGCTCCAGCCAATCGCCCGGCTTGGTCCACTTGGTGCCGTCCCACTCGGCGACATAGGCTTTGCTGTGGCCGGAGTGGTCGGTGCACGAGATCGTGGTCGGCGTGGCGAAGCCCTCCATGCCGATCTCCTTCAACCTGGCCTCGGTGATGTTGAGGCTCTCCAGGCCGCGGCGCATGTCCTCGGCGGTGACGACCTTCTTGCCGGTCAGCTTCTGGGCGTTGCGGATCGCCTCGACGACGAGCATCGAGTTGTAGACACCGCGGTTGTAGAGGTTCTCGCCGACCTTCTCCTTCGGCGTGGTGCTCTTACCCTTCTCCACGACATGCTTCAGGATGTCCTGGATGACCGGGAAGTTCTGGCCGGCCGCGTTCAGGTTGAGCGACTTGTAGCCCTTGGCCTCCGGTCCGCCGGCGCGCGCGTCATCGTCGCCGCCCGCCCACCAGACGCCGACCAGCTTGCCGATCGGGAAGTTGTTCTTGATGGCTTCCTTGACCGCTGTGGGGTTCATCGCGCCCCAGCCCTGGTTGTAGAGATAGTCCGGGCGGTCGCGGCGGATCGAGAGCCAGAGCGAACCCTGGTTCTGCATGTCGGCGGCGGCGACGGGATAGAGCTTGACCTCGAACCCGTACTTCTTGGCGAGGTTCTCGAGCACCGGGATCGGCTCCTTGCCGAAGGGCGCGTCGAGATGGATCAGGCCGAGCTTCTTGCCCTTGAGCTTGTCCATGCCGCCGAGTTCGGCCGCCATGTGCTTGACCATCAGGGACGCGCCGTCCCAATAGGTGAAGGGCGGGATGAAGACCCAAGGGAAGTTGGTGCCATCGGCGGAGGCCGAAAGACCATAGGCCATCGACAGGATCGGGATCTTGTCGACATGGGCGCGCGGGATGGCGGCCAGCGTCGCACCGGTCGACCAGGGCGAATAGACGATGGTGTTCTTCGATTTGGCCTGCTCGTAGCACTCGATCGACTTCTTGGTGTCGTAGCCGGTCTCGCACTCCTCGTAGACGACCTTGACGCCGTTCACGCCGCCGTCGCGCTCGTTGATCATCGCGATGTAGTCACGCATGCCGTCGCCGATCGGGATGCCCGAGCCCGAGAACGGGCCGGTGCGATAGGCGTTGTTGGCGAAATACACCGAGTCCTGTGCGTTCGCCGGTGCGGCGATGGCGCCGGTGGCGAGGAGCGCGCCGAGTGCGACGCTCCTGATGATGCTGATCTTCTTCATACGCTTCCTCCGTGGTTGCCGGTTACGGCCGAGCCGTCCCGTCTTCGCTTGCCCGCCGCTTGAAGATCGCGGCGGGTCGTTGTCCTTGGGTCTCTCTCCCCGTCAGTAGGGGAAGGGCCACGTCCGCAATTTCTGTTTCGCGATCTGCCAGAGCCTAGCGAGGCCATGCGGCTCGACGATCAGGAAGATGATGATCAGCGCGCCGACCAGCATGAAGGTGACGTGCTCGGCCGCCGCGCCGCCGATCGGTACGCCTAGCGCCGGCAGGCCGAACTTCAGGGCCGTCGGCAGGGCCGAGAGGAAGGCGGCGCCGAAGAAGGAGCCGATCAGCGAGCCGAGGCCGCCGATGATCACCATGAACAGGATGGTGAAGGAGAGGCGGATGGTGAAGACGTCGTTGGCCTCGCCGCCGCCATACCAGAGGAAGATCATCATCGCCCCGGCGACCCCTGCGAAATAGGAGGAGACGGCGAAGGCGGTGAGCTTGGCGTTGAGCAGCTTGATGCCCATCAGCTCGGCGGCAATGTCCATGTCGCGCACCGCCATCCAGGAGCGGCCGAGCTTGCCGTGGACGATGTTCGAGGCGAACCAGGTCAGCACCACGACGAGCCCGAGGCAGACGAAATAGCGCGTCTCCGGCGTCGCGGACGCGCCGGTGACGGGTAAGCCGAACAATGTGCGCTGCGGCACCTCGATCGCGCCCGAGGCGTTGTAGTTGAACAGCCAGGGCACGCGCACGAAGGCCCATTGCAGGAAGAACTGCGCGGCGAGCGTGGCGACGGCGAGATAGAAGCCCTTGATCCGCAGCGAGGGCAGGCCGAAGAGCACGCCGATCGCGGCCGAGAACAGCCCGGACAAGAGGATCAGGACGATGATGTTCACGCCTGGGAAGAAGGTCGTCAGCTTGTAGCAGGAATAGGCGCCGACACCCATGAAGGCGGCGGTGCCGAGCGAGATCAGCCCGGTATAGCCGGTCAGGATGTTGAGCCCGATCGCCGCCAGCGAGAACACCAGGAACGGGATCATCACCGAGGCGATGAAGAAGTCGTTGCCGAACAGCGGGATGCCGATAAAGGCGATGGCCAGGATGACGGCGATGCCGATCCGATCCTGCCGGAGCGGGAACACGGCCATGTCGGCAGCGTAGGTGGATTTGTATTGGCCGGCTTCGCGGTAGAACACGGGTCAGCCTCTCAGATGCGTTCGATGATCTTGTCGCCGAACAGGCCCTGCGGCCGGAACAGCAGGAAGCCCAGGGCGATGAAATAGGCGAGCCAGCTCTCGATGCCGCCGCCGATCAGCGGGCCCCAGTAGAACTCGCCGAGCTTCTCGCCGATGCCGATGATCAGCCCGCCGACGATGGCGCCGGGGATCGAGGTGAAGCCGCCGAGGATCAGCACCGGCAGCGCCTTCAGCGCCACGATCTCGAGCGCGAAGGAGACGTCGGAGCGCGCGCCCCACATGATGCCGGTGATCAGCGCGACGATGCCGGCGGTGAACCAGACGATCACCCAGATCTGGTTGAGCGAGATGCCAACAGAGAGTGCCGCCTTGTGGCTGTCGGCGACGGCGCGCAGCGCGCGGCCGATGCGGGTGTACTGGAAGAACAGCGCCAGCACGGCGATCATCAGCGAGGCGATGATCGCTGCGGCGATGTCGATCTTCTGCAGCGAGACGATGCCGCCGAGGATCTTCAGGTCGATCGCGCCCTTGGGCAGATAGAGCTGATCGGTGATCATCTGCTTGGGATTGCCGCCGAAGATGGCTTCGCCGAAGCCGATCAGGAAATAGGTGATCCCGAAGGTCGCCATGAACAGGATGATGTCGGGCTGGTTGACCAGCGGGCGCAGCACCACGCGCTCGATCGTCACGGCGAGCGCGAACATCACGCCGAGCGTCAGGATGACCGCGAGGAAGGCCGGTACGCCCTTCTCGTAAAGGCCGACCAGCGTCAGCGCCGCGAACACCACCATGATGCCCTGGGCGAAGTTGAAGACGCCCGAGGCCTTGAAGATCAGCACGAAGCCGAGCGCGATCAGCGCATAGAGCACGCCGGAGACCAGGCCCTCCCAGACCGTCTGGGCGAGCAGGTCCGGCGCCTGGACCATCTGGTTGAACGGATCGACGAAGATGGCGTGGATCGTGCCCGTCGGGTCGATGCGGGCGCCGATCAGCGCGGCGGCGACGAGGCCGACAAGGATGACGCCGGCCTTGATCCAGCCATTGGCGAGGAGATTGGGCGCGGGCTGCGCGGCGACGTCGCTCATGATTGGAAACCTTCCCGAATTTGCTCGGGTGAACGGGCTTGCCGCGCGCTATCCCCTTCCCCCCGCTTGCGGTGGGGAAGGGTTAGGGATGGGGGGCCGGAAAGCAGGTCTGGGACATTTTTCCAGCCTTGCTCCGAGCGGCACTGCCCCCCACCCCAGCCCTCCCCACCGCAAGCGGGGGGAGGGAGAAGGTCGCGGCTCATTGCCTGCTGAACAGCCGTAGCCATCAGTGCGCCACTCCGAGATAGGCATCGATGACGCGCTGGTCGGCCTTGACCTCGGCCGGGGTGCCGTCGGCGATCTTGCGGCCGTATTCGAGCACGACGACCCGATCGGAGAGGTCCATGACCACGCCCATATCGTGCTCGATCAAAGCGATGGTCGTGCCGAACTGGTTGTTCACGTCGAGGATGAAGCGGCACATGTCCTCCTTCTCCTCGAGGTTCATGCCGGCCATCGGCTCGTCGAGCAGCAGCAGCTCCGGCTCCATGGCGAGCGCCCGGCCGAGCTCGACCCGCTTCTGCAGGCCATAGGGCAATTTGCCGACCGGTAGCTTGCGGATGTGCTGGATCTGCAGGAAGTCGATGATGTCCTCGACCACCTTGCGATGCTCGATCTCCTCGTTCATCGCCGGCCCGTGCCGCAGCGCCTGCCAGAAGAAGCCCTTGCGCATCTTGAGGGTGCGCCCGGTCATGATGTTGTCGAGCGTCGACATGCCCTTGAACAAAGCAACGTTCTGGAAGGTACGGGCGATGCCGGCGGCGGCGGCCTGGTGCGGCCGGACCTTCGCCCGGCGCACGCCCTTGTAGGTGATGCGGCCTTCCTGCGGATGATAGAAGCCGTTGATGCAGTTGAGCATCGAGGTCTTGCCGGCGCCGTTGGGGCCGATGATGGCGCGGACCTCGCCCTTGCGGATGTCGAAGGAGACGTCGCTGATCGCCTTCACGCCGCCGAAGCGCAGCGAGACGTTCTCGACCGAGAGCAGAACCTCGCCCTTATGGGTCACGGGCGTGCCGGCAATATCGGTGGAATGCGCGTTCATGCCGCCTCCTTCGTCGCAGGCGCCGTTACCGCGTAGACCTTCGCGTCGGCGACCTTGACCGTCGCCGAGATCACGCCCTTGCGGCCGTCCTCGAAGGTCACTTCCGTCGATATGTCCGCTTGGGTCGAGCCATTGTACAAAGCCTCGACCAGCGGGGCGTAGCGCTCGGCGATGAAGCCGCGCCGGACCTTCTGGGTGCGGGTGAGCTCGCCATCGTCGGCGTCGAGCTCCTTGTGCAGGATCAGGAAGCGCTTGATCTGGGCTCCGCCCATCATCGGCTCGGCCGCGAGCGAGCGGTTCACCTCGTCGACATGCTTGGCCATCATCTCATAGACCTGCGGATGGCCGGCGAGTTCCTGATAGGAGGCGTAGACGACATTGTTGCGCTCGGCCCAGTTGCCGACGGCGGTCAGGTCGATGTTGAGCGCGACGGTGGCGTAGTCGCGGCCCTGGCCGAAGGCGACGACCTCCTTGATGTTCGGATAGAATTTCAGCTTGTTCTCGATGTATTTCGGCGGGAACAGCTCGCCGGAGTTGAGCTTGCCGACATCCTTGGCGCGGTCGATGATCTTGAGGTGGCCGCTTTCGTCGAAGAAGCCGGCATCGCCCGAGCGGACATAGCCGTCCTCGGTCATCGTCTCGGCGGTCTTCTCCTCGTCCTTGTAGTAGCCGCGGAAGATCGAGGGCGAGCGGTAGAGCACCTCGCCATTGTCGGCGATCCTGATCTCGACCTGCGGCGCCGGCTTGCCGACGGTGTCGGCCTTGATCTCGCCATCGGGCTGCATGGTGATGTAGACGCCGGCCTCGGTCTGTCCGTAGAGCTGCTTCAGGTTGACGCCGATCGAGCGATAGAAGCGGAAGAGCTCGGGCCCGATCGCCTCGCCGGCGGTGTAGCCGACCTTGATGTTTGTCAGGCCGAAGCGGTTGCGCAGCGGCGCGTAGATGATGATGTCGCCGAGCTTGTAGAGCAGGCGGGCGGAGAGCGGCACGGGCTCGCCGTTCAGGATCTTCTCGCCGTGCTGCTTCGCCACTCCGAGGAAGTAGTGGAAGAGCTTGCGCATCAGCGGGCCGGCATCCTCCATGCGCACCATGGTCAAGGTCAGCATGGTCTCGAAGACGCGCGGCGGGGCGAAGGCATAGGTGGTGCCGATCTCGCGGCGGTCGTCGACGACGGTCTCGGGACCCTCCGGGCAGTTGACGCAGAAGCCGGCAATGATCGCCTGCGCATAGGAGAAGACGTGGTCGCCGACCCAGGCGATCGGCAGATAGGCGATGATCTCGTCGTTCTCGTTCAGGCCGTCGAAGCCGCAGCCGATCTCGGCGGCGGTGATGATGTTGAAATGGGTGAGCATCACCCCCTTGGGCCGCCCGGTCGTGCCGGAGGTGTAGAGGATGATGGCGAGGTCGTCGCTCGCGCCCTGCTCCATCTCGCGGTCATGCGCGGCTGACGCCGCGGGATCCTTGAGCGCGGCGCGCCCGGCCTCGATCACGTCGCCGATATCGTGCAGCTTGGCGTGGTCGTAGTCGCGCAGGCCACGCGGCTCATCATAGAGCATGTGGCGCAGGTTCGGCAGGCGCTCGATGACGGAGAGAACCTTGTCGACCTGCTCCTGGTCCTGCACGCAGGCGAAGACCGCGCCGGCATGGTCGAGCACATAGGCCATCTCGTCGGCGACGCTGTCGGCATAGACCGGGACAGGGATCGCGCCGAGCCACTGCGCGGCGGCCATCGACCAGTACAGGCGCGGCCGATTGTAGCCGATAATCGCGACCTTCTCGCCGCGCTTCAGGCCGAGTTGCTCGAAGCCTTTGGCATAGGCGCGGACCTGCTCGGCCACTTCGGCCCAGGTCCAGGACTGCCAGATGCCGAGGTCCTTGTGCCGGAACGCGACGCGTGCGCCGCGCTCACGCGCATTGCGCAGCAGAAGCTTGGGAAAGGTATCCGCCTGGCCGGCGGCTGCGCTTGCCACGATCGTCGTCTCCACCCTGTCGCCCCGTCTGTCGCGGGTTTGTCCGGACGCGAAGTCCTTTTGCGATCATGCAAGTTTTGCAGGTGGCTCGGCGCCGTGCAAGAAGCCACTTGACAGACAAGACGCATTTGAGGCGCTATTGTCCCGCCGAGGTTTGGCCTGCTCTACCCGAACCGGTGTTTCTCAGGCAGTTTCGAGAGTTTGCGGCCCCCCGATCGTGCAGGAGGCCGCGTTGCCGTCACACGAAACGGATCGGCGCGCTTTCACTCAAACGCGAGAAGCGCGGCAGGAACCGTGTTTCGCCGATCCTGACAGGGTGCGGCCCGCCACTGACCAGCAGAGCGCGCACGGCCTCTTCGGCGAGCAGCGAAGCGAGCTGCCGGCCGAGGCAGCCATGGCCGCCAACGCCGAAGGCGAGGTGCCGTTTCGCTGGCCGGGCTGGATCGAACCGCGTCGGCTGTTCGAAGGCCCATCCATCCAGATTGCCCGACGGCCACCACATCGTCAATGAAGTGCCGGCGGCAATCGTCTCGCCGCGCCAGACGATGTCCTCGGCCGCCATCCTGGCGGTGAGGATCGTTGGCGAGGTCAGCCGGAACGCCTCCTGCACCGCATCGGAAAGCGTGTACTGTCCGGCCGACAGGTCGAGGCGCAATTGCTCTTGTTGCATCAGGTAGTCGAGGACGCAGAACACGCCCGAGATCGTCGTTTCGACGGCGTCGAATGCAAAGCCTGCGACCAGATCTGCAGCCTTGGCGGCGCTCCCCGACGGCAATCGCGCCGCGATGTCGCGCATCAGCCCTGATTGGCCCTCGGATTCGAGCTCGTGCAGCAGCCGCAGCAGGCCGCGCGCCTCCCGGTTCGCGGCGGCGAGCCTGTCCGGCGCCGGCGCGAAGGACAATTGCTCGCCAATAGTGGCTATTGCAGAACCGATCCAGCCGGCGTGCCGCTGGTCTATTCCGGCGAGCGCACAGAAGGCGCGCGCGGAGAGGGGCGAGGCGAAGTCGCGGATCAGGTCCGGGCTCGCGGCGTCGAGCAGGTTCTGGCGCGCGATGTCGGCCAAGTCTCGGATCGTGGGCCGCAACGCCTCGATCCGCTGGGCCGACAGCCCGGCAATGACCGCTTGCCGCAGGCCGCGATGTTCGGGCCCCGCCAGGGTGAACAGGCCCCAGCGCAGCAAGGCGTGGATATCGGCCTTGTCCGGGTCGAGACCTTCGGGCGGGAAGGGATGGCCATCGAGGCGCGGGTCGCGCCCAAGCGCGAAGAGCGCCTCATAGCCCAGTACGGACAGGCCGCCGGTCGATGCGAAGAGGCCGTCGCCGGTAGCGAGGGCAGATTGGAAGAAGGGTGCGGGATCCTGCCAGAAGGCGGGATCGGCAGGCAGTTCAAAGGTGTGCATCTTGGTTCGCTTTCGTCATCAAGGCAGAATCGATCGCGCCCGCTCTCGGTGAGGCGGGCTGCGGACGTGCGCTCGATGAGGTCAGCGAAGCCGGATGGATGCGGTCATGGCGCCGAGCTACCATACTCCGGCCTCGGGGTGAACCTGGCGGGGCGATGCGGGTGGAAGGCAGCGCCTTCGATCTGCCGCTTTCGAACCGGAAGCTCGATACGGGGACTGGCCAATGCGTGCTCTTGCCTCGATCGCGATGCTGCTCGCCGCGGGCGCCATGCAGACGCATGCGCATCGGGCGCCGGGCGGCTGGGACTATCCGTTCGAATGCTGCTCCGAGGCCGATTGCGCGCGGATCGATCCAAGCGAGGTGCGGGAGACTCCGTCCGGCTTCGTCGTGACGATCATGCCGGGCCGGCACCCGATGTGGGTGACGGAGCGCCGCCAAACAGTCGTGCTCGGCATCCCCTATCAGAAGGCCCGTCTTTCGCCGGACGGCTTCTTCCATCTCTGCATGAACGATGCGGGCGAGTTGCTCTGCTTCTTCTCACCGGGTGGGGGATCGTAGTGCTGATGTCGGCAACGGGTCGCAAGCCGACATTCCGCCTCACCCAATCGGCTGTGTTGCCCCCGCCCCGAGCGATCTCTGCACCATGACGCTGTCGGACCACTTGCCATAGCGATAGGCGACGCCGGGCAGCAGGCCGACCCGGGCGAAGCCGAAGCGTTCGTGCAGCGCCAGCGAGGCGCTGTTCTCGGCATCGATATAGCCGATCATCTGGCGAAAGCCGGCGGCGGCGCAGGCGTCGATCAGCGCCTGCATCAGCCGACGCCCGATGCCGCGCCCGAGATGCTCGTGATGGACATAGATCGAGTGCTTCACCGTGAAGCGGTAGGCCGGCCGCTTGCGGAACAGCACGACATAGGCATAGCCGACGACCTCGCCGCCGCGGGTCGCGACCAGATGCGGCAGCTTGCGGCTGCGCAGGTTCTTGCGCCGGTCCTTCAGATCGTCCGGCTGCGGCGTGCCGGTGTCTTCGACCCCGGCCTCGATGCCATGGCGGATATGCCGGCGATAGATCGCCAGCATCGGCTCGACATCGTCGTCGCGCGAGGGGCGGATGGTGATTGGTAGGTCAGTCTCCATGCGTTGTCGCGGCCCTCAGTCCTGCGCCTGCTCGCTGACGACATAGGTGTGGAGCCGCACCCGCCCTTCGGCATCGAATTCGCGATAGACGCCCTGGATCTCGACCTCGAAGCCGGGGAAGGCGTTGAAGCTCGCCTCGAACATCTTGAGATAGTCGATCATCGGCTTGGCCCGCTCGGTCAGCCGCTCGCCGGGGACGATGGTGGCGATGCCCGGCGGGTAGACGACGAAGGGCGTCGTCGCGATCCGCCCGGCGATGGCGTCGATCGGCAGATAGTCGACATCGTTGCGCGTCAGGCAGCGCGCCGAGTCATGTGGCGACATCGCCATCTCCGGCAGATGCTCCGGCGAGAACTGCCGGTTCTGCAGCCCGCTGACGTCGTGGTCGCGGAAGAAGCGGTGCATCTGCCCGCACAGGTCGCGCAGGCGAACGCCGGCATAGCGGCCCGGCCGGCGCCGGTAGAATTCCGGGATCGCCTCTTCCAGCAGGGCGTTGTCGTCGTGCAGCTTCTTGAAGGCGACGAGCCCGCTGATCAGCGTGCCGGCCTTGCTGGCCTCGACGCCCGGCGTCAGCAGGAAGAGCAGCGAGTTCAAGTCGTTCTTCTCGGCGACGATCCGGTTCTCGCGCAGGTACTGCGCCACGATCGGAGCAGGAATGCCATGCTCGGCATAGGCGCCGGTCTCGCGGTCGAAGCCGGGTGTCAGCAGGGTCAGCTTGTTGGGGTCGGTGATGGCGAAGCCCGGCTCCATCTGCGTGAAGCCATGCCAATTGGCATCGGGCGCGAGCTGCCAATAGGCCGGGTTGCTGGCGAGCTGGTCGGTCGCGACCATTTCCCATGCGACATCGTGGACGGCGCCCTCACGCGAGGCGTCGGCAATGCTGACCCGATCCGGCACGAAGGGCTCGAAGAACCAGCGTCGCTCCGGCCTGGTCTCCTTCTCCTCGAATTCGCGGCGCACGGCCCGGATCTTCTTGCGGAGCTCGATGCCGAGCCGGATCGTATCGTCCCAGAGCACCTCGCCGGAACGGCCCTTCATCATCTGCGCGCCGACATCGAGCGAGGCGAACAGCGGATAGAACGGCGAGGTCGAGGCGTATTGCATGAAGCTCTCGTTGAAGCGCCGGTGCTCGACCCGGCGCTTCTGGCCCTTGATGTGCCGGTCCTTGATATGGATCTGCGAAGCCTGGCTGAAGCTCGCGAGCTGCTTGTGGGTCGACTGCGTCGCGATGATGCCGGGCGACTCCGGTCCAAGCCCCGTCAGCCCCATGGCGAAGCGCCCGGCATAGAGCGGGTGGAACTTCATGAAGCCGGCCCAGGCCTCGTCGAAGAGGATGTACTCGCAGAGATGCCCGATCCTATCGAGGATCATCTGGGCCGAGTGGATCGTGCCGTCATAGGTGCACTGCTCGACCACGGCGACGCGGAACGGGCGCGGCTTCTTCCAGGCCTCGGGATTCTTGACTAGCGGGTTCAAGCGGATGCGCTCGCGCAGCGCCTCCTCGTCGAAGCTCTCCCAGCGCATCGGGCCGATCAGGCCCCAGGCGTTGCGCGCGGTCGGGATATAGACGGGTATGCCGCCGGCGATCAGCAGCGCGCCGTGATGGGCGGCCTTGTGGTTGTTGCGGTCGAACAGGACGAGGTCGCCATCGGTGACCAGTGCCGCGAGCGCGACCTTGTTCGAGGTCGAGGTGCCGTTCAGGACGAAATAGGTCTTCTCCGCCCCGAAGATCTGTGCCGCTTCCTTCTGCGCCTTCAGGGCCGGCCCCTCATGGGTCAGGAGATCGCCGAGATCGAGCACGGAATTGTCGAGATCGTCGCGGAACACGGCCTCGCCGAGATGCTCCATGAACACCCGGCCGATCGGGCTGCGGCTGTAAAACACGCCGCCATTATGGCCCGGGCAGGTCCAGAGATGGTTGCCTTCCTCGGCATAGTCGACGAGCGCGCCGAAGAACGGCGTCTTCAGCGTCTCGGCATATTGCTTGAGGCGGCTGATCAGGCTCTTGGCGATGAAGGGCGGGGTCTCCTCCGAGAGGAAGATGTAGCCGTCGATGAAGTCGAGCACCTCGACCGGCACGTCCTCGAAGCGCTTGCGGCGGATCAGGAGGATGATCGGGAAGTCGAGCCCGCGCCGGCGCATCAGGTTGATCAGCGCGGCGGTCTTGCCTTCGAGGCCCTTCTTGCCCCAGTCGACGACCATGCAGCCGATGGCGGCATCGGTCTGGACGGCGATCTCGGCGTCCTCGAGCTTGCGCGCCTTGACCACCTCGAAGCCCGATCGCTCGATCTCCTCGATGATCTGGTTGAAGCGGATGCCCTCGAGATCCTCGGCATCGAAGTTCGGCGTCGCGAACAGGAAGGTGAAGCGCCTGAAATAGTCCATGCCGGCTCCGCTGGGCGTGAACCTGCGACACTCGGCGATTTATGCGACAATCCCGCGACCATGGAGCCGGCTAGGTTCGGACAGCCCCATGGCTCCACTCGCCGCTTCAAGCGGGCGCAACCCCGCCTCTTTCGAATTGGGGTCGCGCCTGGCGTATTCGTTCCGAAGCAGCCCTGCGCGGACGCGGTCAGAGCCTCTGGAGCAGGAAGGCTTCGGCGAAGCTCAGCTCGACCATGTCGCCGCGCTTCAGGCCACCCAGCCGGCTCTGGATGTCGGGATCGACCACGACATGGGTCCGCGGCCCGGCCGGTCCGACATAGCTGACGATGTTCGTCGCCGGATCGAAACTCTCGAACCTCGCCGTCACCGTCAGCGACCGCACGACGAAGCGTTCCGGCAGATTCTGGAAGGAGGTGTCGGCCGAGGCCTCGGTGTAGATGATCGCCGGCTTGGCGCCTTTCCGGGCCCGCTTGACGTCGAGGATCACGCCCTCGACACGACGAACCTCGACCCGGTCGCCCGGGCGAAGATTCTCCAGGCTTCCGAACACCTCTGGCACTGCGACAGGCCATGTCTGGCGGCCCTGCTTGATGACCACGCGGCGTCTGGCGGGATCGACTGCGGCGACCTCGACCTCGAGCCGCTCGATTTCCACCGGCCCGACGCCGGCGACGATGACCGTCTGGCTGGTGACCGTTGGAGTGGTCGCGCAGCCCGCCAGAGCGAACGAAACTGCGGCGATCATGCTGATCTTCTTCAACATCGGACGTCTCCCCTTCAAACGTAATCCGGGCTGGAATCAGCCGCCGACTTCCGGGTTTCGGTCTACAATTCGAGAAAATTGCGAATGGATGACTTCGCAGGGTCAAGAATAAAGGCCAACTTCCGCCGTGGCACAATAGGCGATCGGAAGGCGATTTCGGACGAGTACTTTCATCCTACCCCTCATAGCGCGCCAGCCGCTCCAGATCGAGGATCGTCACCTCGTTATGGCCGACCTTGATGAAGCCGAGCTCAGCCAGCCTGGCGAGGCTCTGATTGGCCATCTGCCGGGAGATGCCAGCGAGCAGGCCGAGTTCCTCCTGCGAGATCGTCAGCGTCCGGTCGTTGTTCGGATAGAGGATCGGGTTGAACAGCCAGGCGAGATTGCGGGCGAGGCGCCCGGTCGCTCCCAGCATGCGGTCATATTCGGCGAGGCCGATGAACTGGGCCAGGCGCTCGTTGAACTGGTGGACCAGGAAGCGGTTGAAGGCGGCGGAGTGCTCGAACAGCCAGAAGAAGGTCTGGCGCCGCATCAGCGCGACCTTGCTCTCGCGCAGGGCGACGAGATCGTAGCGCCGCGCCTCATTCTTGATGATCGTGCCTTCGCCGAACCAGGCGCCGCCCCGCAGGCCGGCCAGCGTCGCCGATTTGCCGCTGCGCGAGGTCGTGCTCATCTTGAGCAGGCCATCGGCGACACCGGTCCAGGATTCCAGCCGGTCGCCGACATGGCAGACATAGGCGCCCTTGCCATAGGCCTTGATACTCGTCCCCCGCCTGGCTTCCTCGAATTCCTCCGGCGTCAGGTCGTTCGACCAGGCGGCGATGCGGCGCAGCTCGTCTTCGGAAATCAAAGCTCGCCGGCCCCTCGCATGCGCTCGTCGCGCACTATGCGGCCCGGTTCATCGCAAACTCAAGTCAGGCTGGCGGTCGCACCGCCTGCACCGATCCCCAGATGCGCCGTGCGCCGCTTCCGCGAGGGGAGTCGGCCCGGGATTCAGAACCTGATCGCGGCGGCGAGCGAGGCGA
Source organism: Allobosea sp. (assembly GCA_035998995.1). Taxonomy (GTDB): domain Bacteria; phylum Pseudomonadota; class Alphaproteobacteria; order Rhizobiales; family Beijerinckiaceae; genus Allobosea. The sequence goes on from DASYHC010000098.1 coordinate 19,432, forward strand.
GCAGCAGCACAGCGAAAACCAGGTTGACGATCCGGTTGCTCCGGGGATCGCGGAACAACCCGGTCAGGCCCGAGCCGGCGAGCAGCCAGGCGATGTTGACCGCGGCGATCACGAGCAACAGCAAGCCGATCTTGAGGATCGCATCGATCGCCGGCTGCTGCGGCAGCAATGCGAAGCCGGAGAACAAAGCCGCCATCGCCGCATAGCCCTTGGGATTGACCAGCGAGAGCGCGAAGCCGGCGGCGAAGGACGGCGCGGCGATATCGCTGTTCGTCTCGGTGAGCGGCGGGGCCGTCGCGATGCGGAAGGCGAGGTAGAGGAAATACAGCGCCACCAGAATGGTGACGACCGGCGCGAGGCCGGGCAGCGCCAGGATGATCGCGACGAAGCCGCTGGCGGTCAGCGCCATCACCGCCACCATGCCGAGCGTGATGCCGGCGCCATAGGCGAGGCCGCGCCGGGTTCCGAAGGCGGCGCCGGTCGCGGTCAGGCTCAGCGTCGCCGGGCCGGGACTTCCGGTGAGAGCGACGCCGGCGAGAAGGAAGCCAGCCAACCCGTCCATGATCTCCCCCGCAGTTCTTGAAAGAATGCAGAGGGAAGCAGCAGAGACGCCACCGGTCTTGAACGTTCGTGCGGCTACTCCGCCGCCCGCGGCATCGCCAGCGCTGCATCCGAGCCGTCGCGCAGGCGCTTCAGCAATTCCGCCTCCTCGGCTTTCGCCGCCGTGAGGTGGCGCTCCTTGACGTGGCCAAAGCCGCGGATCTTTTCGGGGATCGCAGCAAGGGCGACGCAGAGCGCATGGTTCTGCGGCGAGAGCTTGGCCAGGATCTCTCCGACCAGCGCCTCGTAATCGGCGATCAGCTTGCGCTCGGTCTTGCGCTCCTGGGTGTAGCCGAAGGCGTCGAAGGCGGTGCCGCGCAAGCCTTTCAGCTTCGCCAGCAGGCCGAAGGCGCCCAGCATCCAGGGCCCGAAGCTCATCTTGCGCGGCAGGCCCGTATTGGGATCGCGCTTCGCCAGCAGCGGCGGGGCGAGGTGGAATTCGAGGCGCACAGGCTGACCGGTCGCGCTGTCTTTCTCGAAGGTCGCGGCGAGCTGCTTGCGGAAGGCGCCGTCGCTGTAGAGCCGAGCGACCTCGTACTCGTCCTTGTAGGCCATCAGCTTGAAGAGATAGCGCGCGACGGCCTCGGCCAGAGCGGTCTGGCCGGGAAGCACGCTCGCCTCCTTGGCGCGAACCTTCTCGACAAGATCGCGATAGCGCGCCGCATAGGCGGCGTTCTGGTAGCCGGTGAGGAAGTCGACGCGGCGGGCGACGATCTCGTCGAGGCTCTGCGAGAGCTGGCGCGCCTCGGTCGGGGCCTTGGCCTCGGCGAGCGCCGCGAGCAGGGAGGCCGGATCATGCGCGGCGCGGCGGCCGAGCCCGAAAGCCTGCTTGTTCATCGCCACGGCCTCGCCGTTGAGCTCGATCGCCCGCAGCAGCGATGCCCGCGAAAGCGGCACGCCGCCATGCTGCCAGGCATAGCCGAGCATGAACATGTTGGCGGCGATGGCATTGCCGAGGAAGGAGACGGCAGCAGCCGTCGCATCGACGAGATGGGTATTGTCGCGGCCGGAGGCCGAGACGATCGCCCGCTTCAGCCGTTCCGTCGGCAGCGAGAAATCGGCATTGCGGGTGAAATCACCAGGCAGGCTTTCTGCGGTGTTGACCACCACGGTCGAGCCGGAACGGATCGCGCCCAGCACCTTCTTCGAGCCGGTGACGGTGAGGTCGCAACCGAGCACGAGATCGGCCTGGCCGGCGGCGACGCGGATGGCGTGAATCTCCTCCGGCGTCGGGGCGAGGCGCACATGGCTGAACACGGCGCCGCCCTTCTGGGCGAGGCCGGCCATGTCGATCATGCCGCAGCCCTTGCCTTCGAGATGGGCTGCCATGCCGAGGATCGCGCCGATGGTGACGACGCCGGTGCCGCCGACGCCGGTGACGATAACGGCGAAGTTGCGATCGAGTGCCGGAACCTTGGGCTCGGGCAGATCGCCCGCACCGAGCGTTGAAGCATCCAGCGTGCGCGGTTCCGCCTTCTTCGGCCGTGCACCATGCACGGTGACGAAGGAGGGGCAAAAACCCTTCACGCAGGAAAAGTCCTTGTTGCAGTTCGACTGGTCGATCTGGCGCTTGCGGCCGAATTCGGTCTCGAGCGGCTGCACCGAGACGCAGTTCGATTTCACCCCGCAATCGCCGCAGCCTTCGCAAACCAGCTCGTTGACGATGACGCGCTTGTCCGGGTCGGGATAGGCGCCGCGCTTGCGCCGGCGGCGCTTCTCGGTGGCGCAGGTCTGATCGTAGAGCAGCAGCGAGACGCCGCTGGCGGTCGCAAGCTCGCGCTGGACCGCGTCGAGATCGTCGCGATGGTGCAAGGTGGTGCCCGGGGGCCAGAGCGTGCCGGCCGGGTACTTGTCGGGATCGTCGGAGACCACCGCGATGCGCGCGACGCCCTCGGCCGCGACCTGGCGGGCCATCTGGTCGGGCGAGAGGTGCCCTTCCGCCTGCTGGCCGCCGGTCATCGCGACGGCGTCGTTGTAAAGCAGCTTGTAAGTGATGTTGACGCCGCTCGCGACGGCCCAGCGGATCGCGAGCGAGCCGGAATGGGTGTAGGTGCCGTCGCCGAGATTCTGGAAGACGTGGCCGCGTTTCGAGAACGGGGCTTCGCCGACCCAGTTGGCGCCTTCGCCGCCCATCTGGGTGAAGCCGGCGGTGTCGCGGTCCATCCACTGCACCATGTAATGGCAGCCGATGCCGGCATAGGCGCGCGACCCCTCGGGCACGGTGGTCGAGGAATTGTGCGGGCAGCCCGAGCAGAAATAAGGGGTGCGCTTGGCGACTTCGATGGCCTCGGCGAGGCGGCCTTGCGCCGCGGCGATCTCTTCAAGGCGGGCGCGGAGTGCCGGATCGTCGCGGTATTGCAGCAGGCGGGCGCCCAGCGCGATGGCGATGTCGTTGGGATCGAGCGCGCCATGGACCGGGAAGAGCCACTCGCCCTGCTCGTCCTTCTTGCCTATCACCATGGGCTGGTGGGCGGTGCCGTAGAGTTCCTCGCGCAGCTGTACCTCGATCAGCGAGCGCTTCTCCTCGACGACCATGACGAGGTCGAGTCCGGCAGCGAAATCCTTCAGCTCCTGCGGGTCGAGCGGCCAGGGGCAGGCGATCTTGAACAGGCGGATGCCGAGATCGTTGGCACGGACCTCGTCAAGGCCGAGCTCCTCCAGCGCCTGGCGCACATCGAGATAGGATTTGCCGACGGTGATGATGCCGATGCGCGGCGCCTGTCCGCCCGAGAGGATGGTCTGGTTGAGCTTGTTGGCGCGCAGGTATGCGAGGACCGCGGCGCGCTTATGCAGGTGCAGCCGCTTCTCCTGGTCGAGGAAGTCGAGCTCGCGGCGGATATTGAGGCCGCCCGGCGGCATGACGAAGTCGTTGGGGGTCGCAATGCTGACCCGCTCGACCGAGCCGTCGACCGAGGCGGTCGATTCGATGTTGTCCTTGACGCATTTGAGCCCGACCCAGACGCCGGCGAAGCGCGAGAGCGCAAAGCCGTGCAAGGAATAGTCCATGATCTCCTGGACGCCGGCCGGATTGAGGATCGGCATCATCCGGTCGACCAGGACGAATTCGGTCTGGTGGGCGTTGGTCGAGGATTCGGCGGTGTGATCGTCGCCGAGCAGGCAGAGCACGCCGCCATGGCGCGCGGTGCCGGCCATGTTGCCATGGCGGAAGACGTCGCCGGTGCGGTCGACCCCCGGGCCCTTGCCGTACCAGAGCGCGAAGACGCCGTCATATTTGCCCTCGCCGGAGAGCTCCGCCTGCTGCGTGCCCCAGATGGCGGTGGCGGCGAGGTCCTCGTTGAGGCCGGGCTGGAAGACGATGTTGGCGGGCTTGAGCTGCTTGCCGGCGCGGGCGAGCTGCTGGTCGAGCCCGCCGAGCGGCGAGCCGCGATAGCCGGAGACGAAGCCGGCGGTATTGAGGCCGGCGCGTCGGTCGCGCTCATGCTGCGTGAGCAGCATGCGGGCGATGGCCTGCGTTCCAGTCAGGAAGATCTGCTGCTTGGAGAGGTCGTATTTGTCGTCGAGCGCGACGGCTCGGAGCTCCGGCTCATTCGCCGAAATGCCCTGCGAAGTCTGCTGCGTACCGGCCATGGCCGACCTCCCGACGATCGCATATCCATCGACTATAGGGACCGGTAGCGCCGGCCTCCAATTCGTTATTATGTCAGCAAAGCTGTCATACCCGGTGTGATATCGTCAAATCACCCTGGGGTGATTCCAGAGTGGCGGATGCCGCCTGCGCCGCGATTTGGCCGCCTTTGCGGGCGATGCCAGCATGGCCGCCGGCATGAGATTGCAGGGTAGGCGCGCCGGGCGCGCTTTTGTATGAAAGCTCGGCCGGATTCGCCGCAGATTCGAGGAAATTGCCGCGTGCCGCGATACTCGACGCTTCTGACGCTGTTCGCTGCTGCCGCGAGCTGGCTCGGCCTCGCCTTGCCGGCGCTGGCGCATCCGCACGTCTTCGTGACCTCGCGCACCGAGATCCTCTATGACGCCGGCGGCGCGGTGAAGGCGCTACGGCACCGCTGGAGCTTCGACGAGGCCTATTCGGCCTATATGGTCCAGGGCCTCGACAAGAATGGCGACGGCAAGCTGACCTCCGATGAATTGGCCGAGCTCGCCAAGGTCAACATGGAATCCCTGCCGGATGTCGGCTTCTTCACCATCGCCAAGGCGAACGGCAAGGCGCAGGAGTTCGGCACGCCGAGCGGGGAGTCGCTCTCCTACGAGAACAAGATCCTGACGCTGACCTATACGCTGCCGCTGAAGACGCCGGCCACGGCGAACCGCTCCTTCGGCATCGAGATCGGCGACCCCACCTATTTCGTCGCCTTCGAGATCGGCGAGGAGGCCGATGCGGTGGCGGCGCGCGATGCGCCCAAGGGCTGCGTGGTCCGGATCATGCGCCCGCCCAAGCTCGACTCTGCGACGCAGCAGCGTCTGGCGCAGGAGGACATCACCGCGACGCCTGACATGAGCGCCTATCAGGTCACCACCAGGGCGCTGGTGGCATGTCCCTGAGCGCTCCCGCCGCGCCGGGCCTGCCGCTCTGGCCGCGTCGGCTGCTGGTCGCGCTGCTGGCGCTGGCTTTGGTCGCCGGCGCGCTCGGGCTGATCGCCTGGGTTGCCAGCCTCTATTTCCCGCCGCCGCCTCCGCCACCGCGTAATCCGTTCGGCACGGCGCTGCCGCGCGAGGCGTTACCGGCGACGACGGGCATCGGTGCGATCATCCTCGCCTGGCAGTCGAGCTTCTATCGCGAGCTGACCGCGACGCTGAAGGCGATCGCGCAATCGCCGGCGGCGCTGCCCGGCCTGCTCGGGCTCGCCTTCGCTTATGGCGTCTTCCATGCCGCCGGGCCCGGCCACGGCAAGGCGGTGATCTCCGGCTACATCGTTGCCGACAACCGTAGCCTGAAGCGCGGGCTGGCGCTTAGTTTTGCCGCGGCAATCGTGCAGGCACTGGTGGCGATCGGGCTGGTCGGGGCGCTGACGCTGGCACTGAACGCAACCGCCAAGACCATGGCTTCAACGACCTGGGTGATCGAGCAGGGCAGTTTCGCGCTGGTGGCGCTGGTCGGGCTCTACGTGCTCTGGCGCAAGGCCGGCAACCTCGCCGCGCTCGGCGGCAGCGCGGCGCATGATCCGGCCTCCTGCGACCATGTCCATATGCCCGGCGCGGACGAGGTCTCGCGCCTGCGCTCGTTCCGCGAGATGGCCGGCGTCGTGCTGGCGGCGGGCTTGCGGCCCTGCGCCGGCGCGCTGATCATCCTCGTCTTCGCCAATGCCCAGGGCCTGCTCTGGGCCGGCATCGCCGCGACCTTCGCGATGGCGCTCGGCACGGCCCTGACCACCGGCGCGCTCGCCGCGCTGGCGGTGTTCTTCAAGTTCGCGGCGCTACGCTTCGCCGGCGGCGGTTCGCTGAAGGGAGCCCGGATCATCGCTGGGCTCGAAGTGCTCGCGGCCGCCTTCGTCGCGGTGCTGGGCGCGGCGCTGTTCTTCGGCCTGTGGGCCGCGGGGCAGGGGAGCTGACCTCTACTTCGCCGCGGCCTCGTAGACAAACAACGTCGATTTATCGTCATCCGGCATGAAATAGGCGCGCACGCCTTCACCCGCCGGCTCGACCCAGAATGGGTTCTGCGTCATCGGCAAACCAGACGGCGACCAGAGCTCGACCGGCATCTGGAAGACCGGACGGTTATCCCGGAGGTCGACGATCTCGAAGCCGCCAAGCCGGAAGACCGGCCCGTCCTTGCTGGCGCGGTAGTTGTTCAGACCGGAGCAGAGCATCCGGCCCATGCCGATATAGTGGCAGTCTTGATAGTCGATATAGAGCGCCGGATTGGCGACGCGCAGGCTCTCGGGCGCGGCATCGGCATTGGTGATCTTGCCATCGGCGCCGAGCGGCCAGGCGTAGAAGCGACGCGAGCCCCAGCTGACGCCGTGCAGCGACTTGCCGTCGGTGTTGTGGACGATGCCGCCGACATGATCCTTGAAGCGGAAGACCTCGGTCGCCTTCAGCGTCTGCGGGTCAACCTTGTAGATGATCGACTGGCTGTTCGGGCGGTATTCGGCGACCGGCACCCAAAGATCCTTGCCGTCGAAGTCGATGCCGCCGGGATGGTAGATCGAGCCTTCGCCGAGCGTGACGCTGCCGATGAGCTTGCCTTGCGCATCGACCTTGAAGAGATGGCCGGCGCCCTCGCCGGTGTCGCGGTCATAGCCGTCCTTCGGCTCGGCATAGCGCGTCGTTGGCTTCCGGATCTCGACCGAGGAGATGAAGAAGGCGTCGCCGATCTTGACCATGCCCTGCGGATGGTGGGTCGGGAACTGCAGCTCGATCGCTGCCTTCTGCGCCCATTGCGTCGATCGCGTCAGCTTGGGGAGCAGCGTGTTGAGCGCGGGATCGGCGGCCTGCGCCGTCGTTGCCAGAGCTGCGGCTGCGAGCGCCATCACTGCGGTCCTCATCGCGATCCTCCTTGGGCAGCCCCGTTCTCGGGCGTTGCCGGCATAGTTGCGCTTCGTGACGAGGATGCAAAGCGGCGCTCAGCGCAGTGGATCGTTCTCCAGCAGGATCGGCTTGCCATGCGGCGTCGCCTCGGCAGCCCGCTCCCAGGCGGCGGCGCGGGCGTCGACGCTATCATGCGAGGCGAGGCCCTTCTCGATCAGGAGATGTTCGAGCGCCTCGCACCAGCGCTCGTAATAGTCGGAGCCGTCGCGGCAGCCGCCATTGGCCAGGGCTTCGCGGATCTCGCCACCGAGCGCCTGCGCCCACTCATCGGCGCTGAAGACGCCGCGGTTCTGCAGGGCGACGACGAGGGCGAAGGCCTGCGCCTGCCAGGGTTCGGCGAAGACCGGCCCTTCGGCGTCGCGCGGGATCGGCGTGCCGGCGGCGAGCGCGTCCGCGAGAGCGGCGTCAGGCCGGCTCAAGATAGCTCTCCCAGGCCTCGATGCTGACGGTGGTCGTCGGATCGGCGTCGCGGCCCCAGAGCTCCGGGCCGGTGAAGACGACGGTGTAGAGCCATTGCGCCGTCTCGGGCGCATCATGGGCGCCGGTGTCGGGGAAGACATGGCAGCCGGTGACCAGCTCGATCACGCCCTGCTTGCCGCGGGCATAGCGCGGCAGGCGGGTATGGTGCTGCGGGTGCATCACGATGGTGCGGACGGTGTCGCCGACCTTGAAGCGGGCCGGCGCCGGCGCCTCGCGCTCATAGGGGAACCCGCGGCGCAGGACGGTCGGAACCTCCTCGCCCTTCAGGACACGCTTGGGCTCCCGGCGGGCGCTGCCGGCGACGCCGGAGGCCAACTCCTCCTTGCTGAGGAAGCCGTGCTGGACCAGCACCTTGTCGAGCGCCGCCAGCCAGATCTGGTAATAGCTCGACGACAGATACTGCGCCGGCGGCAGGCTTTCGCGGGCATGGCGGATGCCGTCGATCGTCCAGGCGCCCATCGCGCCGGCGGCGACGTTGATCGCCAGGACCTTCTTCTCCCACTCGGCGTGGAAGATCGGCTCGTCCTTCTCCGGCACGACCGGGCCGAAGCCCATCTGGCCGCCGAGGTCGTGAGCGCTATTCATGGCTTGTCCTCCGGAGAGGGCAGGCCGACGCCGATCATGGAGTCGCGGCTGACGATCGACGCCAGCTCGTCCTCGCTCCAGCCGTCGGTGCTCTCCGGCCGCATCGGGATGACGATGAAGCGCGTCTCGGCCGTCGAATCCCAGACGCGGATGCGCTGGCCCTCGGGCAGGGTCACGCCGAAATCGGCGAGAGTGCCGCGCGGATCGATCACCGCCTTGGCGCGATAGGGCGGCGACTTGTACCAGACCGGCGGCAGGCCCAGCACCGGCCACGGATAGCAGGAGCACAGGGTGCAGACGATGAGGTTGTGCTCCTCGGGCGTATTGAAGCAGGCGACGATGTGCTCGCCGCCACGCCCGCCATAGCCGAGCTCGGCGACCGCGGCGGTGCCGTCCGCCTTCAGGCGCGCGGCATAGGCCGGATCGCTCCAGGCCTTGGCGACGACGCGGGCGCCGTTGCGCGGGCCGATCCTGGTCTCATAGGTGTCGATGATCGCATCGAGCGCGCTCGGGTCGACATAGCCCTTCTCGACCATCAGCGATTCCAGCGCCTTCACCCGCGCTTCGATCGGGGTGAAATGGTTGTCGTGCTCGTGGTCATGATGGTGGTGATGGTCGTGGCCACTCATCGCCGTCTCCCTCTTTCCCTAAGCCCTCATCCTGAGGAGGCCGCGCAGCGGCCGTCTCGAAGGATGCTCCAGGAGGCTCCGGAACCATCTGGAGCATCCTTCGAGACGCGATCTGCGATCGCTCCTCAGGATGAGGGCTTAAATCTGATACGACCTCTCTCAGGGCACTTATGCCAGCCTGATCCGCGCCGCCCGCTCGAACCTCACCGCGAAAGCGACGAGCGATTTGTCCGAGCCCTTCGGCCCGATCACCGACAAGCCCAGCGGGGCGTCGTCGCGATGGGCGACAGGGATCGAAATCTGCGGGAAGCCCGACAGGCCCGCAAGACAGAGCAGGCGCAGGGCACGGTTGCGGAAATCCTCGAGCTCCGGCTCGCCGGCGCTGACCAGCGGCGCGATGTCGGGCACTGTCGGCAGCATCAGCACGCCGTCCTTGCCGAGCAGGCGAGCGAGCTTCGCGCGGAAGGTCTTTCGCACGCTGTCGCCGCGGGCGACCTCCGCATCGCTGACCGCCTTGCCGAAGGCGAAACGCTCGGCGACTCCCGGCCCGAGCGGCATGGCGTGGCGTTCGATCATCTTGCCGTCGGACTGCCAGGCCTCGCGGCCCTGGATCCAGCGGAAGGCCCAGTAGAGTGCGTCCATGTCACTGACGGCGCGGACCGTCTCGGGCTGGCCGAGGATCGGCACGATGCGCTGGACGACATTGCGCAGGATGCGCTCGGCCTCGGGCACGGCCTGGGCGAAGAGGTCGTCGGCGAGGAGAAGGCGCGGCGCCTCCGGCAGCGTCACCTTGTCCTTGCCGAGGACGGCGTTGGCTGCGCGAGCGAAGACCTCGCCGTCGCGGGCGAAGAAGCCGGCGGTATCGAGGCTTTCCGCCAGCGGCCAGGCCCGCTTCAGCGAGAGCCGGCCATGGCTTGGGCGGATGCCGAACAGCCCGCCATAGCTCGCCGGCGCGCGGACCGAGCCGCCGGTGTCGGAGCCGAGACCGATATCGGCGAGCCGCCCGGCGACCGCAGCCATCGAGCCGGAGGACGAGCCGCCGGTGATGCGGTCAGGCGCAGCCGGATTCACGGGTGAGCCGAAATGGGCGTTCTTGCCGTTGAGCGAGAAGGCGAGCTCGTCGGTATGAGTCTTGCCAACGAAGCGGGCGCCGGCCTCAAGGAAGGCCTTCACGATCGGCGCGGTCTTGGTCTTGATCCCCGACAGCGCCAACACGGTCGGCGAGCCCGCCCCTGTCGGATAGCCCTTGACGTCGTAGAGGTCCTTGACTGCGAGTGTCAGCCCGGAGAGCGGACCGGAAGAGGCATGTTTCACCGGCGCTTCGGGGTAAGGCACGAAGCAGCGGAACGGGTCGTTCTCGATCATGGTCGTCTCAGATCTCCCCCAAGATCCCAGTCAGATGCCGCGGGCGTCGCCGTCCGAGCGCGGATCATGCATCGCCTCGACATGGCCCTTCTGGTGCTTCACCAGCATGCCGGCATGGCCGAACTGGTCGGAATAGGCCTCGCTGTATTCCTCGACCGGGTGCCCGGCCGCGGTGAGCCTGGCCAGCAGCATCGGATCGAAGCGGTTCTCCAGCTTGAGCGAGATCGAGCCGGCGCCCCATGTCCGGCCGAACAGCCAGCGCGGCGCATCGACTGCATCGGCGACGCCCTGGCCGAAACGATAGCGCGACAGGATCTGCGCCTGGAATTGCGGCTGACCATCGCCGCCCATCGCGCCATAGCTCATGATCCGGCCGTCGTCGAAGCGGGCGAGCGGCGGGTTGAGCGTGTGGAAGGGTTTGCGGCCGGGCGCCAGCGGGTTGAGCGCCTTGGCGTCGAGCGAGAAGGAGACGCCGCGGTTCTGCCAGTTGATGCCGGTCTTGGGCAGGATGCAGCCGGAGCCGTATTCCCAGTAGAGCGACTGGATATAGGACACCGCGAGGCCGGAGCCGTCGATCGCGCCCATCCAGATCGTGTCGCCCTCGCCGGGCCGGAACGGCCAGCTCGCCGCGCGCTTGCGGTCGATCTTGGCGGCTTCGCGCTCCAGGGCGGCCTCGGTCAAAAGGCTCGCCGGATCGACCGTCATGAAGGCCGGGTCGGTGATCACCTTGTCGCGGATGGCGAGCGCCCGCTTCACTGCCTCGACCAGCCCGTGATGGTGGTCGAAGCTGTCCGGCCGGGTGATGCCGAGCTTCTCGAAGATGCCGAGGATCATCAGGGCGGTCAGCCCCTGCGTCGGCGGCGGGAAATTGTAGACGGTGAGCCCCGGCAGCTTCAGCGACAGCGCCTGGACTGCGCGGGCGCGGAAGGCTTCGAGATCGGCGCGCGTGATCGGCGCGCCGAGACGCCCAAGGTCCTCGGCGATCTCGCGGCCGATATCGCCGCGATAGAAATCGTCGAGCCCGGCATGGGAAAGCTGTTCCAGCGTCGCGCCGAGCGCGGCGGGCTTGCGGCGGTCGCCGGCCTTGGGGCGCTCGCCGCCCGGCCAGAAGAACTCGCTGAAGCCGGGCGCCGCCTTCACGGCATCGACTTCTTGCGGCCAGGTCCGCAGCTCCGATTCGGAGATGTCGTAGCCCTCGTTGCAGTGGCGGATGGCGTCCGCCAGCAAATCCTTCAGCGGCAGCCTGCCGCCGAGGCCGCTCGATAGGCTAAGCGCCGCCTGCCAGCCGCCGATCGCGCCGGCGACGGTGATCGCTGCGTCCGGGCCGCGCGACGGCAGCACGTCGTGGCGCTTCTCGCGATAGCGCTCGATCGTGGCCAGAGCCCCCGCCGGGCCACAGGCCTCGATGGCGTGGACCTTGCCGCCGGGCTCGTGCACCAGCCAGAAACCGTCGCCGCCGATCGCGTTCATATGCGGATAGACCACCGCGATGGTCGCGGCCATGGCGACCATCGCCTCGATCGCGTTGCCGCCCTCGGCGAGGATGGCGCGACCAGCTTCGGAGGCGAGGCGGTGGGGCGCTGCGACGGCCGCGGAGGCGAAAACCGGAGAATCGGGCATCAGGTTCTTGTCGTTCGAGTGAGGCGGGACCATGTGCCGGAAGGCGCGATTTTGTTGCATGCCGACGCCGGCTAGGCTAGAGCACGTTCCGCAAAAGTGGGGACCACTTTTGCGATCAGAACATGCTCCAATCTATTGATTTGGCGCGAATTCTGGTCGTTCGCCCGTTCCGGGCGACCGGAATGCGCGCCGGCGGTCCGTGCATGAGTTCCGAGGGTAAAAGCATGGCGGCTGGCCGCACCAACTGGCGCAACGTGATCATGGTGGTCTCGCTGGCCATCCTGATCGCGGTCGAGATCTTCGGCGTCGCGCTCGCTTCCGGCTGGGCGTTGGCCGGCCTGTTCGAGCTCGGGCCGATCGTCGCCTACGTGCTGATGGGGTTGTTCTCGGTGCTCGCCGCCTATGGGCTGGTGAACTTCATGCGCCGGGTCGTGAAGATCGAGCGCCTGACCCATCGCGGCTGAGGCTTAGCCGCACGGCTTCATCACCACCGGGTCGGCATCTGCCGGCAGCAATTCGTCGAGCGATCGGCAGCGGCCGTCCACGCAGACCCGCCAGTCGGCTGTGGCGCCGGAGCGGCGCATCACCACGTCCGGCAGTGCGGGCAGGTCCGGCTTCCAGCGCCAGAAGCCGTCGACCAGTCTGGCGCCATCGGGCGGGTCCATGCCGGCCCCGGAGCCCTGGATGCGCGCCTCTGTGATGACGAGGCCCTCGCGCGTCTCCTGCCAGACCTCTTCCCACAGCGTTTTCTGCACCGAATGACGCCAGGACAGGGTGATCTCGCTCGCGCCGAGCGAGATCAGCAGCGTGCCGGCGGCAAGGCAGATGCTCATGTCGCCGGACGCGCGTCAGCCCTCGCTCGCCAGAGATGCTGGCCGATCATGGCGGCCGCCAGCGCAAAACCGATCTCGTCGGTGAGCGGCACCGCCGCGACGAGGAAGGCGGCGGCGATCGCCGCCAGCACGCGTTCCCACAGCGCCAGCCGGCGCGTGAGATAGCCGACGAAGGCCGCACCCCAGAGGATCATGGCGAGCGTCGCCTTGACCACGATGTAGACCACGGCGAGCCAGTAGGACGCGCCGGAGAGGCCCGCGACCGGCTGCAGCATCAGGGTCGGGTCGTAGACCGCCATATAGGGCACGACGAAGCCGGGCAGGGCGATTTTCACCGCCTGGACGCCGATCTTCATGCCGGAGACCTTGGCCATCGGCGCTGCCGCGAAGGCGGCGAGCGCGACCGGGGGCGTCAGGTCGGCCATGATGCCGAAATAGAAGACGAACATGTGGCTGACGATCAGCGGCACGTCGAGCTGCAGCAGGATCGGCGCGGCGAGCGAGGAGGTGATGATGTAGTTCGGGATGGTCGGGATGCCCATGCCGAGGATCAGGCTGAACACCATGGTCAGGATCAGCGCCAGGAACATCGAGTTCTTGCCGATGCCGATCAGCCAGGAGCCGAAGATGGTGCCAAGCCCGGTCAGGGTCATGGTGCCGATGACGATGCCGACCAGCGCGCAGGCGAGGCCGACCGGCAAGGCCTGGCGGGCGCCATCGGCGAGCGCTGCTACGCAGCTCTGCAGCACCTCGCGGCCTGAGGCGCCGCGGAAGACGTTCCACAGCACCAGCGCGAGCACGACCATCAGCACGGTCGCCATGCTGATCGTCATCGACGCCGCCGAGATCAGGGCGAAACCGACCCAGAAGACGATGCGCAAGGCCGGTGTGCCGAGGCCGGCGGAGATCGCCAATGCGAGAATGAGCGCGACCGTGAGGGCAAGCCCTATCGCCCCGGCGAAGAGCGGGGTGAAGCCGGCGAAGAGCAGGTAGACCAGCACCAGCAGCGGCGCGATCAGATACCAGTGCTTGCGCAATTCGGCCCGGGCGCTCGGCAGCTGCGATTTGGGCAGGCCGTGCAGGCCGAGCTTGCCGGCCTCCAGATGCACCGCCCAGTAGCAGGCGGCGAAGTAGAGCAGCGCCGGGATGATCGCCGCCTCGACGATCTTGGAATAGGGCACGTCGATCGTCTCGGCCATGATGAAGGCGACGGCGCCCATCACCGGCGGCATGATCTGGCCACCCATCGACGAGGTCGCCTCGACGCCGCCGGCAAAGGCGCCGTTGAAGCCGGAGCGCTTCATCAGGGGAATGGTGAACTGGCCCGACGCCACGACATTGGCGACGCCCGAGCCGGAGACCGTGCCCATCAAGGCCGAGGAGGCGACGCAGACCTTGCCCGGCCCGCCCTGCTTGCCGCCGAACACCGCCATGGACAGGTCGTTGAAGAAGTCGATCACGCCGGCGCGTTCCATGAAGGCGCCAAACAGGATGAACAGGAAGATGAAGGTGGCGGAGACGGCGGTCGGGGTCGAGTAGAGCCCTTCCGTGCCGAAGGCCATCTGCTCGATCACCTGCTCCAGGCTGTAGCCGCGATGATCGTAAGGAGCGGGGAGATAGTTGCCGAACAGGCAGTAGGCGAGGAAGGTGCCGGCGACGAGCGGCAGGGCGATGCCCATGGCGCGCCAGACCAAGAGGAACAGCACGATCAGCGCGGCGATGCCGACGACCATGTCGGCATGGGTCAGCTCGCCGGCGCGGTTCACCAGCTCGTTGTAGTTCCACCAGTGATAGAGGCCGAGCGAAAAGCCGACGATGCCGACCGCCCACCAGAAGATGCGGGCCGGCGGCGAGGTCTCGTCGGCATTGGCGAGCAAACCGCAGGCGGTCAGGCAGAGGAAGCCGACATGGAGGGTGCGCAGCACCTGATTGGGGAGGGTGCCGGTGTAGAGCGAGACCAGCTCGAAGGCGCCGAACAGTGTGAGGAAGGCGAGGACCGCCTCGATATTGGGCCGTCCGCGCGCGGCACCGAGCAGAATCCAGACCAGCCAGAGCGCGAAGGCGACGCGGATCAGCAGGATCGGGGTCAGCCAGGAGATCGATGGCACGATGCGGAAGTCGAGCGGGATGCCGAAGGCGGTGACGATCTGGAAGGCCGAGAAGGCGACGGCGATCCAGAACAGCAGGCGGCCCTTCCAGCCCTCGCCGAAGGTCGCCGGCAGGCCATGCTCGGGATCGTGCGGCGCGGCTGGAGCGGCGCCGGCAGTATCCGGCACGGCCAGCGGCCGGCTCGTCTCGTTGCTCATGCTCGTTCCCCGTTCCCGTCGCGCTTATGCGCGGTCATTCTTGACCGATAACGAAAGCGGGGCCGGTTGTCCGGCCCCGCTCGTGACGATTTGCTGCAGGGCTCAGGAGCCGACCTTCAGGCCCTTCTCCTTGAAATAGCGCGCCGCGCCGGGGTGCAGCGGCACCGGCATGCCCTCCAATGCGCTTTCGAGCTTGATCGAGCGGGCAGCGGCATGGGCAGCGGCGAGGTCGGGCAGGTTCTCGAAGACCGCCTTGGTCATCTGATAGACCGTCTCCTCCTTCATCCCCTCATGGGTGACGAGGTAGTTGACGACGGCGGCCGCCGGCACCGCTGCGGTCTGCCCGGTATAGGTGTTGGCCGGGATCGAGACCTTGACGAAGGGCGGGCCGGCCTTGTCGACCACGGCCGCCGGCACCTCGACCACGGTGATCTCGACCGAGGTGGCAAGGTCGCGCAGCGAGGCGACGCCGAGGCCGGCCGATTGCAGGGTGGCGTCGAGCTGGCGGTTCTTCATCAGCTCGACCGATTCGGCGAAGGGCAGGTACTCGATCTTCCCGAGATCCTTGTAGGACATGCCAGCGGCGGCGAGGATGGCGCGAGCATTGAGCTCGGTGCCCGATTTCGGCGCGCCGACCGAGAGACGCTTGCCCTTGAGGTCGGCCAGCGTCTTGATGCCGCTGTCCTTGGACGCGACGATCTGGACATAGTTCGGATAGATCGCGGTCATGCCGCGCAGCTTCTTCAACGGGCTCTTGAAACCGGCCTCCTCGTCGCCCTTCCAAGCGGCGTCGAGGGAATCGCCGAGCGTGAAGGCGATCTCGCCCTTGCCCTGCTGCAGCAATTGCAGGTTCTCGACCGAGGCTTTGGTCGCCTGCACGGTCGGGCGGACGTTCTGGATCTTCTCGCCATAGATCTTCGAGAGCGCGACGCCGAGCGGGTAGTAGACGCCCGAGGTGCCGCCGGTCAGCACGTTGATGAAATCCTGCGCCTTGGCCGCGACCGGCGTGGCGGCGATGATCACGGCAGTCATGAGGCCGGCAAATCGGCGGCCGGCAAAGAGCGTCGTCATGGTTCCTCCCGAAAGATGTTCCGGCGCGAAGGGCCGGACTTGTCCTGTTGTAAGCCGGTCGCCCAGGGAAAGAAAAGTTGTTCCAAAGCCCTAGAGGCCGCCGGCACCCCGCGAGCCCTCATCCTGAGGAGCCATTCTGTTGGGAATGGCGTCTCGAAGGATGCTCCAGGAGGCTCCGGAGACAGCTGGAGCATCCTTCGAGACGCGCCTGCGGCGCTCCTCAGGATGAGGGCTGTGTGGCTGCGCTGCGCTTGCCGCGATTGCGTGCGATTTCCGCCCTGCTCTCGACAGGAAGCTGCGGAGATTGCCCTCGCCGGCTGGACAGGCTAGCCGGAAACACCATCTTCCAGCTGATCCGTCCCGATGGAGACCCCCGCCCGATGCAGCCGCGACCGCCGACCATGCCCCTGATCGACCGCCGCACCTTGCTCGCGGGAGCCGCCGGCACGGCAGCGCTCGCCGCAGCGGGTTTCTCGGGCCAGGCGCTGGCGCAACAGGGGCTGAAGCTCGGCACGGCCGAAGCCTTCTCCTTCGAAGGGCTGAAAGCGCGGGCTCGCGACCTCGCCGGCAAGCCCTATGAGGCGCCGCCGAACCCCAAGCCCGACGTGCTCGAGAAGATCGACTACGACGCCCATGGCAAGATCAAGTTCAAGCCGGAGCTGGCGCTCTGGGCCAACGGACCCTCGCCCTGGCCGGTGACCTTCTTCCATCTCGGCCGCTACTTCCAGAAGCCGGTGCGCATGCACGTCCTCGACGACGGCAAGGCGCGCGAGATCGTCTACGACGAGAGCTATTTCGAGATGCCGGCCGATTCACCGGCCAAGCAATTGCCGCCGGGCGCCGGCTTTGCCGGCTTCCGTTTCCAGGAGAGCCGCTCCGGTCACCCCGGCCGCAAGGGCGAGAAGCTCGACTGGCAGAAGAATGACTGGGTCGCCTTCCTCGGCGCCTCCTATTTCCGGGCCATCGGCGAGCTCTATCAATACGGGCTCTCGGCCCGCGGCCTCGCTATCGATCCGGCGGTCGGCGACCGGCCGGAGGAGTTTCCCGACTTCACCCATATCTGGCTGGAGACTCCCGGCGAAGCGGCCGAGCATGTCGTCGTCTACGCCCTGCTCTCGGGGCCGAGCGTTGCAGGCGCGTTCCGTTTTCGCATGCATCGCGGCAAGGGCGTCGACATGGAGATCGAGAAGGAGCTGCACCTGCGCAAGGATGTCGCCCGGCTCGGCATCGCGCCGCTGACCTCGATGTACTGGTATTCCGAGACCGCGAAGACGACCATGGTCGACTGGCGGCCGGAGGTGCACGATTCCGATGGGCTGGCGCTCTGGACCGGCAGCGGCGAGCGCGCCTGGCGCCCACTCAACAATCCGCAGCGCACCGTCGCCTCGTCTTTCGTCGACGAGAACCCGCGCGGCTTCGGCCTGATGCAGCGCGATCGCGAAATCGGCCACTATCTCGACGGCGTCTTCTATGAGCGCCGGCCGAGCCTGTGGATCGAGACCCTCGGCCAATGGGGCAAGGGTTCGGTCCAGCTGATCGAGATCCCGACCGACGACGAGATCCATGACAACATCGTCGCGATATGGGTCCCGGAGGCGCCCGCCAGGGCCGGCAATTCCTATAATTTCCGCTACCGTCTGCATTGGCGGGCAGACGAGCCCTTCCCGCCGACGCTCGGCCGGGTCGTCGCGACACGGCTCGGCAATGGCGGCCAGCCCGGGACGGCGCGGCCCAAGGGCGTGCGCAAATTCATGATCGAATTCAAGGGGCCGGCGCTCGAGGACATCCCGTTCGGGGTCAAGCCCGAGGTCGTGCTCTCGGCCTCGCGCGGCGCGTTCTCCTACATTTTCGCCGAAGCCGTGCCGAACGATGTCCCCGGCCATTGGCGGGCGCAGTTCGACCTCACCGTCGACGGCGCCGAGCCGGTCGAGATGCGCTGCTTCCTGCGCGGCGGCGACAAGGTGCTGACCGAGACCTGGCTGTACCAGTACTGGCCGGCATAGGTTGCAGAGCCGTATCGACCGGTCTTGAGAGCGGAGGAACCTCTTCGTCATTCCGGGGCTTCGCGTCAGCGAAGAGCCCGGAACCCAGAGCCGATGCCGTTCAAGAGTCGGGCGGCAATATCGGCGTCTCGATGATCAGGCTCATCGGTTCTGGGTTCCGGGCTCAGCCCTGCGGGGCTGCCCCGGAATGACGCAGGAGGCTTTGCCCGAACCTACCCCTCGATCTGGCGCTTCTGGGCTCGGTCGACCGAGACGAACAGCGTGTTGGCGGCAGCGGGCTCGACGCAGAACACGTCGAAACTCGGCGCCTGCGGATCGTCGGCTGGCATGTGCAGGGTCGCCGAGCCCTTGCGGCCGGCAAAGGCCATGATCTTGAAGCTCAACCCGTCCGGCAGGCAAATCTCGATCGCATCGGCTGCGATCTCGGTCGCGACGCCGTTCCGTATCGCTTTGAAGGTCACCCGCTCGGCGCTCACCGGCCTGCTCCTGTTCGGACATTGTTGACGATGCCGATAACGCAGTGGCGTTGCGCTCGATGCAAGGGTGATCGCGCTTGCTCGCCGGCGAGCGTAATATTATATCATTCCGCATGGCTCATGATCATGCCCACCATCGCCAGCCTGCCGCCGAGGCTCCCGGCTGGTCGCTGTTGCGGCTTTCGGCCGGGCAGCGGCTCGGCCTCGCACTCGGTGTGATCCTGGTGCTGTGGGCGGCGACGTTCGCCGTCATCGTGTGAACAAGAGTATCCCTGTGCCCGCCATTCGCTTCAGCGACCTGACCCTTGGCTATGATCGCCACCCGGCAGTGCATCATCTCTGCGGCGAGATCGCGCCGGGCAGCTTGACCGCGATCGTCGGGCCGAACGGCGCCGGCAAGTCGACTTTGCTCAAGGCGGTCGCCGGGGCGCTCGCGCCGCTCGATGGCACGGTGACGCTCGCCAAGGGCAAACGGCTCGCCTATCTCCCGCAATCGGCCGAGCTCGACCGCTCCTTCCCGATCCATGTCTACGATCTCGTCGCCATGGGGCTGTGGGGCGCGGCCGGCATCTTCGGCAAGATCGGTTTGCGCCAGCGCGGCAAGATCGAGGCGGCGATCGCCGCCGTCGGGCTCACCGGCTTCGAGAGCCGCAGCATCGGCACGCTCTCGGGTGGGCAGATGCAGCGGGCGCTATTCGCCCGCCTCCTGCTCCAGGACGCCGACATCATCCTGCTCGACGAGCCGTTCACCGCGATCGATGCGCGCACCAGCGCCGATTTGCTGGCGCTGGTCCAGCGCTGGCATGGCGAGAATCGCACCGTCGTTGCTGTGCTGCATGACATCGAGACGGTGAAGCGCGCCTTCCCGCAGACGCTGCTGCTGGCGCGCGAGGCGATCGCCTGGGGCGAGACCGGCGAGGTGCTGACGGCGAACAACCTGCTCAAGGCGCGGCGCATGGTCGAGGCCTTCGACAGCCATATCGCGCCCTGCGCGGCGTGAGTTAAGCATCATCTACTCCAGCCTCATTCCTGAGGAGCGGCGTAGCGGCGTATCGAAGGATGCTCCAGGAGGTTCCTGAGACATCCGGAGCATCCTTCGAGACGCGATCCTCCGGATCGCTCCTCAGGATTAGGGCTCAGAGGGTTTCCCAAGGACTTGATGCCTTTGCTCTACGACCTCCTGATCGGCCCTTTCGCCGAATTCGATTTCATGCGCCGGGCGCTGGTCGGCGTGATCGCACTCTCGGTCTCCGGCGCGCCGGTCGGCGTCTTCCTGATGCTGCGGCGGATGAGCCTGACCGGCGACGCGATGGCGCATGCGATCCTGCCCGGTGCCGCGCTCGGCTACCTCGTCGCCGGCTTCTCGCTGCCGGCGATGACGCTCGGCGGCCTCGTCGCCGGCTTCACGGTGGCGCTCGCCGCTGGCGCCGTGGCGCGCCTGACCGTGCTCAAGGAGGACGCCTCGCTCGCTGCCTTCTACCTGATCTCGCTGGCGCTCGGCGTTACCCTGGTCTCGCTGCGCGGCTCGGCGGTCGATCTCTTCCATGTCCTGTTCGGCAATGTGCTGGCGCTCGACGACGACGTGCTTGTGCTGCTCTCCGGCGTCGCCAGCCTGACGCTCGGCGTGCTGGCGCTGGCCTATCGGCCGCTGGTGCTCGAATGCGTCGATCCCGGCTTCCTGCGCTCGGTCAGCCGCTCCGGCGGCGTCGTCCACCTGACCTTCCTCGGCCTCGTCGTGATCAATCTCGTCGCCGGCTTCCACGCGCTCGGTACGCTGCTGGCGGTCGGGCTGATGATGCTGCCGGCGGCCGCAGCGCGGTTCTGGACCGCCGACATCACCCGCTTGATCCTGCTCGCCGCCGGCTTTGGCATGGCCTCCGGCTATGCCGGCCTCGTCGCCTCCTATGCCGCCGGCAGCAATCTCCCGGCCGGGCCGGCGATCATTCTGGCGGCGGGCGCACTCTATCTCGGCTCGCTCCTGCTGGGATCGCAGGGCGGGCTTGCGCGACGGCTCTTGCCGAGGGCTCATCTCCAGCGCTAGTTATGTTATACTGTTTCATATAGCGCGAGAGATGCCATGCTGAACCGTCGCTCCGTCCTCCTCGGCCTTGCCGCCGGCGTTACTGCGCCATTGCCGGCCTTCGCCCAGGAGAAATTGCCCGTCGTCGCCAGCTTCTCGATCCTCGGCGATTTCGTGCGCGAGATCGGGGGCGAGCGGGTTTCCGTGACGCTGCTGGTCGGGCCCGATGGCGACGCCCATGTCTATTCGCCGACCCCAGCCGACGCCAAGACGGTCGCCGGCGCGAAGCTCGTCGTCGTCAACGGACTGAAGTTCGAAGGCTGGCTGACCCGGCTGATCAAGTCGTCGGGCACCAAGGCGACGATCGCGACCGCGACCACCGGCATCACCCCGCTGAAGATGGCCGATGATCATGGCCATGGCCATGGCGGCGAGGACCCCCATGCCTGGCAGAGCGCCGCCAATGCCAAGCTCTATGTCGGCAATGTCAGGGATGCGCTGATCGCTGCCGATCCGGCCGGCAAGCCCACCTACGAGGCGAATGCCACCGCTTATCTGACCAAGCTCGACGCACTCGAAAGCGAGATCAAGGCCACCGTCGCGCGCATTCCGGCCGACCGGCGCAAGGCGATCACTTCGCATGACGCCTTCGGCTATTTCGCCAAGGCCTACGGCATTGAATTCATCGCACCCCAGGGCGTCTCGACCGAGGCCGAGGCCTCGGCCAAGGACGTCGCCCGCATCATCCGCCAGATCAAAGCGCAGAAGGTGCCGGCGGTCTTCCTCGAGAACATCGCCAATCCGCGCCTCGCCGAGCAGATCGCCCGGGAGAGCGGCGCGAAGATCGGCGGGCGGCTCTACTCCGACGCGCTTTCGGCGGAGAACGGTCCGGCCGGGACTTACATCGCGATGATGAAACACAATATAAGCCAGATCGAGAAGGCGCTCGTCGCCGGCCCGGCCTGACCGGACCGCGATCGCAGCAGCGCCGCCAACCAGGTCGTTTCCCATGTCCGAGAAGATTCCCGTCACGGTGCTCACCGGCTATCTGGGCGCCGGCAAGACCACGCTCCTCAACCGCATCCTCACCGAGGACCACGGCAAGAAATTCGCCGTGATCGTCAACGAGTTCGGCGAGACCGGCATCGATGGCGACCTCGTCGTCGGCGCCGACGAGGAAGTGTTCGAGATGAACAATGGCTGCATCTGCTGCACGGTGCGCGGCGACCTGATCCGCATCCTCGACGGCCTGATGAAGCGCAAGGGCAAGTTCGACGCGATCATCGTCGAGACCACCGGCCTCGCCGATCCCGCCCCGGTCGCCCAGACCTTCTTCGTCGACCAGGATGTCGGCGACGCCACCAAGCTCGACGCGGTCGTGACCGTGACCGACGCCAAGTGGCTGAAGGACCGGCTCAAGGACGCGCCGGAAGCCAAGAACCAGATCGCCTTCGCCGACGTGATCATCCTGAACAAGACCGATCTCGTGACGCCGGAGGAACTCGCCGAGGTCGAGGCGACGATCCGCGCGATCAACCCCTATGCCAAGCTGCACAAGACGACGCGCTGCGACCTGCCGATCGCCGATCTGCTCGACCGCAACGCTTTCGATCTCGACCGCATCCTCGACATCGAGCCCGATTTCCTCGAGGCCGGGCATCATCATCACCATTCCGAGGACGTCCGCTCGATGTCCTTCACGATTCCCGGCGATGTCGATCCGGAAAAGTTCATGCCGTGGATCAACGACGTCAGCCAGGTGCAGGGCCCGAACATCCTGCGCTCCAAGGGCATCCTGGCCTTCAAGGACGAGCCGCGCCGCTTCGTCTTCCAGGGCGTGCACATGATCCTCGACGGCGATCTCCAGCGTGATTGGAAGTCCGGCGAGAAGCGCGAGTCGCGCCTCGTCTTCATCGGCCGCGATCTCGACGAGGCGGCGCTGAGAAAGGGGTTCATGGCCTGCGCGGCTTGAGCTAAAGCCAAGGCCATGGAGACCATCACCAAGCCCGTCTCGCTGCGCGAGCATGTCGTTCCCATCGAAGCCGGCGACCATGTCGTCGGCGCCGTCTGGCTGAAGCAGACGCTGGCACTCGCCCTGGCCGAT
The DNA here is from genome assembly GCA_035998995.1 of Allobosea sp. Taxonomy (GTDB): domain Bacteria; phylum Pseudomonadota; class Alphaproteobacteria; order Rhizobiales; family Beijerinckiaceae; genus Allobosea. The sequence continues at coordinate 42,028 of DASYHC010000098.1, forward strand.
GGCCGGGTACTGCGCTGGCAGGACGGCGAGACGCAGAGCGCCGAGGCGCATGCCGGCGGCCTGCTCTGCACGGCCTCGGACGGGACTCGCCTGATCAGCGGCGGCGATGACGGCCGCGTCGTCGCGACATCGGCCGATGGCGCGCCGGAAGAGCTGGCGCGCGATCAAAAGCGGCGCTGGATCGATGCCGTCACGGTATCGCCTTCAGGCAGTCTCGCCTGGAACAGTGGCCGCGATGTCCATGCCCGCGACGACAAGGGCAAGCTCAAGTCCCTCGACGTCGCCTCGACGCCGCAGGGGCTCGCCTTCGCGCCGAAGGGCTATCGCCTCGCCATCGCCCAGATGAACGGCGTGCTGCTCTGGTATCCGAACACCGAGGCCAGGCCCGATTTCCTGGAATGGAAGGGCTCGCATCTCGACGTGACCTGGTCGCCGGACGGGCGCTTCGTGGTCACGGCGATGCAGGAGAATGCGCTGCATGGCTGGCGCCTCGGCGAGAAGCCGAGCCATATGCGCATGACCGGCTATCCGGCCAAGCCGCGCTCGCTGTCCTGGTCGCATGACGGGCTCTGGCTCGCCTCCAGCGGTGCGGATGCCGCGATCGTCTGGCCCTTCCAGGGCGAGGGGCCGACCGGCAAGGCGCCGCGCGAATGCGGTGCGCGCCATGCCAAGGTCACGCGCGTCGCCTTCCATCCCAAGGCGCTGGTGCTGGCGATCGGCTATGACGACGGCTGCATCCTGCTGGTGCGCCTGACCGACGCCTCGGAGCTGCTGGTGCGGCCGGCGCAGCGCGGCAGCGGCATCACCGCCTTCGCCTGGGACAAGCTCGGCAAACGCCTCGCTTTCGGTACCGAGGACGGCGCAGCCGGCGTGCTGACCTTGCCGGGCGGCTGAGGTAGCGATGCGCTTCGGCCTGTTCGGCAAGGACAAGCGCGAGGCCGCCGGGCTTGACGCCGCGGCGCAGGTCAAGCGGCAGGTGCGCGAATTGCTCGGCCTGCCTGAGAACGCGGTGATCGCCGTCAACGAGATCCTCTGCGCCGATCCCGCCTGCCCGGGCGCCGAGACGGTGATCTTGGTGATGAAGCCCGGGGAGAAGACCCGGGCCTTCAAGGTCCAGATGGCGCTGGCGGAGCTGACGCCGGAGGCATTGTCGCAGGCGTTGTCTGCGGCGCTGTAGGTGCCCTTCTTTTCCCGCGATGCCTGTTGTGCTAGGTTACATGTAACCAGCGCGAGGGCTTTGGCATGGCGTCTCCGGGTAGCAAGTTGAAAGTCCGCCGCCATCGCGAGCGGCTGCGCGAACAGGGGCTGCGGCCGATCCAGATCTGGGTTCCGGATGTTCGGGCCGCCGGTTTCCGGGCGGAAGCGCATCGCCAGTCGCAGGCAGTGGCGCGGAGCACGCAGGCAGCGGAAGACCAGGCCTTCATCGACGCGATCTCGATCGGCGATGCCGAATGAAGCGCGGCGAGATCTGGACCGTCTCAGGCGGCCCGGACTATGCCGGCAAACCGCGCCCCGTCGTGATCGTCCAGGACGATAATTTCGACGCGACCGCCTCGATCACCATTTGTGCCTTCACCACTGACGAGACCGAGGCGCCCCTGTTTCGCCTGCTGGTTCCGCCGCGCGCTGAAAACGGCTTGCGTGCACCCTGTCGGCTCATGGTCGACAAACTCACCACGGTTCCGAAGGGCAAGCTCGGGGAGCGGGTCGGACAACTCGACGACGAGGACATGGTGCGGCTCAACCGGGCAATCGCAGTATTCCTGGGACTGGGGGCGTCGTCGCGGACGAGCGGCGGCGAATGAACGGCCCCTGTGGAGCGCTGCCGCAGCCGACAGCCCCTGTCAGGGATGCGGGCGTTCGCCACTTATCGGCGCTCCCACTTGCAATTAGCTTGCCCTCATGACGATGCGACCGCGAAAGATTCTGGCACTCGACAAGGCGGATGCACGCCGGATTTGGCTCAGGGCCCAGAAACTCGACCAACGCGAGCCCTTCGGCTCGGGCCCCGCGGCGACCGCGGCGGCAGTCAGCCATCTCGGCTATGTCCAGATCGACACGATCAACGTGGTCGAGCGCTGCCACCACCACATCCTCTACAGCCGGATTCCGGACTATCGCCGCGACGACCTCGCGCAGGCGCAGTCGCAGGACAAGTCGGTGTTCGAATACTGGACGCATGCGCTGTCCTATGTGCCATCGGCGGACCTGCGCTATTTCCTGCCGGCGATGAAGGCGCATCGCACCGAGCCCAAGCGCTGGGCTTCGGTCGGCGGTCGCGAGGAGACGCGCAAGCTGCTGCGCCGCATCCGAAAGGACGGCGCGCTTACCATCCGCGACATCGACACCGATGTATTGGTCGAGAAGACGCATCTCTGGGCCAGCAAGAAGCCGTCCAAGGGGCTGCTCGAACGCGCCTTCTATGATGGCGAGCTTGCGATCTCGGCGCGCTCCGGCATGCTCAAGACCTATGAGCTGATCGACCGGCATTTCGGTTGGGAAAAGCAGCCTTCTCCGGCTTCCGAGCGCCAGATCGCCGCCTACAAGCTCGACCGGGCCTTGCGCGCCCAGGGCATCGTCAGCCTCGATTCGATCTGCCATCTCGATGCGCCCAGCAAGAAGGCGATCGCCGAATTGATAGCCGGGCGAGTAAGGCGCAAGGAACTGGCTCCGGTCGCGATCGAGGGCGCGGAGAAGACGCCGCATTGGGCCATGCCGGAGGCGCTGGAACCATCCGCGCCCGCCGATGACAGCCTGATCCACATCCTCTCGCCCTTCGACCCGCTGATCATCCAGCGCAAGCGGCTGAAGCTGTTCTTCGGCTATGACCACCTCTTCGAGGCCTATCTACCGAAGGAGAAGCGCCTCTTCGGCTATTTCAGCCTGCCGGTGCTGGCAGGGGACCGCATCATCGCGGTTGCCGACCTCAAGGCCGACCGGGCGGCGCGCAAGCTGCTGGTGCAGCAATGGACCTGGCTGGAGCCAGAGCCATCGCCGGAGCTGAAGCGGCAGGTCGACGAGGAAATGCAGCGCTTCGAGCGCTTCCAGCTGGGTTGAGCAGGCCGCCTTTCCGGGCTCCTCGCTGCGCGAAGCCCGGAAAGATGAAGTTCAATTGCTCCTTGGCCAGCGGAAATCATCGGCGCGGCCGGGGCGCGGCTCGGGCGCGATGCCCTGGCCGAAGATGCGGTCAAGCTGGGCTGCGACATCGCCGCGGCCTCGCGCTTCCTGGATCGAGGCGACCAGCGCGGCATCACCGCCAGGGGAGGCGGCGCCGGTCAGGGGCAAGATCGGGCCGGCGAGCGGGCGCAACGGCACCACCGGAACGAGCGGGAGATCGGTCGGCAGGCCGCTGACCATGCGGTCGATCAGGCGCTCGACATCGGCGGGCTGTGGGCTCGGCGCAGGCGTGACGTCGGCGTCCGGCGGGGCGGGCAGGGCGATGACGTTCTGCGTCGGTGTCCGTTCCAGGATGCGGCGTATCACGACGTCGACGAAATGCGCGGCCTTGCGGGCGCCGGCCTTGGTGAAATGCACGCCGTCGCCGAGTCGCAGGCGGGCGATCTGGCCGTTCACATCCGGCCCCATCGCCGTATAGCGGTTCTCGGTGTCGACATAGGCTTCCCAGAGGTCGACGAACTGGCCGCTGGCCGCTTCCGCACCCTTGCGGAAGAGATCGTTCAGCGTGGTGAGGTCGGTGGACAGCCGCGCGTTCTGCATCGGCGGCGCACCGACCCAGATCAGCGGCACGCGCCTGGCGCTGAACGCTGAAGCGACGGCATCGATCCGCGCCTTGTAGAGCTGGAGCCAGCGCTCGCTCAGTGGTTCATGGGTGATCTCGCCCTCGCGGATCACCTGGCGATCATTCGGGCCGAGGACGATGACCCCGACCATCACCTTGGCGTCAGCCGCCAGCAGCTCTCCGGCCACCTTCGGCCACTCGTAGAAATCTGTGCGGACCAGCCCGCTATCGGCCTTGGCTTTGTTCACCACCGCGACATCGGCGCGGTCGCCGAGACTGTCCTCGAGCCCTTCGGCGATCTGCCCGGCGAGCGTGTCGCCGATCACCAGGACATGGTGGTTGACGTCGACCTTGGGGATGACCGGGTCGTCGCGGACGACGACGCGGGTCGGCGTCCGGCGCTGGGCCGGCGCGAGGCGCTCGCGTGGCTGACGTTGCTGAACGGCTGGCCTCTCCGGAATCTGCCAGAACATGTTGAACAGGCTGCGCCCCTGCGGCGGTGGCGCCTGCGGTATCCGTCCGGGCGGCACCGGGTTCTGGGCAATCGAGGCCGGCCCGCCGGTTGCGAGCACGAGCAGGGCCGAGGCCAGAACCATGAAGAGCGAACGCGGGCGCATCGTGCTCTCTATCGACGCCAGTCAGGAGGAGGCGCCGCCAGCCAATATAGTCGCGATCGCCCGGTTCGTCAGCGGGGCGCCTTCATCCGCGCCAGCAGTGCCGGGGTCGGGTAACCGTCGGCGAGCATGCCGACGCGCAGCTGGTACTGCCTGACCGCTTCGCGCGTGCCGGTGCCGATGCGCCCGTCCGCATCGTGATTGTAGAGGCCGAGGGCCTTCAGCCGGCGCTGGACGTCGGTGGTGCCGGCCTTGTCGAGGCGCGGCGCCTTGACCGGCCATTCGCCCTGCAGGGCCGGGCGGCCGACGATCCGGTCACCGAGATGGCCGACGGCGAGCGCATAGGCGTCGGAGGAGTTGTACTTCTTGATGACGTCGAAATTCGCGGTCAGCAGCATCGCCGGGCCGGTATGCCCTGCCGGATAGAACAGTCTCGCTTCGCCGGAGGAGGGGAGCGAGCCGCCATCGGCGCGGCGCACGCCGGCCGAGCGGAAGGACGAGAAGCTGGCGCGGTAGAGATTGTGGTCGAAGCCCTCGGGGATCACGACCTCGATGCCCCAGGGCAGGCCGGGGGTCCAGCCATAGCCCTTGAGGTAATTGGCGGTCGAGGCGATGGCGTCGCTGGTCGAGGTCCAGATGTCGGCATGGCCGTCGCCGGTCTGGTCGACCGCGTATTTCATGTAGCTCGACGGCATGAACTGGGTATGGCCCATGGCGCCGGCCCAGGAGCCGCGCAGCTCGCTGCGCTCGACATAGCCCTTCTCGATCAGCTCCAGCGCGGTCAAAAGCTCGTCGCGGAAGAAGTCGCCGCGATAGCGGATGTTCGCCAGCGTCGCGAGCGAGCGGATCACGTCCTTGTCGCCCTTGAACGAGCCGTAATTGGTCTCCATCCCCCAGATGCCGAGGATGATCTCCTTGGGCACGCCATAGCGAGATTCGGCCTGAGCCAGCACGCTGGCATGGGCGTCGAGCATCTCGCGACCGCGCGAGATGCGGCCTCCGCCGACGGCGCTGTTGAGATAGCTCCAGATCGGCGCGACGAACTCCGACTGCTTGCGGGTCAGCACGATGATGGAGGGATCCGGCGTCACGCCCTGGAAAGCCAGGTCGAATGTCTTGCGCGAGATGCCGCGTGCCTGTGCCATCGGCCAGAGCGTCTTCAGGAAGCCGTCGAAACCCGGCGCGGCTGGGCGCGCCTCGGGTTTGGGTGTCTGCGCCCGCGCCGGATTGATCGAACCCGTCGTCTGCGCGAGCGCCGGCCCGAGGCCGAGCGCCGCAGCGAAGGCGAGAACGGTGACGGGGCGCATGGTTGCTCCTCTGGCTTGGTCGCAGGGTCTTTCCACCACAGCGCCCGAACGAGGTTAACCATGGGTTAACGCCGCGCCAAATAGCTCGTCAGCTGGCGTTGCGCTTGCGCAGGCTCTCCTCCCAGGCCAGCGCCTGGGTCACGATCTCGGTGAGATCGTCATGCTCCGGCTCCCAGCCGAGCTCCGCACGGATGCGGTCGGCCTTGGCGACGAGCGCAGCCGGGTCGCCGGCGCGGCGCGGCGAGAGCCGGACCGGGAAATCGACACCCGAGACCTGCTTCACCACCTCGGTCACCTCCTTGACCGAATAGCCGCGGCCATAACCGCAGTTCAGCGTCAGATTGCCACCGCCGGCGCGCAGATGGTCGAGCGCCGCCAGATGGGCGCGGGCGAGGTCGGTGACGTGGATATAGTCGCGCACGCAGGTGCCGTCCGGCGTCGGATAGTCGGTGCCGAAGATGTCGAGTCCGGCGCGCTGGCCGAGCGCCGCCTGGCTCGCGACCTTGATCAGATGGGTGGCGTTGGCGCTGGACTGGCCGGAACGGCCCTTGGGGTCGGCGCCGGCGACGTTGAAATAGCGCAGCGCGACATAGGTGAGGCCATGCGCGCGGGCGACGTCGCCGAGCATCCACTCGCTCATCAGCTTGGAGCGGCCATAGGGGTTGATCGGGTTGAGCGCGATCTCCTCCGGCACCGGCGAGACCGGCGGCTCGCCATAGACGGCGGCGGTCGAGGAGAAGATCACATGCTTGACGCCGCCGCGCACGGCGCTCTCCAGCAAAGCGCGCGTCTTGACGGTGTTGTTGTGGTAATAGCCGAGCGGATCGCTGACCGAATCCGGCACGACGATCTTGGCGGCGAAATGGGCGATCTCGCTGATGCCGTGCTCGGCGATGGTGCGCTCGACCAAAGCTTGGTCGCCCATGTCGCCGCGCACAAGCGTCGCTTCTTGCGGCACGGCCCACCAAAAGCCGGTCGAGAGATCGTCGAGCACCACGACCTTCTCGCCACGGTCCAAAAGCTCGAGGACCATGTGGCTGCCGATATAGCCGGCGCCGCCCGAAACCAGAATTGCCATCTTCGTCTCCTCGTCACGTGACCCGCATAGACCGGAATCACGACAGTTCGATTCACCCTGTCGGCGCGACATGGCTATTCTCGGGCATCGCTTCAGTGAAGCCATGCAAGAATGGTGGCCAGGGCAGCAAATCCGGCAATCTACAGCGGGAGTGTTGACGTATCGGCAAGACCCGACTGGTATTCGAAAACAGGGCCGGCCCGGCTTTCGCCAGAATCGCGGGCCAGCCTGAACCGGCCGGCATGAATGGGCGAAGCCGGCTCTCCTCAAGCCCTCCGACTTTCAGCAGGCGCGCGCCGTAAGCGCGCGAGATGGATGCGCATGATCAAGAAAATCCGCAAGGCGGTCTTCCCCGTCGCTGGTCTCGGCACCCGGTTCCTGCCCGCCACCAAGGCGATCCCGAAGGAGATGCTGACCATCGTCGACCGGCCGGTGGTCCAGCACGTGGTCGACGAGGCGCGCGCCGCCGGGATCGAACATTTCGTCTTCGTCACCGGGCGCAACAAGGCCGTGATCGAGGACCATTTCGATATGGCCTACGAGCTCGACGACACGCTCGCCAAGCGCGGCAAGGTGAAGGAGCTGGAGGCGCTCAAGCTCGACCTGCCGGCTGCCGGCACGGCGAGCTTCACGCGCCAGCAGGCGCCGCTCGGCCTCGGCCATGCCGTCTGGTGCGCGCGTGACATCATCGGCGACGAACCTTTCGCCCTGCTGCTGCCGGACATGCTGCACCATGATCAGGGAAAGGGCTGCCTCGCCGAGATGATCGCGGCCTATGAGCAGCATGGCGGCAACCACATCGCGGTCGCGCCGGTGCCGGAAGACCAGACCCATCAATACGGCATCGTCGGCGTCGCCGACGCCAAGGCCAAGGTCTCGCAGATCAGCAAGATGGTCGAGAAGCCGCCGAAGGGCACGGCGCCGTCGAACCTGCACATCACCGGCCGCTACATCCTGCAGCCGACGATCTTCAACCTGCTCGCCAACCAGGAGACGGGCGCGGGCGGCGAGATCCAGCTCACCGATTCGATGATCGCGCTGGCGAAGCTGGAGAAGTTCTTCGCCGTGCGTTTCGACGGCGACATCTACGACACCGGCTCGAAGATCGGCTTCCTCACCGCCAATATCGCCTATGCGCTGGAGCGCGGCGATCTCGGCCCGCAGCTGCGTGGCGAGATCGAACGCCTGCTGGACCGGTAAGGGCAATGTCAAATCGCCATGGCCGGGGCGAGCCCGGCCATGGCGAGATCGGTGCTGCGGGGCGTCAGCCCTGTTTGGACTTCTTCGCCCGCTCGATCGCCTCGACGATCAGCTGCTTGGCCTTGGCGGCGTCGCCCCAGCCGGTGAGCTTGACCCATTTGCCGGGTTCCAGATCCTTGTAGTGCTCGAAGAAGTGCTGGATCTGGTCGAGCGTGATCTGCGGCAGATCGGTGTAGTTCGTCACGTTCTCGTAGCGCTTGGTCAGCTTCGGGACCGGCACGGCGATGATCTTCTCGTCGCCGCCGCCCTCGTCCTCCATCATCATCACGCCGATCGGCCTGACCGCGATATAGGAGCCCGGCACCAGCGGGCGCGTATTGGCGACCAGCACGTCGCAGGGATCACCGTCTTCCGACAGCGTGTGCGGGATGAAGCCGTAATTCCCGGGATAGCGCATCGGTGTATAGAGGAAGCGGTCGACGAAGAGCGTGCCGGCTTCCTTGTCCATCTCGTACTTGATCGGTTCGCCGCCGATGGCGACCTCGATCACGACGTTGACCTCTTCCGGGGGATTCTTGCCGATGGCGATGGCGTCGAGCCGCATGTATCTGACCTGTCTATGATAAAACTTCGGGGGCCTTATGCGCGCTCGCGCCCCAAAGGCCAAGCCTGAGCTTTAGTCGGAGTTACCGATTTGCGCAGCTGGGCGTGCGCTGCTATCGGGCCGGCATGACAGGTGCGATTCCATGCTAAACCGCTGGCGGCGGCCGGAAGACCGCTATGCGAGGCGCATGGCGCGGATCGCGCGTTGGGACCGGCCCTTGCGCGGTCGGCTCGATCGTGCGCGCGCCTGGGCCAACATGCTGCTGGCCGATCACGGCATCTTCCGGCTTGCCTATCTCAACGCCCACCGCGTCACGCCGCAGCTCTGGCGCGCGGCCCAGCCGGCGCCGACCGACATCGCCTGGTTCGCCCGCCAGGGTGTGAAGACCATCGTCAACCTGCGCGGCGGCCGCGAGCACGGCGCCTGGCCGTTGCAGAAGGAAGCCTGCGAGCGCCACGGCATCGCGCTCGTCGAGTTCATCCTGCGTTCGCGCGGCGCGCCCGACCGCGATACCATCCTCGCCGCACCGGCTTTCTTCGCCGGGCTAGAGACGCCCGCGCTGGTTCACTGCAAGTCAGGAGCCGACCGGGCCGGTTTCTTCGCCGCGCTCTATCTGCTGGTTCATGAGAAGCGGCCGCTCGCAGAGGCGATGGCCGAGCTGTCCTTGCGCTACGGCCATTTCCGCTTCGCCAAGACCGGCATCCTTGACGCCTTCTTCGAGACCTATGCCCGCGAAGGCGCCAGCAAGGGCACGCCGTTCCTCGACTGGGTGGCGAAGGACTACGATCCCGAGCGGCTCGAGCGCGAGTTCAAGCCCGGCTTTTTCTCCTCGCTGCTCGCCGACCGGCTGATCCGGCGCGAATAGTCTGAGGCTCACGTGACGGGCAAGGAGCGGATTTGGTTCTAGGCCGCGATCCGCTGCTCGCCGATGGCGGTCCATGTCAGGCGCAGATGCAGCAGGAGCCGCATCAACGAGATCAGGCCGATTACGGCGAGCAGCGCCAGAGACAGGCTGCCGAACCACCAAATCGCAAGCGCTGCGGCGGCCAGCGCCACTGCATTGGCCATCATCTGTGTGTGCGGGCGTGACGAGAATGCGCCCATTTCATGCAACGGCCCAACCATCGCGCCGCAGCCATAAAACAATACCATGATTGCGATCACTTCGCCGATCCCGCCCCATTTTGTGCCGCTCAGGACGAGTTCATCCGCACCGATGGCGATGACGGCGATGGTGATGAAGAGGGCGGCCGCGATCGCCACCATGCCCAGCGTGAGCAGGCGTGCGCGCTTTTGCCGATCGCGACCTAGATGCTTGCGCAGATCGTTCATCACCAGGGGGCCTGTCACGGCGCCGAACATCTGCGAGGGCATCTCGAGCAGGCGCGTCGCCAGCGCGACATGCGCTGCCAGGACCGGATTGCTTGCCAATGGCAGAGCCAATAGCGGCGCCGCCGAAAAGCCGACGGCGAGCAGCGTAGAGGGCAAGAGGAAGGTAGGCGAGCTGCGCCATTCCCAGGCGGACGAGGTCAGTTCAGCGCATGACCAGCGGGACGGGTGCATCAACCGCAGCAGGGAGCCGCGTCGCCGCCAGGCGAGGTAGGAGGCGGCGACGGTATGGCCGAATGCGTCCGCGGCGAATAAGGCCAGGGCGGTCGGCCCGAGCGGCCAGATCAGCAGGATCATCATCCCCGGCTGGACCAGCGCCTGGACGATATTGCAGTTGCCGATCGTGGAGAAGTCGCCTTCCGCCGTGGCCTCGGCCAGAAGCAGCTGGGCCATCGCACGGCTCCCGAGCGAGAGCAGGAAGAGAGCGCCGAAGCCGCGAAGAACCCAATCTTGCGATGCTGCGAACAGGATCACGAGCGTCGCTGCACCCAGAAAAATGGCGCCGGCAGTCACCGCCAGGCGGAAGGCCCGGCCGAGCTGCAGCCGGTCGCTGTTCTGGAAGAACACGGCCTCGAAGCGCATCAGCGCGGCGATCGCGCCGACATTCGCCAGGGCCGCGAAGATCGCGAAATCGGCAAAGACCTTGGGCGGGCAAAGGGCGGCTGCCAGCAGCAGGCCCCAGACCGAGAGCAGGCGCGCCTGCACGAAGCGCAGCGCCAGCATGACCGCGTTGCGGAAGCCCGCGCTCTGGGTGAGCGATGCTAGGTCAGCCCTGGGATCGGTCGGTAATGTCGGGCCGATGAGGTCCTTGGCTAGGCTGGCCCGTGCCAGGGCAAGCTGCGCTGCCATCTCAGCGTCCTCAGCCGGAACCTCGAACAGGTCTTTCGCGCTCGCCGGCCGGCCATGGCGCTCGCCTGTCGGAAGCCGTACGCGATCAACGGGTTCGATCACGTCGTTTCGCTCCGCGGGTGAGAGGCTGCGCCTTTTGTGGTTAACAATGGGTAAATTCTGAGCCTTTAGCGACATCGCAAGCGGAGGGAACCGATATGATGCTGCTTATGGCAGAAACGTGGCAATTGACGTCATTTGTCAGTCATCACGCCGTGAGCCGGCCTGCGGCAAAAAAGACAGCCTCCGCCGGTGAGCGGCGAAGGCCTCGTGCAACCTGCCGGCGAGAGACAGGTGGTGTTCAGGCGAAGTCGCGCTTCAACGCCTCGAAACGCTCGACCTGATCGGCCAGCAGCTCACGCGCCTCGTCGCGGCGGACGAAGACCTTGAACATCGCCTCGCCCGCGCCGTTGAAGAACTGCACCGAGCAGGAGCGGCGGCCGTGGAACAGGCGATCGACCAGATAGATCGCGGTGCAGTTGCCGGCCTTGATGTGCCCGCCGATCGGGCTGTCGCCATGGATGTTGTAATAGCCATGGCCGAAGGAGCCGACCGGCAGCGAGCCCTCGCATTCGAGCACGATGTCGGGCGTGTGCACGATGAAGAGCACGGTGCCCCAGCTCGAAAGCTCCTGCCAGAGAGCCTCGAAGCGCTCCGCCGCAATGAAGCGGCGTTGCTCCTCCGGCGTCGCCTCCAGCACGGCGAGCGTCGAGACGCCGTGCTCGCGCGCGACGGCCTCGATCACCCCGTCCGGCTTGGCGGCGAGGGCCGCCCGGACTTTCTCCATGGCTTCGGCCGGAGCGGCCGGCGCCAGCGTGTCAGCGAACGACATCGTGATCAGCCTCTCACTCGGCCGCCTGGCGCGGCAGATGCGGGTTGCGCTCGGTCAGGATCGTCTCGAAGCCTTCGAATTCCGGATGGCCGAGATAGAGCGGCGTCGGCCGCGGCTGGCCGGCGCTGCGGTGCGACTCACGGAACTGCTCCGACTTGGTCCAGGCGGTGAAGTCCTCTTTGGAGGCCCAGGTCGTGTGCGAGGAATAGAGGGTATGGTCCTCCTTCTCCGGCCCCTTGAGCAGATGGAAGGCGATGAAGCCCTGCATCTCGTCGAGACGGGTCTTGCGCGAGGACCAGACCGTTTCGAAGGCCTCTTCCTCCCCCTTGACGACCTTGAAGCGGTTCATGGCGATGAACATCGGGAAATCCTCGGCGGTTCCGGAAACAGGATGATCGGGCAGCTTGCGCCGCTCTTGACCCTCCTTAGTAAAGCCGCCTATCACCGTCAACAATCGCTCAATTAATCGTTGTTTTGAACGATTATAAATTGAGCAAATACTTTGGAATGACTTCAGTGTAGTCGGGCGCGCGCAGCGCCATTGCTCCACGTCGTCGCATGCATGAGATCGAGCATGGGCACCTTGCCAGCGCCTTCGACAACTCCGCTCGCGGGTCTCAGGGCCAAGCGCCTTGGCCGCGAGATTGCGGCCGCGGCGATCATTTCCCTGCTGGCGCTCGCAGGCCCGGCCGGACCGTTCGAGCGGCTCGCCGGCATCGCTGCCGCTCATGCCCAGACCGCCGAACGCATCGTCGCGGCCGGCGGCGTCATCACCGAGGTGCTCTATGCGCTCGGCCTGCAGGACAAGGTCGTCGGCGTCGACACCACCAGCCAGTGGCCGCCCGAGGCACAGAAGGACAAGAAGAGCGTCGGCTATGTCCGGGCGCTCTCGGCCGAAGGCGTGCTCTCGCTCAAGCCCTCGCAGATCATCGCGGTCGAGGGTGCCGGCCCGCCCGATGCGCTCGCCTTGCTCAAGGAATCCGGTACGCCGATCACGATGATCCCGGAGGCGCTGTCGCCGGAAGCCGTCGTCGGCAAGATCGCCGCGATCGGCAAGGCTGCCGGCGCCGCAGAGCCGGCGCAACAGCTCGCCGCGAGCGTGAAGACCCGGTTTGACGAGCTCGACAAGCTCCGCGCCGGCCTGCCCAAGCAGAAGCGGGTGCTGTTCGTGCTCTCCCTGCAGAACGGGCGCACCATGGTCGGCGGCCGGAACACCACGGCCGACGCGATCATCGCGCTCGCCGGCGGCGTCAATGCCGCGAGCGCCGTCGAAGGCTTCAAGCCGATGACCGACGAGGCGATCATCACCGCCGGCCCCGACGTCGTGCTGATGATGCGCCATACCAGCAGCGGCGCCCATAGTGCTGTCGCCGCCGAGCTCTTCGCCATGCCGGCCTTCTCGCAGACGCCGGCAGCAAAGCAGCAGGCGCTGATCCGCATGGACGGGCTCTATCTGCTCGGCTTTGGTCCGCGCACGCCGAACGCGGCGCGCGACCTGATGGCCGAGCTCTATCCCGAGGCCAAGGTCGCCCAGCTCTCCGCCGCCAAATGACGCTCGCCGTGAAGCAGACGCCGAGCGCGAGCGCCGCCGCGCTGGCGGTCCTCACCGCCGGCCATCGTCGCAAGGGCGTCATCGCCGTCGCAGCGCTGGTTGGGCTCTGCCTGTTGCTGATGCTGCTCTCGCTCGGGGCAGGGGCTTTTTCGATCGCACCCGGCCGCGTCGCCGACATCCTGATGGCGAAGCTCGGTTTCGGCCCCACTGATCTGCTCGACAGCCGCGAGGCACTGGTCGTGCTCAATATCCGCATGCCGCGCCTGTTGCTCGGCGCGCTGGTGGGGGCGGCGCTCGCCATTTCCGGTGCCCTGATGCAGGGCCTCTTCCGCAATCCGCTCGCCGATCCCGGCCTCGTCGGCGTCTCCGCCGGCGCCGGCCTCGCCGCCGCCGCGACCATCGTGCTCGGTGACCGCTTCTTCGTCTCGGCTTTCGCGATGAAGCTGCCCTTCGCGGTGCTGCCCTTCGGCGCCTTCTTCGGCGGCCTGGTCTCGACGCTGGCGCTCTATCTAATCGCGACCCGCCAGGGCCGCACCTCGGTCGCGACGATGCTGCTCGCTGGCGTCGCGCTCGGCGCGCTCGCTGGCTCGCTCACCGGCCTGCTCGCCTTCATCTCCGATGACCGGCAATTGCGCGATCTGACCTTCTGGTCGCTCGGCAGCCTCGGCGGCGCTAGCTGGACCAAGCTTTCGGTGGTGGCGCCGATCGTGCTGCCGCTGCTGTTCGCCGTGCCCTTGCTGGCGCGTGGTCTCAACGCGCTGATGCTCGGCGAGGCCGAGGCCTATCATCTCGGCATCCCGGTCCAGCGCATCAAGGCGCTCGCGATCCTGCTGGTCGCGCTCGCGGTCGGCGCCAGCGTCGCCGCGGCCGGCGTCATCGGTTTCGTCGGCATCGTCGTGCCGCATCTGATCCGGCTCTCGATCGGCCCTGATCACCGCCTGCTGCTGCCGCTTTCGGCGATCGGCGGCGCGGCCCTGCTGGTCGGCGCCGACATCATCGCACGCCTCGTCGTCGTGCCGGCCGAGCTGCCGATCGGCATCGTCACCGCCTTCATCGGCGCGCCCTTCTTCCTCTGGCTGCTGCTGCGCCGCGGCCGGATCGCGGAGCTCTGAGCATGGCGATCCTCGAAGCGACCGAACTCTCCTTTTCGGTACGCGGCAGCACCCTGGTGCGTGGTGCTTCGCTGGCGCTCGAAGAGGGCGCCACCACGATCGTCGTCGGCCCCAATGGCGCCGGCAAGTCGACTTTGCTCAAACTCTTGACCGGCGAGCTCTCGCCCTCGCAAGGCACCGTCCGCATGGACGGCGCAGCCTTGCCTCAGATCCCCGGCTGGGAACTTGCTTGCCGGCGCGCCGTGATGGTGCAGAAACAGCGCCTCGCCTTCCCGTTCAGCGTCTACGAGGTCGCGCGGCTCGGCCTCGAAGGCGTCGGTCGGGCGCAGTCGCGCGCTCGCAAGAGCGAGATTATCGCGCAGGCGCTGGAGACCGCCGGCGTCATCGGCCTCGCTGGTCGCCAGTATCAGACCCTCTCAGGCGGCGAGCAGCAGCGCGTTCAGTTCGCCAGGGCGCTCTGCCAGCTCGAGGCCGGCCGCAGCGTTGCGCAGCGCCAGATCCTCTTCCTGGACGAGCCGATCGCCAGCCTCGACCTCTGCCACCAGCTCTCGCTGCTGGATGCCGCCCGCAGCATCGCGGCGCAGGGCGCGGCCGTGCTGGTCGTGCTGCATGATCTCAACCTGGCCGTGACCTATGCCGATCGGCTGGTGGTGATGCACGAGGGCGCGATCGTCGCGCAGGGCGAGCCGTCTGCCATCCTCGACGACAATCTGCTGCGCGGCGTCTTCCGCGTCTCGCTCTCCTTCAGCCGCCTGCCGCCGGCCGGCCAGCCCTTCCTGCTGCCGCAGCAGCATCTGACGCCGGTCCAGCCGGGCGGTGTCGTACCCTTGCGCGCCGCGAGCGCCTAGCGGGAGGCCGGCGCGACAACTTTGCGGTTGTGCGCTGCGATAACAGGTCTATAGCGGGCGCTCCGGCGCCTTCCGCCCGACCAGGCGAGCGGGCGCATCGCTGGACCACCCGAGCGCGCCATGAACCTTCCCACCGACCGGCTTTCCTTTCCGAAGGACCGTCTCCGCGTCCTCCTGCTCGAAGGGATCAACGAGTCCGCCGTCGCCGCTCTGCAGCAGGCCGGCTACACCAATCTGACCCGCTTGCCCAAGGCGCTCGACGAGGCCCAGCTCATCGAGGCGATCGAGAAGACGCATATCCTCGGCATCCGCTCGCGCACGCAGCTCACCGAGCCGGTCTTTGCCGCCGCCAAGCGCCTCTTCGCCGTCGGTTGCTTCTCGGTCGGCACCAACCAGGTCGATCTCGACGCCGCCCGCCTGCGCGGCATCCCGGTCTTCAACGCGCCGTTCTCCAACACCCGCAGCGTCGCCGAGCTGACCATCGGCGAGATCGTCATGCTGCTGCGCCGGATTCCCGACCGCTCGCGCTCGGCGCATGAGGGCGGCTGGGACAAGTCGGCCAACGGCTCCTTCGAGGTGCGCGGCAAGGTGCTCGGCATCGTCGGCTACGGCAATATCGGCAGCCAGCTCTCCAACATCGCCGAGGCGATGGGCATGCGCGTGATCTATTACGATCACACCGACCGCCTGCGCCATGGCAATACCGAGCCGGTCGAGAGCCTGAAGGCCTTGCTGGCGAACAGCGACGTCGTCTCGCTGCATGTCCCGGAAACGCCTGCCACGCACAACATGATCGGCAAGGCCGAGATCGCGGCGATGAAGCAGGGCGCTTATCTCATCAACAATTCGCGCGGCACGGTCGTCGACCTTGAGGCTCTCGCTGAGGCGCTGCGCAGCGGCGCGCTCGCCGGCGCCGCGGTCGACGTCTTCCCGAAGGAGCCGGCCTCGAACAATGACCGCTTCGTCACCCCGCTCCAGGGCCTGCCCAACGTCATCCTGACCCCGCATATCGGCGGCTCGACCGAGGAGGCGCAGGAGCGCATCGGGGCAGAGGTGGCCCGCAAGCTGGTCGACTATTCCGATGTCGGCTCGACCGTCGGTGCGGTCAATTTCCCGCAGGTGCAATTGCCGGCGCGCCCGGCCGGCACCCGCTTCATCCAGGTCCAGCGCAACGCGCCGGGCATGCTGCGCCGTCTCAACGACGTCTTCGCCAGCCGCAACATCAATATCGCCGCCCAGAATTTCCAGACCGACGGCGAGATCGGCTATGTCGTGATGGAGGCCGACCCGGTCGGCGAGGTCGCGCGCGAGATCATCGAGGAGATCCGTGCCCTCGACGGCACGATCCGCGCCCGTCTGCTCTACGAGCGCGGCTGAGCCGAGCGCTCTCCTCTTCCGTCATTGCGAGCGCAGCGAAGCAATCCAGGAACGGCAGTGCTCTACGTCCTCCTGGATTGCTTCGTCGCCTTCGCTCCTCGCAATGACGACTCCTGAGCCGGATTGATCGGAAAAGTGCGCTAGTCCCCGAAGGGCTCGACCACCATCTCCATCCGTTCGCCGGCGAAGACGCTGTTGACGATGTGGATCGGCGTCAGGTCGGGCAGGGCGTCGATCGCATCCGAGGTCAGCACGGCGGCTCCTACCTCGATCTTGAGCAGCGCCGCCTCGCGCTCGCTGGCGAGCCGCGCCGCCAGCCGGGTCGAACGCCGGACGTAATCAGGAATGTCGCAGGCCTTGAAGGCGGCGGTGATCGATGAGCCCGCCTGCGTCAGGATCTCGTCGAAGCGCGGGAAGCGCTCGACGCTGAGATAGTGGATGCCGGTGCCGACCGGTGTGCCGCCGGCCCGGCTCAGGGTCTCGATCGCCCAGAGCGGGGTGCCCTCCGGCAGCCCGAGCAGTTCGCAATGCTGCGCCTCGCCGGCGACGATCTCCGAGGCCAGCACCGCGCCGGAGACGGCGATACCCGCCGATCCGAAATTGGTGCGCATGCTGACCCGGCGGCCGAGCTTGTAAGGGAAGCGCGGCGCCGTCACCTGCGTGCCACGCCCGCGTGAGACCGTGACCAATCCGCGCTCGGCGAGATGCCGGAAGGCCTGGCGCACCGTGTGCCGGTGCACGCCATAGCGCTCGGCCAGAGCGACCGAGGCCGGCAGCGTATCGCCCGGCTCGTATTCACCCTGCTCGATCGAGGCCGCGAGCGCATCGGCGATCCGCCGCCAGGCCGTTCCGCCATCGCCGCCCTGATTGTCCGGTGTGCCCGTCATCAAAGTTTCATCCAAAATGTATAGACCTTTTCTGGCGACGGGCTTATCATAGTCTAGACATTAGCGCTTGGCGAGAGGCCGATAAGGCATGACGGACATCGCGACACGCCAGCATTGGATGGCAGTTCTGGCCCGTGCCACGCAAGGCGAGATTGACGCTTTGCTGCAGCAGGCCGGTCCATTGCCGACCCATGAACTGCTCAAGGCGCCTGAGACCGGCACGGTCATGGTCGAGGGCCGCGCTGGTGGCGCCGGCCGCCGCTTCAATCTCGGCGAGGCCACGGTGACGCGCTGCGTCGTCCGCCTCGACAGCGGCGCCATGGGCTTCTCCTACGCACTCGGTCGCGACGGTCGCAAGGCGCGGCTGGCGGCGGTCACCGACGCGCTTCTTCAGAGCGAGATCGAAACCGGCCCGCTGCGGCGCGGTGTCTTCGCCCTCGCCCAGAAGCAGCAGGCGGCACGCGAGCTCGCCTCGCGCAAGGCGGCCGCCACCAAGGTCGATTTCTTCACGCTGGTCAGGGGCGGCTGATGGCTCACGACGACACCCTCATCGGCGCCGGCTTCGCCGACCCGGTCTTCCAGTCGCAAGGCGCCTTCCGCGCTCTGCTGGCGGCGCTGTCTGAGCCGGGCCTCGCTTGCGACATCGGCGTTCCGGTCGAAGCACCGGCCGGGCTCGAGCCGGCGACTGCCGTCGCGTTGCTGACGCTGGCCGACTACGAGACGCCGATCTGGCTGCCGGCCGCCCTGCGTGACGGCCCGGCCGGTGCCTGGCTGCGCTTCCATTGCGGTGCCGCCCTCGTCGAGGATCCCGCTCGCGCCGCCTTCGCGGTGATTGACGGCGCCGCGACCGAGCCAAAGCTCGCCGCTTTCAATGCCGGTGACGACCAATTTCCGGACCGCTCGACCACGGTCCTCGTTCAGTGCGCTGGGCTCGCAGGTGGCGAGGTGGTCACGCTCGCAGGCCCTGGCATTCCCGACCAGCGCGCCATCGCTCCGACGGGCCTGCGTGCCGGCTTCTGGGCCGAGGTCGAAGACAACGCCGCGGTCTACCCGCTCGGTGTCGATCTGCTGCTGGTCCATGGCTCGCAGATGCTCGGCCTGCCGCGCTCGACGCAAATTGTGGAGACCCGTTGATGCCCCGCCGGGAGCTTTACTAATGTATGTCGCGGTCAAAGGCGGCGAAGCCGCCATCCTCGCCACCCATGATCTCGTCGCCGAGGCACGTCGCGGCGATGAGAGCGTGCCGGAGCTCGCCGTCGCTCAGATCCGCGAGCAGATGGGCCTCGCCTGCGGCCGCGTGATGAATGAGGGCTCGCTCTACGATCCCGATCTCGCCGCGCTGGCGCTGAAGCAGGCGCAGGGTGATGCGATCGAGGCCGCCTTCCTGATGCGCGCCTATCGCACCACGCTGCCGCGCTTCGGCTCCTCCGAGCCGCTCGATACCGCGAAGATGGCGATCCGCCGCCGCGTCTCCGCCACCTATAAGGATCTGCCGGGCGGCCAGGTGCTCGGCCCGACCTATGACTATACCCACCGGCTCTTCGATTTCGCCCTGATGGACGAAGCGGCTCCAGCGGAGAGCCCGGCCCGTCCCGCCGCGCAGCCGCTCGACGCCTCGATGCCGCGCGTGCCCGACATCCTCGGCGCCGAAGGCTTGATGGAAGAGGAAGCGCCGCCGGAAGGCGATCCGCGTCCCTTCGACCTCACCCGCGAGCCCGTCACCTTTCCGGCCGAGCGCGATGTCCGCCTGCAGGCGATGGCGCGCGGCGACGAGGGCTTCCTGCTCGGCCTCGGCTATTCCGTGCAGCGCGGCTACGGCAACAGCCACCCCTTCGTCGGCGAGGTCCGGGTCGGCGAGGTCGCGGTCGAATTCGTGCCGGAGGAGCTCGGCTTCGCCGTCGATCTCGGCGAGATCACTTTGACCGAATGCCAGATGGTCAACCAGTTTGCCGGCTCAAAGGAGGTGCCGCCGCAGTTCACTCGCGGCTACGGGCTCTCCTTCGGCCATAGCGAGCGCAAGGCGATGTCGATGTCGCTGGTCGACCGGGCGCTGAAGGCGCGCGAGTTCGGCGAGGCCGCGACCTATCCGGCCCAGCAGGACGAATTCGTCCTCTACCACTCCGACAATGTCGAGGCGGCCGGCTTCGTCGAGCATCTGAAGCTGCCGCATTACGTCGACTTCCAGGGCGAGCTCGAACTGATCCGCCGCATCCGCCGGGAGCGCGAGCAGCGTCTCGCCGATCAACAGAACGAAGCCCTGCCGGAGGCCGCGGAATGACTGTCTTGTCCCACCCCTCCAGCCCTCATCCTGAGGAGGCCCGCAGGGCCGTCTCGAAGGATGTTCCAGCGCCCTATGAAACATCCTTCGAGACGCGGGCTGCGCCCGCTCCTCAGGATGAGGGCCCGCGGAATTCGAAGCCCGCCTACAACTACGCCTATCTCGACGAGCAGACTAAGCGGATGATCCGCCGTGCCCTGCTCAAGGCGGTCGCGGTTCCCGGCTACCAGGTGCCGTTCGGCTCACGCGAGATGCCGCTCGCCCGCGGCTGGGGCACCGGCGGCATCCAGGTCACTGCCGCGATCATCGGGCCCGACGATACGCTGAAGGTCATCGACCAGGGCGCCGACGACACCACCAATGCCGTCTCGATCCGCCGCTTCTTCGAGCGCACCGCCGCTGCGCGCACCACCGAGGCGACCGATGAGGCGACGATCATCCAGACGCGTCACCGCATCCCTGAGGCGCCGCTGAAGGCCGGTCAGATCATGGTCTACCAGGTTCCGCAGCCCGAGCCGCTGCGGAAGCTCGAGCCGCACGAGGCCGAGACGCGCAAGATGCACGCCTGGGCCGAATACGGGCTGATGCAGGTCAAGCTCTACGAGAACATCGCCCGCTTCGGCGAAGTGACGACGACCTATGATTACCCGGTCATGGTCAATGGTCGCTACGTGATGGCGCCATCGCCGATCCCGAAATTCGACAATCCGAAGATGCAGATGTCGCCGGCTCTGCAGCTCTTCGGCGCCGGCCGCGAGAAGCGCATCTATGCGGTGCCACCCCATACCAGCGTGCGCAGCCTCGATTTCGACGACCATCCCTTCCGCATCCAGAGCTGGGAGCAGCCCTGTGCGCTCTGCGGCGCCGCCGATTCCTATCTCGACGAGGTGGTGATCGACGATCAGGGCGGGCGGATGTTCGTCTGCTCCGACAGCCATCATTGCGAGACGCGGCGGGCGGACGGCCATCGCGGCGCCATGCTCGCCGACGCCTCGGCGCTGCATCTGGTCGAAGACGAGGCCAAGCCATGAACATGCAGGTCAATCCGCAGGAGCTGGCGCTCGATCCCGCCCCGCTGCTCTCGGTCGCCGGCGTCTCCCGCTTCTATGGCGAGCGCATCGGCTGCGCCGAGGTCTCCTTCGACCTCTGGCCGGGCGAGGTTCTGGGGATCGTCGGCGAATCCGGCTCCGGCAAGTCGACCCTGCTGCGCTGCCTCGCCGGCATCGACAAGCCGGATGAGGGCGAGGTGCTGTTCAGGGGCGGCGCCGAGCCGCTCGACATCTATTCGGTGGCCGAGCAGGAGCGGCGCCGGCTGATGCGCACCGCCTGGGGCATCGTCCATCAGAACCCGCGCGACGGGCTGCGCATGGACGTTTCGGCCGGCGGCAATGTCGGCGAGCGATTGATGGATAATGGCGCCCGCCATTACGGCAGGATCCGCGAGACCGCGCTCGACTGGCTGCAGCGCGTCGAGATCGCGGCCGGGCGCATTGACGACCGGCCGCGCCAGTTCTCCGGCGGCATGCAGCAGCGCCTGCAGATCGCCCGCGTGCTGGTCTCCGAGCCGAAGCTCGTCTTCATGGACGAGCCGACCGGCGGCCTCGACGTCTCCGTCCAAGCCCGCCTGCTCGACCTGCTGCGGGTGCTGGTGCGCGATCTCGGCCTCGCCGCGATCATAGTCACCCATGATCTTGCCGTCGCGCGCCTGCTCACCGACCGCCTGATGGTGATGAAGGATGGCCGCGTCGTCGAGCAGGGCCTGACCGACCAGGTCCTCGACGATCCCCAGCACGCCTACACGCAATTGCTCACATCGGCGGTGCTCACCGTATGAGCGAGCGTCCGAACCTAGCCGTTATTCCGGGGCTTCGCGCAGCGAAGAGCCCGGAACCCATGAACACGGAGTTCGCCAGATCGGGCTCAAGCCGTCGCGCTTCGCGTCTTGCCGACAATGTTCATGGATTCCGGGCTCAGGCCTGTGGCCTGCCCCGGAAAGACGGCGAGCTTCCGTCACATCCTCGTCACCGCGCCGGCACAAGGCACTGACACCATGACCACGATGATTCACGTCGAGAACGTCGCCAAGGAATTCACCCTGCACAATCAGGGCGGCGTTCGCCTGCCGGTGTTCGACAACGTCAACTTCTCGGTCGCCGCCGGCGAGGCACTGGTGCTGGCCGGCGCGTCCGGCGCAGGCAAGTCGAGCCTGCTGCGCATCCTCTACGGCAATTACCGGCCGACCTCCGGCACGATCGCCATCACCCATGGCGGGCGGCCGATAGACATCGTCTCGGCCGTGCCGCGCACCGTGCTCGACATCCGCCGCCGCACACTCGGCTTCGTCTCGCAGTTCCTGCGCGTCATCCCGCGCGTCACCGCGCTCGACATCGTCCGCGATCCGCTGCTCGCCCGCGGTGCCACGCCCGAGGAAGCGAGCGAGCGCGCCAAGGCGATGCTCGCCCGCCTCAACCTGCCGCAGCGCCTCTGGGAGCTCGCCCCGGCGACCTTCTCCGGCGGCGAGCAGCAGCGCGTCAACATCGCCCGCTCCTTCGTCGATCCCTCGCCAATCATGCTGATCGACGAGCCGACCGCCTCGCTCGACGCCAATAACCGCAATGTCGTGGTCAGGCTGATCGCCGAGGCGCGCGAACAGGGTTCCGCCATCGTCGGTATCTTCCATGACGAGGCCGTGCGAGAGGCTGTCGCGACCCGCTATCTCGACATCACCGATTTCCGGAAGGCCGCCTGATGTCCACCATCCTGACCAATGCCCGCCTGATCCTCGAGGACGAGGTCGTCACCGGGACCATCGCCTTCGACGAGAGCGGCATCCGCTCGGTCGACCAGGGCAAATCCTCGCTGCCGGAGGCGATCGACGTTGGGGGCGATTATGTCGCGCCCGGTCTCGTCGAGATGCACACCGACAACATGGAAAAGCATTTCATGCCGCGCCCGAAGGTCTTCTGGCCGAACGGGCTCGCGGCGGCGCTTGTCCATGACGCGCAGATGGCGGCCGCCGGCGTCACCACCGTCTATGACGCGATCTGCGCCGGCACGCCCTTCTCGGCCAAGGACTACCGCAAGGACATCTTCGCCGATGTGATGGATGCGCTCCGGCTCGGCAGCGCCGAGGGTGTCTTCCGCATCGACCACCGCATCCATATGCGCTGCGAACTGACCAGCCCGGACCTGCTCAAGGACATCGAGCCCTATCAGGACGATAGCCTTGTCCAGCTCGTCTCGCTGATGGACCACACCCCCGGCCAGCGCCAATGGCGCGATCTCGCCCATCTGCGCACCTATGCCCTCGGCAATGGCAAGACGCAGGCGGAGTTCGAGGAAGACGTCGTCGTCCGCCAGCGCGAGGGCGCCGACAATGTCGGTCGCAACTGGGGTGCCGTGGTCGAGATGTTCCAGGCCCGCGGCATCCCGATCGCGACCCATGACGACACCACGATCGAGCATGTCGAGGCCGGCATCGCCTCGGGCGCAGTGATCTCGGAGTTCCCGACCACCGTTGAGGCTGCTGAGGCGGCCAAGCAGCGCGGCCTCGCCACCATCGCTGGCGCGCCCAATGTCGTCCGCGGCGGCTCGCATTCCGGCGGCGTCTCGGTCGCGGAGCTCGCCGAGAAGGACCTGCTCGACGGGCTCTCCTCCGACTATGTCCCCGCGAGCCTGCTGCAGGCCGTGCTCAAGCTCAACGACAAGCACGGCATCGCTTTGCCGGCGGCGATGGCCAAGGTCACCTGGAAGGTCGCCGACATCCTCGGCCTCGGGGATCGCGGCCATCTGAAGCCCGGCCTGCGCGCCGATATCGTGCGCTTCAGGGCGCTGGGCGCGACGCCGGTGATCGCCACCGTCTGGTCGCAGGGACGCCGGGCCTTCTGAGCGCAGCATGACCCAATCCGCGCCGCGCTACGCGCTCTACTACGCTCCCGCCGCCGACAGCGCCCTTTGGCGCTTCGGCAGCGCGACGCTGGGCTATGACGCCATCACGGGCGCGGATGTCGACTTCGCCGTCCCGCCGGGCTGCGAGGGGCTCGATTGGCCGGACGTTACTGCCGAGCCACGCCGCTACGGCTTCCACGCGACGCTGAAGGCGCCGTTCGAACTCGCCAATGGTCGCAACGAGGGTGCCTTGCGGGCCTTCGCGCGCAACTATGTCGCCGGGCGCCCGCCGGTCCGGCTCGCCGGGCTCACCGTCAACGCGCTCGGCCGCTTCATCGCGCTGACGCCGTCCGAACCGAGCGACGAGCTGCAGCGCTTCGCTTTCGACATCGTCCAGGCCTTCGAGCCCTTCCGCGCTCCGCTCTCAGAGGCCGATCTGGCGCGCCGGCTGCAGAGCCCGCTGACGCCGGCGCATCGCGCCTATCTCGAAGCCTATGGCTACCCTTATGTCGGCGACGCCTTCCGCTTCCACATGACGCTGACCGGCTCGCTGCCGGAGGGTGACGTCGCCCCGGTCAAGGCGGCACTGACGCAGGCCCATGCGCAGGCGGTGCCGGCTGGCTCCGCCCTGATCGACCGCGTCGCCATCTTCAAGCAGGCGAGCCGCAGCAGCCGCTTCGTGCTGCTCGACAACATCCCGCTCGCCTAACAGCTCTTTCAAGGAAGCCCGTCATGGCAGGCAAGAAACTCGGGCTCGAACCCGTGATCGATCCGACCGCCCGGGTCCGCGCCGCCGTACTCGGCCGCTATACCGAGATCGGCGCCCGCACCTCCTTCGCGGAATCGACGCTCGGCGACTATTCGTATGTCGTGAACGATTCCGACGTGATCTACTCGACCATCGGCAAGTTCTGCTCGATCGCGGCGCATACCCGCATCAATCCCGGCAATCATCCGATGCAGCGGGCGAGCCAGTCGCACTTCACGTATCGCGCCAGCGCCTATTTCGAGGATGCGCAGGACGATGCCGCCTTCTTCGACTGGCGCCGCTCGACCCCGGTTACGATCGGCCATGATGTCTGGATCGGCCATGGCGCCATCGTGCTCGCCGGCCGCAGCGTCGGCACTGGGGCAGTCGTCGCGGGCGGCGCTGTCGTGACCAAGGACGTGCCCGACTACACCATCGTCGCCGGCAACCCGGCCCGGATCATCCGCCGGCGTTTCCCCGAGGAGATCGCGCAGCGGCTGAAGGCGCTGGCCTGGTGGGATTGGGAACACGCACAGCTGCGCACCGCGCTCGACGATTTCCGGGCGCTGCCGGTCGAGGGCTTCCTAGAGAAATACGAAGGCTGACGCGCTGAGCCGTCAGAACTGCACGCGCAGGCCGACCTGCGCGACATTCGCGGTGTAGTCGGAACCGGGATTGGTCGAATTCAGGCGCTCATGGGTGAAGCTGGCGCGGACCGAGAAGGTCCGGGTCAGCTTGTATTCGATCCTCGCGCCGAGGGTGGACAGGTCCTCGCGCAGATCCTGGCCGTCATATTCGGTGCGGCCATAGCTGGCGAAGCCCGTGACGGTGAGGTTGCGGCGCAGCGCATGCGCCACTTCGAGATTGACGCGGCGTGCCGTCGTGCCGCTGGAGCCGGGGATGGTGGTGTCGCCAAGCTCGGCGGTGCCGCGCAGCGTCACCGTGGTCAGCGGCGTCGGCGTCCACAGGATCGCGGCGTCGCCTACGAAACCGCGCAGATTTTTCAGCCGCCCGTCCTCGTATTTGCGGTCCTGATAGCCGCCCGAGACCTCGCCGGTGAGCATGCGGCTGATCTCGAAGGTCGAGCCGACACGGGCGGTATAGCCGTCGGAGGAGCGCATATAGCCGTTGGAATCGACCTTCTCGTCGAACTGGCGGGTGTCGACCTCGGCCTGGACGAAGGGCTTGAAGCCAGGCGTCACCTCATAGGCCGCGCGCAGGCGCAGGCCATATTGCGTCTGGTTGCGGTCGGCCTGGCTGAGCTTGCGGCCATTGCTGAGATCGGCGTCCTCATAGTCCTGCCGGTCGACCGAGCCGCGCAGCGTGAACTGCAGGCGGTTGATGTCGTGGGTGACGCCGGCTGCGGCGCCATAGGCCCAGGTGATCGGCCGGCCCTGCACGGCGGCGGAGAGATCGGGCGAGCCCGGGCGCTGCGTATCGAGTTGCAGCCGCGATTCCAGCAGGATGCGGGTGTCGCGCGTCGCGTCGAGACGCAAGGACATGTTGCCCGCCGCATCCGGGCGCGAGGCGCTGTCGTCGCGGTAATAGCGGCTGTAGCCGCCGCGCAGCATGCCGGTGAGCTCGTGCACGTTCCAGTCGGACTGGATGCCGAGCTCGCCCTCGGTGCGGGTGAACAGCGAACCCTTGCTCGGCCCGGAGACGCGGCCGGGGTTGCTGTCATAGCCGCCGGAGCCGGTGATCGCCGGGCGCAGGATGACATTGCCGAGACGCAGGCCGAGCGGCGCGTAGGGATCTTCTTCCGGCCGCTTGCGCTTGCGCGGCTCGGGCGCGGGCGGAAGCGGCGGCGGCAGGGCGGTGATCGTCGGTTGCGGGGAGCGGATATCGCGCTGGGTGACGCCGCGCAGGCGCGAGGACTGGATCGGCTGGCTGGCGCGTGCGGGCTGGGTGCGCGAGATCGCGCTGGAGCGGGCAGGGGGCGGATCGATCGACTCGCCGGCAGCATCCGGCAGGGCCGAGCTGTTGCTGGGGACGGCGTTCTGTCTTTGAGCGACATCGGGCGTGCCGGTTCGCAAGGCCGGGGCGCGCGGACGTGTCGACGTACCGGCCGGCTGCGTCTGCATTTGCGCCGATGGCTGCTCCGGCCAGGCCGTCAGCCCGGCGACGCCGCAGCAGCCTGCGACGCCGGCCAGCCAGCAGATCTGGGCGAAACGGGACACGGGCGCGACGGTGCTCCGGCGAGGCAAAGGCTTCGCGCGCCGGGAGGGCGCGCATGGTTAATGGAGTTAGAACGAAGACGGTTAATGCCGCGTCAACGCAGCGGCGATGGTGGCCAGCGTGGCGTCCGGCATGCTAGAGGCGCGCTCCATGACCGCGACCATCAGCGCTTCCGCCCTCCGCACCATCGCCACCGAACGCGCCGGCCTCGACGCCTTGCACGCGGCAATCGGCAACGGCCTCGCCGAACCCTTTGCCGCCGCCGTCGAAATAATCCGCAACTCCGCCGGCCGGGTGATCGTCACCGGCATGGGCAAGTCCGGTCATGTCGGCCGCAAGATCGCGGCGACGCTGGCCTCGACCGGCACGCCATCGCATTTCGTCCACCCGGCCGAGGCCAGCCATGGCGATCTCGGCATGGTCCAGCCCGAGGATGTCGTCGTCGCCCTGTCCTGGTCGGGCGAGGCGGTCGAGCTCTCGGCGATCGTCGGCTACACCCGGCGCTTCCGCGTCGGCCTGATCGCGATCACCGCCAACCGCGACAGCGCGCTCGGCCGCGAGGCCGATGTCGCGCTCGTCCTGCCCAAGGCCGAGGAAGCCTGCCCGAACGGGCTTGCGCCGACGACCTCGACGACGATGCAGATGGCGCTCGGCGATGCGCTCGCCGTGGCGCTGCTCGAAGCGCGCGGCTTCTCGCGCCAGGATTTCTACGTCTACCACCCCGGCGGCAAGCTCGGCGCGCAGCTCAAGACCGTCGCGACCATCATGCATTCCGGCGAGCGCCTGCCGGTCGTCGGCGAGACGGCGGCAATGGCCGATGTCGTCGCGATGATCACCGCCAAGGGTTTCGGCTGCGCCATCGTCATCGATGCTGACGGCAAGCTCACCGGCGTCGTCACCGATGGTGACCTCCGCCGCAAGCTCGGCACGGGCTGGGGCGGGCGGCTGGCGCGTGACGTGATGACCGGGGATCCGCGCCGGATCGCGCCGGACGCGCTCACCGCCGAGGCGTTGGAGATGGTCAACCGGTTGCGCGTCACCGCCCTGATCGTCGCCGATGCGCAGGACAGGCCGGTCGGCCTCGTCCATGTCCACGATCTGCTGGCGCTGGGCGTCGCCTGACCGGAACGCCTTGCGAGGAGGCCTATGGCCGCGCTCGAATGGGATGATCTGCGCTATGTCCTCGCCGTCGCCGAGGCTGGCTCGCTCGCCGGCGCGGCGCGCGAATTGCGCGTCAATCATTCGACCGTGCTGCGCCGTATCGCCGCCTTCGAGCAGCAACTGGCGTTGCGCCTTTTCGAGCGCCTGCCGACCGGCTATGTGCTGACGCCCGGCGGCGAGGAGCTCGTTGCGGCGGCGCGCAGCATCTCCGGCACCGTCACCGAGCTCGAACGCAGGATCGCCGGGCAGGACCTTCGCCTCTCCGGCACGCTCCGGATCACCGCCACCGACACGCTGATGGGCTCGATCCTGCCGGAGATTCTGGCCGAGTTCGGCGAGGCCCATCCCGGCATCGCGCTGGAAGTCGCCGTCTCCAACCTGATGCTCAACCTGACCAAGCGCGACGCCGATGTCGCGCTGCGCACCGCCGACAATCCGCCGGCGACGCTGGTCGGGCGCCGGGTCGGCAAGATCGCCTTCGCGATCTACGGCGCTCCGGCATACCTCTCTCGGCATAGTCATGCCGATCTCACCGAGCATCGCTGGGTCGGCCCGGACGACACGCTCGACGGAACCTCGGTGGCGCGCTGGATGCAGGCGAAGCTGCCCAAGAGCGAAATCGTGCTCCGCGCCGATTCATTGCTGGCGATGCAGCAGGCGGCGGTGGCGGCCTTAGGTCTGGTGGCGTTGCCTTGCTATCTCGGCGACAGCATCCCGACGCTGACCTGCGTGCGCCGGCCGATCCCGGAGATGGAGACGGCCTTGTGGATCCTGACCCATGAAGACCTGCGCGCCACTGCTCGGGTCCGCTCCTTCACCGAGTTCGCCTATGGCGCCTTCCGGCGGCGGCGCGCCCTGCTGGAGGGCGAGGGCGCGTCTATCGCTTGAGGATCACGCCTCGACCAGCTTGAGGCCGATCACGCCGATCAGGATGAGCGCGAGCAGGCCAAGGCGCATGGGCGAGGCGCTCTCGCCGAGGGCAAGAATGCCGACGATGGCGACGCCGAGCGCCCCGATGCCGACCCAGACCGCATAGGCGGTGCCAACAGGCAATTGCTTCAGCGCCAGCGACAGCATGATGAAGCTGACGACCGCCGAGGCGATGCCGATCACACTCGGCCAGAAACGGGTGAAGCCGCCGGCCTGCTTCAACGCGATCGCCCAGACGATTTCAAGCAGACCCGCTCCAGTGAGCAGCAACCAGGACATGGATGTCTCCAAAAAAGGTTGGGCTGAGGGTCAGAAGACCTTGATCGCGGCGACGCCGAGCAGCAGGACAACGACGCCGGCGAAGCGCAGGGCCGAGATCTCGCGCTGGGGCAGGCGGAACCAGCCATGACGGTCGACGAAGAGAGAGACGATCTGCTGGCCGGCGACGGTCAGGCCGACGGTCGCGGCGGTGCCGATCGCAGGAATGGCGACGAACACGGTGGTGACGTAGGTCGCGCCGCAGACCGCGCCGATCCAGCCCCACCAGGGCATAGTCAGGAGGCCGCCGAGCTGCGGCTTGGCGCCGCCCGTCAGCAAGGTCAGCAGCAGCACCGCAATCATCGACAGCGTCGCGACCGCGAAGCTGATCGTGCCGACGACGAAGGGCGCGCCGAGGTCCTGCCGCAGCAGCCCGTTGATCGCGCCCTGGATGGGTAATACTGCGCCAGCAATTAGGGCGAGCAGCATCCAGCCGAGCTTGGAGCCGGAGAGCTCCTTGGTCGCGCCCTTCTGGCCGAAGACAATCGCGACCACGCCGACGAGCACGGCCGCCGTGCCAATCAGCGTGGCGGGCTTTGGCGTCTGCTGGGGCACGCCGATCAGGCCAAAGCTGTCGAGCCCGAGCGAAGCCAGCATCTGGCCGGCGATGAACAGGCCGACCGCGACGACGGCGCCGAGCCGCGGGAAGACCAGGATGGTCGAGGCGACGTAGAGCGCCGTCGCGATGCCGCCGATCGCATGCCACCAGGGCACAGCCCGCAGCCCGCCGAAGGCTGCGGCCGTGCGGGTCGCGATCGCGAGGATCAGCAGGAGGAGGGCGGCGAGGACGACCTGGATCGTCGTCGCGGCGAAGGGGCTGCCGGTCGCCTTAGACAATTGCGCATTGGCGCCGGCCTGCACCGCCAGCAGGCCGCCGGCGGCAAGGGAAAGGGGGATTAAGAGGGTATCCATGACGAGACGTCCTGTCGGGAGCGACGCGCTCAGGCGTCAGCGTGTTCGAGCGCCGGCACGGCAAGGCCGCGCTGCACGGCCGGGCGGGCCGCGATCGTCTCGTGCCAGCGCCTGAGGTGAGGGGTTTCGGTCAGGCTCATGCCGAGCTTGGGCAGGGCGTCGATCCAGGGCCAGACCATGATGTCGGCGATGCCGTAGCTGGCCTCGACCAGATAGGGCCGCAGCGCCAGCTCGCCGTCGAGGACGCCCAGGATGCGGGCGGTCTCGCGCTCATAGCGTTCGATCGCATAGGGCAGTTTCTCCCCCGCGAAGACCTTGAAATGCCAGAGCTGGCCGATCATCGGCCCGACATGCGCCGCCTGGAAGAAGCTCCACTGCAGCGTCTTGCTCAACGCCTGCGGACTGCTCGGCTGCAGCACGCCCGAGCGCTCGGCGAGATAAAGGAGGACTGCGCCGGATTCGAAGACTGTCCGGTCATGGTCGTGGTCGACGATGACGGGGATCTTGTTATTCGGGTTGAGCGCCAGGAAGCTCGGCCGGTGCTGCTCGCCCGCCTCGATGTCGATGACAGTGACGGCATAGGGCAGCCCGGTTTCCTCGAGCATGATCGAGGCCTTGTGGCCGTTCGGGGTCTCGTAGGTGTAGAGATCGATCGGGGTCATCGGCTTGCTCCGAAGTGCGGATGCCGATGAGATAGATTGTGCGATGGCGCATCGCGATGTGTGATGTGGCCTTTAGATTATGCGAAATCGCACATGCTAGATGATCGTGCGGAGGCGCAGTACCTTCGCGTCATGGCCGAGCCGATCGCGCTGGCCATGACGGGTATCGGGGCTCAGATCGCCCGCTTGCCGATGATGGCGAAGCGCAGCTTGTTCGACAGGAAGTCGATCGCCGTCACCGCCGCCAGGACCAGCAGGATCAGGAAGGAGACCTGCTGCCATTCGAGCGTGCGGATCGTCTCGGCGAGGTAGAGACCGATGCCGCCGGCGCCGACGATGCCGATGATGGTCGAGGAGCGGGTGTTCGACTCGATGTAGTAGAGCACCTGGCTGGCGATCACCGGCAGAACCTGCGGGATCAGGCCGAAGCGGATCTCATGGAACTTGCCGCCGCCGACCGAGGCGACGCCCTCGACGGGCTTGCGGTCGGCGGATTCGATCGCCTCGGAGAATAATTTGCCGAAAGCGCCGAGATCGCTGGTCATGATCGCGAGCATGCCGGCGAAGGGCCCGAGCCCGACGACATTGACCCAGATCAGCGCCCAGATCAGCGCGTCGACGCCGCGCACCGTGTCCATCGAGCGCCGCGCCAGGAAATGCACGACGCGGTTGGCGACGACGTTCTTGGCGGCGAGGAAGCCGAGCGGGAAGGCGAGGATCGCCGCCAGGATCGTGCCGAGAAAGGCGATGGCGATGGTCTCGAACAGCGCCTTCACGAAGATGATGGCGCGGGCGAACGAGCCGGGATCGGGCGGCAGCATCAGCACCACGAAGGTGCCGAGATTGGAAAAACCGGCGATGATCTTCCAGAGCGAGGTCTCGAGCGTCGTCAGCCCGTAGAGGAAGAGCCCGACGAGGCCGCCGACGACCGCGATGGTCGTGACCTTGGTCTTCAGCGAGCCGTCGATCGCGGTCTTGTGGCGGGCGATCAGCGCGGCGCGGTCGGTGGCGGACAAAGCGAGCGTCATTTGCCGTGCTCCAGGCTGAGCAGCGCATGGCGCAGGCGCTCGGTGCCATAGTCGATCAGCATCACCGTGACGATGATCAGCAGGAGGATGGCGCTGACATCGGTGAAGTAGAATTTGCGGATCGCCTCGATCAGGTCCTGGCCGATACCGCCGGCGCCGACGAAGCCCATGATCGAGGCGCCGCGGACATTGATCTCGAAGCGCAGCAGCGCGTAGCTGGCGAAGTTCGACAGCACCTGCGGCACCACCGCGAAGCGGATGGTCTGCCACCAGCTGGCGCCGGTCGCGGTCAGGCCGTCGACCGGCTTCATGTCGATATTCTCGACCACTTCGGAGAAGAGCTTGCCCATCGCGCCCATGGTGTGGATGGCGATGGCGAGGACGCCGGGCAGCGGACCGAGGCCGAAGGCGATGACGAAGATCAGCGCGAAGACGATCTCGGGGACGGTGCGGCAGAATTCGAGATAGCGGCGCGTCGCCCAGCGCAGCCAGGGCGAGCGGCCGAGATTGCTGGCGGCGGTGAAGCAGAGCAGGAAGCCGCCGACGGCGCCGAGCACGGTGCCGATATAGGCGATCAGAAGGGTCTGCCAGAGCAGCTTCAGCCAGCCATTGATGCCCCAGTACCATTCCTTGAGATCGGCGCCGAGCGTCGCCAAGCGCAGCGTCGGCATGGTCTCGAGGATGTATTTCGGGAAGCGCCAGGCATTGGCGGCGAATTTCGCAAGATCGACCTCGGAGCCGATTGCGGCGAGCACGACGCAGGCGACGAAGATGGCCGCGCCAAGCAGCGTCTGCAGACGCTTGGCCGCCATCTCGCGCCGATAGAGCTCGGCATGAGCGGCGATGGCGGGATCGTTGCGGTCGATCGCAAGTGTCATGGGGGCGCTTCCATCGCGTCGCGAGGCCGGCTGAAGCCGGCCCCGGACAGGGCGTCATTCCCGGGCGGAGCGAAGCGCAGACCCGGGAATCTCGATCAGGAGATGCTCGGGTCAAGCCCGAGCATGACGGCTGTCAGAGTTATGACGACTTCTTCTTGCGGAGCGCGTCGACGAACTTGTTCAGCTCGATGATCGGGTCGTAGGCCTTGTTGTCGACGGCGACGAGCGGGCCCTGCTTGCCTTCATAGATCTTGTCGAAGGCGGCCTTGTCCTTGGTCGCGAGGTTCAGCACCGCGTCGCGGATCTTGGCCTTGAGCTCGGTCGGCAGCTCGCTGAGATAGGCCATCGGCGAGTTCACGATCTGCTCGGACTTGTAGATGATCCGGAAATCCTCGGCCTTGACCATCTTCTTGCGGTCCATGCGCAGCAGGTTCGATTCCTGCTCGTCGTTCCACCAGTTGGCGGCGATGTCGACGGTGCCCTGCTGCAGGGCGATGACAGCGTTCTCATGGCTGCCCGTGTAGACGACCTTGCCGAAGAAGGTCTCCGGCTCGATCTTCATGCCGTCGAGCGCGAAGCGCGGGACGTTGTTGCCGGAAGTCGAGTTGGGGTCGACGAGGCCGAGGTTCTTGCCCTTGAGGTCCTCGATCTTCTGGTAGGGCGAGTCCTTCTTCACGTAGAAGACCGAGTAGTAGCCCTTGGTGCCGTCGAGATTGGTCTCGATCGCGAAGGCGTCGATCTTGGCGCCGGTCATCAGCGCGCGGGCGAAGGAGGCCGGGCCGTACATGCCGATATGGATGTTGCCGGCGCGCTGGCCCTCGATGATCGCGGCGTAGTCGTTGGCGATGCGCAGGGTGACCTTGGTGCCGAGCTCCTTCGCCAGATAGTTCACGAAGGGGGTATAGCGCTCGACGACGCCCGAAGCGTTCTCGGCCGGGATGATCGCGAAGACGAGCTCGGGATACTTCGCCTTCCAGTCCTGGGCGAAGGCCGGAGCGGCGAGCGTCGCGGCAAGGCCGGCCGCGGCGAGCGTGAGGGTATGACGACGGGTCAGCATGGTAGTGCTCCTTTGGAAAACTCGGCGATGACGTGGCAGGCTTAAGGGCAGGCTGGGGCGCTCAGCCGGCTGTCTCAGGCGGCGCTCTGCTTGGCGCGCTTGGCTTCCTCGGTGGCGATGGCATCGAGCGCATCGAGCGCCTCGGCGCCCGCATCCTTGGCCTCGATGCCGTAGAGCTCGGCGGCGAGCTCGCTGGTCAGTGCATGCGGCGGGCCGTCGAACACGACCTTGCCGGCGGCCATGCCGATCAGCCGGTCGCAGTACTTCGCGGCGATGTCGAGATGGTGGAGATTGCAGACAACGGTGATGCCGTCCTCGCGATTGATGCGGAACAGCGCATCCATGACGACCTGCGTGTTGCGTGGGTCGAGCGAGGCGATCGGCTCGTCGGCGAGGATGATCTTCGGCTCCTGCACCAGCGCGCGGGCGATGGCGACGCGCTGCTGCTGGCCGCCGGACAGGGTCTCGGCGCGCTGGGCGAGCAGATGACCCATGTCGAGCCGCTCGAGGGCGGCGATGGCGCGGACCTTGTCGTCCTGCGAGAAGCTCTTGACCAGCGTCAGCGCCGCCGAGCGATGGTTGAGACGGCCGAGCAGGACATTGGTCAGCACGTCGAGGCGGCCGACCAGGTTGAACTGCTGGAAGATCATGGCGGTGTCGCGCCGCCAGGCCCGGAGCGCCGCGCCTCGCAGGGCGGTGACGTCGCGCTCCTCGCTGAGGATGCGGCCTTCGCTGGCATCGGCGAGGCGGTTCAGCATGCGCAGCAGGGTCGACTTGCCGGCGCCCGAGCGGCCGATGATGCCGACCATCTCACCGCGCGGAATCGACAGGGTGACGTTGTCGACGGCGGCCTTGCCGCCGAAACGCTTGGTCAGACCCTCGATACGCAGCATCAACACTCTCCCGCGATTGCGGGATGATGCGGTATCGGCGCTAGATGACAGCCCCGTGACAAAAGGCGCATTCCGGGACGGTCAGGGCGGCGGGCCGGTCACCGCTCATCAACCATACCGGGTCAGGCCGTCGGCCGAGCCGGCGCCTCAAGCGGCCCGCAGGAGCAGATCGACGCAGGCGGCGACGTAGGTCTTGCGCTCGGCCTCGGCAACCGGAGCGATGCCGAGCAGGCCGCGCACCTGGTGGAAGCCGCGCAGCATGCCGATGAACTGTTCGGCCAGCGTTGCAGCCTCAGCGGATGTGAGCTCGCGCGACAGCCCATCACCGGATCGTGACCGCTGTTCCAGCAACGCTGAAAGTTCCACAATCATGCGGCCTGCTCCGGCCTCGTAGGCTGCCTGTCCCAATTCGGGAAAGCGGGCGGATGCGCCGACGATCAGGCGATGCAGATCGAGCGAGGCCGGATGCAGCATCATCGCCAGCGCGTCCTCGCCGAGACGCGTCAGGATGGTCCGCAGATCGCCGGTCGTGCTCGGTGGCTGGCGCAGCGGAATCGTCAATTTTTCAGTGAGTTCGCTGCAGATCGCCAGGAACAGCGCCTGCTTGTCGGCGAAGTGGCTGTAGATGGTCTGCTTGGAGACGCAGGCGCGCTGGGCGATCTGGTCGAGGCTGGCGCGGTCGAAGCCTTCGGCCAGGAACATCTCCGAAGCGGCTCGGGTGATCGCGTCATGTTTATCCGGCCGCGATTTTTCGGCCGGCATCTGTCTTGCTTCTGCAGCAGCGGAGCCGTTACGTCCGTGCATCCATCATTCCGTCACGCTTGTGCCCCTAAAGGGCTCTTATCAAACTAGACCGTCCAGTCTAAATTAAACGCGTGATACCGGAGCGTCCAGCCTGATGAAGCGTTTTCTCCTCATTCTCCTGATCGCCGGGCTGGCGGGTGGCGGCTATTACGGTTACCGCTACCACTACAAGCCGACCAACCAGCAGGCGCAGGCGCAAGGCGCCGCCGCAGGGCAAAGTCCGGCCGTTCCGGTCGAGGTCGGGACGATCGAGCTCGTGTCGGTGGCCGAGGAAGTCGAGGCGCTGGGAACGCTGGCGGCCGATGAATCCGTCGTCATCGCGCCCGAGATCGCCGGCCGTGTCGTCTCGCTTGGCTTCAGGGAGGGCGAGCGGGTCGCCAAGGACCAGCCGCTGGTCATGCTCGACACCGCTATCCTCGACGCGGAGCTGAAACAGGCCCAGGCCGATCTCTCGCTCGCCCGCGACACCTATGACCGCAACCGTTCGCTGGTGCAGCGCGGCGCCGGCACGCAGGTCGCTCTGGAACAGGCGACGGCGCAGCTCGCCTCGCAGGAGGCGCGCCTGCAGCTCGCCCAGGCCAAGCTCGCCTTCGCGACGATCAAAGCGCCGTTCAGCGGCGTGGTCGGCCTGCGCTCGGTCGGCGTCGGCGACTATGTCTCGATCGGCAAGCCATTGATCACGCTGACCAATATCGATCCGATCAAGGTCGACTTCCGCGTGCCCGAGATCTACCTGACCCAGCTCAAGGTCGGCCAGCCGATCCAGCTCAAGGTCGACGCGGTGCCGGACCGGCCCTTCGCCGGCAAGATCTTCGCCATCGATCCGGTGGTCGACGTCAATGGCCGTGCGGTCAAGCTGCGCGCCACCATCCCCAATGCCGACCTCGTCCTGAAGCCCGGCCTGTTCGCCCGCGTCACCATCATGGTCGACCAGCGCGAGAACGCGCTGGTCGTGCCGGAGACGGCGGTGGTGCCTGACGGCCTCAGCAAGACCGTCTTCATCATCGAGAACGGCAAGGCCAAGCGCATGCCGGTCGAGCTCGGCAAGCGCCTGACCGGCAAGGTCGAGGTGGTCAAGGGCCTGAAACCCGGCATGCAGATCGTCACCGCCGGGCAGATGCGCCTGCGTGAGGGCTCGACCGTCTCGATCAAGGAACGGACCGTGGTCCAGACCAGCTCGCTGCCAGGCGCCGTGCAACGATGAGCCTGTTCGAGCTCTTCGTCCGCCGGCCGGTCCTCTCGACCGTGCTCAGCCTGCTCGTCGTCCTGATCGGCTTCGTCTCCTATACGCGCCTGACGGTGCGCGAATACCCGAACATCGACGAGCCGATCGTCTCGGTGCAGACGACCTATCGCGGCGCCAGCGCCGAGATCATCGAGACGCAGGTCACGCAGATCCTGGAGAACTCGATCGCCGGCATCGAAGGCATCGAGATCATCAACTCGACCAGCCGCCAGGAGCGCAGCCAGATCTCGGTGCGCTTCCGCCCCGATGTCGATCCGGACGTCGCCGCCTCCGATGTGCGCGACCGCGTCAGCCGCGTGCGCGGCCGCATGCCCGACGAGATCGACGAGCCGATCATCGCCAAGGTCGAGGCCGACGCCCAGCCGGTGATGTATCTGTCGCTGACCAGCTCGCGGCACTCGCCGCTGGAGCTGACCGATTTCGCCGACCGCTTCATCGCCGACCGGGTCCAGAACATCACCGGCGTCGCCGAGGTCCGCATCCTCGGCCAGCGCCAATATGCCATGCGCATCTGGCTCGATCGTGCCCGGCTCGCCGCCTACAACATCACCGTCCAGGAGATCGAGGCGGCGCTGCGGGCCCAGAACGTCGAGATTCCTTCCGGCCGGATCGAGAGCGACAGCCGCGAATTCACGGTGCTCTCGCAGACCAGCCTGAACACGCCCGAGCAGTTCCGCGAGATCACGGTCAAGGACGCCAACGGCTTCCCGGTCAAGCTGCGCGACATCGCCAAGGTCGAGCTCGGGGCGCGCGAGGAGCGCAATGCCGCCTGGTTCCGCGGCAATCCGTCGGTGACGATCGGCATCGTCAAGCAGGCGACGGCCAATCCGCTCGACGTTTCCTCCGGCGTCGTCGCGGCACTGCCCAGCATTCGCGAGGACCTGCCCGACGGCATGGCGATCGCGACGTCCTACGACACCTCTATCTTCATCGATCGCTCGATCAAGGCGGTCTACACCACGATCGGCGAGGCGGTCGTCCTCGTCGTCCTGATCATCTTCCTGTTCCTGCGCTCGTTCAGGGCGACGCTGATCCCGCTCGTCACGATACCGGTCTCGCTGATCGGCGCCTTCGCGCTGATGTATATGCTCGGCTTCACGGTCAACACGCTGACCCTGCTCTCGATGGTGCTCGCCATCGGCCTCGTCGTCGACGACGCGATCGTCGTGCTGGAGAACATCCACCGTCACATCGAGGACGGGATGGAGCCGAACAAGGCCGCGATCAAGGGCATCAACGAGATTGCCTTCGCGGTCGTCGCGATGACGCTGACGCTGGTCGCGGTCTATGCTCCGATGGCCTTCTCGACCGGGCGCACCGGCAAGCTCTTCGTCGAGTTCGCGCTGACGCTCGCCGGTGCGGTGCTGGTTTCGGGCTTCGTCGCGCTGACGCTGACGCCGATGATGTGCGCCAAGTTGCTGAGACACCACGGCAAGCACAATTGGCTCTACAATATCCTGGAGCGCTTCTTCGAGGCTCTTTCCAGCGGTTACCGCCGCTCGCTGCGCTTTGCGCTCTCCGTCCGGCCGGTTGTCGTGCTGCTGGCGCTCGGCGTCGCCGGCGGCAGCTATTTCTTCTTCACCAATCTGCGCTCGGAGCTGGCGCCGGTCGAGGATCGCGGCACGATCACCGCGATCGGCGTCGCGCCGGAAGGCGCGACCATGGCCTTCACCGCCGACTATGCCCGGCGGGTCGAGGACTATTTCAGCAAGATCCAGGAGGTCGAGACCTATCTCGTCATCGTCGGCTTCCCCGATGTGACGCGAGCGATCGCCTTCGCGCGCCTGAAGCCCTGGGAAGAGCGTCATCGCAAGCAGCAGGACCTCGTCGCCGAGATCAACAAGGGTCTGTCGCAGATCCCCGGCATCCGCCTGTTCGCGACCAACCCGCCTTCGCTCGGCCAGGGCGGCGCCAACAGCAAGCCGGTCGAGTTCGTGCTGCGCTCCTCCGATCCATACATCACGATCAAGGAGAACGTCGACAAGCTGATCGCCGAGGTGCAGGGCCATCCGGCGCTGACCAATATCGAGACCAACCTCATCCTCGACAAGCCGCAGATCAAGGTCTCGATCGACCGCCAGCGCGCCGCCGATCTCGGCGTCGGCGTCGACGTGATCGGACGCACCATGGAAACGCTGCTCGGCGGGCGCCAGGTCACGCGCTTCAACATGAACGGCGAGCAGTACGACGTCATGCTCCAGGTCGCCGGGGCCGAGCGCAGCACGCCGCAGGCGCTGCAGTCGATCTATCTGATGGGCCGCGGCGGCCAGGCGGTGCAGCTCTCCAGCCTCGTGCAGATCGAGGAGAACGTCGCGCCCAAGGAGCTGATCCGCTTCAACCAGCTCCGTTCGGCGACGATCACCGCCGTGCCGGGGCCGGGCTATTCGCTCGGCGATGCGCTCAACGTCCTGGAGCAGGGGGCGGCCAAAGTGCTGCCGGCCTCGTTCCAGACCGACTATTCCGGCCAGAGCCGCGAGTTCAAGCAGTCCGGCGCCAGCATCTTCCTGGTGTTCCTGCTGGCGCTCGGCTTCATCTATCTGGTGCTGGCGGCGCAGTTCGAGAGCTTCGTCGATCCGATCGTGATCATGGTCTCGGTGCCGCTCTCGATCACCGGCGCGCTGGCGGCGCTCTATTTTGCCGGCGGTACGCTCAACGTCTACAGCCAGATCGGCCTGATCACCCTGGTCGGCCTGATCACCAAGCACGGCATCCTGATCCTCGAATTCACCAACCAGCTGCGCGAGGAGGGGCATGAGATGATCGACGCCCTGGTCGACGCGGCGGAACTGCGCCTGCGGCCGATCCTGATGACGACGGGCGCGATGGTGCTGGGCGCCGTGCCGCTGGCGCTGGCGGAAGGAGCCGGCGCCGAGAGCCGCTCGCAGATCGGCTGGGTCATCGTCGGCGGCATGACCTTTGGCACCCTGCTCACACTCTATGTCGTGCCGGTCGCCTACAGCTACATGGCGCGAAGCAAGCACGGCTCGCGCCATGCGCCGGCGGAGGCGCATCCGCAGCCGGCGGAGTAGCCTGCGCCTTTGCCGTCATGGTCGGGCTTGTCCCGACCATCCACGTCTTCACTGATCGAATGCGGTGTTCAAGACGTGGGTGCTCGGCACAAGGCCGAGCATGACGCGCTGGATCAGCGTCGCAATTGGTTTCGGAGCGCCCTGCTCCTCGATCCGGGTAGAGGATATCCGGATAGCCCTTAGCGGAAACGTCTATTCGCTTTCACCGCCGCCCGACGCTAACCGTCGCGGCGGCGGCGCCCAATGAGCGAGAACTCAGGCAGCCGCCCGTAACTTGAACGGGAGGAATGGCATGAGGATCGGTTTCTGGCTCAAGACTGCGGCGTTCGCTGCCTGCATGACGAGCACGATCGCGCAGGCGCAGACCTTCCCGAGCAAGCCGGTCACCATGCTGATCCCCTTCGCGGCGGGCGGGCCGACCGATGTGGTCGGACGCCTCGTCGGCGAGCATATGAGCCGCACCCTCGGCCATCCGGTGATCATCGAGAACGCGGTCGGCGCGGCCGGCACGCTCGCCGGGCAGCGCCTGATGGCCTCGCCCGCCGACGGCCATGTCATCCTGATCGGCCATACCGGCACGCATGCCGCGGCCGTCTCGCTCAACCCGAACCTGAAATACCGCCCGGTCGAGGATTTCGCCCCGGTCGGTCTGGTCAACACCAATCCGATCTTCCTGACCGTGCGCAAAACCCATCCGAGCGCAACGCTCTCCGAGTTCGTCACCTGGGTGAAGGCGAACGAGAAGGCCGCCAGCAACGCCCATGCCGGCGTCGGCTCGGTCAGCCACACCACCTGCCTGCTGTTCAACACCGTCGTCGGCGTGAAGCCGAACGGCGTGCCGTATCGCGGCACCGGCCCGGCGATGAACGATCTCGTCGCCGGCCAGGTCGATTATCTCTGCGACCAGGCGGTCAATGTCGCTCCGCAGCACCGCGCCGGCACGATCAAGACACTCGCTGTCGCCTCGGTCGCCCGCGCGACGGCCCTGCCGGATGTGCCTACCAGCACCGAGGCCGGCGTGCCCGGCTTCAAGGTCGAGGTCTGGAACGCGATGTTCGCGCCGAAGGACACGCCGGCGCCGGCATTGGCGAAGTTGAACCAGGCTCTGAAGGCGGCGCTCGCCGACGCGGCTGTGAAAGCCAAGCTCAACGAGCTCGGCGCCGAAATCCCCTCGGCCGAACTGCAGGAGCCGGCTGGTTTGCGCAGCTTCGTCGGGGCGGAGATCGAACGCTGGGCGCCGATCATCAAGGCGAGCGGCGTCAAGATCGAGTGAGGGCTATTGCAGCCTGACCGAGACGCTCTCGCTGGCGCCGGCGGCATCGATCACCGAGATGCGCACGAAGCCCTTGCCGGGCGGCTGCCAGGCGGCTTCCCGGCGCTTCACCGCCGCCATGACCGGCGCGCCGTCGACCAGCCAGGTGAAGGGTGCGACACCGCCGGAGACCTTTAGGTTGAGCTGCGGCGTGCCGTCGAGAGCCGTGGCGGCGAGGTCGATCTTCGCGCCCTCGGGCGGGAAGGCGAGCTTCAGACCGGGCGTCGCGAGCGCAGCGACCGTCTTCGGCACGTCCTGGCGTAAATGCCGGAGCGGCGGCGGCAACGTCGCGCTACTGGCGGCGATCGTCCCCGGCGGCTGCACGAAAGGGTGCGGATCGAGACCGATGCGGGCGAAGGCGTCGAACAGGATCGGCGCTGCGACGACGCGACCGACGAGGCCGGGCACTGCGCCATTGTCGGGCCGGCCGACCCAGACGCCGATCGTATGCTTGCGGTCGAAGCCGACGGCCCAGGCGTCGCGATAGCCATAGGAGGTGCCGGTCTTGTAGGCGATCCTGCCGGGCGGAGCATTGAGCGGCGGCGGCGCGCCGAGCAAGGTATCGGCGACATACCAGGCGGCGACCGGCTCGACGAGGCGCAAAGGCGGCTCGGCCACGCCGCTCGCCGGCTTCACATGCAGCGGCACAACCTCGCCGCCGCGGGCGAGGCCGACATAGAGCCGGGTCAAATCGGAGAGCGTGATGCCGAGCCCGCCGAGGCCGATGGCGAGGCCCGGCGCACCGCCATCCCGGGGCATGGCGATCGCAGCACCGGCATCCTTCAATCGCGACAGGAAGCGCTGCGGGCCGACTGCCGAGAGCAGCTCGACCGCGGGCAGGTTGAGCGAGAGCTGCAGTGCCTTGCGGGCGCTGACCATGCCTTGGAAGCCGAGGTCGAAATTCTCGGGCACATAGAGGCCGTAGCGGGTCGGCCGGTCCTCCAGCATCGTCTCGGGATGGGCGAGGCCGTTGTCGAAGGCGAGCGCGTAGATGAAAGGCTTCAGCGCCGAGCCGGGCGAGCGCAGCGCCTGCGTCAGGTCGAGCGAGCCGGCGCGCCCGACGTCGAAATAATCGACGCCGCCGACCGAGGCGCGGATTTCGCCGGTCTCGTTGTCGGCGACCAGAATGGCGATCGAAAGCTGTGGACCCTGGCCGATCGCGCGCTCGCGGGCGAGCTGCTCCAGACTCGCCTGCCAGCGGGCATCGATGGTGAGGCGCTGGCTGCGCTGCTCCGGTGCCTCGGCGACGACCTGTTCGGCGGTGTGCGGTGCGAGGTTCGGGAAGGGCTTTCGCGCCGTCGGCACCGGCTCTTCGCGCGCGGCGGCGACCTCGTCGGGGGTCGCGATCCCAGCGGCCTCGACGCGGGCAAGCACGCGCTCGCGGGCCTTGCGTGCGATTTCCGGGAAGCGGTCGGGCCGGCGCGTCTCCGGCGATTGCGGCAGCGCGACCAATAGCGCCGCCTCGGCGGTCGAGAGCCGCTTCGGCTCCTTGCCGAAATAGGCGAAGCTCGCGGCACGCACCCCTTCGAGATTGCCGCCGAACGGGGCGAGGGTGAGATAAAGGTCGAGGATTTCAGTCTTGCTGAAGCGTCGTTCGAGCTCGACCGCACGCACCGCCTGCCTGAGCTTGGCCGGGAGCGAGCGCTCCTGGCGCGGTTCGAGCAGGCGGGCGACCTGCATGGTCAGGGTCGAGCCGCCGGAGACGATCCGGCCGTTAGCCAGCATCTGCCCTGCGGCACGCAGGGCGCCAAGCGGATCGATGCCGGCATGATCGTCGAAGCGCTTGTCCTCGAAAGCCTTGAGCATGGCGAGGTAGCGCGGATCGACGTCGTCGGTGCCGACCGGCAGTTTCCAGCGCCCGTCCGCGGTGACGAAGGGGCGCAGCAGCTTGCCCTCGCGATCGAGGACCACGGTCGAGCGATCGCGGGCGGCGGCGAAGTCGATCGGGGGGAGGGTGGAGGCGTACCAGACGAGGGTGGCGGTAGCAGCAACCGCCAGTGCAGCGACGGCTGCACCGGCATATGCTAGCCGGCGGTGCCATGCGCGCTTCCCTTCTC
The DNA here is from genome assembly GCA_035998995.1 of Allobosea sp. Taxonomy (GTDB): domain Bacteria; phylum Pseudomonadota; class Alphaproteobacteria; order Rhizobiales; family Beijerinckiaceae; genus Allobosea. Next base: position 84,831 of record DASYHC010000098.1, read on the forward strand.
CCCCCGGGGGAGAAGGTGTCTGCGAAGCAGACGGATGAGGGCCGTTCGACTGGGTGAGCTGATCGCCAGGTTGCGCCTGACTTCCCTCATCCGTCAGCGCTTCGCGCTGCCACCTTCTCCCCCGAGGGGAGAAGGAAGAGGCATCCCGCTCGTCCGGTCGCATCGTCACGGAGTCACCGCGCCGACGTGATCTCGATCGTACCGAACCCCGTCCGCCCGAAGCGATCCGGCCGGTACATGTCCTCGATCACTGCCGCCGGCGCGACATAGCGGCCGGGCGAGACGGCCCGGGCGATATAGGCGACCGTGTAGCCCAGCGGATCGTTCTTGCCGCCGCTGCGCTCGAAGGCGGCGACAAATCGGTCGTCGCGCGCCTCGGTATGCACGGGCGAGACCTCCTGCTTCAGCCAGTTGAGACCCTCGACCGAGGCGCCTTCGGTCAGCTTGGCGTTCTCGATCTCGAGGCCGGCCGGGACGGGATCGACCAGCAGCAGCCGGCCATAGCGCGCCGCCGGCTCGGTCACCTTGAGCGCGACGACATAGCGCTCGTTCTGGCGCAGGCGCGCGGGATCGACCCGCTCGCCCTTCATGGTGAAGAGAGTGCGCTCCAGCCCGAAGCCCTGGTTCAGCGCCGGCTCCGGTGTCGCCGGGATGCCCGAGACGGTGATCACGGCATTGGCCGAGGCGGTGCCGGGATTGCCGATCACCACGGGCTTGGCCTCCAGCGAGGCCTGCGGGATCGTGCGGTAGAAGGCGCCCTTGCGCTCGGTGCCGTCGACGGTCAGCGACAGACCCTCGGCGTCCTTGGCCATCGCCGCGGCCGCCATCGCCATCCACATGTTCTCCTGCGTCGAGGTATAGCGCGCATTCTGGCGCGCGTTCTGGACGACGTCGGCGGCGCGGGAGAGGTCGGCGCGCTCGCCATTGCTCTCGGCGATCAAAGTGAGGATGCCGGCGCCGTCGCGCAGCCGCGAGCCGTAATCGGCGCGCGAGAGGCCGTCATCGCTCGTTTGTTGCAGCGTTCCCAGCGCGCTGCTGAAAGCCGCGCGGCCGCGGGTGCGGTCGCCGAGCAGCGAGAGTGCCGCGCCGATCTGGGCGCGGGCGAGCGGCGAGCCGAAATCGCCGAGCTTGTTGTCGGCGAGATAGCGCAGATCGCCCATCACCGGCCGCCCGTTCCGGGCGAGGACGTAGAGGGCATAGGCGATGCCGGCGGCCTCCTCCTTGTTGATCTCGCTGGTGTTGACGACCTGGTTGCGCAGGCGGTCGAGCGCCATGTTGAAGGCGGTCTGCGGCACCGCGAACTGGCGCTCGCGGGCGCGGGTCAGGAAGTCGGTCACGAAGGCGTCGAGCCAGAGGTCCTCGCCGCCGACGCTCCAGAGGCCGAAGGAGCCGTTATTGCCCTGGCGGGCGAGCACGCGCTCGATCGCGGCAGTGACGCGCTCATCGGCATTGCCGTCGAGCGCCAGCTGCTGCATCGAGGCGAGCCGGTTGACCACCAGCAGCGGCAGCGCCCGGCTGATCGTCTGCTCGGTGCAGCCGTAAGGGTAGCGGTCGAGTGCTGCGAGCACCGCAGCGACGTCGAGCGCTGCGACCGGCGAAACCGAGACGGAGACCGCGCCGGAATCCGGCACGAGATCGGCCATCAGGTCGGAGGAGACGGTGAGCGAGCCGCCGCCCGGGATCGGACGGACGATCCGGCGCGCGATCGTCTGGGTCGAGGGCTGCACCCGCACGGCGAGGTTCTGCACCGTGCCGATGCCGTTCGGGCCGGTGACCTTGACGTCGAAGCTGGCGCGCCCGAGCCCGGCGGCGGTGACCGGGATCGTCAGCGAGCTCTTGGCGCCGGCGGCCATGGTCATGCTGCGGCGGGTCGCGTCGGCGGCGACGACGACCGGGCCCTTGACGTCGAGATCGACGAGATAGGAGCCGGCCGGCCCCTCGACATTGTCGATCTGGAGGTGGAAGCGCGACTGGTCGCCGAGCGCCAGGAAGCGCGGCAGCGTCGCCTGCGCCACGATCTGGTCGCGCACGAAGACGTCGGCGCTGGCCTGGCCGGTGCGGCCGGCGCTCCAGGCCACGGCCATGACGCGGACCGAGCCGTTGAAGGCCGGCAGTTCGAAATCGACCTTGGCGGTACCGTCCGGCCCGAGCTTGACCACGCCGGAATAGCGCGCCAGCGGCTCCTGCGTCGGCGCTTCACCATTGAGCTGCGGGGCGGCGTCGCCGCCGGAGCGGATCGCGCCGCGCACGCCCTGCATGCCGTCGATCAGATAGCCGTAGAGATCGCGCAACTCATGGCCGAGCTGGCGCTGGCCGAAGAAGTACTTGCTCGGATCGGGGCTCTCGAAGCGGGTCAGGTTGAGGATGCCGATATCGACCGCGGCGACGGTGATGAAGGCTTCTTCGCCGGCCTTGGCGCCCGCCACCTTGACCGGGAGCGAGAGCGTCGAGAGCGGGCGCACCAGATTAGGGGCGCCGAGATCGATCGCGAGGTTGCGCTCCTCCTTGCCGACGCTGAACCAGGCGAGGCCGATGGCGCGGCCGGGCATGCGCTGCGCCGCCGTGTCCATCGGGCGATGGGCGAGCACGACGAGATAGGCGCTGGCACCCCAGTCGGACTTGGCGGGGATGGTTACGGTCGTGCCATTGGCCGGCACGTCGACGGTGCGGATTTCGGCGACGCGGTCGCTCATCACCGCCAATGTCGCCTTGCCGGCGAAGCGCGGGGTGAGACGCACCTGCATGCTCTCGCCATTGGCGTAGGACGGCTTGTCGAGGGCGACGTCGAGCACGTCGGGCTGGTCGGCGGTCTTGTCGGTCTCGTAGCCGACATTGAAGGAGACGCTGGTCTCGGTCGCCTCGGCGCCGTCGGCGCTGACGTCGAGCCGGTAATTGCCCCATTGCACTGGGGCGGCGATGCGGGCTGGCGCATTCTCGGCGACGGCGACCTCGCCATCGGCGACGCGGCGGGTCGTCTTCACGCCCTCATAGTTCCAGCGACCATCCTGGTAGAACCACTGATAATTGCGGGTGACCTTGGACAGCGTCCATTTCAGGCCCTGGCGGGCGATGCGGCGCCCGTCGCCTTGCGCCATGATCACGTCGAAGGTCGCGGTCTGGCCGTTGCCGAGCTCGCCCTCCTTGAAGGCCTTGCGCACGCCGATGGCGGCGCCTTTCGGTACGATCGGCATGGTGACGGAGCGGGCGATGGCGCGACCGCCGGGCTCGCCGACGCGGACCGTCAGCTCGACTTCGAGCGGGCGGTTGGTCTCGGGCTGGGCGACCGGGTTGGCGATCGTGACCTTGCCGTCGGCGCCAGTCTTGGCGGCGTCCTCGAACTCGGCCTGCTGCGGCTCGAAGGCTTCGTCGGTCAGGCCGACCTCATAGCCGGAGAAGCCGGGGATCGCGGTCTGCGCCGCCGAGCGCACGGTCATCGAGCCGGTGACGTCGAGATCGGAGCCGGGCGCGCCATAGAGATAGCGGGCGTTGACGTCGATCTCGGCCGGCTCGCCGGCCTGCAGCACCTGCTTCTTCGGGGATAGCGTCAATTCCAGCCGCTCGGGGACATAGTCCTCGACCAGGAAGGAGATCTCGCCGATCGCGGCGCCCTTCGGGTCGGAATAGACCTGGACGCGCCAGGTGCCGGTCTGGGCGCCGGAGATCAGGGGGATCGAATGGGCGCGTCCGCCGGCGCCCTGGTCCTCGACCTGGCGGCGGCGATATTCGACGCCATCAGGCCGCCTGACGACCAGCGTCAGCGGCAGGCCGGAGACGGCGGCGCCCTTGGCGTCGCGCAGCAGCGTCGTCAGGTAGACGGTCTCGCCGGAGCGATAGACGCCGCGCTCGGTATAGAGGAAGGCGTCGAGCCCGGCCGGGGCGACGCGGCCTTTCACGCCACGATCCGACAGGTCGAACGCGGTCTGCTTCAGGTCGAGGAAGCCGTAATCCTCACCGACGCTGGCGGTGACGAGGCCGGGCGCATTGCCGCCCTGGCCCTTGGCGAGGGCAGCGTCGAAGCGGGCATAGCCGTCGCGGTCGGAGCGGACGGTCGCCAGCACCTCGTTGTTGCGGGCGATCAGGCGCAGTTCCGCATTGGCGACGGGCGAGGCGTCGGCGAGCGAGCGCACCAGCACATGCACGCCGTCCGGCCCGGAGAAGGAGGTCAGGCCGAGATCGGAGACGACGAACCATTGTGTCGCGCGCGTCGTGCCGTCGTAGTCATAGTCGCCGTCGCCATCCGACGAACTCGCCGTCTTGCTGGTGCCGGTCGGCTTGGCGAACATGACGTAGACGCCGGGCTGGAGCCGGCCGACGGCTTCGAGCACCGGGAAGGCGGTGGTGACGTCCTTGTTGAGCTCGGACTTCACCGCCATCGTGCCCTTCCAGACGCTCGAACCCTTGTCCGAGGCGATCTGGCCCGCATTGTAGCTGCCGAGCTGGCTGAGGAAGTCGTCGGAATGCACCGAGCCGATCAGGTTGCGGTCGCCGATGCGCATCACTTCGAGATCGAGGCTGTCGGCATTGACCGAGACGACCGGCACGCCCTGCTGGCCGGTGCGCGGCAGCACGTAGTTCTTGCCGGTGAAGCGCACGGATGGGGCGCGGTCGCGGACATAGACCTCGTAATCGGCCGATTTCAGCAGCTTCTCGTCGGGAAGCGCCGAGGGCACGCCCTGGCGGATAACGAAGCCGTAGCGCTCGCCATGGCGCAGGCCGTCGACGCAAAGCTGGCGTTCCTCGCCGCTGACGGCGAAATCGCCCTTGCCGGTGATGGCGACATAAGGCGCAAAGTCGACGCGGCCGCGCGACAGCGGCTCGGAGAATTCGAAGCAGGCGCGCGGGCTCGCTGCGTCGGAATCGACCTTGTTGGCGATGAGGCGGAAGCCACGCTGGGCCCGCAGCGCCTCGTAATCAGCGCGCAGCGCGGCATTGTCGGCGAGATCGAGGCTGAGGCGATAGGTGGTCAGCGCCGGGCGCCAGAGCTCGTGCTTCTCGAAGACGCGGGCGAGAACGCCGAGCGAGAAGGCTTCGTCGGGGCGCGTGGTCGAACGCTGATAGGCGAGATAGGCGGCGCTGATCGCGCGTTCGCGTAGTTCGTAGCGTTCGCGATAATCGCGCGGCTCGATCCCGCTCGACGCCTGCGCCATCAAGCGCCAGCCGCCGGGGTTGGCGGGATCGGCGACGGCGGCGGCAACGGCCAGCGGCAATGCGGCGCGGGCATCGCCGCGATTGAGGGCGGCGGTGCCGTCGCGCAGCAAGGTGGCGAAGGGGCGCTGGCCGACCGAGATCTCGCGCTTCAGCCGCTCCTCCAGGCGCTGGCCGTCGCTGGCGAGATCGGGGCGAACATAAGCCTTCTGAGCGAAAGCGGGTCCGGCGGCGACAGTCAGGCCGAGCAGGAGGGCGAGACGGACGAGATGGCGCATGGCTCGGTCTCCGAAAAGGCGGGCGGCGAAATCCTGGCCGCGGCAGGCGTCGGGGCGATGACGTGTCATCGTGCCAAGCCGCGCGAGGCTAGCACCGGGCGCGTCAGGCGCAACTTGGTTTGCGGCCGAGAGAGCCGTTCTCGCCTCCCGCCCCGTAGCCTCTTGCCTCTGCGGCAAGGCTGACGCTGAATGGCGCCGCGTCGCGGCGCGACCTTTAGAAGGACGGAGATGCTCGTGTTCAAGGTTCCCGCGCTGATCGGCATGACCGCGATCTTGGCCTGCCTCAACGTCGCGCAAGCGCAGCAGCCGGCCGATCCGCGGCTGGCCGCAGCGACGCAGGCCTATGCCGCCCTCCCTGAGATCGAACGCAAGGCGATCCAGTCCGACCTGATCTGGACCGGGCATCTCAACAGCGCCGCCACCGGCAATTACGGCTCCCTGACTTTCCGAGCCGTGAACGGCTTCAAGGCTGGGCGCGGCCAGCCTGACGGGCAATTGACGCCGGCCGAGCGGCAGGAATTGGCGCGCCTCGCCAGGACGGCGCGCGATGCGGCGGGCTTTGCCGTGATCACCGACCAGCCGACCGAGGTGCGCATCGGCATTCCGCAAAAGCTCCTGCCGAAGCGCGAGGCGACGCCGGCCGGCGGCAGCCGCTGGCAGAGCGCCGACGGCAAGATCACGCTCGATGTCAGCGCCGGGCCGGCGACCGAGCCGCTCCAGGCGATCTTCGACCGGGCGATCGCGGTCAATCCGAACGTGCAGCGCAAGGTTACCTACAAGCTGCTACAGCCGAGTTTCTTCGTGGTCGCCGGCGAGACGCCGACCGGGAAGTTCTTCAGGCGCCAGGCGCTCGGCCCCTCGGGCCTGCGCGGGTTCTCGGTCGGCTACGACAAGGGCGTGGCCGCGACCTTCGACAAGGTGGTGACCGCCATCGCCGACAGCTTCGAGCCGTTCCCGAGCGGTGCAGCGCCGGGGCCGGCGCCGACGCCGGCGGCTCCCGGCGCGCCTGCCGTGGCGACCACTCCGGCCCAGCCGGCGACCGAGCGCTTTGGCGTCGGTCTCGTCATTGGCAGGGAGCTGGTGCTTACCGCCCGTGCCGCGGTCGATCCGTGCAAGGGCCTCAAGGTCGGTACGCGGCCGGCTAAGCTGCGGGCGCAGGATCAGGCGAGCGGGCTTGCGCTGCTCGATGTGCCCGGGCTGGCGACAGGTGCCGCACCGGGGCTGCGCGATGCCGCGCCCGCCGCGAAAGAGGCGGTCGTCGTGCTGGCCTATGACGGCACCGCCGCCGCGCGCACCGCAGTCGCGCTGCCCGGAGAGGTGACGAGCGACGCCGTGCTCGCGCCCCTGCAGCCAGGTGGGGCCGGCAGCCCGGTCTTCGACCGGCAAGGCCGGCTTGCGGGAGTGATCACTGCCAATCCCTCGGACAAGGCCCTGATCGCAGGGGTCGCACCGCAGCGCAACTACGCCATCGCGGGGGTCGCGCAGCTCAGGGCGATGCTGGAGAAGGCCGATGCCAGGCCGGCGGCAGCTGCAGCGACCAGCGAGCTCAGCACGGGCGCCATCGCCGAGGCTGCGGGCAAGAGCGTCGTGCCGGTTGCCTGCGGGCTCTGAACCTGTCGGTGTGATCGTGCATACAGCATACAAAGACTGTTGCCTCGCGAGCGGCAATCGGCTCTGATAGCGAAATCATCAAGAAGGCCGAGCCACCAGGCGAAGAAGCTTTCAAAATTTAAATCGATTGAACGGGAGGAGATTGAGATGAGCAGAATCAGCAGACGTTCGGTCCTGGCTGGCGCGGCAGCGGCCGGCGCAACGGGATTGATCGCACGCCCGGCGATCGGCCAGGCGAAATGGCCGACGCGGCCGGTCCAGATGATTTGTCCCTGGGGTGCGGGCGGCGGCACCGACGCGGTTGTACGCATCGTCGGCGGCCTGCTCGAGAAGAGTCTCGGCCAGCCCTTCAACGTCGTCAACCGGACCGGCGGCTCGGGCGTCGTCGGACACTCGGCGATCGCGACAGGGGCGCCGGACGGCTACACGCTGGGCATCATCACCTCCGAGATCGCGATGATGCACCATCAGGGTCTGACGCAGCTGACCTTCGCTGACTACACGCCCCTGGCTCAGATGAACTCGGACCCTGCGGGTGTGCAGGTCAAGGCCGACTCGCCTTACAAGGACATCAAGGCCCTCGCCGAAGCGATCAAGGCGGCTCCGGCCGGCAAGCTCAAGGCGTCGGGCACCGGCCAGGGCGGCATCTGGCATCTCGCGCTGATCCAGTGGATGCTCGGCATGAAGCTGAAGCCCGACCATGTCTCCTGGGCGCCTTCGAACGGTGCGGCCCCGGCCATGCAGGACCTCGCCGCCGGCGGCATCGACCTCGTGACCTGCTCGGTACCGGAGGCGCGCGCCATGCTGGACGCCGGCCGTGCCCGCTCGCTTGCGATCATGGCGCCCGAGCGTAACCCTCAGTTCAAGGACGTTCCCACCATGCAGGAGACGCTCGGCATCGACGCCGAAGTGGGTTCCTGGCGCGGAATCGGCGGACCGAAGGGCCTGCCCGAGAACGTCCAGAAGGTCATGCGCGAAGAGCTGAAGAAGATCTACGAGTCGAAGGAATACACCGACTTCATGAACTCTCGCGGCTTCGCGATGGTCTACAAGGACGGGCCGGATTTCGGCAAGTTCATGGCCGAGAGCGACAAGCAGATGGGCGTCGCGCTTGCCGCTGGCGGGCTCGCCAAGAAGGCCTCCTGACGTATCGCAGCACCGAAGGCGGCGGCGCGGTGCGTCGCCGCCTTTTCGTCTTCTCCGGTCCGTGACCAGAGCGCCCGGCCACGGCCCTGCCGCTCAGGAAGGTTGAATCCCATGCGCTTCAACGATGCCGCAGTCGGCTTCGTCTTCATCCTGATCGCCGCTGCAATGATCGCGATGACCTTTTCGTTTTCCGCGTTTCCCGGCCAGCAATACGGTCCGAGCCTGTTCCCGCGCATTCTCGGCGCAGGCATCATCGGCTGCTCGGCGCTCCTGATCGTCCGTGGCTTGCGCGAGCGCGCGGCCGGAGGGCGTTGGCTCGCCCTCGACGAGTGGACCGGCGAGCCACGCCGCGTTGCGTCCTTCACGCTGATGCTCGGGGCGATGGCGTTCTATGTCCTGGCCTCGGAGCTGCTCGGCTTCATCCCCTGCGCTCTCCTGGTCCAGCTCGTGCTGTTCCTCTGGTTCGGCGTCAGGCCGATCACGGCGGTCGTGGTCGCCGTCGTCATGACCGGGCTGGTGTATTGGTTCTTCTCGTCGCTGATGCGCGTTCCGCTGCCGCGCGGCGTCCTCGACAACGTGCTGTGAGGAGCCGGCCATGACTGCGATCGCCACCGCCTTCGGCCTCGTCTTCGACCCTTATGTGCTGGCCGTGATCATGGGCTCGGCCGTCTTCGGCATGTTCGTCGGGGCGATGCCGGGCCTGACCGCGACGATGGCGACGGCGCTGCTGGTGCCGGTCACCTTCTTCATGTCGCCGGTGCCGGCGCTCGGCGCCATCGTCACCGCCACCGCGATGGCGATCTTCGCCGGGGACATCCCGGCGGCGATGCTGCGCATGCCCGGCACGCCCGCCTCGGCCGCCTATGCCGACGAAAGCTACGAGATGACCAAGAAGGGTCAGCTCGACCTGTGCATGGGCGTCAACCTGGTTTTCTCCGTGCTCGGCGGCATCTTCGGCGTGATCATCCTGATCGTGCTCGCGCCGGTTCTGGCCGAGGTCGCGATCAATTTCTCGTCCTTCGAGTATTTCTGGCTCGCCTGCCTTGGCCTGACCTGCGCGGTCTTCATCGGTACCGGCGATCCGCTCAAGGGCCTGCTCTCTCTGTTCATCGGCCTTGCCATCGGCACGATCGGCATCGATCCGGCCGCAGGCCAGCCGCGCTTCACCTTCGGCAATGTCGACCTGCTCTCCGGGATCAACTTCATCCCGACGCTGATCGGCATGTTCGCGGTCTCCGAGCTGCTGCGCGGCGCCGTGACCATGGAGAAAGCCGGCGTCATGGTGCAGCAGAGCGTCGGCAACATGTTCGCCGGCCTCGGCGCGGTGACGCGCAAATACTGGAAGAACTTCATCCGCGGCTCGGTGATCGGCACGGTGATCGGCGCCCTGCCGGGCGCCGGCGCCGACATCGCCGCCTGGGTCTCCTATGCGGTCTCCAAAAAGCTTTCCAAGGAGCCGGAGAAGTTCGGAACCGGCCATATCGAGGGCATCGTTGATTCCACCTCGGCCAACAACTCCGCGCTCGGCGGCGCCTGGATTCCGGCGCTGGTCTTCGGCATCCCCGGCGATTCGATCACCGCGATCGTGATCGGCGTGCTCTACATGAAAGGCATGAATCCCGGGCCGACCGTCTTCCTGCAGACGCCGGAGCTGATCTACGCCGTCTTCATCATCTTCATCCTCGCCAACCTGCTGATGTTCCCGCTCGGCTGGGCCGCGATCAAGTCGGCCAAGCAGATCCTGCGGGTGCCGCGCAATATCCTGCTGCCGATCATCCTGATCTTCTGCATGGTCGGCTCCTTCGCCATGACCAACTCGCTCTACGGCGTCGTGCTGATGGTGGTGATGGGCCTGTTCGGCTGGCTGCTCGAGGAACATGGCATCCCGGTCGCGCCGTTGATCCTCGGCCTCGTGCTCGGCGAGATGCTGGAGCAGAACTTCATGAGCTCGATGATCAAGGCGAATGGCTCGTTCATCGGCTTCCTCGATCGGCCTATCGCCGGCACCCTCGGCGTGCTGACCATGCTGCTCTGGGGTGCGATGCTGTGGAAGGCGCTGCCCTTCGGCCGGCGCCAGCCGGCGGCGGCGTGAAACGATAACCGGCGGCGACTGCTGCCGGTCAGCGCCGCGAATCAGTGCTAGAGACGGGCGCATGGACGATGCGCTCGACGAAGGGCAGGGCGGTGGCGGCACGGTCGAGGTGCTGATCCCGCTCGGCCTCGACCAGGCCTATAGCTATGCCGTGCCGCCGGGGCTGACGCTCGCCCCGGGCGATGTCGTGCAGGTGCCGCTGGGGCCGCGCGAGACGGTCGGAGTCGTCTGGGAGGCCGGTTCCGGCCGCGGCGGCAATCTCAAGAAGGTCGTCGGCAAGCTCGATATGCCGCCACTCGATCCGGCCTTGCGCAAGCTGGTCGACTGGGTCGCCTGGTACACGCTCGCCGCCAAGGGCTCGGTATTGGCGCTCGCCTTGCGCCGCCCGCCCGACGACACGCCGGAGCGGCCCAAGCTCGGCGTGAGATTGGTTGGTGCGCCGCCGGCCCGGATGACGCCGGCCCGGGCACGGGCCATCGCTGCCGCCGAGGGTGGGCTGCTGATCGGCAAGTCGGCACTGGCCGAGGCGGCGTCCGTGAGCACGGCGGTGATCGATTCCCTCATCGATGCCGGCACATTCTCCATCGAGCCCTTGCCGCAGGAGGCGATCGCGGCACGGCCTGATCCTGACCATGCTCAACCGCAGCTCTCCGACGACCAGCGCGCGGTCGGCGAGGCGCTGGCCGAGCTGGTACGCAAGCAGTCCTGGCAGGTCGCGCTGCTCGAAGGCGTCACCGGCTCGGGCAAGACCGAGGTCTATTTCGAGGCCGTCGCCGAGGCAATCCGGCTCGGGCGCCAGAGCGTGATCCTGATGCCGGAGATCGCGCTGACCGCGCAGTTCATCGACCGGTTCGAGGCGCGCTTCGGTGTCCGGCCGGGCCTGTGGCATTCGGCCGTGAGCGGGCGTCGGCGCGAGCGCCTGCAGGCGGCGATCGCCAAGGGGGAGGCTTTGGTGGTGGCGGGCGCGCGCTCGGCGCTGTTCCTGCCGTATCGGGATCTCGGCCTGATCGTCATCGACGAGGAGCACGAGGCCGCCTACAAGCAGGAGGACGGCGTCGCCTATCACGCCCGCGACATGGCGGTCGTGCGCGGGCGCATCGAGAACGCCCCGGTGGTCCTCGCCTCGGCGACGCCTTCGCTCGAAACCCGCGTCAATGCCGAGCGCGGCCGCTACGTGCATCTCAAGCTGCCGGAGCGTTATGGCGGGCGCGAGCTGCCGACGCTTGGCCTGATCGACCTGCGCAAGGACAAGCCGGAACGCGGGCGCTGGCTCTCATCGCAACTGATCAAGGCGGTCGAGACCAATCTCGAGGCCAAGGAGCAGTCGCTGCTCTTCCTCAACCGGCGCGGCTATGCGCCGCTGACGCTCTGCCGTGATTGCGGCCACCGCTTCCAGTGCAAGAACTGCTCGGCCTGGCTGGTCGATCATCGCTTCCGGCGGGCGCTGGTCTGCCATCACTGCGGCCATGTCGAGCGCCGTCCGCATGAATGCCCGGCCTGCCATCAGCCCGAAAGCCTCGTCGCCTGCGGGCCGGGCGTCGAGCGCCTGGCGGAGGAGGTCGCGACCCTGTTCCCGCAGGCGCGTTCGATCGTGCTGTCGAGCGATTTTCCGGGGGGAACCGAGCGCCTGAAGCAAGAATTGATGGCGGTGGCCGAGGGCGAGTTCGACATCGTCATCGGCACGCAGCTCGTCGCCAAGGGCCATAATTTCCCCGGGATGACGCTGGTCGGGGTGATCGATGCCGATCTCGGCCTGACCTCGGGCGATCCGCGTGCGGCGGAACGCACCTTCCAGGTGCTGAGGCAGGTTACGGGCCGTGCCGGGCGCGGCGAGAAGCCGGGGCGGGCCCTGCTGCAGACGCATGACCCCAACCATCCCGTGCTGAAGGCGCTGATCTCCGGCGATCCCGAGCGCTTCTACGCTGCCGAGACGGCGGCGCGTGAGGCGGCCGGCCTGCCGCCCTTCGGCCGCCTCGCCGGGCTGATCGTCTCGGCGAATTCGCAAGGAGAGGCCGAGACGCATGCGCGGGCGCTGGCGCGCTGCGCCGAGGCGCCGGCCGGCGTCGCCGTGCTCGGCCCGGCAGAAGCCCCGCTCGCCATCCTGCGCGGGCGTCACCGCATGCGGCTGATCGTCCGCACGGCGCGCGAGATCAACCTGCAGGACTACCTGCGCGCCTGGCTCAAGCGGGCGCCGCGACCGAAGGGTTCGGTCAGGGTCGCGGTCGACGTCGATCCGCAGAGCTTCCTTTAGCCGGATTCGCATTGTGCGCCCGTGCCGGCCGCCGCGCCCTGCGCCGGCTGCTTCTTTCGACCGCATCCAAAGCATGTGGGGCGGGTATTTCGTCGGTTGCGCCCCCCGAAACCCCATGCTATCGCACCGCCGCAATCCAAGCGCCGCAAGCCCTGGAACGGGCTTGCCGTGTGCTTGATCATCGCAGCGTCGGGGCCGTGCACTCCACCTTCGTCAGAAGGTCGCCGGAGCGGTCCCCTGGAAGAGAGAGCGAGAGCGTGGCCGAGGGCGGATCGCAGGAACAGTCCCCAGTCTCGGGCGTGGCCGAGCGTTACGCGACGGCTCTGTTCGAACTGGCCAGCGAGGCCAAGAGCGTCGACGCCGTCGCCAAGGACCTCGACGGCTTCGCCGCGATGATCGCCGAGAGCGATGACCTCAAGCGCCTGATCGAGAGCCCGGCTTTCTCGGCGCAGGACCAGGTTTCCGCCATCACCGCGCTCACCGCCAAGGCCGGCATCACCGGGCTTGCCGCCAACTTCATCGGCTTCGTGGCCAGCAAGCGCCGCCTGTTCGCGCTGCCGGGCATGATCCGTGCCTTCCGCGCCAAGGTCGCCGAGGCCAAGGGCGTGGTCAGCGCCGAGGTCACGCTCGCCGAGCCGCCCTCGGCCGCCCAGCTCAAGGACATCACCGCCGCCCTCAAGGAGGTCGCTGGCAAGGATGTCGACGTCTCGCTCAAGGTCGACCCGGCCATCATCGGCGGTCTCATCGTCAAGATGGGCTCGCGCATGGTCGATGCGTCGCTGAAAACCAAACTCAACTCAATTCGTCTCGCTATGAAAGAGGTCGGCTGATGGACATCCGCGCCGCTGAAATCTCCGCTATCCTGAAGTCGCAGATCTCGAACTTCGGCTCGGAAGCCTCGGTCACCGAGGTCGGTCAGGTTCTCTCCGTCGGTGACGGCATCGCCCGCGTCTACGGCCTCGACAAGGTCCAGGCCGGTGAGATGGTCGAGTTCGAGTCGGGCGTGCGCGGCATGGCCCTCAACCTCGAGAGCGACAATGTCGGCGTCGTGATCTTCGGCTCCGACCGCGAGATCAAGGAAGGCCAGACCGTCAAGCGCACCGGCGCCATCGTCGACGTTCCGGTCGGCAAGGAGCTGCTCGGCCGCGTCGTCGATGCGCTCGGCAACCCGATCGACGGCAAGGGCCCGATCAAGGCCAAGACCCGCGCTCGCGTCGACGTCAAGGCGCCCGGCATCATCCCGCGCAAATCGGTGCACGAGCCGATGGCAACCGGCCTCAAGGCGATCGACGCCCTGATCCCGATCGGCCGCGGCCAGCGCGAGCTGATCATCGGCGACCGCCAGACCGGCAAGACCGCCGTGGCGCTCGACACGATCCTGAACCAGAAGCCGCTCAACGTCGAGGGCGCCCCGGAGAGCCAGAAGCTCTACTGCGTCTACGTCGCCGTCGGCCAGAAGCGCTCGACCGTCGCCCAGCTCGTGAAGGTGCTCGAAGAGCGCGGCGCGATGGAGTACTCCATCGTCGTGGCGGCCACCGCCTCCGACCCGGCCCCGATGCAGTTCCTGGCGCCGTTCGCCGGCTGCTCGATGGGCGAGTTCTTCCGCGACAACGGCATGCACGCCGTGATCATCTATG
>DASYHC010000109.1:0-43254 GCA_035998995.1 Allobosea sp.
ACGCGGCGCGACGCCGCGGGCGGACGAATTCCCGGCGCCGAAGGTGGGCTTTGGAGGGCCGCCTGCGGCGTCGGACCGACTTGCCGATATCGAAGGATATCGGCTGCGCGCTCCTCCTGGCATTCGGCTCCTCCAAAGCCCATCGAGGCCCATCCAGGTTCTGCTAGGAGCTCTCGGTGACGCAAAAGGACTTGATCATCCGCGATGCGCTCGCCGCCGATCTGCCGGCGGTCCGCTCGCTTTTGGTCGAGACCTGGCACGACACCTATGACGGCATCTATGGCTGGCGCCGCGTCGCCGAGATCACCAATGCCTGGCATTCGCTCGATGCGCTCGCGGCCCAGCTCGGCCGCGACAGCGGCGTCTTCCTGATCGCGCTCTTGGGCGAGGAGGTCGTCGGCACCGCCTCCGCCCGGAGCGAGCCCGACCGGGCGGCGATGCTGACAAGGCTCTATGTCTCGCCGGCGCGACAGGGCGAGGGCATCGGGCGCACGCTCCTTCAAGTCGCGCTCGCCTGCTTCCCGGATGCGCCGGTGGCGCGGCTCGAGGTCGAGAGCCAGAACGAACTCGCCATCGCCTTCTACGAGCGCATGGGCTTCTTCCTGCAGCGCCAGGCCCGCTTCGATGGGCGCGAGGACACGCCCAATACGCTGATCATGGCCAAGCGCCTGGTGATGATCTGAGAGAATCGTCCTGAGACCTCATCCTGAGGAGCCGCGCAGCGGCGTCTCGAAGGATATTCCAGGAGGCTCTGGAACAAGCTGGAGCATCCTTCGAGACGCAGCCTGAAGGCTGCTCCTCAGGATGAGGGCTATTTTCCAGACAATCTCTGAGACCGTACCAGGCGAATTCCCGAAGGAGACGACGATGACCGAGGCAGCCGATCTTGCCGCCGTGACCCTACGTGAAGCGCGCCGCGAGGATGTCGCACGCATCGCCACCCTGATTATGCATGGTTCGCCGGTCCAGAAACATACGCCGGAGCAGATCGCCGCGGAGGCACAGGACCCGGCCTATCTAAAGGCTTTCGAGGCCGTTTCGGCCAATCCCTACAACACGCTCTTCGTTGCCGAACTGGAGGGCAGTGTCGTCGGCACTTATCAGATCACCGTTCTGCCGGGCATGGCCGAGCGCGGCCGCGTCAGGGCCAAGATCGAGAGCGTCCATGTCGCGCCGGAATGCCGGGGACGCGGCATCGGCGCCGTCATGATGCGCCATGCGCTCGCCTATGCGACCGAAAAGGGCGTCGGTCTCGTCGAGCTGACCTCGAACAAGGCCCGGTCCGACGCTCACCGTTTCTATCGCAACCTCGGCTTCGCGCAGAGCCACGAGGGCTTCAAGAAGGCGCTGTCGCCCTGAGCCACCACGCTGCCACGGCATGGCCCGGCCGCGCCGGAAGCGGGCCGCGGCCCTTCCGGGGCTTTCGGAGGGTTCCTAGGTTTCGGGACGAGGCCTCCCGCCTGAAAGGAAGCGACTGATGTCCGAAGCCCCTGCCAAGCCGATCGATCTCCATTACTGGCCGACGCCGAACGGCTGGAAGATCACCATCATGCTCGAGGAAACCGGGCTGCCCTACAACGTCATCCCGGTGAACATCGGTAAGGGCGACCAGTTCAAGCCCGAGTTCCTGGCGATCTCGCCGAACAACCGCATGCCGGCGATCGTCGATCCCGATGGACCGGACGGCAAGCCGATCTCGGTCTTCGAATCCGGCGCGATCCTGCAATATCTCGGCCGCAAGACCGGGAAGTTCTATCCCAAGGACGAGCGTGGCCGCGTCGCCGTCGACGAATGGCTGTTCTGGCAGATGGGTGGCTTCGGCCCAATGCTCGGCCAGACCCACCATTTCCGCATCTATGCGCCGGAAAAGGTGACTTACGCGATCGACCGCTACACCAACGAGGCCAACCGCCTCTATGGCGTGTTGAACAAGCGCCTCGAAGGCCGCGACTATATCTGCGACGACTATTCGATCGCCGACATGGCCTGCGTCGGCTGGGCTCGCGGCTGGGAGCGCCAGGGTCAGGACATCAAGCAATTCCCCAATGTCGGGCGCTGGCTCGATACGATGCTGGGGCGTCCGGCGGTCCAGCGCGGGCTCAAGGTCGCCGAAGAGCTGCGCAATCCCGCCGGCATCTCGACGCCTGAGGAAAAGGCTGTTCTGTTCGGTCAGAAGGCGCGCTGAGGGCAAACGTCATGCTCGGGCTTGACCCGAGCATCTCGCGACAAGAGATCCTCGGGTCTACGCTTCGCTGCGCCCGAGGATGACGTTTTCCCGCAGGCCGCCTAAAAACGTCAGTTGCTGCGCGACCACTTCACCGAGCGGCAGATCAGCCCACCCATGACGCAGCCCGAGGTGGTCAAGGCATCGCCCGAGAGCGACATCGTTCCGGAATAGGTCTTGCCGTCCTCGGGGTTGAAGGCGCTGCCGCTCCACTTGCCGGCGCCGGATGGCTTCATGTCGTAGAAAATGCGCTGGCCGACCTTGGCCGGGCCGCCCGCTTCCTTCAGCCACGAGATCGAGCCACACATCGCCTCGCCGCATTTGCTGAACCGCACCTTGGAGGCGCCGCTGTCGCGCAGCCAGGTGCCGCTGACGTCCTGCGCCGAAGCCGGCACGGCGAGAGCGAGCAGCAGGCCCGCAGCAGTGATGGTCGAACGGATGGCCATGGGGTTCCTCCTCGTTGCTGGCGATCTTCGTCGCTCAGATGGTTCAGATGTAAACTATATCTGAAGCCGCGCCAGCTTCCAAGATGGCACATCGTGAAGGCCACATTCTCGCGGTGACAACGGGGCAAGGTGAATCGCAGGTTGACGCGCTTGCCGATGGCAAGTTTGGAAGGCGTTGAAAATTATACAGAATTCAGCGTTCGATCCTGAATCGAATCTTGCTTTAATCGCTCGTTTGCGACTCGTTGAGCTTCGATTCATCTCAAAATTTAGCGGAGTGTTTTACCGCTCGGCCTGACCTTCTCCTCACAAGCCGCGGCCTTCGAACGGGCCGGCATCGAAGGAAAACAGGGAGAGTTTGTCATGGCACGCATGGAAATGAGCGCGATCCCGGCTTCGCTGGCGATCCCGATGGAAGCCTCCGCCGACGCCTATTACGAGCTCGGTTTGATGCATGCGTCTGGCCGCTCCGGCCCGGTCGATCTGGTCGCGGCGCAGACCTGGTTCAACGTCGCCTTCGCCAAGGGCTGCGCCCGCGCCGCTTCGCACCGTGCCGAGCTGGCATCCGAGATGAGCCGCGACGAGGTCGCCGAAGCGCTGCGCGAGGCGCGCAGGTTCCTGACTCGGCACTGAGGTTCAGCTTCGCAGCCGCGCCATCGTGAGCGCATCGGCATAGGCGCCGGCGCGGAAAGCGTAAGCGCGCAGAAGCCCTTCCGGCTCGAAACCGAATTTGCGGTAGAGCGCGATCGCCACCGCATTGTCGGCATAGACCGTCAGTTCGAGCCGCTTCAGGCCGAACCAGTTGTCGGCGGCGTCGACGAGTTCGCCGAGTAGCGCCGAGCCTATGCCGGTGCCGCGATGGTCGTCATGCACGCCGATGCCGATATAGGCGACATGTGCCCTTCGGCCGCGATAGCGCTCGAAGCCGGCCTGGCCGACCAGCTCGCCGTCGCGCAGCGCGACGATGTTGAGCCCGTCGGTGTTCGGATCCTCCAGCCAGCGTTGTGTCACCTCCGTCCTTTGATAGGGCAGGCGCAAGGTTCCGGCGCGAAAGCCAGGCAGATTGACCAATGCCGTCAGTGCTTCGAGGTCGTCGCTGCGCACGGCCCGGATCGATAGCCGGCTGGAGCCAGCCGAATCGTCTAGCCGCTCCGCGTGCTCAGTTCTGTCGATAGTCATGAGTGCTCTCCGATATCGCCGGGAGAGCCGAATTCCGTCGAACCCTGCTCGCCGCGGCAGGGTTTGCGAGGGATGATGGTGACGCGCCTAGCGCAAGACCGATCCCGCACACCCTTCCAGGTGCGTCGACATCAGGATTACGAGGGCGGTCGCAGCGGTCATGGCGCGGATCATAACGGCAGATCGCACGCCGACAAGATGGTCGCAGCCTTGTGGCCAGGGGAGGGCATCGCTATAAGCGCGCCGCATTCCCGATTTTCCCGCAAGGATCACAACGATGGCTGTCCAGCGTACCTTCTCCATTCTCAAGCCCGATGCGACGAAGCGCAATCTCACCGGCGCGGTCAACGCGGTCATCGAGAAGGCCGGCCTGCGCATCGTCGCGCAGAAGCGCATCCAGATGACGACGGCTCAGGCGCAGACCTTCTACGCCGTCCACAAGGAGCGCCCCTTCTTCGGCGAGCTCGTCGAGTTCATGACCTCCGGCCCGGTCGTCGTGCAGGTCCTCGAGGGCGAGGACGCGATCGCCAAGTACCGTGAGGTGATGGGCGCCACCAACCCGGCCAACGCCGCCGAGGGCACCGTTCGCAAGCTCTTCGCCCAGTCGGTCGGCGAGAACACCGTGCATGGCTCGGACGCGCCGGAGACTGCCGCGATCGAGATCGCGCAGTTCTTCTCGGGCAACGAGATCGTCGGCTGAGCCGGCTTTCGTATCCCTGAAATGAGAAGGGCGGGTCCGCTGGACCCGCCCTTTTTTGTTTGAGTTCCGCTCGCGCTGACGGCGGCGCTTAGAACCCCAGATCGATGGCGTAGCTCGCCGAGACGCCGAAGGTCAGCGAGTCGCGGTCGCCGAAGGCCTTGACGATCGGTGCCTTGGCGGCGTCGCCCATCAGGCGCTTGTACTCGATATAGGTCGTCGTCTGGAACTTGTCGGTCCAGTTGTAGGTCGCCTGGGCGATCGCGCCGACCGAATACACGCCGGCATTGAAGCGCTGCAGGACGCCGCCATTGCCGGCCGTCGTGCCGCCGAAATAGGTGCGGATGTAGTCGGCGCCGGCAATGCTCATGCGCGGGCCGATGCCGAGCGACCAGGGGCCGATGCGCTGGAAGACGTCGAGCTTGGCCTCGGCCATCATCGCGTCATGGGCGACGATGCCGCGGCGCAGGTCGACGCGGGCGCGCAGCCAGGAGGTCGGGTAGAACTCGACGAAGGCGCCGGCCTCGGCGCCGAACTTGGTGTTGGGCACGCCCATGACGCGCAGCGCGATATTGGTGTCGGCCTTGCGTTCCCAGAGCAGGTTGCCGGAGAAGCCGACGCGCCAGGCCTTGCCCGAGAAGAAGCCGATGCTGATCGCGTCGTCCTCGGAGGTCCACCAGGTGCTCTTGGTGCCGCGCGCCAGCGAGATGATCGGCCGCGGCCGGAAGACGTAATCATTCGAGCCCATATAGTCGGGCTGGTAGCGCAGCCCGGCGCCGAGCGTCAGGTGCCAGTTCTGAACCGGCTCCGGCGAGGTGTACTGGCTGTACTGCGGGGACTGAGCCTTGGCCGGCGCACTCAGCGCCAGGGACAGGCAGGCCGCCGCAAGGCCGGCAAGGAACGCAACGCAACGCATCGTCAGGACTCCGGCGCAAAAGCGCCTTGGACTACTCGGATGCGGCCAAACTGAATCATTAATCTTAACCCGGGGTTGACGCGCCGCGACCTGCGACAACGCTGCGCGTATGGCTGATGGCCCGGCCGAATCCCCAGCCGCCGGATGTGGGAGACCTTGCCCCGTAGCAGCCGCGCAATGCAACCGTGCGCTTCCGCCGACCCTGGACCTGTTCTAGGAAGGAGGCATGACAGAGCTTCCTCGCATTGCGCGCCTGCCTTCGGTCTGCCCGCATGATTGCCCCTCGGCCTGCTCGCTCGAAGTCGAGGTCATCGACGGCAGGACGATCGGCCGCGTCCGCGGCAACAAGCGCCAGAGCTACACCGACGGCGTGATCTGCGCGAAGGTCGCCCGTTACGCCGAGCGCATCCATCACCCCGACCGGCTGCTGCATCCGCTGCGGCGAACCGGCCCCAAAGGCTCTGGCGCCTTCGAGCGCATCTCCTGGGACGAGGCGCTGGACGAGATCGCCAGGCGTTTCCTGGCGATCGAGGCCGAGCACGGCGCCGAGGCGGTCTGGCCCTACTACTATGCCGGCACGATGGGGCTGGTGATGCGCGACGGCATCAACCGCTTGCGCCACGCCAAGCGCTATTCCGGCCAGTACTCGACGATCTGCACCACCACCGCCTGGACCGGCTTCATCGCCGGCACCGGCAAGCTCGCCGGGCCCGATCCGCGCGAGATGGCGAAGTCGGATTGCGTGGTGATCTGGGGCACCAACCCGGTGCACACCCAGGTCAACGTCATGCATCACGCGGTGAAGGCGCGGAAGGAGCGCGGCGCCAAGATCGTCGCGATCGACATCTACCGCAACGCCACGCTCGACCAGGCCGATCTGCCGCTGGTACTCAAGCCCGGTACCGACGGCGCGCTCGCCTGCGCCGTCATGCATGTGCTCTTCCGCGACGGCCTTGCCGACCGCGATTATCTCGCTCGTTTCGCCGACGCTCCAGAGGAGTTGGAGGCGCATCTTGCCACCCGCACCCCGCAATGGGCGGCGGCGATCACTGGCCTTTCGGTCGCCGAGATCGAGGAGTTCGCCACGCTCGTCGGCACGCGCAAGAAGAGCTTCTTCCGGCTCGGCTATGGCTTCGCCCGCCAGCGCAATGGCGCGGTCAACATCCACGCCGCCTCCTGCATCCCGACGGTGACCGGAGCCTGGCAATATGAGGGCGGTGGCGCCTTCCACTCGAACAGCGGCATCTACAAGTGGCGCAAGGGCCTGATCGAGGGCCTCGACAAGATCGACCGCAATGTCCGCCAGCTCGACCAGTCGCAGATCGGCCGGGTGCTCACCGGCGATGCGCAGGCGCTGCGCCAGGGCGGCCCGGTCAAGGCGCTGTTCATCCAGAACACCAATCCGGTCACGGTGGCGCCCGAGCAGGAGCTGGTGAAGCGCGGCTTTGCCCGCGACGACCTCTTCACCGTCGTGCACGAGCAGTTCATGACCGAGACCGCGCAGATGGCCGATATCGTGCTGCCGGCGACGCAGTTCATGGAGCATGACGACCTCTACCAGGGCGGTGGCCACCAGCACATCATGTGGGGCGGCAAGCTCGTCGACCCGCCGGGCGAATGCCGGTCGAACCATGAGGTGATCTGCGCCCTTGCGCAGCGCCTCGGCGCCGAGCATCGCGGCTTCGGCATGACCCCGCGCGAGCTCGTCGACTGGACCTTGCAGGAGACCGGCCGCGGCACGCTCGAAGAGCTGGTCGCCAATGATTTCATCGACATCCAGCCGGATGTCGAGACGGCGCATTATCTCAAGGGCTTCGGCTGGCGCGACGGCAAGTTCCGCTTCAAGCCGGACTGGACCAAGGTGCCGAACAGTAATGCCGGTTTGGTCGGCCCGCATGAGATGTTGCCTTCGCTGCCCGATCATTGGGCGGTGATCGAACAGGCCGATGACGAGCACCCGTTCCGGCTTGCCACCAGCCCGGCCCGCAACTTCCTGAACTCCAGCTTCACCGAGACGCCGACCTCGCAGAAGAAGGAGGGTGCGCCGACATTGATGCTGCATCCGGACGATGCGGCTGGGCTTGGCATCGCCGCCGGCGATCACGTCATCGTGGGCAACCGGCGCGGCACCGTCGAGCTCGACGCGGTGCTGTTCGACGGCTTGGTGCGCGGTGTCGTCATCGCTGAATCGATCTGGCCGAACGGCGCCCATCGCGGCGGGCGCGGCATCAACACCATCACCGGCGCCGACTCGCCGGCGCCTTATGGCGGCGCCGCCTTCCACGACAACAAGGTCTGGATTCGCAAGGCGGTGTGACCTTTGCGTCATTGATTTTTCGCTGGCGCTATGGACCATCCGCGCCTGGGCGATGGCATGGGCTGTCAGGGGCGATTCGGGTCTCCCGGGCCTCAGCCGCGGAAACGGACAGTGCGAACAATGATCAAGCGGCGGGTTGGTGCGGTCGTGTGGGCCGCTGGGGTGTCTCTCTTGGTGTCCGCTGGCGCGGCGCTCGCTGCCGGCAGCACGAGCGCGCTGCCGCCGCCGGATCCGACGGCGAAGAACCTGACGCCCTACATGATCCAGCTGCGCGCCTTCGATGCCTGCCTGGTCACCCAGTCGCGACTGATGAACACGACGCGCGAGGCGGTACACACCCCGTGCAGCTGCTACGCCAAGGGCACGGTCAACGCCATGACCAAGGATGAGCTCCAGGCCTTCCGCGACACCGGCTACTTCAACGACTCGGCCCGTGAGAAGGGCTACGACTTCATCGACCGCTGCAAGCTGAAGCGGCCTTGATCGGTCGGCGGCTCACGCCGCCTTTGCCGTCTCGTTCTTGAAGTAGCGCTCGCGCATCCGGCCGGCATAGGCGACGAGATTGGCGTGCCCCTGCAGCGCGCCACGGAGCGGCGAGTCGAAGACCTCGCACAGCCCGGCGATCATGAAGGCGCCGAGCGTCGCGTCGGCGCCGCTCGGGTCGGGGCCGGTGAGGTAAGGCTTGCCGCCAAGGATGCCGGCGAGCGCATCGAGCGCCCGCCGCGCCAGTTCCAGCCGCTCGGCGTCGCTGTGCCGGCCGATGCCGTGGCCGTGCAGGTTGCGCCGGATCTGGCGCTTGATCATCGCGACGACCAGTGGCCGCAACGGCGCCGGCACGGCGTCGAAGAAGCGTCGCGGCCCCCGGTCGAAATTGGCGGGATTGGCCCAGCGCTCCTGCACCACCATCCAGTACATGTGGTCTTCGAGCATCTTCTCGACGGCCCAGGCGATGCCGCGCTGCTCGGCCGACAGGCCCTTGTCGAAGTCGATCCCGTGCGCCTGCTCCAGATGCATGCGGATGAAGGTGGTGTCCGGTACGGTCTTGTCGCCGTCGCGCAATACCGGGAACTTGCCCTTCGGCGCCTTCTGCAGATTGCCGCGCACACGTCGATAGGGCAGGCCGGACATCTCCATCAGGATGATGCCCTTCATGCAGAACGGGCTGGGGTCGGGCTGGCCGAAGGCGGGCCCGAAGACGTGAAGCTCCAGCATGTCTTGTCTTTCCCCGTGTCCGGTATGCAGCATGCTGCTGCCACGCTCCTGACAATTGATGTCAGGGCGAGTAGAGCAGGATGAGCTTACGCCATCTTCCTATCAGCGGAACTACGCCATGCAGCGCGCTGAACGCTTGCTCGATCTGATTCAGGGGTTGCGCCGCCGGCGTCGCCCCGTGACCGCCGAGACGCTCGCCTCAGAGCTCGATGTCTCGGTCCGCACCGTCTATCGCGACATCGCCGCTTTGCTGCGCCAGGGCGTGCCGGTGCGCGGCGAGGCCGGCATCGGCTATGTCCTCGATGCGGGCTTCGACCTGCCGCCCTTGATGTTCTCGCCCGACGAGATCGAGGCCGTGCTGGTCGGCATGCGCTGGCTCTCCGAGCGCGCCGATCCGACCTTGGCGCGCGCCGCCGAGGACGTCGTCGCCAAGGTCGCCGCGGTCCTGCCGCCGCACTTGCGCCCGATCCTGCTCGACGGCGCTCTGTTCGCGCCGGCCTATTGCAAGGATTCCGCGATCGTCGACCAGGTCGACGCCGCCGCGATCCGGGCCGCGATCCGCAATGGCCGCAAGCTCGACATCGCCTATCGCGACGAGGCCGGCGCCGAATCGCGGCGGATGATCTGGCCGATCGGCATGACCTTCTTCGACCGGGTCCGCGTCGTCATCGCCTGGTGCGAGCTCCGGCAGGCCTTCCGCCATTTCCGCACCGACCGCATCGGCGAGCTCACCGCCCGCGAGGAGCGTTATCCGGCCCGCCGTGCCGATCTGTTCCGGCGCTGGCAGAAGGAGGAGCAGGAGGCCGCCGCCCGCCGGGCGATGGAGCAGCAGGCCCTGCAGGGAGAGGCGGTGACGGTGCAGTAGGTCAAAGCGCGTCATGCTCGGGCTTGACCCGAGCATCTCGGGCCGGAAGGGGCTTTGATGAGCGAACTCTCGTCACGATATTCTCGGGTCTGCGCTTCGCTTCGCCCGAGAATGACGTCTAGGCGCCGACCGCCGCACCATCCTCAAGCTTGATCGCTCCAGACGCCACCAGCGCCAGCCCCTGCGGGTAAATCCGGTGCTCCTGCTCCAGCACGCGGGCCGACAGGCTCGCCTCGTCGTCGCCGGGCAGGACGGGGACCTTCGCCTGCAGGATGGTCGGGCCGGCATCGAGTTCGGGCACGACGAAATGCACGGTGCAGCCATGCTCCGCCACACCGGCCTCCAACGCGCGGGCATGGGTGTGCGTACCGCGGAAATCCGGCAGCAGCGAGGGGTGGATGTTGATCAGCCGGCCCTGCCAGCGCGTCACGAACCAGGGCGTCAGCACGCGCATGAAACCGGCGAGCACGACAAGCTCGATCCCGTGGGCCTGCAGCTTCGCATCCAGCGCCCGTTCGAAGGCCTCGCGGTCCTTGCCGAAGGGGCGGTGATCGACGCTGGCCGTGGCGATGCCGGCGGCGGCGGCCCGCTCCAGCCCGCCGGCATCCGGCAAATTGGCGGCGACCAGCACGATCTCAGCCGGGAAGTCCGCAGCCTTGGCCGCCTCGATCAGCGCGACCATGTTCGAGCCGCGCCCGGAGATCAGGATCGCGGTCCGAACCCGCCTTGCCGTGCTCACAGGGCGAGCTTCCCGCGATAGGTGACGGCTTCCTCAGCGCCGCGCGCCGTGACCTCGCCGAGCCGCACCGGCTTCTCGCCGGCTTCCGTCAGCGCCGCCATGACGGCATCGGCCTGCGCCGCCTCGGCGACGACGATCATGCCGATGCCGCAGTTGAAGGTGCGCAGCATCTCGCGCTCGGCGACGCCGCCGACCTGGGCGAGCCAGCCGAATACCGGCGGGACAGAGATCGCCGGCAGGTCGATCGCGACGCCGAGATCGTCGGGCAGGACGCGCGGAATGTTGTCGGGGAAACCACCGCCGGTGATGTGGGCGAGGGCCTTGATGCCGGGCGCCGCCTTCAGCGCCTGCAGCAGGCTCTTCACATAGATCCGGGTCGGCTCCAGCAGCGCCTCGGCCAATGTCTTGTCCGACGCGAAGGGGGCGGGGGCGTCCCAGGCGAGCCCCGAGAGGGCGACAATGCGGCGGACCAGCGAATAGCCGTTCGAGTGCACGCCGGAGGAGGGCAGGCCGAGCACGACGTCGCCGGCGACGACATCGGCGCGCGGCAGCAGCGTGCCGCGCTCAGCCGCGCCGACGGCGAAGCCCGCGAGGTCATAGTCGCTGCCGGCATACATGCCGGGCATCTCGGCGGTCTCGCCGCCGATCAGGGCGCAGCCGGCCTGGCGACAGCCCTCGGCGATGCCGCGGACGATCTCGACGCCGGCCTTCGGGTCGAGCTTGCCGGTGGCGTAGTAGTCGAGGAAGAGCAGCGGCTCGGCGCCCTGGACGACGAGGTCGTTGACGCACATGGCGACGAGATCGATGCCGATGGTCGAATGCCGGCCGCTCTCGATCGCGATCTTGACCTTGGTGCCGACGCCGTCATTGGCCGCGACCAGGATCGGATCGCTGAAGCCGGCGGCCTTCAGGTCGAACAGCCCGCCGAAGCCGCCGATCTCGGCGTCGGCGCCGGGCCGGCGCGTCGAGCGCACCAGCGGCTTGATCGCGTCGACCATGGCGTTGCCGGCATCGATGTCGACGCCCGCCTGCGCATAGGTCAGCCCGTTGGCGCCCGGTTTCGTCATCGGCTTCAGCTCCTTTTGCTGCGCGAGCGAATAGGCAAGGGCAGGGCCGCGGGCAAGCCCTTCTGCGAAAGCGTTTCGCACTTCTCCCGCCCATGTTCTACCCTGAGATGAGATTCTGTCGGCAGGTCTCCCGCGATGACGCTTCCGAACCTGATCACGATCGGCCGCCTGATCCTGGTGCCGCTGGTGATCGTCATGATCGTCAACGGCCGCTGGGACGAGGCCTTCTTCCTGTTCGTGGCGGCCGGCGTCTCGGACGCGATCGACGGCTTCATCGCCAAGCGCTTCGATATGAAGAGCGAGCTCGGCGCCTATCTCGATCCGCTCGCCGACAAGGCGCTGATCGTCTCGATCTACATCACCCTCGCCATCATCGGCATCATTCCGATCTGGCTGGTGATCGTCGTCGTCTCGCGCGACCTGATGATCGTCGCGGCGGTGATCCTGTCCTGGCTGATGGAAAAGCCGGTGACGATCGCGCCCATTGTCGTCAGCAAGCTCAACACCGCCGCTCAGCTCGTCTTCGCGGCCCTGGTGCTCGGTTCGAAATCCCTCGACATCGACGCCAGCGCGATCATGCCGGCGGCGCAGATCATCGTCGCGGCCTTGACGCTCGCCTCGATGGGCGCCTACCTCGCGCTCTGGCTGCGGCACATGGCGAGCTGAGCCGGCTCCTTGGATGATCCCGGGCGGATCACCATAATCAGGACGCCGCAAGGCGATCTCTAGAGCAGGATGCGAAAAAGTGGGAACCGGTTTTTCGCATTGATCCTGCTCTAATTATTGATGAGAGACGGATTCAGCTTTCAAATCGAATCGCAAAGCGTTTCGATTTGAAAGCATCCGGCTCTAGAGGCGAGTGCATGAGTCTTCAGCGTCAACTGCTCTTCTGGCTGCTTGCCCTCGCCATCGTCGTGCTCGCGCTGATGCTGTTCCGGGACGTGCTGCTGCCCTTCATCGCGGCGCTGGCGCTGGCCTATCTGCTCGATCCGCTGGCCGACCGGCTGGAGCGCTGGGGCCTCAGCCGGCTCACCGCGACGATCGCGATCCTCTGCCTGTTCCTGCTCATCTTCATTCTCGGAATGGTGCTGCTGGCACCGCTCCTCAGCCAGCAGCTGGCCGGGCTGGTGGCACGGCTGCCGAGCGATGCCGCCAAGCTGCAGGCGCTGATCATGGAGCGCGGCGCGCCGCTGATCGAGCGTTTCGGCGGCGCCAAGCTCGCCGAGGACGCGCAGAGCTCGCTCGGCAATCTGGTCGGCCAGGCGACGACATGGGTCGGCGGGCTGCTCGCCTCGCTCTGGTCGGGCGGCACGGCGATCATCGGCGTGTTCTCGCTGTTGGTGCTGACGCCCGTCATCGCCTTCTATCTGCTCGCCGACTGGGACCGCATGGTCGCGACGGTCGATGGCTGGCTGCCGCTCGACCATCGCGACACGATCCGCGGCCTGCTGCACGAGATGGACGTCGCCATCGCCGGCTTCCTGCGCGGCCAGGCGCTGGTCTGCCTGCTGCTTGGGACGTTCTACGCGATCGGGCTGTCGCTGGTCGGCGTCAATTTCGGCGCGCTGATCGGCATCATCAGCGGCTTCCTCTCCTTCATTCCCTATGTCGGCTCGCTGACCGGGCTGGTACTCTCGGTCGGGGTCGCCACCGTGCAGTTCTGGCCGGACTGGACAATGCCGCTGTTGACTCTCGCGGTCTTCGCCACCGGCCAGTTCATCGAGGGCAACATCCTGCAGCCGAAGCTCGTCGGCGACTCGATCGGCGTGCACCCGGTCTGGCTGATGTTCGCGCTGCTCGCCTTCGGCTCGCTCTTCGGCTTCGTTGGCCTGCTGCTCGCCGTGCCGCTGGCGGCGGTCATCGGCGTGCTCGCCCGCTTCCTGCTGCGGCAATACCTCGCCAGCCCGTATTATCGCGGCCGTAGCGCGCCTGCGACGAAGACCCATGTCGAACCGTGAGCCGCCGGTGAGGCCGCGCCAGCTCGCCTTCGACCTGCCGGTCGACAGCCGCCACGGCGTCGAGGATTTCCTCGTCGGTCCCTCGAACGAGCAGGCCTATGGGCTGATCGAGAGCTGGCCGGGCTGGCCGGCCTCCTGGTTGCGCCTGGTCGGGCCGGAAGGGGCCGGCAAGACCCATCTCGCAGCGATCTGGGCGGCGCGGGCGCACGCCTGGACGCTGTCCGCGGAAGAGCTGGACGAGGCCAAGGTGCCGCATCTGGCTTCCGGCGGCGCACTGGTGATCGAGGATTGCGATCGCGCCCCGCTCGACGAGCCGGCGCTGTTCCATCTGCTCAACGCCACCAAGGCGCGCGGCGCTTCCGTGCTGCTGACCGCACGCACCGAGCCGGGGCAATGGGGCCTGAAGGTGCCCGACCTGCTTTCGCGCCTGCGCCTGGCGCCGCAGGCCGAGATCGCGCCACCGGATGACGCGCTGCTGCGTGCACTGCTGGTTAAGCTCTTCGTCGATCGCCAGCTCATCGTCGACACCGGCACGATCGAGGCGCTGGCGCTCCGGATGGAGCGCTCCTTCGCCGCGGCGCGCGATCTCGTCGACGCGCTCGACAAGCTTTCGTTGGAGCGCGGCCGGCGCGTCACCCGCGCCATGGCCACCGAGGTCGTCGCCTCGCTCTTCCCTGAGGAGTGAGGCTTCAGGCCTTCACTGTGACCGCCGCCCCGGTCAGGCGGGCATGGACCGTCTCGATCAGCAGGTCATGCGCCCGCGCCGCGATCGCATCGAGCGACGGCGTCTTGACGAACATCGCCGCGGCCTTCTCGGTCAGCTCTTCGCGGCTCGGCAGGGTCGGCATGTGCCAGTGCGCGATGGCGTCCTGAGCCTGCGCCTGGACGGCGTGAAGGCGCTCGCCAGCGCGGGCTTGCATCGCGGCCAGGGCCTCGCGGAACTCGGGCAGCGTCAGCGTCGGCAAATGCAATTCGGGCAAATGCAGTTCCGGCAGGCCGGGCGCGTTGGCATAGGCGTCGCGGAAGGCCTGGACGATGCGCTCGACCGGGACGGAGGCCGCGAGCCGCTCGGCCGAGCGCTCGATCACGCGCGGCGGCAGCGCCTGCGAGCGCTCGATCACCGCCTGCGGCGGCGCCCTCAGATCCCAGACCAGCCGCAGCTTCGACAGGCCGAGGATGAGATAATAGGTCGGATCCCACTGCCACCAGCGAAAGCCTTGGCGGACGCTGTACTGATAGGCGTGGTGGTTGTTGTGCCAGCCTTCGCCCATGGTGATGATCGCCAGCCACCAGTTGTTCCGGCTCTCGTCGCCGGTGACATAGTCCTTGTCGCCATGCACATGGGCCAGCGAGTTGATGCAGAAGGTGCCGTGGTAGACCGCGACGGTCGACCAGAAAAAGCCGACGAACAGGCCACTCCAGCCGTCGATCGCGAAGCAGATCAGGGCGAGCGCGAAGGCCGGCAGCAATTCGAAGCGATGCAGGAAGGCGAGCTCGGGGAAGCGCGTCAGGTCGGTGACGGTCGAGGTATCGCAGCGGTCATGGCCGTTGCTGAAGATCCAGCCGACATGTGAGTAGAAGAACGAGGTCTGCACCGGCGAGTGCACGTCGTGCTCGGTGTCGGAGAAGCGGTGATGGTGCCGATGTTTCGAGGCCCACCAGATCACGCTCTTCTGAGCCGTCGACTGGGCGAGCAGGGCGAGCACGAACTGGCCGAGCCGGCTGGTCTTGTAGGTCCGGTGCGAGAAGTAGCGGTGATAGCCGCCGGTTACGGCAAACATGCGCAGCCAGTACAGGCCGAAGGCGAGCCAGAGCGAGGTCGCGCTGACGCCGCTCCAGAGCGCGCCGAAGCAGGCCAGATGCGCCAGCACGAAGGGAATGGCCGAGGGGTAGACGATGTCGCCGTGGTCTTCGGCGTGCTGCTGCTCTGACAAGGTCGTTCTCTGGACTGCGTTCGAAGGCATGCGGGATTCGCATGCCGACCAAACAGCAGGGGCGGGGCGGGCGCAAGCGCCGTGTGCGTTGATGAAATGTGACGTTTGGCCTCGCCTGTCATCGAACCGTCACGCTACGGTGGCTTCAAGACAAAAGCGGCGGCTGCGGCTGCAAGCAAAACGACACAGAGCAGAGCTACAGGATCGGCAGTGGCACGAGCAGCGTCGACAGCGAGAGCAAAGCGCATGACCCAAGATGTGGCGGAAGCGCCGGTCCTGAAGGCTGCGGCCCCGGCGCCGGCAGATGTGGCTCTTCATCTCGACGAGGCGCTGCGGCAATCGCCGAAGCGCTTCATGAACCGGGAGCTGTCCTGGCTGCAGTTCAACCGGCGGGTGATGGAGGAGGCCTCCAACCGCAACCATCCTCTGCTCGAGCAACTGCGCTTCCTCTCGATCTCGGCGAACAATCTCGACGAGTTCTTCATGGTCCGCGTCTCCGGCCTGCGCGAGCAGCTCAAGGCCGGCGTGGTGACGCCGAGCCAGGATGGCCTCAGCCCGGCCGAGCAGCTTTCTGCGCTGGGGGAGGCGGTCTCGGCCCTCACCCGCGACCAGCAGATCCGCTGGACCGAGCTGAAGCAGGACCTGGAAGCGAACCGGATCGTGCTGCTGCGCCCGGCCGATATCGGCGCGCAGGACCGCATCTGGCTGGAAGACCGCTTCCTGCACTATGTCTTCCCGGTGCTGACGCCGCTGGCGATCGACCCGGCCCACCCCTTCCCGTTCATCCCCAATCTCGGCTTCACCATCGCGCTGGCGCTGGAGCGCATCAGCGACGGGCGCGCGCTCGACGCGCTGATCCGCGTGCCGGTGAAGATGGATCGCTTCATCGAACTGCCGGATCTCGCCCGCGAGGGCGTCCAGCGCTTCATCATGCTGGAGGACCTGGTCGCGCTCTTCATCGGCAAGCTCTTCCCCGGCTACGAGGTCAAGGGCACCGGCTCCTTCCGCATCATCCGCGACTCCGACCTCGACATCGAGGAAGAGGCGGAAGACCTGGTCCGCGTCTTCGAGACCATGCTGAAGCAGCGCCGCCGCGGCGTCGTCATCCGGCTTGAGCTCCATGCCGACATGCCGGCCCATCTGCGCGACATGATCATCCGCGAGCTCAGGGTCGATCCGGACGAGATCGTCGTCGTCGAGGGCATGATCGGCCTGAACGAGCTCTCGCAGCTCGTCGGCGTCGACAGGCCGGACCTCAAGTTCAAGCCCTACAACGCCCGCTTTCCCGAGCGCATCCGCGAGCATGGCGGCGACTGCTTCGCCGCCATCCGCCAGAAGGACCTGATCGTCCACCACCCCTATGAGAGCTTCGACGTCGTCGTGCAGTTCCTGCAGCAGGCGGCGCGCGACCCCAACGTCGTTGCGATCAAGCAAACGCTCTATCGCACCTCGTCGAACTCGCCGATCGTCCAGGCGCTGGCCGAGGCGGCAGAAGCCGGCAAGTCGGTCACCGCGCTGGTCGAGCTCAAGGCCCGCTTCGACGAGGAAGCGAACATCCGCTGGGCCAAGGATCTGGAACGCGCCGGCGTCCAGGTCGTCTACGGCTTCATCGAGCTCAAGACCCATGCCAAGCTCTCGATGGTGGTGCGCCGCGAGGCAGGCCAGTTCGCGACCTATTGCCATATCGCGACCGGCAATTATCACCCGATCACGGCGCGCATCTATACCGACGTCTCCTTCTTCACCGCCGATCCGGTGATGGCGCAAGACGTCGCCCGCATCTTCAACTTCATCACCGGCTATGCCGAGCCGGCAGAGCTGGAACGGATGGCCGTCTCCCCGGTCAACCTGAAGAAGCGCCTGCTCGACGACATCGCCGAGGAGGTCGCCCATGTGAAGGCGGGCCGCAAGGGCGCGATCTGGGGCAAGTGCAACTCGCTGGTCGATCCCGAGATCATCGATGCGCTCTATGACGCCAGCCAGGCTGGCGTGCAGATCGATTTCGTCGTGCGCGGCATTTGCTGCCTGCGGCCGGGCGTGCCCGGCCTGTCCGACAACATCCGGGTCAAGTCGATCGTCGGGCGCTTCCTCGAGCATACCCGCGTCTACGCCTTCGGCGCCGGCCACGGCATGCCCTCGCCGAAGGCGAAGCTCTACATTTCCTCAGCCGACCTGATGCCGCGCAATCTCGACCGCCGCGTCGAGGCGCTGACGCCGATCCTGAACGCGACTGTCCACCAGCAGATGCTCGAGCAGATCATGCTGGCGAACTTTCTCGACAACGAACAGAGCTGGACCATCTTGCCGGATGGCGGCTCGCGACGCATTGTCCCGCCATCGGCCGAAGAGTCGTTCAACGCCCACAAGTATTTTATGACGAATCCGAGCCTGTCTGGTCGTGGAAAATCTCTTTCGAGCTCAAGCCCGCGCAGCCTCTCCCGCCGCGCCGGCAAGAAGGCCTGAGCAGGCTTCGGGTCGGCTGAGCGTCGGCGAAACCGTCGCGATCATCGACATCGGCTCGAACTCGGTCCGTCTCGTCGTCTATGAAAACCTGTCGCGGGCTCCCGCGCAGGTCTTCAACGAGAAGGAGATGGCCGGCCTCGGCCGGCAGGTCGCCACGACCGGCATGCTGGCGCAGGACGCGATCGACAAGGCGCTCTCGGCGCTGGTTCGCTTCCGTATCCTCTGCGAGGCGATGCATGTCGGGCAGCTCAGGGTCATCGCCACGGCGGCGGCCCGCTATGCCTCGAACGGCCCCGATTTCATCGCCCGCGCCGAGGCCGCGGTCGGCCAGCAGATCGAGCTGATCTCCGGCGATCGCGAGGCCTATCTCTCGGCGCTCGGCGTGATCTCGGGCTTCGACCAGCCGCACGGCGTCGTCGGCGATCTCGGCGGCGGTTCGCTCGAGCTGATTTCCGTGGATGGCGACAAGGTCGGGGAGGGGATCAGCCTGCCGCTCGGGGGGCTGGCGCTGATCGACCGCTCGAAGAACTCGATGAAAGCGGCCGAGAAGATCGTCCGCGACGACCTCGACCACCATCCGCAGCTCGGCGCCATGCGTGGTCGCGATTTCTATGCCGTCGGCGGCACCTGGCGTGCGCTGGCGACCCTGCATCAGCGCCAGTCCGGTTACCCGCTCAACGTCATGCACGGCTATATCGTGCCGGCCCGCGAGGCGAGCGATTTCGTCCGCCTGGTCGAGCGCGCCGATGCCTCGATGCTGGAGGCGATCGAGGCGGTCTCCTCGGCTCGGCGCCCGCTGCTCGCCTATGGCGCGCTGGTGCTCGACCAGATCATCAAGCGCGGCCGCCCGCGCAATGTCGTGATCTCCGCCAATGGCGTGCGCGAAGGCCTGCTGCACGAGCAGCTCGACGAAGGCGAGCGCTCGGCCGATGCGCTGCTGCGCGGCGCCGAGGACTACAACCAGCTGCGCGCCCGCGACCCGCGTCACGCCGCCGACCTGATCGCCTGGACGCAGGCGCTCGTCGCCAGCGCCTATCCCCATGACGATCCGGCGCTGCGCCGGCTGCAGCTCGCCGCCTGTTTGCTTTCCGATATCGGCTGGCGCGCCCATCCCGACTATCGCGGCGAGCAGACGCTCAACGTCATCGCCCATGCCTCGTTCAGCGGCGTCGAGCATGCCGGCCGCGCCTTCCTCGCGCTGACGGCGTTCTATCGCTATGCCGGCCTGAAGGCCTCGGCGCCGGCCGCCGAGGGGCTGCGGCGGCTATTGATGACGCGCACGCTCGAGCGCGTCCATATTCTCGCCGCGGCCTTCCGGGTCGCCTATCTGATCTCGGCCGGCATGCCGGGCATCCTGCTGCGGGCGCCGCTGACCTGCATCGACAGCCGCCTCGTCCTGCGCCTGCCCGACGATCTGAAGTCGCTGGCGAGCGAGCGCGTCACGGGGCGTCTGAAGCAACTCGCCAAGCTGCTCGGGCGCGAGATCGACATCCGCTGAGCGGCTAGAGCGTGCCGGCCCCACCCCGGAGCTGCGCGGCTGAATTCTTCTTGGGCCGGCGAGTGGGCTAACGAGCCTGGTCAAACTCCGCCTCAATGTCGCGGTGATCTTGCAGAACGCGTACGATCAGAATGGTCTCTGCTTCGGGTCGATAGAACGCCGCGTAGTTTCCGACCGCGAAGCTGCGTAGCTCGGGCACGTTCAATTCCGGCCGGGCACGCCCAGCATGGGGCTGATGGGCGAGCATTTCGAAAACACGGGCAATCCGTCCCAACAGCTTGTCCGCGGCAGGCTCGTTGTCGGCGGCGATGTAATGCCAGATATCGAGAAGATCGGTCTTGGCTGCGGGTGACAGCCTAACCTTGAGCGGCACGCTTCTGCGCTTTCGCTTCGCTCAGAATGTCCTGCAGATCGAACGACATGGCGGCGCCGCTCTCCATCCCTTCGCGAATCGCATCCCGCAAGGCTTGCAATTTGATCTGGCGCAGCTCCTCTCGTTCCTCGACGAGTCGAAGCCCCTCGCGAACAACCTCGCTGGCGGTTGCATATCGCCCGCTCGTCACCAGGTCCTTCACCAGGTTCTCGTAACGGCTGCCGATGGTGTAGCTCGATGCCATATGCGGCCCTTCTCTATGTTAGAAAATATCACTTTATGATATATACGCAATCCGGCTGTGAATCCTTCTACAGGTTCGCCCCGCAATCCCGGCCCAGTGTCTACCGCACCACCAGGCTCTGGAACGCCGTCGGCTGGATCGATATCCGGCCCACGAATGGCCGGTCATGCGCCAGGATGACGAAATAGGCGGCCGAGACGACCAGCACATAGAGATGGGCGGCCACGATCTGCATGCGAAAGGCGTGGCTGTTGCAGATGATGATCGAGAGCAGGGTCGTCGTCGAGATCAGCCACATCGCGAACCATTGTGCCCAGGTGATGCCCGCGACCGAGGCGGTCAACCGCGCGAGCCGCGCGTGCCGGATTTCGAGCAACTGGTTGAGCAGCGGCACATTGGCAGCGGCGGCATTCTGCCGTGAGACCAGATGGATCGCGCCGAGCAGGTGCTTCTCCGACTGGTCGAAGACCGGGTCGGTGAGCGGCATGCTCCTGGCCATGGCCGGCCAGTCGATCGCGACGACATCGCGCAGATAGGCCTGCAGCCCGCCGGTCAGCTCGGACCGGGTCTCGTCCGGCAGCACCACCGACAGAGCAAGCGCCGTCTCCACCGCATCCGCCTCGCGCTGAACGGCCGTCCGGGCCGAGACGGCGTCGTTCCAGATGCCCACCGCGGAGAAGGCGACGATCAGCGCGAACAGCGCGCCGCAGGTGTTGATGATCGAATCGCGGATCGGCAGCGGCTGATCCAGCCTGTGGCCGAGGCGCACAATGGCGAAGCGCACGAGGCCGATCAGGAGCCAGCAGACCGCGATGCTCAGCGCCAGGACGGCGAGGAACATCGCCGCCAGCGGCAATTGATGGAACAGGATGAACACGTCGCCCCCAGGGAATCGGCAGGCAATCTGCCAGCGATCGAACGGCGGCAGCAGACCTCAGTTCGGTCGCGCCGGACAAGCCCCGGTTTGCGAATAGCCGGAAACAAGCTTTCCGGGGCGTTGTCTCAGCCGACGGTGACCCGCCCACGTACGATCTTGAGCGAAAGCGAGCCGTTCTTCAGCGCCAGCGCCTTCTCGCCGAATATCTCGCGGCGCCAACCGTGCAGCGCCGGCACGTCGGCCTCGTCGCTGCTGGCAATTTCCTCGAGGTCGTCGCTGGAGGCGATGATCTTCGGCGCGACGCGTTCGGCGTCGGCGGTCGCCTTGAGTAGCACCTTGAGCAGGTCGAGCACCGCGCCATTGCCCGGCCGGCCACGCTCGCGCTCCAGACGGGGCAGGTTGCGCGGATCGATCGCCAAAGCGCGCTCGACCGCGGCCAGCACCTCGCCGCCGGCACGCGAGCGCTCGAAGCCGTTCGGCACCGAGCGCAATTCGCCGAGCGCCTCTGCCGAGCGCGGCGCGCGCTGGACGATGTCCATCAGGGCGTCATCCTTGAGCACGCGCTGGCGCGGCACGTCGCGATGCTGGGCCTCGCGCTCGCGCCAGGCGGCGAGCTCCATCAGCACCGCCAGCTCCTTCGGCTTGCGCAGGCGGCCCTTGAGGCGCTGCCAGGCGTTCTCGGGCTTGACCTCGTAGGTGCCGGGCGAGTTCAGCACCGCCATTTCCTCGGCGACCCAGCTTTCGCGGCCGCTCGCGGCGAGATCGGCCTGCAGGGCGAGGTAGATGTCGCGCAGATGCGTCACGTCCGATTCGGCATAGACCAGCTGCGCCTCGCTGAGCGGGCGGCGCGACCAGTCGGTGAAGCGCGAGGACTTGTCGACGCGCGCCTTGGCGAGGTCGTTGACCAGCTGCTCATAGCCGACCGAGTCGCCATAGCCGCAGACCATGGCTGCGACCTGCGTATCGAACAGCGGCGTCGGCAGGACCCGGCCGAGCATCCAGACGATTTCGAGGTCCTGCCGGGCGGCATGGAAGACCTTGACCACATTCTGGTCGGTCATCAGCGCCATGAAGGGGGCGAGATCGAGGCCTTCCGCCAACGGATCGACCATCACCGCCTCGTCCGGCGATGCCATCTGGATCAGGCAGAGCTTCGGATAATAGGTCGTCTCGCGCAGGAACTCGGTGTCGACGGTGACGAAGGGGTGCGCGGCGAGGCGGGAGCAGGCGGAGGCGAGCTCGTCGGTGGTGTTGATCAGGTTCATGGCCGGCGCTCATAGCAGATCAGCGCGCGCCATGTCGCGGGCGTTCTTGACAACCGCGTCGCGCGCGTGTGGTTACGCCACCAAATTGCTTGCGTGCCCGACCC
Source organism: Allobosea sp. (assembly GCA_035998995.1). GTDB lineage: Bacteria > Pseudomonadota > Alphaproteobacteria > Rhizobiales > Beijerinckiaceae > Allobosea. The sequence continues at coordinate 22,379 of DASYHC010000109.1, forward strand.
TGGCCGCATGGACGCCCGGAAAGCTGAACCCGTGACCTTGCATCGCTACCGTTCCCACACCTGCGGCGCGCTCCGCGAGAGCGACATCGGCGCCTCCGTGCGCCTCTCCGGTTGGTGCCATCGCATCCGCGACCATGGCGGCGTGCTCTTCATCGATCTGCGCGACCATTACGGCCTGACTCAGGTCGTGGTCGATCCGGATTCGCCCGCCTTCGCCGACGCCGAGAAGGCGCGCTCCGAATGGGTCATCCGCATCGACGGCAAGGTGAAGCCGCGCCTCGCCGGCACCGAGAATGCCAATCTCGCCACCGGCGCGGTCGAAGTCTTCGCCACTGCGATCGAGGTGCTGGGGCCGTCGGCCGAATTGCCGCTGCCGGTCTTCGGCGATCTCGAATATCCCGAGGACACCCGCCTGAAGTACCGCTTCCTCGATCTGCGCCGCGAGAAGCTGCACAGCAACATCATGCTGCGCACCAAGGTGATCGACTCGCTGCGCCGGCGCATGCAGGCGTCGGGCTTCTCGGAGTTCCAGACGCCGATCCTGACGGCGTCGAGCCCCGAGGGCGCACGCGACTTCCTGGTGCCGAGCCGCCTGCATCCGGGCAAGTTCTACGCCCTGCCGCAGGCGCCCCAGCAGTACAAGCAGCTGCTGATGATGGCGGGCTTCGACCGCTACTTCCAGATCGCGCCCTGCTTCCGCGACGAGGACCCGCGCGCCGACCGCCTGCCGGGCGAGTTCTACCAGCTCGACGTCGAGATGAGCTTCGTCGAGCAGGAGGATGTCTTCGCCACGATGGAGCCGGTGATCGCCGGCGTCTTCGAGGAGTTCGGCGAGGGCAAGTCCGTCACCCGCAACTGGCCGCGCATCCCCTATGCCGAGGCCCTGCGCAAATACGGCTCCGACAAGCCGGATCTGCGCAACCCGATAGAGATGCAGGACGTCTCCGAGCATTTCCGCGGTTCGGGCTTCAAGGTCTTCGCCCGCATCCTCGAGGGCGAGAAGAACCGCGTCTGGGCGATCCCCGCGCCGGGCGGCGGCTCGCGCGCCTTCTGCGACCGGATGAACTCCTGGGCGCAGGGCGAAGGGCAGCCGGGCCTCGGCTATCTGATGGTCAAGGAAGGCGGCGAAGGGCAGGGCCCGATAGCCAACAACATCGGCCCCGAGCGCGTTGCCGCGATCGTCGAGCAGATGGGCCTGAAGGCCGGTGACGCCTGCTTCTTCGCCGCGGGCGATCCCGACAAGTTCTACAAATTCGCCGGCAGCGCCCGGAACAAGGTCGGCTCCGAGCTCGGGCTGATCGACGAGAACGCCTTCGCCTTCGCCTGGATCGTCGACTTCCCGATGTTCGAGTACAACGAGGACGAGAAGAAGGTCGACTTCTCGCACAACCCGTTCTCGATGCCGCAGGGCGGCCTCAAGTCGCTGAACGAGGACGATCCGCTCTCGATCAAGGCGTTTCAGTACGACATCGCCTGTAACGGCTACGAGCTGGCATCGGGCGGCATCCGCAACCATCGCCCCGAGGCAATGGTCAAGGCCTTCGAGATCGCCGGCTATGGCGAGGAGACGGTGATCGAGCGCTTCGGCGGCATGTACCGCGCCTTCCAGTACGGCGCGCCGCCGCATGGCGGCATGGCCGCCGGCGTCGACCGCATCATCATGCTGCTCGCGGGAGCGACCAATCTGCGCGAGGTCGCGCTGTTCCCGATGAACCAGCAGGCCGTCGACCTGCTGATGGGGGCGCCCTCGCCGGCGAGCCCGAAGCAGCTGCGCGAGGCGCATCTGCGCGTCAACCTGCCCGAGAAGGACGCCTGAGCGACCATGGCCTATCTGCCTGCCGGGCGAGCGCTGCTGCTCGCCTGTTTCGTCGCGCTGCCCCTCGGCGCCTGTGTCGCCGGCCATGCCGATACCGCCGCCGGCCGCGCCTCGCTGCTGGCGACCACGGTCTCGCGCGCCGTCGCCTGCAAGGCCGGCTCGCCGCAGCGCACGACGCTGGACCGCTTCATCGCCGCCGAGAAGGCGCGCGGGGCGAGCGACGATCAGCTTGCGGCCGCACGCTCGGCCTATGTCTCGGTCTCCGAGGCCGAGACGATCAACCAGGACGTCCGCCCGCAGCCCTGCACCGTCGAAGAGCGGGCGACGCTGCGCGGCAAGATGAAAGATGTCCGCGCCGGCCGCTTCGAGGCGCTCTGATCGTCCATGACGGTGCTGAAGCCCTGCTTAGCCGCGCTCGTGGCTGCGAGCCTCGCCGGCTGCATCGCTGCAGGGCCGATGCCCGGCACGCCGGAGTTCACGGCCGTGCAGGTCTCGCGCGCCTATGATTGCGGACTGCGGGTCGATCGCGGCCGCATCATCGCGCGCCTGCCGGCCGAGCAGCGCGGCCGCTTCGTTACAGCCAATGCGAGCTACGCGGTGAAGTCCTACAATGCGCCGCGTCGCTGCGAGGCGCAGGAGCGCGAACGGCTGCAGCAGGAGCTGCGTCTTGGAGCGCGGCGCTGATAGGCTCTTGCCGAGAGCCGCTCGTCCCGTGCAGATGCAGGCGATGAGCCTTTCCCCGACAGACGTCACCGCCATCGTCGTCAGCTTCGACAGCGCTGAGGTGCTGCCGGCTTGCCTGTCCGCGCTGGCCGGCGAGGGGGTGGCGACGATCGTCGTCGACAATGCCAGCGGCGACGCTTCGGTCGCGATCGCGGCGCGACACGGGGCCCGGGTCCTGCGCAACGAGCGTAACGAGGGCTATGGCCGCGCCAACAATCAGGGCGTACGCGCTGCGACGACGCCCTTCGTCCTGATCGTCAACCCCGATCTCGAAATCCAGCCCGGCGCGGTCGCGGCCCTGCTGGCGGCGGCGCAGGTCTATCCCGATGCGGCCGCCTTCGCGCCGCGCCTTGTCGAGCCCTCGGGACGTGTCTTCCTGCAGCCGCGCTCGCTGCTCTCGCCTGTTCACCTCAACCAGGCCCGCCGGATCGTCCTGCCGGAGGGGGATGCCTGCCTGCCCTTCCTGTCGGGCGCCTGCCTGCTGCTGCGGCGCGAGGTCTTCCTGGCGCTCGGCGGCTTCGATCCGGCGATTTTCCTGTTCTATGAGGATGACGATCTCTGCCGCCGCCTGCGCGAGGCCGGGCATGCGCTGATCCATGTCGATGCGGCGAACGCCCGGCACGGCCGCGGCAGGTCGAGCGCGCCGTCACCGCAGCGCCGTTTCAGGGCGCGCTGGCATCTCGCCTGGTCGCAATACCATGTCGCGCGCAAATGGGGATTGCCGCTGCCCGGCTCCGCCAAGGTCGCCGAAAACCTCGTCAAGGCAGTGGGTTACGGCCTCATCTTGAATCGGGAGAAGATGTACGCCCATGCCGGCTCGGCCCTGGGCGCACTCGCCGGCCGCGCCGGCCGCAGCGCGCTTGAGCGGCAAGGGCTGAACGAGCAGCCGCTGCTCAGAGATGCAGGTCCTTCATCGGCGTCGCAATGATCCGGCGGATCTCGCGCAGCTGACGCATCACGAGCCGGCCCTTGCGCATGAAGGTGCTCGACCCGGCCAGCAATTCCGCTTCGCGCGCCGCGAAGGCCGCCTTGCCGGTCTGGGCCGGGATCGGGCTGAGCGCGACCGGCGCAGCGGCGAGGCCGGCGGCGTTGATCTCGGACAGTGCCGGCTCGGACCCGCGCAGGCTCTTGCCGATCGCGATGCGCGCCGCGTCGAGACGGCTCTGACCGGCGTCGAGCGCGGGCTTCTGCATCACCGCGCTCGAATCGCGCCACTGGATGCCCTTGCGATAGGCCGGCACCCACTGCACTTGCGCCTCGAGCAGGTTCAGCCCGGCATAGCGGGCGAGCGCCGGGAAGGCGTCGTCATAGAAGCGCCAGCAATCGACCGGGAAGCGATGGCGCGGCCCGCCGCCGGGCGAGGTGATGAAGGCCAGGCCATTGCCCTTCAGCACGCGCGATATCTCCAGGATGGTGATCCAGAAATACTCGGCATGCTCGAAGACCTCCGAGCAGGTGACGACGTCGACGGAGCCGGTGGCGATCTCCTTCCAGTCGTAGGGATCGGCGACCACGACCTCGACGTTCAGCCCCGGCTCGATGTCCATGCCGATCAGCGTCCAGGCCGGGTTGCCCATCACGTCGCGATTGGACAGCGACTGGCCGTCGACGATGGCGGAGCCGACATCGAGCACCGTGAGAGGGATCGTCTCGACATCGGCGAGATAGGCTTTGCGGAAGACCCGAGCCTTGTCGTTCGCGGAAGCGTGCATGAATCCGTCCAGATTGGGAGGGTTATGGCCGAGGAACTTGGTAGCAGGCTCTAGCCGAGGCGATCAGCGTTCTCCACTGATTTATGGCGCGGCGCCGGGCAGATTCTCGACCCTCTCCGACAGGAGCGTCGGAATGAGCCGCCTGACCTGGGCTTCGGGCAGCAGCCACCATTCGCTGCGCAGCAGTGCGGCGATGTGCTCCTGGCTCATCCGGTAGCGCACCACGCGGGCTGGATTGCCGGCGACGATCGCATAGGGCGGCACGTCCTTGGTCACCACCGCGCGGGCCGCCACCACCGCACCATGGCCGATGGTGACGCCGGACAGGATCATCGCCTGCGAGCCCAGCCAGACGTCATGTCCGATGACGGTGTCGCCGCGCGAGACATGGCTGCCGTCGAGGCCCACCGATTCCGGCCAGAGGCGGGGCAGGGCCGGGAACGGGTAGGTCGTCACCCATTCGGTGCGGTGGTTGCCGCCAAGCATGATCTCGACCCCGTCGGCGATCGAGCCATAGCGGCCGATCGAGAGATTCGAGCCGCTGACCGCAAAGCGAATCTTAGGTCGACCATAAGTATAGGCGCCGATCGTGATCTGTCCCGGCCGGCGCGCGATCAGGTCGGCGAGATAGAGGCGGGTCTGGTTATGCGGGTTGAACCAACGCCGCAGAAAGCTGCGTGGGCCGGTCGGGAGACCGGCCCACCAGATGGCGAGGGCACCCGGACGCCAATCGGCGTCCGGAGCAGATAAATTCGACGAACTCAATGCGGCAACCTCACTCCGCCGTGGCGTTGACGTCGATCTTCTCGAAGATTTCCGTCGGCTCGCCAAGCGCGATCACGTCGGCGAGGCCGAGCCCGCTTGGCGTCTTGGCGGTGGCCTTGACGGTCAGCGTGCCGGGCTTGGCGACGAAGCGGGCGATCGCGTTTGCCAGCGTCTTGGCACCGTCCGAGGGGCCGAGGATGGCGGCGAGGCCGAGGCTCGCCATCATCCCGTATTCGCGCCGGACGTCCTCGACCTTGCGCTTCGACTTCTTCGCCTCGTTCTCGATCAGCTTCTCGGCGAGGCCGAGATTTTGCAGCTTGAGCTCGACATTCTTGGCGGTGGCGCCGAGCAGCGCGACCTGCGCCAAAGCAAGGTCACCGGTGAAGACCTCCTTGCCGATATTGCCGAGCGTGCCGGTCGCATCGAGCCTGGCCATGCCGGCGCCGCCGAGCGAGAGCGTGCGGATGGCGAACTCCTTGCTCGCCTCCTGCCAGGCGAGGGAGAGCTTCGCCGACAGGTCGATATTGCGATAGCCCATCGCCAGCAGGTCCTTGGCGGCAGGGTTGTCGGCGCTCTCGATGATCGGGAAGGTGATCTTGTCGAGCGTCAGCGTCATGTCGGTCGGGATGCCGTTGAGCTGCTCGCCGGCCTTGAGCTCGAAGCTGCCGAGGCCGACCTGCATCGGCGGGCCGGCCGGGCGGCCGCGCTTGCCCTCCTGCGGCACCGTCATCTGCACGCCGCTCATCTTGACCGTGCCCAGCTTCGGGATGAAGCGGCGGAAGTCGAGCGTCTTGATGTCGGCCGCGGAGGCGGCCACGGCCTTGATCTCGCGGATAACGCCTTCCAGCGAGAAGCCGGAATAGCCGATCAAGCCGACCACGCCCTTGGCGCCGCCGCCCTCGAACTGCAGGCCCTCGATCGCGACGCCGGACTTCTCCGGCGCATCCTCGCCGAAGGCGATGCGCGAGAAACGCATATCGACAGGCTCTGCCTTGGCGCCGGGCTTTGGCGGCGTCTTCAGCGACATCACGATGTCGCGGATCTCGCCGCTGCCATAGTCGACGGCGTCGAAGAGCTCGGCCATGGCGACGAGCAGCTTGCGGTCGCGCGCCTCGCTGATCGCCGGGTCTTCCTTGCTGTTGAGGTCGCGCGAGGCCTTCTCCGATTCATCGCTCAGCTCGGCGATGCGAGCCAGGAGCTCGCCCATCGGCTCGGAAGCGACGCGCGCCTTGAAGCCGCGCATCGAGGCTTTGCCGGAGGTGACTTTGCCCTGCTCGCCGAGGTCGAGGACGTAGCCGTCCAGCTCCATCTTGCCGATGATCGGCTGCAGCGGCGCCGTCTCGCCGGGCTTCGCCTTCTCGCCGAAGATGCGCGCGATCTGCATCAAGTCCAGCACTTCGAAGCTGGTGCGCTTGATCTCGCCGTTCATCGGGCCGGTGGCGGCGCCTTCGACCTTGATCGTGCCGTCGCTCGATTCGCCGCGTCCGATCCGGCCTTCGCGGATGTCGGAGAACTTGATGTTGCGATAAGTCGTGACCTGCTTCTGCGGGCCGAAGGTCTGCTCCATCACCAGGGTCGGCGCGCTGATCTCGGCGGCGGTAAGCTTGCCGAGGCGAGCGATCGCGCTCTCGCCGGGCTGGACCGCCTGGCTCGCGCCGGCAATGGCGCCGGCCACGCCACCCGCAGGGGCGCCGCTCGTGCTTGACATCAGGAGCGCCCGGAAGCTCTCGCGGTCGAGCGGGGCGCCCTTTACGTCGAGCTTCGGGATCGACAGGACGAACTTGCCGAAATCGAGCTTCAGATTGTCGAGCTGGAAGTCGTCGGCGGAAGCGGGACTGGCCAGGAGGACAAGCAACAGGGCTGTCGCGGACAGCGGCCGAAAGCTGGCGAGGCGTCGGCCGGGCGAAATCGTCATGATGATCTCCTGAAGCGTGTATCGAGGCCCCCGAGACAGAGATGGGGCCAAGCTCCGATTGGCGGCGCCAGAGGCGGATTCGCTGGCGAGGCAGCCGATCCGCTTCCGGTTGGAAGTCGGCGCCGACCCTGCCGCAAGGCGATGACGAAAGAAAGATGGCGCATCCGTTAGTTCGGCGAAATGCTTGACGAAACGGCACCGCTTCGTGCCATTGGCCGCAGAACCGCCACGAGGCCGCGGCAAGGCTTGCGTCCAGGGTGGCCTGTCGGGCACGAGGCGCGATGATGTCTGTTATGGAACGTATGTTGCGGGGCGTTCTCGCTCTTGCGCTTGTGGTCGGCGCCTTCGCCATGCTGCCCAGGCCCGCCGAAGCGCAGAATGCGCCGGCCTCAGGGTTGGAAGCGCTCACCATCGTCACCGCCTCGGGCCGCCACGCCTTTCAGGTCGAGGTCATGCGCACGCCGGACCAGCGCGCGCGGGGGCTGATGCACCGCCAGTTCATGCCGGCCGATCGCGGCATGCTCTTCGACTTCAAGCAGGTCGAGCCCGTCGCGATGTGGATGCAGAACACCTACATCTCGCTCGACATGCTGTTCATCCGCGCCGACGGTACGGTCGCGCGCATCGCCGAGCGGGCCGAGCCGCTTTCGACCCGGACGATTCCTTCCGGCGAGCCTGTCCTCTCGGTGCTGGAACTCAATGCCGGCATCGCGGAAAAACTCGGCATCAAGCCGGGCGACAAGATCGAGCATCCACTGTTCAAGCGCTGAGCGGCGGCGCCTCACGTTCGGTCAAATCACAGCCGCAATTGCTTCGGACAACCTCGATCCTGACGTTGTCAAGATGATCGCTCTCGGAGGCTGTCAATGGCGGACTGGACGAGGCCTATCCTGCAACGCTCGGCCGTGCTGGCTTTGCTTGCCCTGTCCGCCTGCCGTCACGGTGACATCGTTCTCGATGCCGGCGAGCCGGTCGTCAGTGCCGGGCGCTACGCCTCAATCGGCTCGACCCAGGCCGAGCCGGCCAGGCGAGCACCGATACGCAATACTCTGGTCCTGACGAGCGGCGGCGCCGATGGCGCCTTCGGAGCCGGCGTGCTCCAGGCCTGGTCCCGCAGTGGCAAACGCCCGGTCTTCGACGTCGTCGCCGGGACCTCGACCGGCGCGCTGCAGGCGACTGCGGCGTTTCTCGGCCCAGGCTGGGACCATCTGCTGGAGCGGGTCTATACCACGACGCGGACGCGCGACATCTTTCGCTCCAACGGCTTGAAGACGCTGGTCGGCACCGGCCTTTACGATCCGGCGCCGCTACGGAGCCTGCTGCTCGAATTAATCAGCGACGACATGCTGGATCAGGTCGCCGCCGAGTACCGCAGAGGCCGTCGGCTCTATGTCGCGACCACCGACATGACCGCAGGCAAGACCATGTTCTGGGACATGGGCGCGATCGCCGCCTCCAACGGTGAACGGCGCAGCCATTATGTCGATATCCTCGTCGCTTCGGCTGCGGTGCCCGGGCTGGTGGAACCGGTGCGCATTCGCGACACGCGAAGCGGCGCCGTTTCGGTTCATAGCGATGGCGGCGTCAAGGCGCCCGTGCCGTTCGAGAGCTTCATGCTGGGCAGAGCGGGGCGCGGTGGCACGGTCTGGGTTCTCGCCAACGGCCATGTCAGCCGCGATGCCGCCGTCAGCAGCCCGGCTGCGACGACGCTCGCGCTGGCCCGCCGCGGCGTCTCCCAGCTCATCCGGCAGCTGCTTTACAGTTCGGTGAACGAGGCACGCGGCAAAGCCGTTGCGGCAGGAGCGCAGTTTCGGTTGATCGCACTGCCCGAGACGGTGCCGGAGGCAAGCGATCCGCTGCGGTTCGACCCGAACGAGATGCGCCCCTTGTTCGAGGCGGGGCAGGCGGCCGGGACGCGGATCTTCGGAGCACCGGTTACTGCTTCGTCATCTGACGAAAATGCGCAACGGCCCTCCGCAGCGGCTGCGCGCGCGGTGTCGGCAGGACTGACGGAGCCGAGGCTCTGACCGCAGGGATAGCGTCGGGCTTTCAGTTCATCCCAGCTCGCCAGCGATGGCACGGCAAGTGGCGAGCAAAGCCGTCAGCGCCTCGCGATGCTGCGGACGGGCCTCGCGCCGGTTGAGATAGGGCACGACGATGCTGGCGATCGCCTGGCCCTTGCGGTCGAGTATCGGCGCGCTGATATCGGTCACGCCGACGACATCGTGACTGTCGGCGATCATGAAGCCGTCCGCTGCGATCGCCGCCAGGGCGGGATCGGAAGCGGCGCCGTCGCGGAAGGCGAGGATGACCTGGCCGGAGGTCGAGGCGGCGGCGGGCCGGCGATAGCCCAGTCTCAACGTGAAATTGATGTCGCCCGGTCCGGCGGCGCTGACGATGACCACAGTCTCGCCCTTGCTCAGCACGACCAGATGCGAAGACTGGCCGATCGTTTCGCTCAGGGCCTCCAGTGCGGGCGTGGCGACCTCGACCAGGTCGCGGGCGCGCGGCACCCGCATGCCGAGCTCGAACAGGCGGTTGCTGAGCGAAATCTCGTCGCTCGCCGGATCGCGGCTGAGATAGCCGCGCTCGATCAGCACGAACAGCATCCGGAAGATCTCGTTCTTCGAGCGGCCTAGGCGCTCTGCGATCGCGCGCGCCGAAAGCGGCGTCTGCGCCATCGCCAGCAATTCGATGATCTCCAGGCCTTTTTCCAGGGCAGGCGCCGGATAGGGGCGGGAAGGGGCATCGGCAACGGTCTCGGCCGTCATTTGATGTCTCCGATTTGATTTATTAGCGAAGCTTGACTGCATATACGAAACCGATAGCATTCCGCTAGGTCACTGTCACGCCAGCCGGGAGGGGAAGGCGCGGCAGGACCGTCCGGTCGCCGAAGCGCTCGGTCACACCATCAAAATCGGGGGAGCATCATGGCACGCGGTTTCAGATCGACGTTGTTTGCCGCCCTTGCCCTGTTCGCGGGGCTGATCGCCAGCCTGGAGGCCCGTGCGGACAAGCTCAGCGACATCCTGTCCAAGGGCGTGGTCCGCATCACCGTCTTCGCCGACGTGCCGCCCTTCGGCATGATGAACGCCAATCGCGAGCTCGAAGGCTTCGACGTCGACATGGCCAAGCTCGTCGCCAAGTCGCTCGGCGTAAAGCTGGAACTGGTGCCGGTGCCGGCGGCGAGCCGCATTCCGTTCCTGCTCACCGACAAGTCGGACATGAACATTGCGGCGATGTCGATCACCGCCGAGCGCGCCCGCCAGATCATGTTCAGCGCACCCTATGCCGACACCTCGCTCGCCGTCTTCGGCGCCAAGGCGCTGGCGGTGAAATCGGGTGCCGATCTCGGCAAGAACCGCGTCGCCGTCGCCAAGGGCACGACCGAGGACCTCGTCCTCTCGGCACTGGCGCCATCCGCCGACATCATGCGCACCGAAGACAATGCCACGGCGGTGCAGGCCTATCTCTCCGGCCATGCGCAATTGCTTGCCGCCAACAGCGTCGTCGTGGTCGAACTCGCCAAGCAGAACCCGTCCAAGGAATTCGACTTCAAGTTCGCGCTGCGGCGCGCGCCCGCTCACATCACCATCCGGCGCGGCGAGCACGATCTGCTGCGCTGGCTCGACACGCTGATCTTCCAGAGCACGCTGAACGGCGATCTCGACGAACTCCACAAGAAGTGGCTGGGCGGGCCGATGCAGCCGCTGCCGGCACTCTGAAGGCGGGCCGAGATGTCGAGGCACGACTTCGCGGCCGATGAGTTCGCCGAACGCCGCGCTCGTGTCCGGCGGGCGATGGCGGAGCAAGGGCTGGACTGGCTCGTGCTCTTCCATCCCGTCTCGATCCGCTGGCTGACCGGCTCGGACGCCAAGAGCTACCAGGAGTTCCAGTGCCTGTTGGTCCCCGCAGGGGACGGGCCGGTGGCGATGATGGCGCGCGAGGGCGAGCGCGCCGAGATCCTCGACGATGCGCTTGTCGACCGGCTCGAAACCTTCGGCGGCAACGAGAACGAGAACCCGCTGCCGCGATTCGCAGATCTAGCCGACGAGCTTGGCCTGCTGGCCGGCAAGGTCGGTGTCGAGGTGCCGGCCTATTACCTCCATCCGCATCACCACATCGCCGTGCGCGATCTCTTCGGCTTCGCCTTCGTCGAGGCGACCAACCTCGTCCATGATCTCACTCTCGTGAAATCGCCGGCCGAGCTCGGCTATATCCGTCAGGCAGCGGCGATCGCCGACGAGGCGTTGCCAGTCTTCAGCGCGGCGCTGCAGGCCGGACGCAGCGAGCTTGAAGTCGCTGGCGAGGTCTATGGCGCGCTGCTGGCGCGCGGCAGCGGCCTCGCCGCGAGCCCGATCAACCTCGTCTCCGGTGAGCGCTCCTGCTACAGCCATGGCGCGCCGACCGAACGAAGGCTGCGGCCCGGCGACTATGGCAGCGTCGAATATGGTGCGACGGTCCGGCGCTACACCGCGACGCTCGGCCGGCAGTTCTGCCTTGGCCAGCCGACCCCCAGGATGCGCGAGCTCTACGAGATCGTCCGCCGCGCCTGCGACGCCTGCATCGCACAGATTCGCGACGGCGCTCCCGCGACCGCCCCGCATGAGGCGGCCAAGCGCGTGATCGGCGAGGCCGGCCTCGAACATGGCCGCGTCCACACCTCCGGCTACGGGCTGGCGCCCGGCTTCCCGCCGAGCTGGGGCGAGCCGATGCACATGATCGGCGGCAGCTGCTACACGCTGCGCGCCGGCATGGTCGTCAGCGTCGAGCCGCCGGTCTTCATGCATGAGGAGAGGCTTGGCGCGCGCATCATCGACAACGTCCTCGTCACCCAGGGCGGCTGTGAATTGCTGACACGGAGTTCGCGCGATCTCATGATCGTCTAGGCTTTGCGGCGCGACGAGCTGTTCCCATCCTGCGAGTTCGATGCTATGGCGTAGCGCGTCGCTTCGCCTCGTCGAGGTGTTGCGGCAGTTCGGCAAGTGATTCCATGCACTTGCAGGATGTTCGGGGTATAGCGCAGCCCGGTAGCGCATCTGCTTTGGGAGCAGAGGGTCCCAGGTTCGAATCCTGGTGCCCCGACCAATTTCGACGGGGCTTTGCCGGAAGGCGAGGGGAAGCATGACGGCACGCATCTATTCGCCGGCCCGCAACGCGATGCAGTCCGGCACCGCCAAGACCGGCCGCTGGCTGCTGGAATACGAGCCCGAGCGGCCGCGCGAGATCGAGCCGCTGATGGGCTGGACCTCGTCGGGCGACATGAAGAGCCAGCTCCGGCTCTGGTTCGATACGGCCGAGGAGGCCGTCGCCTATGCGACGCGCAACGGCATCGCCTATCGTCTGGAGCAGCCGCATGCGCCCAAGCGCCGCGGTATGGCCTATTCCGACAATTTCAAGTTCAACCGCGTCGGCCAGTGGACGCATTGAAGTTCAAGTGAACGGCGGTCTCAAACCCGCCGTTTCCTTCAGGGCCCGTAGCTCAGCTGGATAGAGCAGCAGCCTTCTAAGCTGCTGGTCACAGGTTCGAATCCTGTCGGGCTCGCCATTATTCTCAGTTAATTGTTTGCCCGGATTGAGGCAAGGCGACCACGCACGCCGTCGGGTACGATACGGTGATCGGGAGCGCTGCTGCGCGGGTGGGCGCTTATCTTGTGGTTACTTCGACATAGTTTTTGTGAACCCACCCCGAGCGGCACGAGCCCGAGTAAGTCGCGCGGCCTGCTGACCTGGCATTCAGGTGCGCTCGGCACTCTTGAAGTGACTGGCCGCGGTTCGGGTAGACGATGGCGTGCCACGGGCCGACCGTATTGCAGATGATCATTGGGTCGCCGTTGTAGACTCGGTCGGTCTCGAAGTAGCCGCTGCCGCCTGGCCCGGATCGCACGGACAGGAACCCGCTCTTCGGGTCTTCCGGACGACGTGGCCCGAGCTTCACGACAATGCCCTGGGACGTGCAGGCCTCGAAGCGCATATCGGGCGCTCGCTTGGAGTCTGTGGGAGGCACGGCGTCGATCTGCGTCTGACCGGGGGCGTAGCGCGCATTGGCGGCCGCGGTCGGCGCATGGCCGGCGCCAGCTCGCCTGGCCGATTGGACCAACGCTGCCCGCGCGGCAAAAGCTTCCGTCGCCAGCTTGCCTTCGGGATAGACCTTGAGAAAGCGGTCGAGTGCCTCGACCGTCCCCGCCGCCTTGGCTTCGGCGAGAGCGAGGGCCGGATCGCTGGTCACGGTCGGCTGTGCTGCCGATGCGAGTACTTGCGGCTTCGCTTGCGTGCCCTCCGGCCTGGTCTCTGCGATCTGATCCTTGCCGAGATAGCCGAGCGCCAGCTGGCGATAGGCGCAAACCCGATTGCAGGCATCGAGATAGGCTTGGTATTTGCCCTCGGCGCCGAATTGCCGCCAGCTCTCGTCGTCTTTTGCCGCCTCGGTATTGCGCTGACGTTGCAGCAGCCGATCCATCGCCTGCTGCCGATAGGCGCAGGGGGGCGTGCATTGCGCGACATAGCGTTCGAGCGCTTCGCGCGAGCCCTCCGCCGCCGCGCTGCGCCAGCGCGCTTCGTCCTGCGCGCTCTCGAAACTTCGGCGGATGGTGGGAGAAGGCTCGACGGCGGGCAACGACAGGTTTGCAATGTCGAATTCGGGTTTCTGCTCGCGCCCGGTGTCGCGCCGCGCGGCCGTCTCGACCTCACGGACGACATAGGATTGCAGCTCGGTCCAGCCGATCCGTTTATCCCCGCCGGCCTGCGCCAGCCCGGCGGCGCCCATCAGGAAGCGGCTGGTGAACAAACCGAGCTTCAGGTTCGCGTCCCAATTGGCCGGGGTCGTGCCAGAGGTTGCGACAAGCTTGACGATGCCGCCGCCGCTGCGTGGCTTGGCCGGGGTGAAGCCCGGCGCCGAAACCGCCAGCAGGCTCTCGCCCTTGCGCCCGGTCTCGCCGGTAAAGCAGGCGTCGATCATCACAATCAACTGCCGCTGTGCCCCGATCTTCTGCCGGACCAGTTCGAGGTTTCGGTACAGCGTCTGAAGCGCGTAGCCGCTCTCGCTGGCATTGGGGTTACCGTCCTGCGGCAGCAGGAAGGGCTGCCGCGTCGCAACATCCGGCACGCCATGGCCAGAGTAATAGACGAAGACGTTGGAGCGCCCCTCGACCGCACTGCGCCAGAGCTTGCCACCTTGCGGGTTGGCCTCGCTGCCAAACATCTGGGTGAACTCGCCCAGCGTTGCATCTTTCAAGAGGAAGACGTTCTGCTCGCGAAAGCGCAGGCCGCGGACGAGGTAGTCGCGGATCGCCTCGGCGTCGTTATGGGCGAAGTCGACAGTGCTGGTCTGCTTGTAGTCCCGATTACCGATGACGACGGCGATCGAATCGGCGTTGTCGTCGAGTATCCGCGACGATTCCGCGGCAGCAGATCCGATGAAGCCCAGCATCAGCGCGAACGCGATGAGGGTACCGGCCATGATTGATGTCGAATGACGCCAGGGCCTGCTCATCGCGTCGTGGATCACCCTGGCTCTGCTGCCGCGTGGAGCGGGCAGGGCTGTTATGAAAGAGGAATTTTGCCGATACTAGGCTGTGGTTATCGCTTTGGCGAGCCTGGAAGCGTCGGACAGGCGCTCATCACGTCTCACTCCTGGGCCTCGTCGCGGCGAAGCTCGAAGGCCAGCATCGCTTCCGCCAGCGCTTCCAGCTCACGCTCTTTCTCCCTGCTGTCGGGAGCGGCGTTGAGTTCGGCCACGCGCTGCTGGGCCTGTTCGTAGTCCTCGTCAGTGTGGACCGCGATTGGACTCTTCATCATCATGCTCCCCGAGGTCTGCGCTGACGCTTCCGCGCGACCAGAGCATCAACTTCCCACCCGAGATGGAGTTCCAGCGGCCCGGCCGCCAGAGGGGCAGCGGTTCATCGGTCCTCGCGTCCCCAATCTCGCAGCTGGCGGATCGTCGGCAGCTGTGGCCGCCGGCGCCAAAGTGCCAAGACGAGATAACCGGCGAAGCCGATGATGAAACCGGGGATGGCTGCACCGAGTGTGACCGTGACCAGGCCCATGGCGCAGCCACCGGAATCGCCCGGACCGCATTTGGGATCGAAGATCAGCGCCAGCACCACGATGGCGAGGGCCGCCAGCATGGCGAGCAGCATGCCGAGGCAACCGGTCCAGATCGCCCGCAGCAGAATCCTCGCCATGACGATCTCCCGGCTCCGTCTGCCTGGCTGAAGCCAATGCTTCGTCACCGCAGGTCCTGGGTGCATCTTGCCCCGCTGGGCGCGAAGTCGTAAACGCCCCGCGGCTGGATTGGCCATGATCGCGCCCGAAAGGCGGGGCATGGGCCCGGCCACAGCCGGTTCGTGAAGCGCCCGGTTCCTGGTCACCGCCCGCAACCTCCGCGTTCCAGCCCTGCCGCGGCAAGGAGTATTGATGATCTCGCTCGGCTCCGGTCTCGACCGGCTCGCTAGCTTCGCGTCAGCGAGCCATCGGCGCGCTTGCCTGCTGCTGGTCCTCCTGTCGCTGGCCGCCTTCTTGCCGGGCTTCGCCAGCCTGCAGCCCTTCGACCGCGACGAGCCGCGCTTTGCCCAGGCCAGCAAGCAGATGCTGGAGACGCGCGATTTCGTCGACATCCGCTTCCAGGACGAGGCCCGGCACAAGAAGCCGGTCGGCATCTACTGGCTACAATCGGCCGCCGTCGCGGCAGGCGAGGCGCTCGGCGTGCCGCAGGCGCGCACGACGATGTGGCTCTACCGGCTGCCCTCGCTCATCGGCGCGATCGCGACCGTGCTGCTGACCTATTGGGCGTTGCTCGCCTTCGTCGGCACGCGCCTTGCCTTGCTCGGCGGAGCCTTGATGGCGGCGGCCGTGCTGCTCGGTGTCGAGGCCCGCATCGCCAAGACCGACGCTTTGCTCGCCGCCTGCGCGGTCGCGACCATGGGTGCGCTCGCCCGCGCCTGGCTCGACTGGACGCGCTCGCTCGCCTTCGTGCCGAGCCGCCATAACTGGCTGGTATTCTGGTCGGCGACGGCGCTTGGCCTCCTGATCAAGGGGCCGATCGTGCCGATGGTCTGGGGCCTGGCGACGCTCGTCCTCGCCATCCGCGAGCGTTCGTTGCGCTGGTTCGCTCCGCTCCGTCCCGGGCTTGGCCTGCTGCTCTGCCTTCTCGTCGTGCTGCCCTGGTTCATCGCCATCGCGGTGAAGACCGGCGGGAATTTCTTCGCCGAGAGCGTCGGCAAGGACATGCTCGCCAAGGTCGGCGAAGGGCAGGAGAAGCATTGGGGCCCGCCCGGCCTCTATCTCCTGCTGTTCTTCGGCACCTTTTGGCCCTCTGCCGCGCTCGCTTCGATGGCGATCCCCTTCGCCTGGGTGAAGCGCCGCGAGCCGCAGATCCTGTTCCTGCTCGCCTGGATCGTGCCGTCCTGGCTGGTCTTCGAGGCGGTTCCGACCAAGCTGCCGCATTATGTGCTGCCGCTCTATCCGGCGATCACCGCGCTGCTGCTGCTTGCTTTGGTCAATGGCGGCATCAACCGTTTTCGCCGCGGCTCGAATCTGACGGCATTCCTCGTGGTGCTGGTGCCGGCGGCGCTGGTGGGCGTGCTGCTCTTCGGTACCTGGACGCTCGACAGAACCCTGCCCTGGCTCGCCTTGCCGGTGCTGGCGCTGGCGCTCTTCGTCGCCTTCCGCAGCTTCCTGGCCTTCCGCCGGGGCGCGTTCGAGGGCGCACTCTGGCGCGGCGTGGTCGCGAGCCTGCTGCTCAGCGCCGGTGTCTTCGGCCTGGCCTCGCCGAGCCTGCGCGGTCTCAAGCTCTCGCCACGTCTGGCCGAGGCGGTGCAGGCCGTGACCTGTCCGAATCCGCAGGTGATCACCGTCGGCTATCGTGAGCCGAGCTTGGTCTTCCTGGTCGGCACCGACCTGCGCATGGGCGCCGAGGGGAGTGTGGCGGCCAGCTTCCTGCGCGAGCCTGGCTGCCGCGTGGCGCTGGTCGAGAGCCGCTTCCTCGACGGTTTCCGGCAGGAGCTCGCTAACTCGGGGGTGACACCGCGGCTGCTGACCACGATCTCCGGCTTCAACCTCAATGGCGGCAGGCGCATCGCGATGAGCGTCTATGTCCGCGAGTGATCGGCGCTTGCCCCATCGCGGCGCTTGACGCAGTTTGCGCGCCGCAATGCAGAAAGACTTGGAATCCGTGACCGAAATCGTGCCTTCAGATGGCCCGCCTCGCATCAGCATCATCGTGCCGGTGCGCAATGAAGAGGGCAACATCGCCCCGCTCGTCCGCGACATTGAGAGCGCCTGCGCCGATATCGGCGCCTTCGAGCTGATCTATGTCGACGACGGATCGAGCGACGGCACCGCCGCCGCGCTCGCCGGCCTTGCTGCCGCGAGGCCCTGGCTGCGCGTCGTCCGCCATGCCCAGTCCTGCGGCCAGTCGGCGGCCGTGCGCAGCGGGGTCAGGGCGGCGAAGGCCCCGATCGTCGCGACCCTCGACGGCGACGGCCAGAACGACCCCAGCTTCATCCCGGCGATGCTGGCGCAACTGGAGGCCGCGGGGGCCTCGGCCGGCCTGGTCCAGGGCCAGCGCGTCGGGCGCAAGGACACCGGCTTCAAGCGCATGCAGTCGCGCATCGCCAACAAGGTCCGCGGCGCGATCCTCAAGGACGGCACGCGCGACACCGGCTGCGGCCTGAAATGCTTCCGGCGCGACGCCTATCTGGCGCTGCCCTATTTCGACGCGCTGCACCGCTTCATGCCGGCGCTTGTCGTGCGCGAGGGCTTCACCGTCCTGCATCACGACGTGCGCGATCGCGAGCGCCTGACCGGCGTCTCGAACTACGGCTTCTTTGACCGGCTCTGGGTCGGCATTCTCGACCTTGCCGGCGTCTGGTGGCTGATCAGGCGCCGCAAGCGCGTGCCGCAGATCGTGACGGAGGCACGCTGATGCTCGTCGACCTGCAGAACATGATCGGCGACTATTTCCACGATGTCTTCGTCAACAATGTCGACTGGTGGGTCCTGCTCGGCGTGGTCGCGCAGGCCCTCTTCACCATGCGCTTCGTGGTGCAGTGGCTCGCCAGCGAGAAGGCGCAGCGCTCGGTCGTGCCGATGACCTTCTGGTGGTTCTCGATCGGCGGCGGCATGCTGCTCCTGATCTACGCGCTCTATCGCCGCGACCCTGTCTTCATCATCGGCCAGGGCTTCGGCGTGTTCGTCTACCTGCGCAATCTGCAATTCGTGCTGCGGGCGAGGGCGCGCGGCGAGGACACGAATTCCGGGCCGGGCTGAGGCGGGATCTCAGTACTGGCCGGCCGCGAAGCCGTGGCGCGCCATCATGGCGCGATGCCAGTCGCTGCCGATCAGCTCGGTGAGCGCCGCGTCGAAGCGCTCCCGCAACCCTTTGTGCTGCTTGCCGAAGGCGAAGGCTCCCACGGCGGGAGCACTCTCGCTGGCGGGCACATTGACGATCGCCAGCGCCGCGTCGGGCTGGCGGGCGAGATAGCCGCGATGGGCCATGGCGACGCTGGCATAGGCGTCGGCGCGGCCATCCCTCACCGCGGCTACGGCGTCCTCCTGCGTTGCGACGGAAATAATGCGTTCCGGAGCGATGCCTGCGGCGAGCCCGGCCCGCTCCTGGACCTGTCCACCGACGGCCACCAGTCTGGCGCCGGCCATGGCGACGGCGCGATAACCCGTCAGCCGTTCGCGGTCTGCCACTCGCACCAGCAGCCCGTCGGCGAGCGCCCAGACCGGGCGGCTGAAATCGACGAGCTGCCGGCGTTCAGTGGTGACGAAGAGCGGCGTGGTGAGCGTCCAGCGCCCGCTGGCGAGCCCGGGCAGCAGCTCGGCGAAGGTGGTCAGCCGTTGCTCGAACGTGGCGATGCCGAGCGCCCGCAGGGCGGCGGTGACCAGCTCGACATCGCAGCCCTGCGCAGCGCCGTTGGCCGCCGGCCAGCAGAAGGGCGGCTCGTCGAGATAGGCGAAGACGATCGGCTCGTCCGGATCCACGGCGGCGTTCAGCTCGCCGCTCTCAGACGCGCGAATCCCGCGTCGAGATCCTCCTTCAGGTCCTCTAGATCCTCAAGCCCGATATGCAGGCGGATCGTCGGGCCCTTGAAGCCGGGCTTGGTCGCCGTGCGGTAGCGCGTGCATTCGAAGGGCAGGATCAGGCTCTCATAGCCGCCCCAGGAGGCGCCCATGCCGAACAAGGTGAGATCGTCCAGCATGGCGGCGACCGCCTTCATCGAAACCGGCTCGAGTTCGATCGAGAACAGCGAGCAGGCGCCGGTGAAATCGCGCTTCCAGAGGGCATGGCCGGGATCGGAGGGCAGCGCCGGATGGATCACGCGGGCGACCTCGGGCCGTGCCGCCAGCCAGTTCGCCATCTCCAGGCCGGCGGGCTGCTGCTCCTTGAGCCTGACAGCCAGCGTGCGGATGCCACGGAGTGTCAGATAAGCGTCCTCGGCGGCGATGATCATGCCGAGCGCGTCCCAGGTCAGCTTGAGCTGAGCATAGTGCTCCGGCGTGCGGGCCGATACCGTGCCGATCAGTACGTCGGAATGCCCGGCGTAATACTTTGTTCCAGCCTGGACCGAGACGTCGACGCCGAACTTGTGCGCATCGAAATGCAGCGGCGTCGCCCAGGTGTTGTCCATCATCACCATGATGTCGCGGGCATGGGCCGCGGCGACGATAGCCGGGATGTCCTGGGCCTCCAGGGTCTGGGAACCCGGCGACTCCGTCCAGACCGCCCGGGTGTTCGGCTTGAACAGCTCGGCGATGCCCGCGCCGATGAGCGGGTTGTAATAGGTGACCTCGACACCGTAGCGCGGCAGCATCCGGTCGCAGAAATTGCGCATCGGGTGATAGACGCTGTCGGTCACGAGAAAGTGGTCGCCGGCCCTCAGGAAGGCGAGGGTGGGCAAGGTGCAGGCGAGCAGGCCGGACGAGCAGGCGAGCACACCGGCGCCACCCTCCATCGTATTCACGGCCGCCAGCAGCGCGTCGATTGTCGGGCTGCCCGCAGTGCCGTAGCTGTAGCGCGCCTTGCGGACGAGGAAGTCCTCGGTATTCGGATAAACGACCGTCGAGCCGCGCACGATCGGTGGATTGACGAAGCCGTAGCTGTCGGCCGGGTCGCGGCCGGCGAGGGCGAGGCGGGTCTTCTCGCGCAGCCGCGCGAATTCGGGCTTGGACAGCTTTTTCATAGGCCGGGAGAGGAGCGCGGGCGGGATCGGAATGGCGTAGGTTGTGGCCGCACTTGACCACCCCCCGAAAGTCGCATGTGATGCTGATCGTGAAAAGGGGCAGATATACCAGTCGCGCTTGCTTGACGCTCATGCACGGCTCTGGCAATCGGCCAGCACCGAACTTCGCATAAGTTTTGGGCATCGAACGGGGCAGCAAGTCGCGACGATGCGAGGGGACCGGCACGTTCCGGCCGGCAGGCGCGGGCGGAGCCATCAATGGGAGACATCAAGATGAAGAAATTCATGGCAGCTGCGGTCGCCGGTTTTGGCTTCGCGCTGGTTGCGGCGAGCGCGCAGGCCCAGGCGCCGCAAGTCCTCGCTCAGGTGAAGAGCCGCGGTATCCTGAACTGCGGCTCCAACACCGGCCTCGCCGGCTTCGGCGTGCCGGATGCGCAGGGCAACTGGAAGGGTCTCGACGTCGATTTCTGCCGCGCCATCGCGGCGACGGTGTTCAACGACCCGAACAAGGTGAAGTTCATCCCGCTCTCGGCCAAGGACCGCTTCACGGCCCTGCAGTCGGGCGAGGTCGACGTGCTCGTGCGCAACTCGACCTGGACGATGTCGCGCGACACCGCGCTGGGCCTGCAGTTCACTGGGGTGAACTACTATGACGGCCAGGGCTTCATGGTCCGCAAGAAGCTCGGCGTGACCTCGGCGCTGCAGCTCAGCGGCGCCTCGGTCTGCACCCAGCAGGGCACCACCACCGAACTCAACCT
>DASYHC010000090.1:0-108718 GCA_035998995.1 Allobosea sp.
CGGCATTGGTGAAGGTGCCGTCCTTCTCCAGGAAGGAGGAGCCCGGCAGGAAGACATGGGCGTATTTCGCCGTCTCGTTCAGGAACAGGTCCTGGATGACGACGCATTCCATCGCGGCGAGCCCGGCCGTGACGTGCTGGGTGTTCGGATCGGACTGGGCGATGTCCTCGCCCTGGACATAGAGCCCCTTGAAGCTGCCGCCGACGGCATCGTCGAGCATGTTCGGGATGCGCAGGCCCTGCTCGGAATCGAGCTGAACGCCCCAGAGCTTCTCGAAGATGTCGCGCGTGGCGTCGTCCGAGACATGGCGGTAGCCAGTGAACTCATGCGGGAACGAGCCCATGTCGCAGGAGCCCTGGACATTATTCTGGCCGCGCAGCGGGTTCACACCGACACCCTCGCGGCCGATATTGCCGGTCGCCATGGCGATGTTGGCCATGCCCATCACCATGGTCGAGCCCTGGCTGTGCTCGGTGACGCCGAGACCGTAGAAGATCGCGCCATTGCCGCCGGTGGCGTAAAGCCGGGCCGCAGCGCGCAGATCGGCAGCCGGCACGCCGGTGTACTGCTCGCTCGCCTCCGGCGAATTGCGCTCCTCGGCGACGAAGCGGGCCCAGACCTCGAAATCGGCGAGGTCGCAGCGCTCGCGGACATAATCCTCGTCGATCAGCCCCTCGGTGACGACGACATGAGCGAGCGCGTTGATGAGCGCGACATTGGTGCCGGGCCTGAGCTGGAGATGGTACTCAGCCTTGATGTGCGGCGACTTGACCATGTCGATGCGGCGCGGGTCGGCGACGATGACCTTGGCGCCCTGGCGGATGCGCTTCTTCATCCTTGAGGCGAAGACCGGGTGGCCGTCGGTCGGGTTGGCGCCGATGACCAGGATGACGTCGGCCTTCTCGACCGATTTGAAGTCCTGCGTGCCGGCCGAAGTGCCGAGCGTCGTCTTCAGGCCATAGCCGGTCGGCGAATGGCAGACGCGGGCGCAGGTGTCGACATTGTTGTTGCGGAAGCCGGCGCGCACCAGCTTCTGGACGAGGTAGACCTCTTCATTGGTGCAGCGCGAGGAGGTGATGGCGCCGACCGACTCCCGGCCGTACTTGGCCTGGATGCGCTTGAACTCGCTGGCGGCGTAATTGATCGCCTCGTCCCAGGAGACCTCGCGCCAGGGATCGGTGATCTTCTCGCGGATCATCGGCTTGGTCATGCGATCCTTATGGGTCGCATAGCCCCAGGCGAAGCGGCCCTTGACGCAGGAGTGGCCCTCGTTCGCCTTGCCGTCCTTATAGGGCACCATGCGCACGACACGGTCGCCCTGCATCTCGGCCTTGAACGAGCAGCCGACGCCGCAATAGGCGCAGGTGGTGACCTTGGAATGCTCGGGCTGGCCGAGCTCGATCACCTTGTTCTCCATCAGCGTCGCGGTCGGGCAGGCCTGCACGCAGGCGCCGCAGGAGACGCATTCGGAGCCGAGGAAATCGGTCGGGCCCGCAGCGACGCGCGAGTCGAAGCCGCGGCCAGTAATCGTCAGCGCGAAGGTGCCCTGGACCTCGGCGCAGGCGCGCACGCAGCGATTGCAGACGATGCACTTGCTGGGGTCGTAGGTGAAATAGGGGTTCGAGGTGTCCTTGGGCAGCCAGTTCTCGTTGGCGTAGCCTTCGAGAGCCGTCGGCTTGACGTGGTTCTCGCCGTCATAGCCGTAGCGGACCTCGCGCAGGCCGACGCTGCCGGCCATGTCCTGCAGTTCGCAATCGCCATTGGCCGAGCAGGTCAGGCAATCGAGCGGGTGGTCGGAGATGTAGAGCTCCATCACGCCCTTGCGCAGGCCGGACAGATTCTCCGACTGGGTGCGGACGACCATGCCCTCTTCCGCCGGCGTCGTGCACGAAGCGGGCGTGCCGCGCCGGCCCTCGATCTCGACCAGACAGAGCCGGCAGGAGCCGAAGGGTTCGAGCGAGTCGGTGGCGCAGAGCTTGGGGATCTTGGTTCCCAGGCTCATCGCCGCCGCCATCACCGAGGTCCCGGCCGGGACGGTGACGCTCTCGCCGTCGATCGTCAGCGTCACCGTCTTCTCGGCGACCCGGATCGGCGTTCCGAAATCGATTTCCTTGATCAGGCTCATCGATGTCTCCTCACTCGGCCGCCAGCGGCAGGCGCTCGGCCGGCGGCCGGTCGAAATCCTCGAAGAAATGGTTGAGCGCGCTCATCACCGGCATGGGGGTGAGCCCGCCCATGGCGCAGAGCGAGGCGTCGGTCATCAGCTTGTTGAGATCGCGCAGCACGGCGAGGTTCTTCGGCCGCTCGGTGCCTGCGATGATCTTGTCGACCAGCTCGACGCCGCGCGTCGCGCCGATCCGGCAGGGCGTGCACTTGCCGCAGCTCTCCTTGGCGCAGAACTCAAAGGCGAAGCGGGCCTGCTTGGCCATATCGACGCTGTCGTCGAAGACGACGATGCCGCCATGGCCGAGCATCGCCTTGATGCCGGCCAGCGCCTCGTAGTCCATCGGTGTGTCGAGCTGCTTTGCCGTGAGATAGGCGCCGAGCGGTCCGCCGACCTGCACGGCCCGGATCGGCCGGCCCGACAGCGTGCCGCCGCCCATGTCCTCGATGATCTCGCGCAGGGAGATGCCGAAGGCGAGCTCGATCAGACCGCCGCGCTTGATGTTGCCGCCGAGCTGGACCGGCAGCGTGCCGCGCGAACGGCCCATGCCGTAATCGGCATAGGCCTTGGCGCCATGGGTCAGGATCCAGGGCACTGCGGCGAAGGAGAGCACGTTGTTGACGATGGTCGGCTTGCCGAACAGGCCTTGCAAAGCCGGGATCGGCGGCTTGGCCCGGACAATGGCGCGCTTGCCTTCCAGGCTCTCCAGCAGCGAGGTCTCCTCGCCGCAGATATAGGCGCCGGCCCCGAGCCGGACCTCGAGCTCGAAGGCCTTGCCCGAGCCGAGCACGGAAGCGCCGAGCAGGCCGGCATTGCGCGCCTTCAGGATTGCCCGCTGCAGCGCCTTGTGGGCGTGCGGATATTCCGAGCGCAGATAGATGTAGCCCTTGGTGGCGCCGACCGCGATCGCGGCGATCGTCATGCCCTCGATCAGCAGGAAGGGGTCGCCCTCCATCAGCATGCGGTCGGCGAAGGTGCCGCTGTCGCCCTCGTCGGCATTGCAGACGATGTATTTCTGCTCGGCCCTGGCGTCGTGGACGGTCTTCCATTTGATCCCGGTCGGGAAGCCGGCGCCGCCGCGGCCGCGCAGGCCGGATTCGCGGACTTCCTCGACGATCTCGGCGCCGGTGAGCGACAGCGCCTTCTCGAGGCCCTTCAGCCCGTCATAGGCGCGGTAATCGGCGAGCGAGAGCGGATCGGTGACGCCGACACGCTCGAAGGTCAGGCGCTGCTGGCGCTTCAGCCAGTCGAGCTCATCGACGGGGCCGAGCCGCAGCTCATGTGCGCCGCCTTCGTGGAAGTCGGCCTGGAATAGCGCAGGGACATCGCGGGCGGAGACCGGGCCATAGGCGATGCGCCCATCGGCCGTCTCGACCTCGACCATCGGCTCAAGCCAGAGCATGCCGCGCGAGCCGTTCCTGATGATCTCGACGGCTGTGCCGCGCGCCTGCGCTTCTTTCGTGATGGCCTGCGCCACCGCCTCAGCACCGACCGAGAGGGCGGCGGCGTCGATCGGGACGAAGATGCGGATCGCCGTGCTCATTGCCGCGCTCCGCAGAGTGACGCGATGCGATCGGCGTCGACCCGGCCGAGCAACTCGCCCTCGACCAGAGCGGAGGGGCCGAGCGCGCAGTTGCCCAGGCAATAGACGGTCTCGACGACCGCCTTGTCAGGCCCGCCGTGCTCATCGACGACGATGCCGTGCTCGCGCGCCAGGTCGGCGACAACCGTGTCGCAGCCCAGCGCCTGGCAGGCTTCGGCCCGGCAGAGCTTGACGATGCGGCGCGGCGGCGGGGCGGTTTTGAAATCGTGGTAGAAAGAGATGGTGCCGTGGACATCGGCCCGCGACAGGTTGAGCGCCTCGGCGATCAGCGACACGGCCTGCGGATCGACATAGCCGAACTCCTCCTGCAGCGCGTGCAGGATCGGCAGCGTCGCCCCTTCGAGATGAGACAGGCCCGACACAATCGAGCGCGCCTCGTCCTGATCCCAGGCTGGGTAGTGGACCATCGTCCCTCCTCCATGCGGACCGTTCGCCCGGCCTGCGCGTTTCGAAAGAGGATGGCGAAGTTTAGGATGATTTCAAATCGATTGTTCCGACTATATGATAGTCGTTACCTATCAATCTACGATACGGAGCTGCCCATTTTCGCTCAAGGTGGCGATAGCCATCGCTTATCGGAGATGGCAACCGGTCGCCCTAGGCCAGTCCGATAGCTCAGAACTATTTCACGATCGGGCGTCGCGGCAGGCTGGCATCCGCCATGGCGCCGGACATCATCAGCAGGTTGCGGGCCAGCGGCGCGGCGGGATGACGGTCGGCCATGATCAGGCCGATCGTGCGCTTGGCGTCGGGCTCGATCAGCGGCAGCGCCTTGGTACCGAGCGGCACGCCGAAAAACTCGAGCAATTGCGAGGAGACGATGCTGGAGACGCCCTGGATGCCGGCATGGGAACACAGGTTGAAGATCGAATTGGTCTCGATCGCCGGCTTCGGCGAATGGCCGACCGAGCGGAAGATGCCGTCGATGATGCGCCGGTTCTGCATGTCGGCGGTGAGCAGGCAAAGCTTCAGCGCGGCAGCCTCCGCCCAGGTGATGGTCTCGTGCCCTCCGAGCGGTCCGTCCTCGCGCGTCAGCAGCACATAGGCTTCCTGATAGATCGGCTTTGAGATGACACGTTCGAGCGGCTCGTTGTCGAGATAGGTCAGTCCGACATCGAGCTCGAAATTGTCGATTCCGTCCTGGATCTCGGTCGAGGTCAGCGACAGCACGGTGAGCGAGGCGCCGGGATAGCGCGTCGAGAACGGCGCAGTGATGTGAGCGATCATCGGCAGCGCCGTCGGCACGGCGCCGAGCCTGATCTTGCCGCTGACGCCGTCGCGCAATTCGGCGATCGCATCCTTCATCTGGTCGGCTTCGGCCAGCATGCGCCTTGCATGGGCGAGCACGATCTCGCCCTCCTTGGTCAGACCCTGGAAGCGGCGGCCGCGCTCGACGATCATCACGCCGAGCTCCTCTTCGAGCTGAACGATCGCGGCCGAGAGCGTCGGCTGCGAGACATTGCAGGCTTCGGCTGCCTTGCGGAAATGCTTCTCGCGGGCAAGGGCGTCGAGATAGATGAGCTGGCGGATGATCATGGCCGCGTCTCGGGCGTCGCCGTCGAGCGGCCTGCGGCAGTCTTCCCAGATTCGAGGGGATTCCGATAGGCGGCAATGAAAAGGGGCCGCCGCGGCGGCCCCTTCCCGAGTGATACCAGGATGCTCAGTTGTGGTGCGGCAACACGCCTGCATTGCGGCCCGGCTGGCTCTCCACGCCTTTGAAGTGCTCGTGATAGGCGAGGTACTGGGCCTGCTCGGCGAGGGCTCGCTGGTTCTGGGCCTGCTCATGCACGATGCTCTCGGCGCCGAGCTCGGTGGCGTAGGCAACTGAGCTTGCTCCCGACAGCAGAAGGGCCGCGGCGATGGCGGTCATCTTGCGCGAAATCATGGCAGTCTCCTGAGTGATGTCGTCGCCCACCGAATGAGCTAGTCACCGCCCGGAGCTTTCCAACATCGCCGTGATCCTCCGGCTCTCACGTTCCCGTGACGCTCCCCTGAGGAGCTCGACCGTGGTGGTTCAGCCGGCGGTCTGAACAGTCGATTGCCTGACGATCAGCTCCGGCGGGAAGATCAGGCTGGTCGCAGGCTTTGCCTCCGTCCCATCCGCGACCAGGCAATCGACGGCAGCCTCGGCCATCGCCGAGAGAGGCTGCCGGAGGCTGGTCATCGGCGGGTTCATCAGCCGCGCCAGGAAGAGGTCGTCGATCCCGACCATGGCGACATCGTCCGGGATCGCGATGCCGTGCTCGCGCAGGCCGGCGGCGAGGCCGATCGCCAGCAGATCGTTCATCGCGATCAGCGCCGTCGGACGCGGCGAGGTCTTCGCCAGCGCCCGTGCAGCGTCGACACCGAGCTCAGCAATCATGTCGTCGCCATACTGGTTCTGCGGCAGCGAAATCTCGTGGACGCAGGCCTCCCCGCCGAGCCCGTGCCGCAGGGTGGCAGCGCGGAAGCCCTTCAGGCGGGCGACGCGGGCGGCGGTCTGCGCCGGGCCGGTGACATAGGTGATGCGGCGATGCCCGAGCGCGACGAGGTGGTCGACGGCGAGCGTCGTCACCATGGCGTTGTCGACCGAGACGACGTGGATGCCAGGGGCCGCTGCGGCGACATCGCCCTCGAAGGCGACGATGGCGAGGCCCTTCGAGGCGAGTTCCGACAAATGCTCAGGATTCAGCAGGGACGAGCCTGTGATGACGCCGCGCACGCCGAGCGCCATCAGGTCCTCGGCGAACTCCCGTTCCCGCTGCGGGTCGCGGAAGGTGTTGCACAGGATCACCTGATAGCCCCGTGCCTGTGCGGCGTGCTGGATCGCCATGGCGATCGCCCCGAAGAACGGATTCGCCACGGCCGGGACGAGGAGCCCGATGGTCGCCGTCTTGCCGGTCTTCAGTTGCAGCGCGACCCGGCTCGGCCGGTAGTTGAGCTGCGCGATCGCCGCCTCGATCCGCTCCCGCGTCGCCGGGGTCATCTTGCCGAGTCGGTCGTTCAGGAAGTTCGAAACGCTGGAGGCGGATACGCCGGCAGCGCGGGCTACATCGAGGATCGTCGCCATATGAAATGCCTTGTTAGCCCTAGGTATATCGTTGCACTAAAGAGAGAACTATGAAACGTTCGCGTCAGATGGGCACTTTCCGGTCAGCAAGATGCCCAGGTCCAGGGATGGCAAGCAAGGTTTCCAGGGAGAGCAGCAATGGCGAAGACGGTATCACGGCGCGACGCGTTGCGCCTCGGGGCTTTGATCGCGGCGCCGGCCATCCTGACGCTGGCGGGGCTGCCCGTCTCCGCCCAGGCGGGCCGCCTGCGGATCTCGTGGTGGGGCGGCGCCGACCGCGCCAAGCGGACCCAGGCCGCCATCGACGCCTTCAAGAGCCGCAATGCCGGTCTCGACATCGTCCCCGAGAGCGTCGGCTGGGACGCCTACTGGACCAAGCTCGCGACGCAGGTCGCCGGCGGCAATCCGCCCGACATCATCCAGATGGATTATCGCTACCTGCCCGAATATGCGCGGCGGGGCGCGCTGCGGCCGCTCGACGACCTGATCCCGTCGGTGATCGATCCGAGCGATTATGTTCCCTCGGTGATCGAGGCCGGCAAGATCGACGGCAAGCAGTACGGCATCCCGATGGGCATGAACAGCGACGTGCTGCTCTACGACAAGACCATGCTCGACAAGCTCGGCCTGCCGGCGCCGACGCCCGAGATGAGCTGGGCCGAGTTCACGACGCTGGGCGAGAACATCACCAAGAAAGCCAACAAGCGCGGCTATTTCGGCGCGGCCGATCCGAGCGTGATGGAGCCGGAGCTCGAATACTGGGTGTTGACGCGCGGGCGCACTCTCTACGATGCGTCGGGGCGCCTCGGCTTCACCCGCGACGACGCCGAAAGCTGGCTGGCGCTCTGCGCCGAGATGCGCGCCAAGGGCGCGATCGCTCCGGCCGACATCGCTGCCACCGACAAGATCACCATCGACAGCGACCTGCTGACCACCGGCCGTGCCGCGATCACCTTCACCAACAGCAACCAGATCGTCGGCTATCAGGCCGCCAACAAGAGCAAGATCGGCATGGCCTTCCACCCCAAGGGGGAGAAGCCGGGCGAATATCTCAAGCCCTCGATGATGCTGTGCGTATCGGCGAGTGCCGCCGACCCCAAGGCCGCTGCTGCGCTGATCGACTTCATGGTTCTCAAGCCCGATGGCGCCAAGCTGCTCGGCGTCGAGCGCGGCGTCTCGCCCTCCGCCAAGGTGCGCGAGCTTCTTGCAGCCGATCTCGACGAGACCGGCCGGCTTCAGGTCGATCATCTCTCGGCGCTGAGCAAGCGCGGCCCCGCGCCACTGCCGCCGGCACCGCCCAAGGGTGCCGCCGAGGTGACCGCCCTGATCCGGCAGGCGGCCGAGAAAACCGGCTTCAAGCAGCTCACGCCGAAGCAGGCGGCCGATCAATTGGTCTCGGAGGCCGAGCGCGTCCTGTCCAAGGCCTGATGATGGCGGCTTTGCACGACACGACTCTAGCGGCGCCGGGCCTTCCTGCCCGGCGCCGACGTTCCGGCGCCTGGCGGCAGGCGCTGCCGGGCTATCTCTTCCTGGCGCCATGGCTCGCCGGCTTCTTCCTGCTGACGCTCGGCCCGACCCTCGTCTCGCTCTATCTCTCCTTCACCGATTTCGACCTGCTGCGTTCACCGCAATGGGTCGGCGGCGCGAATTACGAGCGCATCTTCTCGTCCGATCCAAAATTCTGGGCCTCGGTCGGCGTCACCCTGAGTTATGTCGTGCTGTCGGTGCCGCTGAAGCTCGGCTTTGCGCTCGCTATCGCGATGTGGCTCAACCGCGGCATCGCCGGCCTCGGCCTCTATCGGGCGATCTTCTATCTGCCATCGCTGCTCGGCGGCAGCGTCGCGGTCGCGATCCTGTGGAAGCAGGTCTTCGGCTATGACGGCCTGGTCAACCAGCTGTTGTGGCTGGTCTTTGGTGTCAACGGCCCGAGCTGGATCTCGAACCCCGAGACCTCGCTCTACACGCTCGTCCTGCTCAGCGTCTGGCAGTTCGGCTCGCCGATGATCATCTTCCTCGCCGGCCTGCGCCAGATTCCGCGCGATCTCTACGAGGCCGCCAGCATCGACGGCGCCAGCCGCCGCCAGCAATTGACAAAGATCACGCTGCCGCTGCTCGCCCCGGTGATCTTCTTCAATCTGGTGCTGCAGACGATCGAGGCGTTCAAGGCGTTCACGCCGGCCTTCATCATCAGCGGCGGCACCGGCGGCCCGGTGGATTCGGTGCTGTTCTACACGCTCTATCTCTACCAGCAGGGCTTCGCCTATTTCCGCATGGGCTATGCCTCGGCGCTCGCCTGGATCCTGCTTCTGACGATCGCCGCCTTCACGGCGCTCGCCTTCCTGTCGCAACGTTATTGGGTCCATTATGAAGACGATCCGCGCTGAGGGCGCCGCCGCGGCCGAGGAGGTCGACCGCTCCTGGCGGGCGCTGCCCAAGCATGCGGCGCTGATGCTGGCCTCGCTGGCGATGCTCTATCCGCTGCTGTGGATGCTGAGCAGCTCGTTCAAGCCCGAGGACGAGATCTTCAGCGACCTCTCGCTCTGGCCGCAGACGGTCACGCTGATGAACTATGTCGAGGGCTGGTTCGGCCTCGGCATCCAGTTCGGCCGGTTCTTCCTGAATTCGCTGATCGTCTCGGGGCTGGCCGTCATCGGCAATCTCGTCGCCTGCTCGCTGGCGGCCTTCGCTTTCGCGCGGCTGGAGTTTCCGTTGAAGAAGCTCTGGTTCGCCGCGATGCTGGGCACGCTCATGCTGCCCTATCACGTCACACTCATCCCCCAATATGTCCTGTTCCAGAAGCTGGGCTGGCTCAATACCTTCTGGCCGCTGGTCGTGCCGAAATTCCTGGCGGTCGACGCCTTCTTCATCTTCCTGATGGTGCAGTTCTTCCGCGGCATCCCGCGCGAGCTCGACGAAGCCGCGGTGATCGACGGCTGCGGGCCCTGGCGAATCTACTGGAGCATCATGCTGCCGCTGTCGCGGCCGGTGCTGGCGGCCGCTGCGATCTTCTCCTTCATCTGGACCTGGGACGATTTCTTCGGCCCGCTGCTCTATCTCACTGATGTCGCCAATTATACGGTGCCGCTGGCTTTGCGCGGCTTCATCGACTCGACCAGCCGCTCGGCCTGGGGGCCGCTGTTCTCGATGTCGATCCTCAGCCTCGTCCCGGTCTTCGCCGCCTTCCTGATGTTCCAGAAGCACATCATCGAGGGCATTGCGGCCTCCGGACTGAAGCGGTGACGGCACGCATGACCCCTGCTACCCCACTCGTCCCGCTCGGCGCCGTCATCCGCCATGAGTGGCTGCTCGACTGGAGCAAGCTCACCGTCAATCACGGTGCCTATGGTGCAGCGCCCAAGCGCGTGCTCGCCGCGCAGGAGGATTGGCGGCGGCGCATGGAGGCGCAGCCCTCGCTGTTCATGCGCCTCACGCTGCCTCCGGCCCTGCGCCAGGCGGCCGACAGCCTCGGCGGCTTCATCGGTGCCGATGGGCGCGATCTCGTCTTCGTCGACAATGCGACCAGTGGCTGCAACGCCGTGCTGCGCTCGCTGGATTTCGCTCCAGGCGACGAAATCCTGATTTTGAGCCATGCCTATGGTGCGGTCCGAAATACGGTGCGCTATCTCGCGCAGCGGCATGACCTCAAGATTGTTGAGGCGGAGGTTCGGTTCCCGCAGCCAGATGCCGACGAGATCGTCGCCGCGGTCGGCGCAGCCCTGAGCGAGCGGACGCGCATTGCGGTCCTCGACCACGTCACCTCGGCCAGTGCGCTGGTCATGCCCATCGCCCGTCTGGCCGCGCTTTGCCGCAAGGCGGGCGTACCGGTACTGGTCGACGGGGCCCATGCGCCAGCCCTGGTCGATCTCGACCTCAACGCGCTCGATGCCGACTGGTATGTCGGCAACTGCCATAAATGGCTGATGGCGCCGAAAGGCTGCGCCTTCCTCTGGACCCGGCCCGAACACCAAAGCGCTATCCATCCGCTGACGATCTCGCATGGCTTCGGCCGCGGCTATATCGAGGAGTTCGACTGGACCGGGACGCGCGATCCCAGCGCCTTCCTCGCGATCGAGGCGGCGGTGGACTTCCATGAGATGCTCCGCGGACCGGCCCTGCGGGCCCGCAACAATGCGCTCGCCCAGCGCGGGGCCGAGATTCTCGCTTCGGCTTTGGGAACCGAGATCGGCGCCGGCTCCGCGCTGTCTGCGGCGATGCGGCTCGTCCGGCTTCCGATCCAAGGCAAAGCGAGCCTTGAGCGAGCCCTGGCGGCGCGGCGACAGCTTGAGATCAGAGGCTGCGATGCGCCGGTCTCCGCGATCGGTAACGGACTCTGGCTGCGGCTCTCGGCCCAGGCCTATAACGAAGAGGCGGACTACGAGCAGCTCGCCGCCTTCGTCCAGGCGTTCGTCGCCGAGGATGTCGTCTGATGAAGCAGCTCGATGCGCCTGAGGCCGGCATTGGCCTGCCGGGGCGGGACTGGCTGCGGCAGGTCCTGATCCCGCGCTGGATCGATCGGGTCGTGCAGCCCGGCCGTCCCGGCTTCGTCGAATGGTTCGATCCGGCAGCCGCGGTGCAGGAGGCCGGCGCGGTCAGGACGACGTTGGTGACAGCCCGGCTGGTCTATGTCTTCAGCCATGCCCATCTGCTCGATCCGGCGAGCGGGGCGCTCGCTCTGGCGCGGCATGGCTTCGCCTTCCTGCGCGATGCCTGCCGGGACAAGCAGGGGCGGTTCCTGCATGTCGTTGGCGAGGACGGCACGCCGATCGACGCTCGCACCGATCTCTACGACCTCGCCTTCGTCCTGTTCGCCATGGCCTGGTTCCATCGCGCGACGCAGGACGAGCAGGCGCTCGCCATCGCGAACGATGTGATCGGCTTCATCGAGCGCGAGCTGTCGCATCCAGAGGGCGGTTTTGCCGAGGATACGCTGGGCACGCTGCCGCGACGGCAGAACCCGCATATGCATCTGCTGGAGGCGTTCCACGCGCTTGCCGAGGCCACCGGCGACCCGCGCTGGCTTGGTCATGCCTGCAGTATCGTCCGGCTGGCGCGCGAGCGGATGGTCGATGCCGAAACTGGCTCGCTCGGCGAGTATTTCACGGAAGACTGGCGGCCGGTTCCCGGCGAAGCCGGTGCCTTGCGCGAGCCGGGGCATCATTTCGAATGGACCTGGCTGCTGCTGCATCACTGGCGGCTGACTGGCGATGTGCAGGCGCGCGATCTGGCCGGCAGGCTCTACGATTTCGGCATCAGGCACGGTCTCGACGATGGCGGCGCTGGCCCCATGGCGGCTTTCGACGGGGTCGACCGGACCGGACATCTCGTCGCCGCGACGAAGCTGCTCTGGCCGCAGACCGAGGCGATCAAGGCCTTCTTAGCGCGGGTCGAATTGCTCGGCGACGCCGACGCTGCCCGACGCCTCGACATCCATCTCGACGCCTTGTTCCGCAGCTTCGTCGCGCCCGAGACGGGGCTCTGGTTCAACCAGGTCACGAGGGCCGGAACACCCGCGCAGGACCTGATCCCGGTGCGTGTCCTGTACCATCTCCTGCTCGCCATGGCGGAGTTGGAGCGCGTTGAAGGCCCGAGCTGCCGAGCCCGCGGTCATTGATGTCGCTCAACGTCCGAGCATGGCATAGCCGGCGTTCGGAAAGTCTGCTGTCGGGCAATCTGGTGAATGACGCTCACACGTAGGCGAGGGGGCGCCCGCCTTGCGGATGGGGCATCACGCCGACCTCGACGCCGTAGATCGCGCGCAGGATGTCCGGCTGCACGATCTGCTCTGGCGTGCCGCGCGCGACGAGGCGGCCGGAATGCAGCGCGACGATCTCGTCGCAGAAGCGGGCCGCCATGTTGACGTCGTGCAGCACGACGACGATGCCGAGGCCGCGCTGATGCGAGAGCTGCCGCACCAGCGTCAGCACCTCGAGCTGATGGGCGAGGTCGAGCGCCGCGATCGGCTCGTCAAGCAGGAGGCACTCGGCGTCCTGCGCGACCAGCATGGCGAGCCAGGCGCGCTGGCGCTCACCACCCGACAAGGTGTCGACCAGACGATCGGCGAAGGGCTCGATATCGGTCAGCGCCATCGCCTCGCGCACCTTGTCGCGGTCGCGTTGGCCGAAGCGGCCGAGGGCGCCGTGCCAAGGATAGCGCCCGAGCGCGACCAGCTCGCGCACCAGCATGCCGGCCGCAGGCGGCGTCTGCTGCGGCAGATAGGCGATCTTGCGGGCGAAGGCGCGGCTATCCCAGATCTCGATCGGTCGTCCGGCAAAGCGTAGGATGCCGCGTGAGGGGCGCTGCTGACGCGCCAGCAGCTTCACCAGCGTCGACTTGCCCGAACCGTTATGGCCGAGGATGCCGATCACCTTGCCGGCGCCGAGATCGAGCGACAGCGGTTCCAGCAGCACACGCTCGGCGATCGAGAAGCCGACGGCGTCGAGCGCGAACAGGGGCTGGTTCGCCTGCGAAGAGGCCTCGATCACCAGGGGCATGGCATGGGAGCGCTCGGCCGCGCCCGCAACCGCTTCAGTCTGCATTACTCACCATGATCGTGCACATCGGCATGGCCCCGGCGCCAATAGGCGGCGACGAGATGGCGGTCCCTCGGCAGCTGCTTTTCGGCGCGCAGGTGCTTGCGGATGGCGCGCGCCGCCGCCTGCTCGCAGCCAGCGAAGACGAAGGGTTTGCCCTGTTCCGGCAGGGCGAGGTCGCGCACCGCTTGCGGCAACAGATCGGTCGAGCCGGCCGGCGCGCCGTTGCGATGCAGCCAGGTCACCTCGATCGACGCATTGGAGGCAATCTCCTGCCGCTCGCTCGCATCCGCCACTTCGATGACGATGCTGGCGCGGGCGGAGCTGGGCAGGTTCTCGGCGATGCGCGCGATCGCGGGCAAGGCGGTCTCGTCACCGCAAAGCAGATACCAATCAGCCGGGCTCACGTCGCCGCCACCCGGCCCGAGAAGGCCGATGCGGTCGCCTGCCTTCGCCTCGCGCGCCCAGACCGAGCCCGGCGAGTCGTCATGGAGCACGACGTCGATGTCGAGCTCGCCGCGGGCATGATCGATCGCGCGGATCGTATAGGTGCGCTTCGCCAGGGCATCCTCGCCATCCGGCCAGATCACCCGGCTGTCGGGGCCGACGCTGGGCCAGACCGGCTCGCGCCCGCGCGGCGGGATCAGCACACGCACATGCAGGCCGCCGCTGGTGAAATGGCCGGGATCGTCACAGGCGACGGTGACGCGCCGCATCGCCGGGGTGATGTCGCGGGCGCCACGCACCACCACTTCGCGGAAATAGGGGATACGGGTCTCCCCGACGGCGTCGCCTTGCCAGTGCAGCGCGATACTCTCGCCATTAGCGAGCTCGACGAGGTGCTCGGCGATCGAGGATTTGACGACGAAGAGATAGCTTTCGCTTGGCGAGGCGACGGCGATGGCGAGCGCAGCCGCTTCGAGCGTCAGCTGGACCGCTCCGAAGGTGCCCTCAAGCCGGGCATTGCCGGCCTCTCGCGTCACCGTGCCATGGCTGACGAAATGGTCGCAGATCCGGTCGAGCATGCCGGCCGGGTCGGTCAGAGCAACCCGTGCAGTTGCGTGCAGAGTGATGTCGTCAGCCATGCCGGCGTCCTGTTCGATTCAACAGCCAGATCAGATAGGGCCCGCCGATCAGGGCCGCAAACAGTCCGGTCGGCACCTGATAAGGGAAGGCGACGAGGCGGGCGAGCCAGTCGGCCAGGATCATCACGCCGCAGCCGATCAGGATCGATGCGACAAGCTGGTCGCGGCTGCGGGCGAAGCCGGCGAGGCGCGCCAGATGCGGCGCTATCAACCCGATCAGGCTGAGCGGGCCGATCAACAGTGAGGCGACCGCGGTCGCCAGTGCAGCAATGGCAGCGAGGACGAGACGGCTGCGTTCGACTTTGAGGCCGAGGCTGCGGCTGGTCGCTTCGCCGAGCGGCATCAGGTCGAGCCAGCGCGTCGCCAGGAAGAGTGGTGCTAACAAGACCAGGCAGCCGACCAGCCCGACCCAGACCTCGATCTCGCCGGCGCGATTGGTCGAGCCCGAGAGCCAGGTCAGCAGCACATAGGCGCGCAGATCGCCCTTGGCGAGCGCGGTCGAGACCAGCGCCATGCAGAGCGCGCCCATGGCGATGCCGGCGAGCAGCAGGCGCTGCGAGCCGATGCCCGGGCGCCCCGCGAGCGCCAGCATGACGAGGAGCACAGCGAGCGAGCCGCCGGTGATGCCGGCCAGCATCGAGAACGGGCTGAAGGGCAACAAGGCGAGCGCCAGTGTCAGGCCGACACCACCGCCGGCGCTGACGCCCAGCACCTCCGGCCCGGCCAGCGGATTGGCGGTGAGGCGCTGCATCAGGCAGCCGGCGGCGCCAAGCAGGGCTCCAGCGGCTCCGGCAGCGACGAGGCGCGGCCCGCGGAAGGGCAGCAACTCGCCGAAGAGCGCGCCTGTCGCCAGCCCCCATCCCTGCGGCCCGCGCCCAAGGACGAGCCCGAGCATTGCGATGACGGCAATCGCCAAGGCGAGTGCGGCAAGCCAGAGCGACGGCCGCGCGATCCGGCGCGTCAGGGCCATGGCATCGACGGTTTGCGCGGGTGGCGCTGCCGGCACGCGGTGCATCAGCCAGAGCAGCAACGGTCCGCCCAACAAGGCGGTAGCGGCGCCGGTCGGCGCGAAATCGGCGAAGCCGGAGCCGAGCAGCTGGACGGTGCTGTCGGTGATCGAGAGCAGGAGAGCCCCGACGACCGGCGCCGCCACCAGCAGCTGGCGCGGCGTGCGCGCCCCGATCTCGCGCGCCAGCGCCGGTGCGGCGAGGCCGACGAAGCCGATGACGCCGACCTCGGCGGTGACGCTCGCCGCGAGCCAGATCGCGACGCCGAGCACGGCGATGCGGGTGGCGTGCAAAGCGAGGCCGAGGCTGCGGGCCGTGCCGTCGTCGAGGCTGAGCAAGGCAAGCGGGCGCAGCAGCAGCGCGGCGGCGAGCCAGCCGAGCAGCAGGCGCGGGCCGAGCGACAGGGCGGCATCCCAGCTCTGCTGGCTGAGCGAGCCCGCGCCCCAGATGAAGAGCGAGAGCATGTACTCGCCCTTGGCCAGGATGACGGTCGCGCTCAAGGCCGCCGCGAGCAATGCGACGACCATGCCGGAGAGCACTACCGTCAGCGGTTCGAGCCCGCGCCGCCAGCTCAGGCCGAGGACGAGCGCGACGGCGGTGATCGCCCCGGCGAGCGCAACGCCTTCGCGCGAGAAGACGATCGCTGCCGGAGCGAAGGCCGTCGCGAAGGTCAGCGCCAGCTGCGCGCCCGAGACGACGCCGAGCGTCGACGCGTCGGCAATCGGATTGCGCAGAACCCGCTGCAGCAGCAGGCCCGCGAGCCCGAGCGCGGCACCGCAGATCAACGCCGTGACCGAACGCGGCAGCAGGCTGTGCCAGAGCAGGATCGATTCCAGCGTGCGCGCAATCTCGGGCGGAGCCGTCAGCGACGGGCGCGTGATCACGACGACAGCGAACAGTGCGGCGGCCGCGAGGACCGTGGTGAGCCAGATCACCGGCTGCCGGTGCGGCTGCGGGCGGACAGGCAGGGCGGCCTCAGCCATGGACCCGCTCCGTCAGCAGCGCCTCGGCGAGGAGCCGCGCAAAGCGCCGCGCCGCCGGCAAGCCGCCGAAGGGATTGATCGAAGCAAGCTGCAGCAACCGCCCTCTGCGCACGCTCGGCAGGGCGTTCCAGAAGGTACTGCCGGAGAGCACGTCGAGCGCGCCGGGCGGGACTGGCGGGATCAGCGCGATCCAGGCGTCGGGCATGCGGGCCAGCGCCTCGATGCCGACCGGAGCCATGGCGGAATAGCTCGTGGCATCGGTCCAGGCATTGGTGAGGCCGAGCCGTTTCAGCACCTCGCCGAACATGCTGTCGGCGCCGAAGACGCGGAAATGTCTGGCGTCGCCGAGATTGATCGGGATGACCGGGCGCGCCGCATGCGGCTTCAGCCGCTCGCGAAGGCCCGCGAACTCCACTTCGGTGTCGGCGATGTAGCGCTCGGCCTCGCTACTCCTGCCGAGGCGCGCGCCGATGCTGTGCATCATCTCGGCTGCGGGCTCGTAGGGCGATCGGCCGGGCACATAGATCGAGAAGCGCTCGACCGGCGCGATGCGGGCGAGCCTCGGCTCCGAGCTGACATAGAAGCTCGACGAGTAGATCAGCTCCGGCCGGGAGAGCAGCAGCAATTCGAAATTGACCGTGCCGCGCAGGCCGAGATCGGTGACGCCTGCCGGGACCGAAGGTTCGACCGCGACCTCGCGGAACTGTAGCAGTTCGGGAGCGGCGACCGGGGCTATGCCGAGCGCGAGCAGGGTCTCCAGCACCGACCAGTCGACGGTCGCGACACGAAGGCCCGCAGCCAGCGCCGGGGGCGGCAAGGCGGCCGCCGCCAGAATGGCGAGCGCGTCGCGTCGTCTTGGGAGCCTCAGGTTCATGCACGCGGGTCTAGCATGGGCGAAGGCCGCGGCGCGGAGCCGTGGCCCTCCGATGTCGTGCGGATCCCTTGCCCTACCACTTATAATTGGCCGAGACGGTGACGGTGCGGGCGTCGCCATAGCCACAGCCGGACTGGCCGTTGCAGCTCTTCACATAGACCTTGTCGAACAGGTTGGTGACGTTGAGCGCCATGCCCCAATTGCCGATCTGGTAGCGGATCGCGGCATCGACCACGGTCGCCGCCGGCACCTTCAGCGTGTTCTCGGCATTGGCGTAGGAGCGGCCGACATAGCGGACGCCGGCGCCGAGGCCGAGGCCCTTGAAGGCGCCATCCGGCACGGTGTAGTCGAGCCAGGCCGAGCCGGTGACCTCGGGCACGACCACCGGCGTCTTGCCGACCAGCAGCGGGCGGGTGTCCTTCTTCGTCGTCAGGTCGAAGGCGGTGAAGGATGCCAGCAGCTTCAAGTCCTTGGTGATGTTGGCCTTGGCCTCCAGCTCGAAGCCACGCGAGGTGACCTCGCCGAGCTGCTGCTGCGCGAACGGGTTGAGCGCGGTCGGGGCGGGGTTCAGCACGTTTCGCTTGCTGATGTGGAAGACCGAGGCCGTCAGCAGTGCATCCATGAAGGTCGGCTTGTACTTCACGCCGGCCTCGAACTGCTGGCCTTCCTCAGGCCGGAAGGGCTGGCCGGGGCCGCCGAGCAGATTGGGCACGGCGTCGAAGACCGGGGTGAAGAAGGTCGCGGCGCTGACATAAGGGGTCAGGCCGTTCGCGAACTCGTAGCCGAGGCCGGCGCGGCCGCTCCAGGACGCTTCCTTCTTGTCGTAGGTCGGCGAGAACAGCAGGTTGGCCGGGCTCACCGACTTCTTGTCGACATAGTCGTAGCGGCCGTTCAGCGTCAGCAGCCAGCCGCCGCCGAAGCGGATCTGGTCCTGGGCGTAGAAGCCGATCTGGTGATGCTTCAGGTCCTGGTTGAGATAGACGCCGGGCAGCCCCTGCGGCGCGCCATAGACCGGGTTGGTGACGCTGATCGTGGTCGCGCCGCCCGAAGCCTGGGTGTGGTCGATGTTGAAGTACTTGTAGTCGACGCCGAAGAGCAGCGAGTGCTCGAGCGGCCCGGTGACGACCTTGCCGTCGATCCGGTTATCGACCGTGAAGGTGCGGACCCGCGTCCGTTCCTGGAAGCCGATCCGGTAGAGCTGATTGTCGGGTCCGACCGGCTGCAGGCGGTCGCCGAACGGCGCGTCGGGGCCGGCATAGCCGAAGCCGTAGGGGCCGAGCTGCGAGCCCTTCATCACGCCGTAGCGCAGGTTTTGGCTGAAGTTCCAGTTGTTGGCGAACTGGTGCTGGAACTCATAGCCGAGCAGCGCCTGGGTGCGCTCCTGATCGTCGATCGCGGGTTCGCCGAAGAAGGCCTCGCGCCGGATCCTGCCGAAAGGCGCGTTCCTGACCGTGCCGATATAGGGCAGGAAGCCGCCGCCGACATGGACCTGGTCGAGCGCCGCATACATGCCATAGGCGGTGAAGCGGGTGGCGCCATTGGGCTGGTAGCTGATCTGCGGCATGATCACGCCGCGGAAGTCCTTGGAGTAGTCGGTATACTGGTCGCCGCCGGAGAGCCTGCCGGTCAGGCGCGTGCTCCAGATGCCCTGTTTGTCGCTGACGCCGATATCGATCCCGGTATAGGCATTGCCCCAATTGTTGATGCCGGCCTCGACATAGCCGAAATTCCGGCCGTTCGGGCGCTTGCTGACGAGATTGACGATGCCGCCCGGCGTCGAGCCGCCATAGAGCACCGAGGCCGGGCCCTTCAGCACCTCGACCCGTTCGAGCAGGAAGGGATCGATCTGGAAGCCGCCGAAGCCGTAGGAATAGAGCTGCAGCCCGTCCATGAAGACGCCAGTCTGCGTCGCCTGGAAGCCGCGGATGAAGATCCAGTCGGTATCGGGATCGGGCCCGAAGGTCTGGGCGGCGACACCGGCGGTGTAGCGCAGTGCCTCGTCGACCTTGAGCGCCTTGCGGTCGTCGATCTCGTCGCGGCCGAGCACGGAGACGGCCTGCGGGATGGCGAGGATCGAGGTGTTCGCCTTCGAGCCGGTCGCCGAACGCGTCGCGACATAGCCGTTCACCGGGCCGGTCGCGGTGCCACCCTCGCCCTCGACCGTGATGGTGTCGAGCTGCACCGTGGTGGCAGGCTGTCCTTGCGCCAGGGCAGCGCCGGCGCAGAGCACGGCGAACGAGACAGTCGACCCAAGAATAAATCTAGTCTTCATCTTCTGCGTGTAGCACATTTTCAATCTCGGCCCCAGCAAATGCCGCCATTTCAGAACTGATCAAATTTAGAATCGTTCAAAGGCGGAGTTCAGCTTTCCGTTGGGCAATATCAGCAACGTGCCGTGCGGGATTGATCGTTCCTGTCATGCATTGAATGATCTTGGGCGCGAGTCTACAATTGTCTTCACCACGTTGCATTTTGAACACGCGCCGCAAGGGCGATTCCTCGCTGCCTCGGAGGCTTCAGATGGGTTTCCAGCCGCGCATGCGTTCGGTCCGCGAAGGCATCAGCGTCATCGGCGCGCTGAAATACCGGGTCTGGAACGGCGTCGTCGCCGATCTCTGGCAGGCCGAATGCCAGGCCGGCGCCAGCGGCGAGTACGTCTCCGAGCACCCGCGCCTGTTCGTGGTGCTCGACAAGGTCGGCGGCCATTTCGAGACCCGCCTCAATCCGAACGAGCCGGGCATTTCGAGCAGCGCCCGCGCCAACGCCATCAGCTTCATGCCGGCCGGCGTTCCGGTCTGGGGCCGCACGCAGCAGCGCATGCGCATCCGCCATCTCGACCTGCATTTCGATGCCGCGACGGTCAGCGAGCGCTTGGGCGAGGCATTGTCGCCCGAGCGATTGGCGCAGCCGCGCATCGCCTTCTCGAACCCGCGCATAATCACTTTGGCGCGTCTGATCGCCGGCGAATGCGCCGAGCCGGATGCACGCCATGATCTCTATGGCGACGGGCTGGTGCTCGCCGTGCTGATCGATCTGTTCGGCGTGCGTGCCAGCGCACCGCGCCGGCGCGCACCGCTGAGCAGCTGGCAGCTCAAGGCGGTGACCGACCACATCACCGAGCACGCGGCTGGGACGATCCGGCTGCAGGATCTCGCCGAGCTCGTCGGCATGTCGCAATCGCATTTCAGCCACGCCTTCAAGGCCTCGACCGGCCTGCCGCCGCATCAATGGCAGCTCAAGGCCCGCATCGAGCGCGGTCAGCGCCTGCTTGCTTCGGGCGACCGAGCCCTGACCGAGATCGCGGCCGATGCGGGCTTCTCCGATCAGGCGCATTTCACCCGCGTCTTCCGCCGCATGGTCGGCGAGACGCCGGCCGCCTGGCGCCGCGGGACCGTGGGGCGGACACCCGGCTAGAGCGTCGGACTTGAAATCGGGATCGAGGGATCCCCTTGAGGGCGGCTTTGTGATTCACCGTTTTTGGATGTGGATCATGGGTCGCAGCTATTCGGACGATCTTCGTGAACGGGTTACCGCCGTCATCAACGTAGCCTCCAGCCGGCGGCGCGGTCCTGCGCCTGCCAGAGCCGGGAGTAGAGACCGCCGAGCGCCAGCAACTCCTCATGCCGGCCGCGCTCGACGACCAGGCCGGCTTCCATCACCAGGATCTGGTCGGCGCCGGCGATGCTGGGCAGGCGATGCGCCACGACGACGACCGTGCGGCCATCTTCCAGCGCCGAGATTGCCTGCTGGATGGCGCGCTCGTTGAGCGGGTCCATCGCCGAGGAGGCCTCGTCGAGCAGCAGGATCGGCGCATCCTTCAGCAAGGCGCGGGCGACGGCGACGCGCTGACGTTCGCCGCCGGAGAGCGTGCGCCCACCTTCGCCGATGCGGGTATCGAGACCGGCGGGCAGGGCGGCGATCAGCTCGTCCAGCCGCGCTGCCCGGATCGCAGCGTTGAGCTTCGTTTCGTTCGCCTGCGGATCGCCGAGCAGGAGATTGGCGCGCAAGGTGTCGCGGAAGAGGTGGACGTCCTGGTTGACGAAGCCGGTCAGCGCCTGCAGCCGGGCAGGATCGAGCGTCGAGAGATCGGTGCCGCCGAGCAGGACGCGGCCGGAGGTCGGATCGACGAAGCGCAGCATCAGCGCGAGCAGGCTCGACTTGCCGGCCCCGCTCGGCCCGACAATGGCGACGGTCTTTCGGGGCTCGACAATGAGGCTGACGTTGTTGACCGCAGCGGGCTTGCCCGCGCCATAGCGCAGATGCGCGCCGTCAGCCTCAATGCGAGCGGCCGACCGGGCTCGGTGACGTGCCCGCCCAGTGCCGGCTCCGCCAATTTCTCAAGCTATACAATCTTACTGATGGCGCAAACAATGTCTCATCGAAAATATTATCTGGAATAATTCTCAATTGAAAGTTCGCTGGCTCATGCCGTGTGGCATTCTTAACCGAATTCAGATGATTTTATTGCAGGAACGCATGATCGTATCTTTAATCTGTATAGCTTCCGCGGCGCTCATCAGGATGAACGTGGTTGGCAGTGTTTCTGGGCGTTGGTGTTGCTCGCGTGTGTGCTTCCACTGGAGTCGGCCAGCGAAGCGAAGCCGAAGTTCGTCTTGCGCTCCGCTCCGGCGGGGCAATGGGCCGTCTGAAGGGACATGCCTAAAGCCGGCGAGCCAGGCGACAGAAACTGCGCAATGTCACGTTAGCCGGCTTCGGAAAGAACCCGGTTCGCGAAACGCCGCGGGTCATCCAGGGCGGCGCGTTCCAGCAGGCTCTAGACCGGGCGGGATGAGACCGTTTCAGAACTCGAACCGGAAATCTCGCCGCCGGTTGCCGTTGTCACTAAGACGAGACTTTCGGCCGGCATCGCCAGCGAAAGGCTGCTTGCCTGGCATTGGCCATGAATAAGGTCGATGATCTCGTTCCTGGCGGCAGTCGCCATGGCGAGGCTCGCGACGCGGAACTGCAACTCCACCTCGATCGCGATCGCGTCGATGGCCTTGAGGGCCACGGCCGGCGGCGGGTCCTTCACGATCCGGGTACTGGCCTGCAGCACCGACCGCATGACGCCCTCGACCGCGCGCGGTCGCTGCAGGGCGGCAAAGCGTACGCCCAGCGTGATCTGATGCGTCTCGTCGGGGCGGCTGAGGCTGGTCAGGCC
Organism: Allobosea sp.; assembly: GCA_035998995.1. GTDB lineage: Bacteria > Pseudomonadota > Alphaproteobacteria > Rhizobiales > Beijerinckiaceae > Allobosea. Next base: position 22,457 of record DASYHC010000090.1, read on the forward strand.
CTGCCGTGCCAGCATGCTGTTCGGCAGAACGACGATGTTGTTCGCGCCGGTCAGCAGGTTGGTGGAGCGCCAGTTGGTCTCGATGACGCGGCCCGCGGTGCCGTCGCTCAGCTGGACCCAGTCACCGATCGCATAGGCCTTGCCGAGGGTCAGCGCGATACCGGAAAAAACGTCGCTGAGCGTGCTCTGCAGCGCCAGGCCCAGGATGAGGGCGACCACACCCGAGGTCGTCACCAGGGGCGCGACCGGTATCCCGAAGACGAAGCCCAGCACCGAGAGCGCCACGCCGAGATAGATGACGGCAACCGCCATGTCCAAGATGAGATGGGCTTCCCGCGGCTTGCGGTTGAGCCTGACATAGATGTGGATGAAGCCGATGATCGTCCAGTCAAGATGGGTCCACCAGAGAACCCTGGCCGATTTGGAGAGCAGCCCGGCAAAACCCTCCGTGTAGACATCGTCGGGCTGATGCGGAGCGATGCTCCCGAAATGGAGCACGAGGCTCATGCCGGCGAAGAACAGGATCTGGACGATCAGGCGGGCGGTTGGACGCTTGCCGCCCTGGACATGCCAGACGACTACGCCGCCGATCCCCAGGATGTTGACCAGAGCAAGCGGCAGGGAAGGGTCATCGCCGAGCATGGACGTGATTCACTGGTAACGAAGGGGCCTGCATCTGACGCTCCAGACCGTATTCCGTGGGCACCAATGTCCGCCGGCTATTCGCTCGGCTCATTCTGCGTGGCCAATGCAGCGGTCAGTGGAGGATCGGGGCGCCAGACGCCCTTTCGTCCGACCTGGCGCCCGACTTCGAACAATCGCTGCATGTAGTCGCGGTCGAATTCCGTCTTCGCCTGCTCCGTGAATTCGGTGGGGATGGCGACGAAGCGCAGTTGTGCGTGAGCTGCCGTGGTGTGGCTCTTGATCCGGGTCAGGTCCGAGATCGCCTGATATTTGACGATCGTCTCGATCGCCCTGCGCGCGATGGCGAGCGTCGATTCCTGCGTTGTCGCATATTGCGGATAGAGCCGGCCGTTGCGGATGAGATGAATGCGCCGCGCGCGGACATGTCCGAAATGGCGGCGCTCGTAATCGCCGAGGCGGATCTCCGGCGGTGCGAAGAACAGCTGCGCGATGGTGCCGCCATCGACATGGAGCTCCTGGCGACGGTCGCCACCGGCCTCGACCTCGATCCGGACCGGCGGGAAGACGGCCGGAATCGCAGCAGAGGCCAGCAGGATGTCGATGATCAGCTTCCTGCGCTCCGGGCGCCCGCTCGCCGCGATCGCCGACAGGTCCCAGATCACCGGCCGCTGTGCATCGATATTAGTGGTCTGGACCAGGAGGCGGCGCCCGAGACGGTACTCGGCGGCGATCTCGTCGATCATCTGGTCGGTCAGATAGCGGCCGATCAGCGCGCGCAAGGGCGCATTGTCGCTCAGGCTGTTTCCGGCGAGGCCGAACAGGCCGCGGCTCGTATAGATGTCGCTGTCGCCGTAGAGCGTATAGACTTGCCGGAGTTCGTCGTCGTAGCGGGACCCCAGGAATGCGAACGGCGCCGCGAGCGCGCCGGTGCTGACGCCGGTGACTACTTCGAATTGCGGGCGGCCGCCCTTCTCGCTCCAGCCGACGAGGACGCCAGCCGCATAGGCGCCATCGGAACCGCCGCCCGAGATCGCCAGGAAATCGGCCTTCTTCAGAGCGTAAGCCGGGCGCCGTCCCGATGCGACCGCGGCTTTCGTCTGGCGATACTGGACGTCGAGAAGCGTGCGCATCTCCGGCGTGGTCCGATCGCCCCAGACGCGGGCGAGCTCGATCTGCTCGATCCGCGCAGACGTCGCGAGGCTGACCGGGACAGCAGCCCGGTCCCCGCTGGCGACACAGCCCGCTGCGAGCGTACCCAGCGCCATTGCGATGCCGATTTTCGTTCGGGAAGAGCCGATGCCATGATGGTCCGGCGCTTGGCCCGGTTTCGACCCGATAGGCGCCATGTCAGGGCATCTCGGTCTGATGTTCATCTCCAGCCCCCTGCCGGACGACCACGCCGTTGCGGCTGAGATGACAGCGGGGAGACGTGGCCCCGCTGTCAGCCTGTCGCCGCGGGCCGGCGCTGTCAGAAGTCGACGGTGCGCGCGTAGAGCACGTTCTCATAGGCTGCCTTGCGATCCGCAGCCGGTGGGTAGATCCAGACCTCGTTGATCTCCTTCTTGACCTTCTTGGCGTCTGCGCCGGTGATCTCGACCTTGGAGTTCCAGCCGCGGGTGAAGATGGCCGTATCCGGGCCTAGGTCGAGGCAGGTCACATAGGCAGGCTGGTCATAGGGAAGCGTCGGCGCACCAAGCAGATCCGCGGCGGCGTTGTGCCCGGCAAAGGCGCCGAGGCGGCGGGCGTGCTGGCAGGACATTACCGCATAGTTCCCGGCCATGTCGGTCCGCGCCTTCGCCGTATCGCCGGTCGCGAAGACCTTGGAGGCGCCCGGTACGCGCAGGTCGGGTTCGACCACGAGGCGCCCCAGTTTGTCGCGCTCTGCCGGCAACTGCTCGGTCAGTGGCGAGGCGCGCATGCCGGCGGACCAGATCACCGTAGCGGTTTCGATCCGCTCGCCATTGCTCAGCGTGACGCTGTTCTCATCGAGCGCGGCAATGCCGACATTCAGCCGCGTCTCCACGCCCAGCGCGCGTAGCCGTTCCTCGATGAAGGGCCGAGGGTCCGCACCCATCGCCGGCGCGACATGCTCCGACCGGTCGACGATGACGACCCGGATATCGGCATCCTCGCCCAGGATCTCGCGCAGACGGTCCGGCATCTCGGTCGCGAATTCCAGCCCGGTGAAGCCGGCGCCGCCGACCACCACCGTATTGCGCGCTGCCGATGCCGGCCGCTTCGCCAGATCATGCAGGTGACGATCAAGCTCGACCGCCTCGGCCAGTTGCGTCGCGGCGAAGCCGAATTCGGCAAGACCAGGGATCGGCGGCGCAAAGCCGGTGCTGCCCGCCGCGAGAACCAGCCGGTCATAGGGCAAGGTCGCCGACGTGCCATCGGGCGCTGCGACCGTGATCGTCGATGCGGCGCTGTCGATTTTTTCGACGCTGCCCTTGCGATAGTTGATGTCGGTCGCAGCGAACAACTCGGTCAGCGGGGCGACCATCTGTTCGGGGTGGCGTTCATAGAGACGCGGGCGGATGACCAGCTCCGGCGCCGGCGACACCACGGTGATCGCCACGTCGTCCGGCGAAACACCCATGTCATGGCGCTGGCGGGAGGCGCCGAGCGCCGCCATCAGCCCCGCGAAGCCGGCCCCGATGACCACGATGTTCTTGGGCATGGAAGATCTCCTCGTTCTTGTTGAAAGCAACGGTAAAGAACAGCTCGCCATTCCACCGCCGCGAACATCCCTGACCTGCCGGCGGATGCGTGTGGTGAACGAGCGAAATCAGTCGAAAGCGGCATGGCGCCTGATGCTGGATGTCGCTGACAGGTCTCGGTCAGGCCTTCATCCGTTCAGGTGCCGAGGCAGCCTTGGCCTCATTGCAGCTCTCGTCAGCCCGGCCGGCCAATCTCCTCGGCCCGTCCTTTATGGGGAAACGCATCGGAGCTGTCGAGAATGAGGGACCCTATGCAAAGGTTCAGGCTGCCCTGTACCGCGGGTGGGCGTGGTTTGACCTTTGGGGCCTCTGGTCGGCCGGCGCGGACCCCGTCGTCTGCTCGAAAGCCCGGCTCAGGCGAGCGTGCAGGGGCTCTTCATCGTGGCGTGGAGCCCGCGGCCACAAGCGTGCTGAATAGCCCCGAGTTTCGTAGGCGCCTTCAGGCTACCTATTGTGCTGTCGTTTGAACTCGACGGGTGACAGCATCCCGATCCGGAAGCATGGCAATGTAGAGTGGTTGAACCCTGGACCAAGCTCAGGTCGTGGCGGCGCGCTCCTCACGGGAAGCTTGCGCCCGCCACTCTGTCCAGTTCGGCCGCTTGAGATGAAACAGGTCGGAGCTTCGGAGATAGGCATCGCCGCCATGCATGCGGGCGATCAGCTCGAGCGCTCTCGTGTCGATATGGCAGCGCCCGGCGTCCAGCACGAAGCGGTCCTCGACATGGGCTGACAGGACGCGGCCGATGACGATGGTCTGCAGCGGTCCCGTGACGAGCGAGGTGAGAGCCTGGCACTCGAACGCGACCCGCGCGGACTTGATGCGCGGCGGAGCGACGAAGCGCGAGGCCGCGCCCTCCAGCTCGGCCAGCGCCAGTTCGTCGACCTCGGGCGGCGCGTCGATGCAGGTCAGGTTCATCGCCGATGCGTCCGCTTCCGCCACCAGGTTGACGACGAACTCTCCGGTTTCGAGGATGTTGGCGGCGGTATCCTTGAGCTGGCCGGCTTTCGGCATGATGCCGATCGCGACGGTCGGCGGATCGTTGCCCATCATGTTGAAGAAGCTGAACGGCGCGGCGTTGAGCACGCCGTCGCGCGACAGCGTGGTGATCCAGGCGATCGGCCGCGGCACGATCGTCGCCGTCATGATCTTGTAGCGATCCTGCGGCGGCAGCGCCCCCATGTCGAAGATCATGTCCGGCCTCAGTCCTTCGGCCCGGAGCCTGGGCGACTGACCACAGACACGGCCTGCTTTGGCCGGTCGTCGACCGTCAATTGGAACACGTCGGCCCTGGCGTAGTGGCCGATGACGTCGAAGTCGAACTTGCCGCGGATGACCGCACCGGGATCGATCTCTGCATAGAGAATGGTCTCGCCATCGAAGTCCGGCCCGGCCAGAACGGCCCCGAGCGGATCGATGATCGCGCTGCCGCCACGCATCAGGATCGTCGCCGGATCCTGGCCGAGCGCGCATTCGTCCTCGTCCGGATAGGATGCCCGGGTGATGTGCTGGCAAGCTGTCAGGACGTAGCAGCGCCCTTCCAGGGCGATGTGGCGCATGGATGGTAGCCAGGTCTCGCGATCGTCGGCGGTCGGGGCGCAGTAGATCTCGATGCCCTGAGCGAACATGTGCATGCGCAGCATCGGCATGTAGTTCTCCCAGCAGATCACTGCGCCGACACGGCCGAACTGCGTTTCGAACACCGGCATGGTCGAGCCGTCGCCGAAGCCCCAGATCAGGCGCTCGCCCGCCGTCGGCATCAGCTTGCGATGCTTGCCGATGAGTCCGCGACCGCCGTCGAAGAACAATACTGTGCAGTAGAGCGTGCCGAACTCGCGCTCGATGCAGCCGATGACGACGAAGAGGCCAGTCCGGGCGGTCGCTTCGGCGATGACCTCGACCTCGGCGCCGTCCAAGGCGATCGATTGCTCCCAATAGGATTGGAACGCCTTGCGACCCTCGGGCTTGCGCATGCCGACCGGTGCACCGAAGGAGTTGCCCTTAGGATAGCTGCCGAGAAAGGCCTCCGGGAAGACCAGGAGCCGCGCCCCGGCTGCCGCAGCTTGCGCGATCAGAGTGGCCGCCTTGCGGGCGGAGGCGAGCGGGTCGCCCGGTATTGAAGCCGCCTGCGCGACCGCGGCCTTGAACGAATCTTGGAACACAGCCGATCGCCTCGTGGACTGAAAAGCGTGGGGAGCGGATTGACGGCGCGGATAACCGCGCTGACCTGGTCATCGTCGCCTGTGGTCAAGCAAACCCGGGGTCATCAGGCGCGATACCCATCGCCTTGGCGAGAGCCGGTGCCAGCACGCCATCGGGGCAGGCCAGGTCGAGCGCGATATCGAAATGGTTATGCCGCGGCATTGCAATCACCTCGCCACCATGCCCCGCCGCCATCCAGGCGGCGGCATAGTCTGCCGTCTGGCGCCGAAACTCGCTGGTTTCCAGCCCGCCGACCGAGGCCAGCAATCGGGCGGGCGATTTCTGGGGGATGTGCCGGATCGGGCTGTTGCGGGCGATCGCAGCCTGATCCAGATCGAGCCAAGCATCGACATGGGTGGAGCGCAGCGGTTCGATGTCGTGCAGTCCCGACAGAGCCATGCCAGTCGTAACGGCATCGTCCGGAAGCCCGAAATCGGCGTGCCAGCCGCCGGCCAGAAGCATCCCGACGAGATGACCGCCGGCCGAGGAGCCACCGACGGCAAGGCTACCGGCACCATATTGCGCGCGCCGGGCATGGAGGAAGGCGACGGCGGCGCGTGTCTGTCTGACGATCTCGTCGAGCGAGGCCTGTGGCGCCAGCGTGTAGTTCATCACAGCGACAGCGAAGCCATGCGCCTTCGGGCCCGGCACGACGAAAGCGTTGTCGTCCTTCGAGCTCGCCCGCCAGTAGCCGCCATGGATCCAGAGGAAGAGCGGTGCGCCAGGCTCGGCCGGATAGAGGTCGAGCGTCTCGCCGCTGGCCTCGTCGTAGACGATGTCGGCGATGCGCTCGTGCTCCTGCTGCACCTGCGCGCTGACCGAGACATACTTCGCATACTCCGCATCGAAGGAGGCGACGCTTTCACGGGCATTGTATTCGCGGTCGAGCGCGGCGCGGTCGAAGCTACGATAGACCGGTTCGCTGGCGATCAGTGCCATGGCGGTGCCCTCACAGACCGAGATAGCGGCTGGCGAGATCGGGATCGTCGTGGAGCGCGGTCGGCGTGCCGGCCCAGACGATCCGCCCCTTCTCGACGACGTGATGGCGGTCGACCAACGACGCCATCTCCGCCAGGTTCTTGTCGACGACGACGATGGTCTGTCCGGCGCCCTTGAGCATCTGCAGGCAGCGCCAGATCTCGGCGCGGATCAGCGGCGCGAGCCCCTCCGTCGCCTCGTCGAGTATGAGCAGGCGCGGATTGGTCATGAGGGCCCGGCCGACCGCCAGCATCTGCTGCTCGCCGCCGGACAAGGTTCGCGCCGACTGCTGTCGCCTTTCGCCGAGGCGCGGAAACAGCTCGATCACGCGCGGCAAGGTCCAGTGTCCGGCGCTGCCGCTGCGTGCGGTGGCGACCAGGTTCTCCTCCACCGTGAGCGAGGGAAACACCCGCCGCCCCTCCGGTACGAGCCCGATGCCGAGCCGGGCGATCGCATTCGGCACCAGCCCGGCAAGTGGCCGGCCATCGAAGGAAATCTCGCCACCGGTCGGCCGCGTCAGCCCCATGATCGCGCGGATGGTGGTGGTCTTGCCCATGCCGTTGCGGCCGATGAGCGAGACGACTTCGCCAGCGCGAGCCTCGAAGGACAATCCGAACAAGACCCGTGCATGGCCGTAGCCAGCTGCGAGTTCGCGCACGTTCAGCATGCCGGCTCTCCCCCGAGATAGGCGGCGCGGACAGCTGGGTCGCTGCGTACTTCCGCCACCGTGCCGGTGAAGATGACGCGGCCGTAGACCAGGACGCTGACGCGGTCGGCCAACGCGAACACGGCAGCCATGTCGTGCTCGACCAGGAGAATCGCGTAGCGCCGCTTCAGCCCGTTGAGCAGCCGCGTCATCCGCCCCGATTCCTCCGGCCCGAGCCCCGCCATCGGCTCGTCGAGCAGCAGCAGCCTCGGCTCGCGGGCGAGTGCGACAGCGATCTCGAGCTGCCGGCGCTGGCCATGGGCGAGCGTCTCCGCCCGCCTGTCGGCGAGATCATCGAGGCCGACCTCGGCGAGCCGCTCCCGCGCGCTGGAGACAGCGCTGGCATTGCCGCGCGGATTCGACAACATGTCGAACGAGCCGCCGCCCCGGGTCTCGATGGACAGCAATACATTCTCGATCGCAGTGAAGTCCGGGCAGAGCTGGGTGATCTGGAAGGTCCGTCCCAGTCCGAGCCGGGAGCGCAGATGCGGACGCAGCCGGGTGACGTCGCGTCCATCGAACAGGATGCGTCCTGCATCCGGGTTCAATTCCCCGCAGATCTGGGTGATCAGCGTCGACTTTCCGGCGCCATTCGGACCGATCAGTGCGTGGAGCTCGCCAGGGCGGATGTCGAGCGTGACCTCATCGGTCGCGACCAGCGCTCCGAAGGTCTTGCGCAGCCCCTCGATCGCGAGGATGGGCGCCCGCTGCTGAGAGGACGATTCAGCCATTGCGCTCTCCGAACAGGCGCCCGGCTATGCCCCGGCGGCCAAACAGCGCGACAAGCGTCAGGATCGGCCCCATCACGATCATCCAATGCTCGGTCCAGATCGAAAGGATCTGTTCGAGCGCGATGAAGACGGCGGTCCCGGCGATCGGGCCGAGCAGGGTGCCGAGCCCGCCGAGGACGACGATCGCGATGAACTCGCCCGACTTGCTCCATGCGGCCATGTCGGGCGAGACGAAGCGGGCGTAGTTGGCCCAGAGCACGCCGGCGAGACCTGTCCCGATCGCGGAGATGACGAAGGCGGTGAGCCGGAACGGGAACGGATCGACCCCGAGGTTGATCGAGCGCCGCTCGCTCTGCCGCAGCGCCTGGAGGACGAGGCCGAAGCGGGAGTTCACCACCCTGGCGCAGAAGGCCGTCCAGGCGACCAGCAGTGCGACGCAGACATAGTAGAAGGTCATCGGCCGCGAGAGGTCGATGAAGGGCAGCGTGTTGCGCCGGTCGAGCAGCAGGCCGTCGTCGCCGCCATAGCTCTGCAGCGAGATGAGCACGAAGAAGACCATCTGCGCGAAAGCCAGCGTGATCATGATGAACTGCACGCCGCTGGTCTTCAGCGAGAGCGTCCCGACGACAGTGGCCAGCAGCGCGCAGGCGACCAGCGCCAGTGGCCAGACGATCAGCGCAGCGTTCGAGCCCTGCCAGCCGAAGAGAGGCTCGCCCGCGCCGGTATGGAAGGCGATGACGCCGACGGCATAGCCGCCCAGCCCGAAGAACATGGCGTGGCCGAAGCTGACCAGAGCGCCATAGCCGAGGATGAGGTCGAGGCTGACTGCGGCGATTGCATAGATTGCGATCCGGTTGGCGAGGCCGAGCAGCCCGGCCGAGCCGGTCAGCTGCGCGAGCAGGGGAGCCGTCAGCAGGAGGGCGAGACCGCCGGCGACAACGGCCAGACGGAGACGGGAGGTCATCATCGTGCTCATCTCCTGGCCGGCAGCAGGCCGTTCGGGCGCACGAGCAGGACGATCGCCATCAGCACGTAGATGCTCGCCGATACCAGCCCCGCGCCGAGCGTGTCGGCGGCCGAGGCCGGCAGCGACAATTGTAGGAGCTGCGGGATGTAGGCCCGTCCCAGGCTGTCGACCATGCCGACGAGCAGAGCGCCGACCAGCGCGCCGCGCACCGAGCCGACGCCGCCGATGACGATGACCACGAAGGTGGTGATCAGCACCCGCTCGCCCATGCCGATCTCGATGGCCAGCAGCGGCGCTGCCATGACGCCGGCGAGGCCGCACAGCGCGCCGCCCAGCCCGAAGACCAGCGTATAGAGCCGCCGGATGTCGATGCCGAGCGCATCGACCATCTCGCGGTCGTCCGCGCCGGCCCGGATCAGCATGCCGACCCGCGTGTGGTTGACCAGCGCCCACAGGCCGATCGCGACCAGCGCGCCAGTCACGATGAAGGCGATGCGCATGAGCGGGTAGTCGAGGCCCGGAAGGAGAGGAATCGAGCCCTGCAGGAAGGGCGGGATGTCCATCAATGGCGGGCGGCGGCCGAAGATCATGCTCACCGCCTCGTTGGTGAACAGGATCAGGCCGAGCGTCGCCAGGACCTGGTAGAGATGGTCGCGGCGATACAGCCATTGCACCACCGCGACCTCGACGAGCACCGCATAAAGCCCGGCCCCGAGCAGGGCGGCCGCGATGCCGACCAGGAAGGAGCCGGTGGAGAGGACAGCGAATGCCGCGCTATAGGCGCCGACCATGTAGAAGGCGCCATGGGTGAGGTTGATCACCCCCATGATGCCGAAGATCAGCGTCAATCCCGATGCCAGAAGAAACAGCATCGATCCGTATTGCAGGCCGTTTAGCGCCTGCTCGACAAAAAGGATCATCTCCACACGCCCTTATTGCGCGGTGAATCAGGCGTCCAACGTGCTGACGGGGGCGCAGCGGTCAGTTGAGCTTGCACTGCGCCGCGTAGGCGTCGCCGTAGTCTTCTGCGATCTTCCGCACGATCGTCTGCACGATCTCGCCGGACGGGCGCTTCTCGAACTTCATCAGATAGTAGTCCTGAACCGGATGCTGATTGGGCCCGAAGGAGAACTTCCCGCGCACGGCCGTGAACTGCGCCGCCCGCAACGCCTTGCGGAACTCGTCCTGCTTGCCGAGGTCGCCGTTCACCGCCTTGAGGGCGCTCCCGATCAGGTTGGCCGTATCATAGGCCTGCTGGGCATACATGGTCGGCGTTCGCGAATAGGCCTTGCGGAAGGCTTCCACGAAGGCCTTGGAGGCGGGGGAGGTAGCCTCGGGCGTCCAGAGCGCCGAGGCATAGATGCCGTCGGCGGCATCGCCGGTCGCACCGACCATGTGCGCATCCATCGAGAAGGCCGGGATCAGCATGGGAATGCTCTTGCCCAGGCCGGCATTGGCATATTGCTTGGCGAAATTGATGCCGGCGCCGCCGGGGTGGAACTGGTAGATCGCTTCCGGCGCGAGCGAGCGCACGCGCGCAAGCTCGACCGAGAAGTCGGTCTGGTCGAGCTTGGTATAGATCTCGCTAACGATCTCGCCCTTGAAGGTGCGCTTGAAGCCCTCCAGCGCATCGCGGCCGGCTTGATAGTTCGGCGCCAGCAGCGCGACACGCTTGTAGCCGAGCCGGTTGGCCGAGAGCCCCGCCGCCTCATGGAAGGCGTCGTTCTGATAGGAGGCGACGAAGTAGTTCCGGTGGCAGCGCTCCCCGGCGAAGGACGAGGGGCCGGGATTGAGGCTGACATAATAGCCGCCCGATTCCAGGACGCCGGGAACCACGGCGGCGAGCACGTTGGAGAAGTTCACGCCGGTGAAGAGCTTGACGCCGGACTGGATCAGCCGGTCGGCGGCTTGCTTGGCGTTCGCCGGCTTCAGCGCGTCGTCCTCGATCGCGAGGTTGACGGGCACGCCGCCGAGCTTCCCGTCAGTCAGCGCGAGCTGGAAGCCGGCGCGGATATCCTCGCCGATATAGCCGGCCGGCGTCGACAGCGTGGTGATGAAGCCGATCGTGACCGGGGCGCTCGCACCGGCTTGGGCCAAGGCTGATTGCGCCATCGGCAGCGCTGCCGCCGATGCGAGGCCGGCGACGATCATCCGGCGCGTGAATGCTGACCTGCTCATCGAATTCCCCTCCGTTGCGGCACGGTCGTCGCCGCTGCCATTTTGTCGTTGATGCTTGGATTCAGGCGGCCACGACGGGGTGGCGGATTTGCCCGATGCCGTCGACGCCAGCCTCGACCACGTCTCCCGGCCAGAGCCATTCCTGCGGCGTCCGGCCGGCCCCGACGCCGTCCGGCGTGCCGGTGGCGATGATGTCGCCGGGCTCCAGCGTGATCGCGGCGCTGATGTCCGCGATCAGCACCGGGATCTTGAACAGCATGTGGCGCGTATTGGAGCGCTGCTTGGTCTCGCCATTGACGGTCAGCCAGAGATCAAGCGCGTGCGGCTCGGTGATCTCGTCGGCCGTGACGATGCAGGGGCCGAAGGGCGCGTAGGTGTCCTGGCCCTTCGAGTAGATCCACTGGCCGGCGCGACGATTGTCGCGGGCGCTGACATCGATCATCACGCTGTAGCCGAAGACGAAGCCCATCGCCTCGGCCTCAGTGACGCGGCGCGCGGTGCGACCCATGACCACTGCGAGCTCGACCTCCCAGTCCAGCTGCTGCGTGATCTTGCCGTTGTGCTCGATCGCCTCTCCGGGACCGACGACGCTGGTCGGCGGCTTCGAGAAGATCACGGGCTGTTTCGGCAGGTCTTTCGACGTGTCGAGCGCGGCGGCCGATTCCGCGACGTGCTCGACATAGTTCAGGCCGATGCCGAAAATGTTCTTCCGCGGCCGCGGGATCGGGGCCAGCAGCCTGACATTGGCGAGCGGGAAGGCGGAATGGGCGGGCCAGCGCCCGCGATGCAGGTCCAGCACGGCGCTCAGCGACGCCAACCCGGCCGGCCCGAGATCGATAAGATCGAGCATCGCCGAGGGCAGGTCGAGATCGGCACAGGCGCCAAGGGTGGCGACGTCGATGACGAGATCGCCTTCGATGACGCCGAGCCGTGCTGCGGCCTCGATCGTGCTGCGATAGGTAACGAGACGCATGATCGGCAACCCTCAGAGAGCGAGCGGCTGGTGGCCGCCATTGTCGCCGAACGCTTCCTCGCGATAGAGGCCGAGCGAGTTCATCACCGGCATGTCGTTGAAGGCGAAGAGGCAGGCATCGTCGCTGGCCGACGCGTTGGCGTGCTCGTGCCAGGCCCAGGACGGCACGCAGAAGATGTCGCGCTCCTGCCAATCGAAGCGCTTGCCGTCGATGACGGAATGACCGCTGCCCTTGGCGACCTGATAGATGAAGCTGCCGGTGTGACGATGCGCCTTGGTCTTCTCGCCGGGCCGCAGCAACTGCATCGAGGCGCCGATCGTCTGCATCACCGGGCCACCAGTGATGGGGTTGATGTAGTTCATCAGCACGCCGTCGAAGGCCGAGCCATCCGTCACCTTGGAAAAGCGCGTCAACGCCTCGTAGGTCGGAGCCCATTCGTATTTCAGCAGCGGCGAATAGGGCTTGCCCCAGTCATGGCCGGCCGGCCGCAGGCCGGGATTGCCCCAGGCTCCGGTCATGTCGTCGACGGGATAGCCGACCGCCTGGCGCAGATCCGGATGGACCGCATAGAAATTCGCCTCGAGTGTATTGACCAGCGGGATGTCGAGACCGTCCTGCCAGATGCAGGGCGAACCGTCCGATGAGACGCCGTGCTCGTGCCAGGTGCCGTTCGGCGTCAACACGAAGTCGTTGGCGCCGAGTGTCATCTTGTGGCCGTCGACGATGGTGTAGGCGCCCGCGCCTTCCATGATGAAGCGCAGCGCCGAGGCCGAATGCGCATGGGCGGATGCGGTCTCGCCGGGATGCATGACCTGCAGGCCCGAATAGAGCCAGCCCACGGCGGCGGAGACGTCCCGCCGACCGGGGTTGTTCAGATAGATCACGCGCCGGCCGGCCTTTTCGGGCGTCACAAGCTCGACCGAGCGCAGGACATGTTCGCGCAGGTCGCGATAGCGCCAGAGGACGGGAACGGAAGCCGATTTGGGCGCCCAGGGCTCGATCTTGTTGGCCACGGTCCAGAGCGCGCCTGCTTCGAGCGCCTCCAGCTCCTCGTAATAGGCCAACAGTTCTGGCGTGTCCTCGACGTTCGCGCGCCCCGCGACGTCTTCACGATGATTCTGCTTCGGAGCTGACATGGCGACCTCCTCTCAAATTGCAGATTTTGGTTAGCATGCAGGATTTTCGAAAGAAAGATATTTTTGCGTTAGATGTGCATTCGTGTACGGTCGGACCGGAAACACGAACTGGGATCGAATCGTGCGCGTGAAGCGGAATGCGACAGCTCTGGCGAGCCATGAGGAGACGGCGTCCCCCGAGGCGTCGTTCACGGCGGCCGAAACTGCCTACCGGAAGCTGCGGAGCGACATCGTCGCGGGCATCTTCGAGCCCGGACAGCCGCTGCGGCTCGAGTTCCTGCGCCAGCGCTATGGGCTGAGCTTCTCGCCGTTGCGCGAGGCTTTGAACCGCCTGCAGACCGAACGGCTCGTCCTGGCGGCTGCGCTGCGCGGCTTCTCCGTCGCTCCGGTCTCGATCGAGGAGATGTGGGATGTGACGGAGACGAGATCGCTGATCGAATGCGAGGCGCTGAAGCGCTCCATCGCTCGCGGCGATGATGACTGGGAAGCCGGCATCGTCGCGGCCTTTCACGCCCTCGACCTGCAGGTGCGCCGGCTCGCTCCGCTCGGTCGTGAACTCAGCGTCGACGAGCTGTCAGCGCTCGAGGTCCGTCATCAGGAGTTCCACAGCGCACTCATCGCCAAATGCGGCTCACGCCGGCTGATCAATCTGTCCGATCAGCTCCATGTCGAGACCCAGCGCTATCGCCTGCCAGCGCTCGCGGGAAAGATGCCGACGGGCACGCGCGACGTCGCGTTCGAACATCGGCAGATCATGGACGCGGCTCTGGCGAGAGATGCCGACACGGCCCAGGCTCTTCTTGCCGCGCATTATCGGAGGACGGCGGAGCTGATCGAGGCGCAGATGTCGCCTCGATCAGGCTGATGCCTTTCCAGGCGAGCCGGAGCGCTACCTGCAGTGATGGGCGGATCCATCGAGTCTGTCTGGAAATGGCCTGCAGCATTGCAAGTTGACGACGCAGCAGCTCGACGGGCTTCCAGCTCTGCACGAAGTTTCTGACAGGCTGCTTGGCGCACGACCCAGAGTCCGGCTTCCTGGCGAAGGCTAACGCGTGCTTGTGGCGCTTTGCGTGAGTGGCGCGGGCCCCGGGGGCGATCGGCCGCATGCGTAGACGACCTCGTCGGCTCGCCACATTCAGGCAACGACCTTGCCGGGATTGCAGAGATTGTCGGGATCGAACAGCGTCTTGAGCTGGGCCATCAGCGCCAGTTTCACCGGGTCGGCGTTGCGTTTCAGGGCTGCGATCCGCTTGCTGCCGATGCCATGCTCGGCGGAGAATGAGCCGCCGAGCCCACGCAACTCATCATAAATCACAGTCTCTATGGCCGTACGGACATCCTGCCGGAGCGGACCGGACAGGTTCAGGACGATGTGGAGGTTGCCGTCGGCGAGATGGCCGAACAGATAAGGCTCGATGGCCTGATCGATCGCCTTCAAAGCCGGCCGCAGGCGCGCCACATACCCATCGAACTCGCGTGCTGGGAGCGAGATATCGTAGGAAGGCGCCTGGGGGTGGAGCCGATAGAGCGCGTCCGTGTCCTCGCGCAGCCGCCAGAGCTGCGCCGACTGGGCCATCGAGGCGCAGACAATGCCATCGAGGTCCGGTTCCGTCTCGACGAGAGCTGCGAGCGCGTCTTCCAGCGCAGTGCGGGCAGCCTCGAAGCTGGCGCCGCCGAGCTCGACCAAGAGCAGGCAGGGCGAGCGTAGCGGCAACTGCGCTGAATCGAGGCCGAGCGCGGCACAAGTCACAGCCGCGAAGCCGGACCACATGATCTCCGCCGCGAGCAATGGCGCCGACCCACCCTGCAAATGGCGGACGATGTCGAGCGCCTGCGCCGCGCCGGCGGTGCCGAGCAGCGCAGTCGCGCGGCCGTTCGGCAAAGGATCTAGCCGGATCACCGCTCGCGTGACGATGCCGAGCGTCCCCTCGGCCCCGATCAGCAGTTGCTTCACATCATAGCCGGCGCTTGTCTTCAGGACGCGCGTCATGTCGTCAACGAGGCGCCCATCGGGAAGCACAGCTTCCAGGCCGAGCACGCGATGGCGCATCACGCCGGTGCGGAAAGCTGTGATGCCGCCGGCATTGGTCGCAATCAACCCCCCGACCGTGGCCGAGCCGCGCGCGGCGAGGTCGAGGCCGGGATGGAGTCCGACGGTCGCCGCGGCCTCTTGCAGGGCGCCGAGCGTGACGCCAGCCTGGACCACGGCGATGCCGCTGTCGGGGTCGATCTCCTCGATCGTGTCGAGCGCGCCGAGATCGCAGATCAGCTGGTCGGGCGTCGTGACGGCGCCGCCGACGAGGCCGGTCCGCCCGCCTTGCGGCACGAAGGCGCAACGATGCGCCCGGCACCACGCCACCAGCTCTACGACATCCGCGACGGAGCCGGGGCGAACGAGCGCGAAGGCGTTCAGATTGCCGGTGTCCCAGCCGGGATCACGCGCCGCGAGCGCGCTGCGGTCGAGCACCTGGCTGCCCGGCAGATGCGCGCGCAGGGAAGCGATCCGGTCCAGCGCGGACCCGACAGGCATGTCCTCAACGAGCATCAGTCAAGTCTCCGGCGGTGGCGCGCTGCTGCAGCAACCGTGTGAGCCAGTCCGGATCGACGTCGGGCACGCAGGAGAGCAGCAGTCGCGTATAGTCTTCGGACGGCGTCTCCAGCACGGCGTCGCGCGGCCCGCTCTCGACCACGGCGCCCCGGCGCATGACGACGACCTCGTCGGCGATGGCGCGCACCGTCGCGATGTCATGGGTGATGAAGAGGCAGGACAGGCCGAGCTCCTTCTGCAGCCGCTGGAGCATGGCGAGGATGCCGGCCTGGACGACCTGGTCGAGTGCCGAAGTCACCTCGTCGCAGATCAAGAGCTCGGGGCCGGCAGCGAGCGCACGGGCGATGCAGACGCGCTGCTTTTGCCCGCCCGAGAGCGCGCCCGGCAAACGGTCGAGCAGATCGGGCTTCAGCTCGACCAGCGCCATCAGCTCGCGCAGACGGGCCTCGCGTGCGACGCCTTTGAGGCCGGAATGGAGCTGCAACGGTCGGCCAATCGCCTCACGGATGCTGTGGCGCGGGTTGAGCGCCGCGTCCGGGCTCTGGTGGATGAGCTGGACACGGCGAAGCTGATCGCGCGAGCGATCCTGCAGGCGTCTCGGCAAGCCGTTTCCCTGCAGCCGGACTCCCCCGGCCGTGGGCGACAGCAATCCAGCCACGACGCGCGCCAGGGTCGATTTGCCCGAGCCGGATTCGCCGACGAGGGCGACCGTGCCGCCTGTCCTGACCCTCAGTGAGACGTCCTTGAGCACAGGAACGGAGCCATAGGAGGCGCTGATCCCGTCCAGGTCCAGCAGTGGCGCGCCGTGATCCGGCTCGGGCGTCTTCCGGATCTGGCGCACCGCCCAGAGCGAGCGGGTGTAGCTCTCGCGCGGGGCGGCGAGCATGGCCCGCGTCGGGGCTTCCTCGACGATGCGGCCATGGCGGAGCACGACGATTCGATCGGCGAGCTGGGTTACCACCGCAAGATCATGGGTGATGTAGATCGCGGCCGTCCCGAAGGCCTCGACGATGTTGCGGACGCAGGCGAGGATCTCGACCTGCGTGGTGACGTCGAGGGCCGTGGTCGGCTCGTCGAAGACGATGAGATCCGGCCGGCAGATCATCGCCATCGCGATCATCACGCGCTGGAGCTGCCCGCCGGACAGCTCGTGCGGGAAGCGTTCGCCGATATGGTCGGGATCGGGCAGGGCAAGCCGCGCGAACAGCTCGCGCGCGTCCTGCTCGGCCTGGCGCCGTCCCATGCCGGCCTGCCTCGTGGCGGTCTCGACGACCTGGTCGATCAGGCGATGGGCCGGGTTGAAGGAGGCGGTGGCGCTCTGGGCGACATAGGCAATGCGGGTGCCGCGCAGCGCCCGGCAGCGCTGCGGCGGCAAGTCGAGCAGATCCTGCCCGTCGAACAGGACGGAGCCTCCGGCGAAGCGGCAGCCGGGCCGGACATAGCCGAGCGCGGCGAGGCCGATCGTCGACTTGCCGGCGCCCGATTCCCCGATCAGGCCGAGTACCTCGCCGGCATGCAGCTCGAGATCGATGCCGTCGACGATCCGTTGCACCTTGCCGAGGCCGCTCGTCTCGATCACGAGGCCCTGCATGACGAGGAGCGGCGCGCCGCCCGCCTCAACCCGCAGGCGCGATACTGCCTCGGCGAGGCCCGCGGTTTCAGCGTTCATCGCTCACCCCGTGATGGCCGGCGGCGGCCCAGTCGATGACCAGGTTGATGCCGATAGTCAGCAATGCGATCGCGCCGGCCGGAAACAGCGGCATCAGGATGCCGAACGAGATCGCTGCGGCGTTCTCGCGCACCATCGAGCCCCAGTCGGCGGTCGGCGGCTGGATGCCGAGGCCGATGAAACTCAGCGTCGCGATGAACAGGAAGACGAAGCAGAAGCGCAGGCCGAATTCCGCCGCGAGCGGCACGACGATGTTGGGTAGGATTTCGCGGCGCATGATCCAGCCGGTTCCCTCGCCGCGCAGGCGCGCGACCTCGACGAAATCCTGGGCCGCGACGTCCATCGCGGCGGCGCGCGCGATCCGGAAGACGCGGGTCGCATCGAGCAGCGCGATGACGCCGATCAGCACCGGCAGCGTCGAGCCGGCGACGGCGAGCACCAGCAGGGCAAAGATCAGCGTTGGAAAGGCCATCACGAGATCGACGAGACGGCCAAGCACCTGATCGACCACTCCGCCGCGCACGGCTGCGAGCAGCCCCAGAATCGTGCCGGTGAGGAAGGAGAGGGTGGTCGTCAGCAGCGCCAGCGTGATCGAGTTGCGGGCGCCGTAGATGAGGCGCGACAGCACGTCCCGGCCGAGATGGTCGGTGCCCAGCAGGGTCGCGGGGCCCTCCGCCGCCGGATCCCAGAAGCCGCCGGCCCAGGGACCACCGACGATCTCGGTCTCGCCATAGGGCGCGACGAGCGGGGCGAAGAGCAGGCAGAACAGGTAGAGGGCGACGATCGCCAGCCCGATCCGGGCGGACAGCGGAGCCATGCGGAGTGCCATGACGCCGGTCATGCCCGTGCCTCCTGCTGGCGCGGCCGGCGCAGCCGCGGATTGGCCAGCAGCGCCAGGATATCGGCGAGCAGGTTGAGGCCGATATAGGTGCCGGCGAACAGCATGCAGCAGGCCTGGACGACCGGGATGTCGCGCTTCGCGACCGAGTCGACCAGCAGCTGGCCGAGGCCGGGATAGACGAACACCACCTCGATCACCACGACGCCGACCACGAGATAGGCGAGGTTGATGATCACGACGTTGATGATCGGCGACAGCGCATTGGGCAGGGCGTGGCGGACGACGACGCCCCAAGGTCCGACGCCCTTGAGGCGGGCCATCTCGACGTAAGGAGAGGCCATGACGCCCATGATGGCGGCCCGCGTCATCCGCAGGACATAGCCGATCACGGCGAGCGACAGTGTCAGGGCCGGCAGCGCCAGCATCGTCAGCGTCTCGACGAAGCCGCCCTGACTCGACAGCGAGATCGCCGGCAGCCAGCCGAGGCCGACGGAAAAGCAGGCGACCAGCATATAGGCGGTGAAGAATTCGGGGAACGAGATCGCGAGCAGCGAGGCGGTCGAGGCGACCCGGTCGAGCGCCCGGTCGCGATGCACGGTCGAGAGGATGCCGAGCAAGACCCCGAGCGGCAGCGCGATCGCCGCCGCCAGCGCCGCCAGCGACAAGGTCGCGCCGAGGCGCGGCGCGATCAGCTCGGAGATCGGCCGATCGTTTGCGAGCGAGCGCCCGAAATCGCCGCGCATCAGGCCCGCCGTCCAGTCGGCATAGCGCACGACCAGCGGCTTGTTCAGGCCGAGCTCCTGCCGGAGCGCCGCCAGCGAGGCGGGGGTCGCACTCTGGCCGAGGATCGCCTCCGCCGGGTCTCCCGGCAGCATGTCGACGGCGAGGAAGACCAGCATCGAGATCACGAACAGGGTCGCGACCCCGAGCGCGATCCGCTGGGCGATCATGGCGAGGACGCCGTGCATCGAACGATCCTTGCTGGCCTGACCGGCTCCCGGCGGGAGCAGGTCAGGCGGCCAAATGCGGGAGGCGACGCGCGGAGGACCGCGTCAGGCGAACCACCAGCGCTCGGAGGCGCGGCAGCCGTCGAGCATCCAGTCGCCGGCGAGTTCTCCGAACGCCAGCTTGCGGCTGGTCGCATCGAGGAAGTCGGCGAAGGCGAAGATGTTCGAGCCGCCCTCATCATGGATGATACGCTGCGCTTCGCTGTAGAGGGCGCGGCGCTTGCCGGTGTCGAACTCCTTGCGGGCTTCGGCGACGATGGTGTTGAGGCGCGGATTGTTGATGCGCGTCTCGTTCCAGCCCGCCTTAGTCCCGGTGTCGGAATAGCCGAGCGTCAGCAGCACGTCGTCGTTGATGCGCCCGCTCCAGCGCGAGGTACAGAGCGGCTTCTTGTTCCAGACCGAGGACCAGTAGCCGTCTTCCGGTTCCTTGGCGACGTCGACGGTGATGCCGGCCTTGGCCGCATGGGCCTTGAACAGCACCGCCGCGTCGGTTGCGCCCGCGAAAGGCGTCTCGGAGACATGAAGCTGCACGCGCAGATTGGCTTCGCCCGCCTTGGCGAGGTGGAACTTCGCCTTGTCAGGGTCATAGGCGCGCTGCGGGATCGAGCCGTCATAGAATTCATAGGCCGCCGAGAGCGGATGGTCGTTGCCTGGCGAGCCGAAGCCGCCGAGCACGCGCTTGACGATCTCCTCGCGGTCGATCGCGTATTTCATGGCGAGGCGAACATCGTTGGAGGCGAAGGGCGCCTGGTCGACCATCATCGGGAAGGCGAAATGCGCCTTGCTCTTGACCCGGTTGATGCGCACCGCGCTGTTGCGCTCGAGCAGTGCCACCGTGCGTGGATCGACGGCGTTGTAGGCGTCGATCTGGCCGGTCAGCAGCGCGTTGGCGCGGGCCGTTGCGTCCTTGATGCAGATCATCTCGACGGTGTCGAAATTGCCCCTGCCGGCTTTCCAGTAGTTCGGATTGCGCTTCACGCGCGAGCGCACCCCCGGCTCGAACTGCTCCAGGATGTAGCCGCCGGTGCCCATGCCGCGGCGATAGTCGGTGTCGCCGTCGGGGATGATGACGAGGCCGACCGAGCTCGTCAGGGCGGGAAAGCCGACATTGCCGTCGACGAGCTCGAACACGATCGCATCGGGGCCGTCGGCCTTGACCGTGGCGATCTGGGCCAGGATCGGCTTGGTCATCGACTTCGAGCCGTCGCGGCGATGGGTGTTGAAGGAGTGGACGACATCGGCCGGCGTCAGGCTCTTGCCGTCATGGAAGGTGACGCCCTTGCGCAACTTGAAGGTCCAGGTCTTTGCGTCCTTCGAGCCTTCCCAGCTTTCCGCGAGCTCGGGAACGAGCTTTCCACCCGGTCCGGCCTCGACGAGATTGTTGCGCAACTGCCATTGCAGATGCTGCGAGAACTGCGTCTCGACCAGCGTCGGGTCGAGCGAGTCCGAGGTCGCGAAGTCGGAAATGCCGACCCTGAAGGCGCCGCCGCGCTTTGGCGCCTGCGCGAAGGCGCGGGAGGGCAGGAGTTGCGCTGCGCCGAGCGCGCCAGCGCCGAGAAGAAGGCTTCGTCTATCTGGATATCCGTGGTTGGTCATTGCGGTTTCCCTCTGTGTTGCCGGAGCGGTTTTCGCTCTCGTTGAATGCTGGTGGCCCGTCTGTGCCGAGACAGGCGGCGAGCCCGGCGAGCAGCCGGTCGTTGTCGGCGGCATGGCCGATTGTGAGGCGCAGATAGCTGCGGTAGCCGGCCTCGCGCCAAGGCTTGACGATGATCCCCTCGCGCAGCAGCGCGGCGGCGATGCCGTCACTGTCGGCACCGATGTCGAGGAACAGGAAATTGGTCTGCGAGGGCGCGGGCCTGAGGCCGAGCCGGTGCAGAGCCGCTCGCACCCGCTCGCGCTCGGCCCGCAGCCGCGCGGTGGAGGCCTTCATCCAGGCTTCGTCCCGCAACGCCGCCATGGCGGCGATCTGGGCGGCGCCGTTGACGTTGAACGGCGTCTTCGCCGCCGCGACGGCGCGAGCGAGCCCGGCATCGGAACAGACGGCATAGCCGACCCTGAGCCCGGCGAGGCCATACGCCTTCGAGAAGGTCCGCAGCACGACATGCGGCAAGCCGGCGGCGCCCAGGATATCGCGCGCATCGGGAGCGCCCTCGTCGGCATATTCGAAATAGGCTTCGTCGAGCACGAAGAGCGTGCGCGGCGAGGCCGCCCGCGCGAGCCGTTCGAGCTGCGCATGATCGAGGGCGGGCCCGACCGGGTTGGACGGCGACGACAGGAACAGGATGCGCGGCTCGGCCGCGAGCGCGGCGGCGATGGCCGCGATATCGAAGCCGAGGTCGGCGCCCATCGGAACCTTGGTCACGCGGGCGCCGGCGGCCAGCGGCTCGATCTCGTGCAGGCCGAAGCTCGGCGTGACCGTCACGACCTCGCAGCCCGGCATCAGTGCCGCCCGCGCGATCGCCGCAATCATCTCCTCCGAACCGTTTCCAACCACGATGCACTCGGGAGCGGCCGCGAGCTTTTCGGCGAGCGCGGTCCTCAGTTCCGTGCAGGCCGGATCGGCATAGCGCCAGGGCTCGAATTGCGACGAGCGCAGCGCTTCCAGCACGGCCGGGGAGCAGCCATCGGGATTCTCGTTGCTGGCGAGCCGGGCGATGTCGGAGCGCCCGCTCGCGGCGCGCGCCACTGCGACGGTCAGGCCGGCATTATAGGGCGGCAGCGCCGCGACATGCGGATTGAGGACGAGCGAACCGCCGGACTGCTTAGCCACGTCGATAATGGGGATCGATGCTTCGCTCATGGGCACGGCTTCTCTTAGAGATCCAGGACGAGTGGGCCGCGCGGCTTGGCGCAGCACAGCAGCACCTCGCCCGGTCCGGGTGGATCGAGTGGCTCCTCGACATAGTCGACCTCGCCCTGCAGCAGGCCCGTGCGGCAGGTGCTGCAGACGCCGGCACGGCAGGAGAAGGGTGGATCGAGGCCGAGCCGCTCGGCGAAGGCGAGCAGGTTGGTGTCGGTCGCCTCGTCCCATGCGGCGGCGCGTTGCGATCGCGCGAAGCTGATCTGCAGGCCGGCCCCGGCCCCGTTCGCTGCAGCGGCGGCAACGGGTTCGCTGGTGGGCGGCAGGGGCTCGGCCGGTGGCGGTGCCAGCGGGTTCGCCTCCACCGCTTCGAGCACGGTCGCCGGGCCGAAGAACTCGTAGCGGATCCGGTCCTTGCGCACCCCGAGCTCGCGAAAGGCGGCGTAGACATTGGCCATGAAGGGCGGCGGCCCGCAGAGATAGACGTCGTAATCGCCAAGCGGCAGCCAGCTGCGCAGCAGAGCCTTGGTCAGGAGTCCCTCGGCATGATGCGATCCGCTCGCGGCGTCAGCCGGGGAAGGGACGCGATAGCAATAGCGCGCCGTGAGGCCGGGGCGGCTGCCGACGAGTGCATCGACCTCCCGGCGCAAGGCATGGACCTCGCCATCGTCGCAGGCATGCAGGAAATGGACCTCGCGCTCCGGCTCGCTCGTCAGGGCATGGAGCATCGAGACGAGTGGGGTGAGGCCGACGCCGCCGCTGGCGAGGATGACGGGCCGTTTTGTATCCATGGCCAGCACGAACTCTCCGCGTGGCGGCGCGATCTCGACGAGATCGCCGATAGCGACGCGGTCATGCAGGAAGCAGGACCCGATTCCGTCCGGCAGGCCCGGCGCTGGGGCGCCCTCGCGCTTCACCGTGATCCGATAGCGCGCAGTGTCCGATGGCGCCGACGAGATGCTGTAGGTCCTCAGCGCCGCTGCCTGCGCGTCCGTACCGGGGATGCGGACCGGCAGGTATTGTCCGGGCTCGAAGGCTCGCCAGTCGGCGGGGTCGAGCGGCTCCAGTACGAAGGATGTGATCGTCCGGCTTTCCGGCGTCCGCGACACCACGCGGAACGGCCGGAACCGGCTTGCAGCTTGCGCAGCGCCCGCCATGGCGGCGCCTATTCCGCCGCCTGCCGGGCGCTGGCGGCCGTCTCGGCCTCGATCATCTGAGCCAGGCGGCGGCGGAAGCGTAGCGGGCCGACATCGATCTTGAGGTCGAGATTGGGCGTGCGTTTGTTGGCCATGCCCTGATGCACGGCTGTGAGGACCGCCCGGTCTTCCTCGAAGGCGCCGCGCACCGAACGGGCGAACTGCGCCGAGATCTCCGGGTCGTTCGGCGCGAAGTTGCGCATCTGGAACCAGAAGTAGCGGGTACTGTTCTCGTCGACCGGCGTCATGAAGTTGTAGCTGTCCATCAGGAAGACGTCCGGATGAGGCGGCTGCCCCACGCCGCCGCTTCCGGCCGGCGTGAAGATCGCCCTGATGATGGCTTGGCTGGGGTAGCGCACCTCGTAGTGCTGCTTGCGGTCGCAGTTGCCCTTGAACTTCAGGAACGGGGCGTAGAAGGGCGCCGGCTCGGCATCCATCATCCAGCGCCAGACCGTGACCCCGTCCTCGCCTACGGTCGTCTCCAGCGGTGTCTCCTCGGTGCCGGCCCCGGCGAAGGAACTCTGGTGCACCCAGGCGACGTGGGAGGGATCGAGCAGGTTGTCGGTCATGTAGAGGTAGTTGCAGGCGATCGTCATGCCGTCGCCCTGGTTGACGCCCCAGGCGGGATCGCCCCAATGGTCGACGGCGAAGATCAGCGCGGGGTCGGCCAGCGCCGGATCGCCCATCCAGACCCAGATCAGGCCGTAGCGTTCCTCGACAGGGTAGGAGCGGACGCGGGCGACATGCGGAATCCGCTCGGCGCCGGGAACGCGGGTGCAGGTGCCCGTGCAGTCGAAGGTCAGGCCGTGATAGCCGCATTCGACGTCGTCGCCCTTGATGCGCCCCATCGACAGCGGCAGCTTGCGGTGCGGGCAGGCATCCTCGAGCGCGGCCAGCTTTCCGTCGCGCCGCCGGTAGAGCACGACCTTCTCGGACAGCATCGTCACAGGGTGGAGCTGGTCCCGGACCTCATGGTCCCAGGCCGCGACATACCAGGCATTTTTCAGGAACATCGACGCCCTCCCATCAATCGCCATCCACGGGATGATAGGCAGCGATGCGGCGCCGGCTTGAGTCCGAAGTATTGCGTTACATTTTAGATTTGCTAAAATGTGAAGACAGGATGGGAGGCAGGTTTGGCATTGCCGCCGCTCAAGGCGCTTCAGGCATTCGAGGCGGTCGCGCGACTGGGGAGCGTGTCCGATGCGGCGGCCGAGCTGTTCGTCACGCCCGGTGCGATCAGCCAGCAGATCAAGAAGCTGGAAAGCTGCCTCGGCATCCGGCTCGTCGAGCGCAATGGGCGCGGCGTCGAATTGACGTCCTGGGGAGCGGCCTACCAGCTCGACATCACCGGCCCCTTCGCGGCGCTCCGCCAGGCCCATGCCACGCTTCACCGCAAGCGCGCCGGTTCTGGGCTTGTCGTCAGCTGCCTCGCGACCGTTGCCAGCCGCTGGCTCGGCCCGCAGCTCTTCGACTGGCAAGCCTTGAATCCAGCCTCGAAGATTCGCCTGGTCGGCGCGGAGTCCGAGCCGCGCCTCTTCGAGGACGGGGTCGATTTCAGGTTGTCATACGGTTCGAAGAGCCAGTCCTTCGACCACTACGCACCGCTCTTCACGGACTGTGTCGTGCCGGCCTGCGCACCGGGCCTGATCGCCGGCAAGGCCGTCACGGCACCGGAAGATATCTTCTCCTACCCCCTGATCGGCATCGAGTGGGAGGGATCACACAAGCCTCCGCCGAGCTGGGACGAGTGGGCACGCAGCGTCGGGGTCTCCGTGGGGCACGTTTCGACGGAGCTCGCCTTCTCATTGTCGAGCACTGCTCTGGATGCCGCCGTCAACGGCCGTGGTTTCGTGCTCGCCCAGATCGCGATGATCCGCGAGGATCTCGCCTCCGGGCGGCTCGTCGTGCCGATCGACAGGCGGCTGCAGCTCGGCGAAAGCTATTTCCTGGCCTGGGACCGGGCCGCGCTGGAGAAACCATTCGGTGCGCAGTTCAGAGATTGGGTTCTGGCCATGTCGCGTGCGCAGCAGCGCCAATCCGCAGCGCGCTGACGGCGGGAGTTTCACCCGGTCACCAGATCGTGGTTCAGGATTTGGCCGCCTGCCAGGCCCTACGAGGATGTGTCGAGGTGGCTAGCCCCTCAAAAGCGAGCGAGGCGGCGCCCAACAGCCCGGCCGTGTTTCCGAGCTCGGCGATGCGGACATCGACTTGTGCCGCCAGAGACGGCCAGACATAGGCCGGCAGCAGCAGGTGAAGCCGGCGTGTCAAAGCTTCGCCCGCTCCCGACACGCCGCCGCCGAGCACGATCGCTTCGAGCATCAGCGCATTGGTGAGGGCACCCGCCGCCTGGGCGATACCGCGACAGGTCGCATCGATGGCCGCTTCGGCTGCCGCATCCCCAGCCTCGGCTTGCTCGAACAGCTGTCGCACCGAGCCAGCTGCGGTGCCAGTCCGACGTGCGTAGGCCTGCAGCATGGCTGGCGCCGAGGAGCGCGCTTCGAGTGAGAGCGGTTCTCCCGCATCGTCGTTACCGACGACGACGGCACCGAGTTCGGGCGGATGGCCGTTTCGGCCGATGATCGGTTGGCCATCGATAATGACAGCGCCTCCGACACCCGTCCCGATCGTGATCAGGACGAAACGATTCAACCTTCGGCCGGCGCCGTATCTGACCTCGCCCAGCGCGGCGGCGACACCATCATTGCCGAACCAGACCGGCAAGCCGAGGCGCTGTTCGAGGGCCTGTGCGATCGAGCCGTCACGCAGCGCCGGAACATTGCCGCCGCCGTCGATGACGACGCCTGTGTCAGGCGCAGCAAAGCCCGGCATCGCCACCGCCAGCGCATCCGCCCGGCTGCCTGCTGTCGTGTCCTCATAAAGCCTTGCCAGCTTTTCGCAGAGCGCTGCGAAGGCCAGGTCACGCTCGAACGGCACCTCGCCCTGCCTGAGCAGGCGGCCATCTTCGGCCACCAGCCCGAACTTGACGGCGGTGCCGCCGATATCGAAGGCAAAGACGGTCTTCATGGCAGGCGGTCGATCTTGATGCCGAGCTTCTTCGACAGGCCGGGGAAACGCATCAGATGCGGCGGGATTCCGCGCCGTGCCGCCATCGCCTGCGCCAGCCGCTGTACCGGGATGATCGCCGCGAGCGCGTCATAAGGCGCCACCAACCCGTCGAGCCGCAGCCAGTCGAACGGCGTCGGCTCATCAGTCAGGTTGAGGATCAGGATGCGCACGTCGAGCGAAGCCAACACGCCGGCGGCATGAGCCGCGAGCCTGCGCTCGGCTGCATCCGCCGCGATCATGACGCAGAGACTCCTGCCCGTCAGTCCGTGCAGGCGGCCATGCATCGCTTCCTCGGTCGGGAAGGCCGCGGCGGGCACGCCGGTCATCTCTGCAAGCTTGAGCGAGGCTTCGAGCGCCGTGCCGAAATGGCGCCCTTCCCCGGTGAAGAGCAGGCCATCGACCGCGTCGAGCTCGGCCGCCAGCGCGAAGGCCGGCGGTGTCGCTTCGTCGATCAAATAAGCGATCGTCGCCTCGGCGACATCATGCCCAGCGCAGCCGGAGAGCGCCGCTGCAAGCTCGGCGAGCGCCGCGAGCGAACCGCCATAGCCCTTGGTCTTGGGCCCGACCGGCTCGGGGCCAACAGGCATCACGATCCTGGTCGTCGCCACCTGCCCGATCGGGCTCTCGGCCTCGGCGGTGATGGTGAGGCAGGTCCGCCCGCTCTCCTGCGCGCGCCGGACCGCCGCGACGGTGGTCTCGCTGGTCCCGGTCTGCGACAGCGCGACGACCAGGGCCTCGCGGCCGAGCACGGGCTCGCGCAGCAGGAAGGCACCAGGGTTCAGCACCTCGACGAGGGCGCCGCCGGCTTCCAGCGCCGGTTTCGCCACCATCAACGCGTTGAGTGAGGTGCCGGAGCCGACGAGGGCGATATGCTTCGCCCGCGGCAAGCTGAGCTCGTGCAGCCGCTGCCGTACGGCGGCGATCGTCGCTGGCACGACCTGTGCCTGCGCCCTTATGAAGCCGTCGATGATGCTCTGGTCGACCATGGTCATCCCTTTACCGCGCCGATGGTCAGGCCACGCACGAGATGGCGCTGGAAGAACAGCATGAACAGCAGGATCGGCAGCATGATCCCGATCGCGCCGGCCGCCGAGAGTGACCAGTAGTTCAGGTCTTCGCCGCCATATTCGGCGATGGCGACGGGCAGCGTCTTGGTGTTGCTGCCGGTCAGGATCAGCGCGAACAGGAATTCGTTATAGGCGAGCAGCAGGCTGAACAGCGAGGTGACGACGATACCGGGCTTGGCCAGCGGCAGGATCACCTTGGTGAAGGTCGTCCAGGCGTTGCAGCCGTCGATGGTCGCGGCTTCGTCGAGCTCGCGCGGGATCTCCAGGAAGAACGAGCGCATCAGCCAGACGGTGAAGGGCTGGTTGATCGCCACCATCGCCGCGATCATCGCCGGATAGCTGTCGATCATCGCCAGCGAGCGCGCCACGATGAAGAACGGGATCAGCAGCAGGATGTGCGGGAACATCCGGATTACCAGGAGCCCCATCAGATAGGAGCGCGCCATCTTGCTCTCCAGCCGCGACAGGCCATAGGCGGCGAGCGTGCCGAGCGGCACCGAGATGAAGACGGTGCCGAGCGCGATGATCGAGCTGTTGAGGAAGAACTCGACGAAGCGGCGCTCGACCCAGATCTCGTAATGGAAGCGGAAGGTCGGCTCGAAGAACAGTTTTGGCGGGATCGCAAAGGCATCGGCCGGCTGCTTGATCGAGATCAGCACCGCCCAGATGATCGGCGTCAGGCTGAACAGCGCAAACAGCGACAGAAGAAAGACGACCAGCGGCCGGCCAAGAAGGGCGCGCATCAGAACGCTCCCCGCTCGCGCCGGTACATCAGCGAGATGATCATCAGCGTCAGCCCGGTGACGATCAGCATGGTCAGCACGCCCAGCGTCGAGGCGCGGCCGAGGTCGAGCTGCTTGAAGGCCATGGCGTAGGTGTACATTGTCAGCGTTTCGGTCGCGGTGCCGGGGCCGCCGCCGGTCAGCACATAGATGCTGTCGAAGGTGCGGAAGGAATCCATCAGCCGGATTGCCAGCACGAACAGGATCTGTGGGCGTAAGCACGGCAGAATGATGTGCCAGACCAGCCGCGGGCCGGAGGCGCCGTCGATCTTGCCGGCTTCGAGCAGCGCCTCGTCCATGCCCTGCAGGCCGGCATAGAGGATCAGCATGACGAAGGGCGTAAATTGCCAGACATCGGCGACGATGATGGTGACGAAGGCCCAGACCGGCGAACCCAGCCAGTCCGGCGGGAAGATGTCGAAGGAGGCGATGACCGCGTCGGCGAGCCCCCAGCGCGCCGCGAAGATCCAGCGCAGGAACAGCGCGGCGACCACCGGCGTGATCAGATACGGCACGAAAATCAGCGTCGAGAAGAGGCGTGCGCCACGCGTCAGCTTGTAGAGCCCGAGCGCGAGCAGCAGGCCGAGGACGAACTCGATCGCGAGCGATGAGGCGACCAGGATCACCGTCGTCCTGAGCGAGGCCCAGACGCGATCCTGACCGAGCAAGGCGAGATAGTTCTCAGCGCCGACGAAGCGCGGTTGCGCCTGGCCGATATGGTAGTCGAAAAAGCTGAGATAGACGGCGTAGAGCACCGGGTAGAGCTGCACGCCGAGCACGACGAGCGCGCTCGGCACCACGAACAGCCAGAGCGATATTTCGCGGGGATAGGCCCGCGCCGACGACGACGCCATCAATCCATGCCTTGTTGGAGCGGCCCGATTCAGGTCCGGACCGTTCCGGGAGCGAATCTGCTCACTTGTAGACGCCGCGGCGCGTCAGGAACTCCTCGGCCTCCTTGGCGCCGGTATCGAGCGCCTCCTTGACCGGCATCTCGCCGGTGACCGCTTGCAGGATGCGCCGCGTCACCGTCTCGCTGACTTCCTTGAACTCGGCGAATTTCGGGAAGATCGCGCCCTTGTCCAGCGCCGGCACCAGCACGTTGTAATAGCGGAAGCGCTGGCGCAGCTCGGGATCCTCCAGCACCGAGACGCGCGTCGGGCAGGCGAGGCTCGCGCCCTCGCGCTGGTTCGCCGGCGACAGCGTCGCAGCGAGCAGGCGGAACAGCGTATCCTTGTTACGCGACGAGAACTTGGAGATGGCGAAGGTGTCGGCGACGACGACCTGGCCGCCGCGCGGTGGCGGCGCCCAGTTGATCTTGCCGATCACCTTGGACTGGTCCTGACGGTCCATGGCGGCGGTGCGGGTCAGCCACTGCATGCCCATGGCAGCGGCACCCTGCTGGAACAGGATGGTCGACTCGTCGTTGCCGTTGGCGGTGTAGCCGCGCGGCGCGAAGCGCGTCAGCGACTTCATCGTCTCGATCGCGGCGATGCCCTTCGGGCTGTTGAACACCGGCTTCTTGTTGGCGTCGAACCAGCCGTCGCCAAGCGCATTCAGATACCAGTGGCCTTCATTGAGGACGCCGTCACCCTTCAGCGTCATCACCGTGCCCGCGACGGAGGGCGAGTTCAGCGCGCCGGCGGCAGCGATATACTCTTCGAACGAGGTCGGCGGCTTCAGGCCCTTGGCCTCGAACAGGTCCTGCCGATAGGCCATGAGCTGGGTGTTGGTCAGCACCGGCAGGCCATAAACCTTGCCGCCGAACGAGGCCGAGCTCATCGCCGTCTTGGCGAAGTCGTCGAGCTTGTACTCGTCCTTGTGCTTGGCGATGTACTCGTCGAGCGGCTCGAGCCAGCCATTCTGGGCGAAATTGGCGATCGTCAGGTCGTTGCCGAGCATGATGTCGATCGAGTCGGCGCCCGACGACAGCGTGATCGTCTGCAGTTCCTTCAGCGGCGCGTTCGGCATCAGGTCGGCCGTGACCTTCACATTCGGCAGCGCGCCCTGCAGCTTCTTCACGTAGAATTCCAGCGCCGGATAGCGCTCGCCGACGAAGCGCACATTCATCTCCTGCGCCCGCGCGCCGAAGCCATAGGCGCTCGCCGCCATCGTCCCCGCCGCGCCCAGAACCGTCCGGCGGGACAAGCCTGTCTTGGTTTCGCGCTGCTGCGTCATGGTGTGTTCCCCGCTGGTTCCGGGTGGTCTTTCGCTGCCGCCCGATTTATTCCAATGAAGTGATTTAATCAGAGAGCACTTCGGCTGGCAAGCGCCCGGGTGTAGGCAGGAGCGAGGAAGCAGGGGCACAGATGAAGCTGTTCGGCGCCAACATGGACCATGCCCGCCGGTTCAACCGACGGGTCGTGCTGGAAACGGTGCGGCTGCAGGCGCCGCTTTCGCGTGCCGAGATCACCCGCGCCACCGGTCTGGCGCCACAGACCATCTCGAACATCATCGGCGAGCTCACCCAGGCCGGGCTGGTCCGCAGCGTCAGCCGGCGCAGCGGCGCCCGCGGCCAGCCGGCGGTCGATCTCGACATCAATCCCGATGGCGGCTTCACCTTCGGCGTGTCCTTCGGCCATGGTGTCCTGCTGGTCATCCTGACCGACGTCGCCGGCACGGTGCGCGATCGCGCCGAGCTCGACCTTGCCTCCGATGCGCCCGAGGCGGTCCTCGACCAGATCGCGGCGACGATCTCAGCCATGCTCGAGCGTCAGCAGGTGGCGCGTCAGCGCGTCTGGGGCGTCGGCCTCGTCATTCCCGCCCTGTTCCAGGACGACCGGCTCGTTGTGCTCGGCGAGGTCGCGCTGCCCGGCTGGAAGGATTTCCCACTGCGCCAGTCGCTGCAGGACAAGCTCGGCCTGCCGGTGCTGCTCGAGAACGACGCCACGGCGGCGGCGATCGGCGAGCGGCTCTACGGCGCCGGCCGTACGCTCACCGACTTCGCCTATATCTATATCGGCGCCGGCATCGGCGGCGGGCTCTTCCTGCGCGGCCAGCCCTATCGCGGCGGCTACGGCAAATCGGGTGAGATCGGTCATCTCGTCGTCGACACCAACGGGCGGCCTTGCCCATGTGGTAATCGCGGCTGCCTCGAACGCTACGCTTCGGTTTCGCTCGCGCTGAAAGCGCTCGGCGACATCCAAGCCGCGACCGTCCGGCATGGCGATCTCGACCGCATCGCCGAAGCGCTCGCGGACGGCGACGCGCGCCTGCTCGCCTGGCTCGGCGAGGCCGCTTCCAGCCTGCGGCAAGCTGTGGTGATGATCGAGAACATGCTCGATCCGCAGACGGTGATCCTCGGCGGGGTGCTGCCTCGGCCGGTGCTGGAGGCGCTCGTCGCCCGGATCGAGCCGCTGCCGCGCAGCGTCAGCCTCAACAAGGCGGCCGATACGCCGCGCCTGATCGCCGCTGAGATGGGGCCAGATACGCCGGCTCTCGGTGCTGCGACGCTGCCGGTCTTCGACGGCATGACGCCGGAACTCTCGCTCCTGTTCAAGCAGGACGTCGTGGAGCGGATTTGACCTTGTGGGATTATCTTGGACCGTCGCCATGCCTCCCTAGGCAAGGCAACGCCCCTTTTGCTGAATGTCTGCTCGCCGGCACCGATGTCATGCCTGCTGTTGGCGCTTCTCGTGCGTTGCTGCGTTGGAGTGCAAATCGGCCCCTCACCTCGGTAACCCCCTACGAAGTCGCGGAAGAAATTCGGTCGCAGGCGTTCTGGTGGGAAGACGGGATGCCTGCCGATATTCACGGCACCGCCAGGGGCGGTCAAGCTGACCAGATCTGGCTGTTCGACGTGGACCGCACGTGATTGACGAGAAACTCGTTGAACACCCGGATCTTGGCCGGCAGGTGATCGCGGTTCTGATAGGCGATGTTCATCGTGAGCATCGGTAGCTGCCAGTCGAGCAGAACCGGCATCAGGCGCCCTGCCTCGATATCGGCCTGCACGATGTAAAGCGGCTGGATGAGGATGCCGAGCCCGGCGATCGCGGCCTGGCGGATCACCTGCCCGTCATTGCAGTCGAGCGCTGCGCCGATCCGCACGATCCGCTCGGTATCCCCTTTGGTCAGACGCAGCGAGAACGGGTCGGCGGCGAGGTTGTAGACCAGCATATCGTGCTGGGCGAGGTCGGCTGGGGTCGCAGGACGGCCGCGCTCCTCCAGATAGGCCGGGGAGGCAGCGAGGACGCGGCGCATGCGACCGAGCCGCCGCACCACGATGTTGCTATCGGGCTCGTGCAGGCGCGTGCGGATTGCAACGTCGATGCCCGCTTCGATGAAGTCGAGATAGCGGTTGGCGACGGCGATGTGGACGCTCAGCTTGGGATAGAGCCGGCGCAAGGCTGGCAACATTGGCGCCAGATAGATCGTCGCGAAGGAGAGCGAACTCGTGACGCGCAGCACCCCTTGTGGTGCCAGCGTGTGAGCGTTGACGGCATCCTCGGCTTCGCCCAACTCGGTTAGCAGCGCGCCGCTGCGCTGGTAGAATTGTTCCCCCGCCTCGGTCAGCCAGAGACGGCGCGTGTTGCGCTCCACCAGCCGGGTCGAGAGGCGCTCCTCCAGGGCGGCGAGGTGTCGGCTGGCGGCAGCGTTCGACATGCCGAGCGCCTCGGCGGCGCGTGACAGGCTCCGCAGCTCCGCCGTCTTCACGAAAACTTCGATCTGCGTGAAGCGGTCCATATTTCCGATTTTCGCAAAAGAGAGTTCCTGAAGCTCGGCTTTATTTCCGACTTTCGCAAGTCTTAACTCTCCCGACAACGACGGCCCAAGAACAAGGGCTCAAGGTCGAGGAAACGCCATGCCCGGTCCGGTCCGCCACATCGTGATGTGGCGCTTGCGCGGCGACACGCCGAAAGAGCGCGCCGATGCCCGCGCCAAGGTCAAGGCCGCCTTCGAGGGGCTCCGGGGCCGCATCGACGGTCTCACCCATATCGAGATCGGCGCTGACGTCAGCGGCGTCGACTATGCCTGCGACGTCGTGCTGGTCAGCGAGTTCGCCGACCGGGCCGCGCTCGAAGCCTATGGCAGCCATCCCGAGCATCTCAGGGTCCGGCAGGAGCTCGCCGATCTCAGGATCGCGCGCTTCCAGGTCGATTATCTCGCCGACAACGATGCGCCCGCCGTCTCGGGAAGCAGTCTGCGCCGCCTTCGCGAAGCCGTGGCCGGCGAGTGAGCCGGCGCCATCCGATCAACGCCTCATCCGCAGGGAGCCTTCGATGATCGAGACCTTTGCCTATGAGGCCTTGCCGTCGCGGGTCCGCTTCGGCCGCGGCGCGATCAAGGAGGTCGCCGCGGAGGTCGAACGCCTCGGCGCAAAGCGGGCGCTGGTGCTGACGACGCCGCAGCAGGCGGCCGCGGGCGAGCGCCTCGGTGCGCTGCTCGGTTCCGCCTTGGCTGGCTATTTCAACCACGCGACGATGCACACGCCGGTCGAGGTTACTGAGAGAGCACTCGAAACCCTGCGCGAGACAGGGGCCGACTGTGTCGTGGCACTGGGCGGCGGCTCCACCACCGGGCTCGGCAAGGCGCTGGCGCTGCGCACCGGCGTGTCGCAGGTCGTGGTCCCGACCACCTATGCCGGCTCGGAGATGACGCCGATCCTCGGCCAGACCGAAGCCGGCCGGAAAACGACGATCCGCTCGCTCGATGTGCTCCCCGAAACGGTGCTCTACGATGTCGAGCTGACGCTCAGCCTGCCGCCGGTGCTGTCGGCGACATCAGGCGTCAACGCCATGGCCCATGCAGTCGAGGCGCTCTACGCCAAAGATCGCAATCCGATCATCTCGCTGATGGCCGAGGACGGCATCCGCACTTTGTCCTCGGCGTTGCCGATCCTGGTGCATGAGCCGGCCAATATCGAGGCACGCTCGAATGCGCTCTACGGCGCCTGGCTCTGCGGCTGCTGCCTCGGCGCGGTCGGAATGGCGCTGCATCACAAGCTCTGCCACACGCTCGGCGGCAGCTTCGACCTGCCCCATGCCGAGACGCACACCGTGGTGCTGCCGCATGCGGTCGCCTACAATGCCCCGGCCGCGCCGGAGGCGATGGCGGCGATCAGCCGGGCGCTCGGCGCGCCCGATGCGGCGCAGGGCCTCTACGATCTGGTGCGGGCGCTCGGCGTGCCGCTGTCGCTGGCCCAGCTAGGCATGCCCGAAAACGGTATCGACAAGGCGGCGGACATCGCCGTCGAGAACCCCTACTGGAATCCGCGCCCGGTGACGCGTGATGGCATCCGTGACCTGATCGCCAGGGCCTATGCCGGCGAGCGGCCCAGAGCCGCTATGGCCGAAGACGAGGCGGCCTGAGCCATGGCCCGCCGCATCCTCATCTCGGGCGCTGCCATCCTCTCGATGGACGCCGCCTCGGGCGACTTGGCCAAAGGCGACATCCTCGTCGCCGACGGGACGATCGTCGCGATCGCGCCGCGCATAGAGGCTGATCATGCCGAGCGCGTCGATGCGACAGGACGCATCGCCGTGCCGGGCTTCGTCAACGCCCACTTGCACAGCTGGCAGACCGGCCTGCGCGGGCTCGCGGCCGACTGGACGCTGCTCGAATATTTCCGCTGGGTCCATGCCGGGCTCGCAACGCTGTTCAGGCCGGAGGACATCGGCATCGCGACCCTGATGGGCGCGCTCGGCCAGATCGATGCCGGCACCACGACGCTGGTCGACTGGTGCCACAACAATCCGACGCCAGAGCACACCGACGCTGCCGTCGAGGCGCTGGCCGGGAGCGGCATTCGCGCCGCTTTCTTCCACGGCTCACCCAAACCCGATCCCAGGCCCGGCGAGCCGCATTTTTCTGAAGTGCCGCATCCGCGCGCCGAGGTCGAGCGCCTGCGACGCGGCCGTTTCGCCGGCGATGACGGCCTGCTGACGCTCGGCCTCGCCATCCTCGGCCCGCACTATGCGACGATGGAGGTCGCGCGCGCCGATTTCAGCCTCGCGCGCGAGTTCGGCCTCGTCGCCTCGATGCATCAGGGCGGTGGCGCGGCGAAGACGCCGGGTGGCTGGGAGCAACTGATCGCCGAAGGGCTGGTCGGGCCCGGCATCAACATCGTGCATGGCAACGACCTCTCGGACGAGCTGTTCGGGCAGCTGGTCGATCTCGGCGTCTCCTTCTCGGTGACGCCGGAGAACGAGATGACGCAAGGCCACGGCTTCCCGATCACCGGCCGGCTACTGGCGCGCGGGGTGGCGCCCTCGCTTGGCGTCGATCTCGAATCCGTGCTCGCCGGTGACATGATGGGCGTTGCCCGCATCGCGCTCGGCATGCAGCGCGCGCTCGACAATGCCGAGAGCCGCCGACGGACCGGCGCCATTCCGCCGACCTCGACGATTCCCGTCCGGCAGGCTCTGTCCTGGATCACCATCGAGGGCGCGCGCATGCTCGGGCTCGATCACCGCATCGGCTCGCTCGCTCCGGGCAAGCAGGCCGATATCACCCTGATCGATGCGCGCGCGCTGCATTTGCAGCCGCTGCACGATCCAGCCGCCACGGTGATCATGCAGGCCGGGCGCGGCGATATCGAAGCCGTGATGATCGCCGGCCGCTTCGTGAAGCGAGGTGGCAGGCTTCTGGCGGGAGGGCTCGACGAGAAGCTGGGACGCCTTGCAGCCTCCGGTACCCGGATCGTCGAGGAACTGCGCCGTCGGCAGCGCGCGGCTTGAGGACAACGAGATGATGCACACGCAAACCATCGGCTGGATCGGGCTCGGCAAGATGGGCCTGCCCATCGCGAGCCGGCTTGCAGCGGCCGGACACGACATCGCCGGCTTCGACCGCGACCAGCGGCGCATCGCCGAGGCTGTGGAAGGCGGAGTGAAGCCAGCCGCCACGCTTGCCGACGCGGCGAGACGCGACATCGTCTTCACCTCGCTGCCGGACGACAAGGTACTCGCCGCCGTCGCGCTGTCCGGCGGGCTGTTCGACGCGATGCGCGAAGGCGCGGTCCTGGTCGAGACCTCGACCGTCAGCCCGACCATCTCGGCGCAGGTGGCGCAGGCGGCCGCGCGGCGCGGCGTCGCCTATTTGCGTGCGCCGGTCTCCGGCAACGCCGCCATCGCCCATACCGGCAATCTGACCTGCTTCGTCTCGGGGCCGCGCACCACCTTCGACGCGGTCCTGCCGATCGCGCAGGACTTCACCCGCGCCCAGAAATATCTCGGCGAGGCCGAGGAAGCCCGCTTCGCCAAGCTCGCCGTCAACCTGATGATCGCGGTCTCGGCAGCAATGATGGGCGAGAGCATCGTGCTCGCCCGCAAGGGCAATCTCGCCTGGCAGGACATTCTCGACGTGCTGACCAACAGCGCGGTCGGCTCGCCCATGGTCCATTACAAGGCCAAGAGCCTGGAGACGCGCGACTTCTCGCCGAGCTTCTCCTGCCGGCAGATGGCCAAGGATCTCGACCTGATCATTGGCGCCGGTCAGGCCGCCGAGATGGCGCTGCCCTTGGCGAGCCTGACGCGCGAGACTTACGGCGCCCTGATCGGGCGCGGCGAGGGCGAGGCCGATTTCATCTCGACCGTGCGCCTCGCCGAATGGCTCGCCGGCCTCGGCGAACCCGTTCTCGATACGAAGGAAGGGAGGCTCGGATGAGGAATTTCGACCAGAACAGCATCACCCAGGCGGTGCTCGAACGCGTCGCCGCCGCGCCGGATGCCCGCACCCGGCACATCAGCGAGGCCCTGGTCCGCCACCTCCACGATTTCGTCCGCGAGGTCCGCCCGACCCAGGACGAATGGGCCAGGGGCATCGCCTTCCTGACCGACACCGGCCAGATGTGCACCGGGGCGAGGCAGGAATTCATCCTGCTCTCCGATACGCTCGGCGTCTCCATGCTGGTCGACGCGATCAACCACGACCATCAAGGCGCCGTCACCGAGAGCACCGTGCTCGGCCCGTTCTATGTCGAGGGACCGCCGGAGGCGGCGCTGGGCAGCGACATATCCGGCGATCTGCCGGGCGTGCCGATGCATGTCTCCGGCACCGTCACGGCCGCCGATGGCAGCCCGCTGGCCGGGGCGATCGTCGATGTCTGGCATTCCGACGAAGACGGCTATTACGACGTCCAGCATTCCGACGACGCGGCCGATCTCGTCGCCCGGGCCCGTTTCCGTACCGATGCGCAGGGCCGTTTCCACTTCTGGTCGATCAAGCCGGCGGCCTACCCGATCCCGCATGACGGGCCGGTCGGCAAGATGCTGGAGGCACAGGGGCGCCATCCCTGGCGACCGGCCCATGTCCACTTCATGATCGCCGCGCCGGGCCACGAAAAACTCGTGACCCATGTCTTCGTCTCCGGCGACCAGTACCTCGATTCCGACGCCGTCTTCGGCGTGAAGGATTCGCTGATCAGCCACTTCACCGAGCAGCCGGCGGGCATCGCGCCGGATGGCCGGGCGCTCGACCGGCCGTGGTGCCGCCTGACCTACGATTTCCAGCTCAATCCGGCGTCGGAGGCTGCGCATCGCGCGGCCTGAGGCGCCGACCATCGACCGCAATCGAGAGAGCCCGGGCAGCGGGCCCATCGCGGAGGGAGAAACCATGTTGACCAGACCATCCCCGGATGGCGGCGCCACGGAAACGGCGCTGGCGCGGCTGGCGCAGATCCTCGGCCCGCGCGTCACCCGCGCCGCCGGCGTGCTCGCCGATCACGGCCGCAGCGAGGCCTATCATGCGCCCGCTCCTCCCGATCTCGTCGTCTTCCCGGAAACCACCGAGGAGGTGCGTGGCATCGTCACGATTTGCCGCGATCTCCAGCTGCCGATCATTCCGTTCGGAGCCGGCACTTCGCTCGAAGGCAATGCTGCTGCCCCGCTCGGCGGCGTCTGCCTCGACATGTCGCGCATGGACAAGGTGCTGGCGGCGAGCCCGGAGGACATGGACGTCCGCGTCCAGCCCGGCATCACCCGCAAGCAGCTCAACGCGCAATTGCGCGACACCGGCCTGTTCTTCCCGATCGACCCCGGCGCCGACGCCTCGATCGGCGGCATGGCCTCGACCCGCGCCTCCGGCACCATGGCGGTGCGCTACGGCACGATGAAGGACAATGTGCTGGCGCTCGAGGCTGTGCTCGCCGATGGCCGCGTGATCCGCACGGCCCGGCGCGCCCGCAAATCCGCCGCGGGCTACGACATGACCCGCCTGCTCGTCGGTGCGGAAGGCACGCTCGGCGTCATCACCGAGGTGACGCTGAAGCTCCACCCGCAGCCGGAGGCCATCTCCTCGGCCGTCTGCAGCTTCCCCGACCTCAAGGCCGCGGTCGACACGGCGATCGCGGTGATCCAGTCCGGCGTCCCGGTGGCGCGCATCGAACTGCTCGACGCGGTGATGATGCGCGGCATGAACCTGCACGCGAAGCTAGGACTGCCGGAAGCACCGCATCTCTTCTTCGAGTTCCACGGCTCGAACGGCTCCGTCGCCGAGCAGGCGGAGACCGCGCAGACGCTGGCCGAAGAGTTCGGCGGGCGGGGCTTTTCCTGGGCGACCGCGCCTGAGGAGCGCAGCCGCCTCTGGCAGGCCCGCGACAACACGCTCTATGCCGGGCTCGCCTTGCGGCCGGGCGCGCGCGCCTTAGTCACCGATGTCTGCGTGCCGATCTCGCGCCTGGCCGAATGCCTTGTCGCCACCGCTGCCGACATCGCGGAGAGCGGCCTCGTCGCTCCGGTGGTCGGGCATGTCGGCGACGGCAACTTCCATTTGCTCGTCCTGCACGATCCCGCCCGCGCCGAGGAGGTCGCCCGGGTGAAGGCGTTCAACGAACGCCTGGTCAGGCGGGCGATCGCGCTCGACGGCACCTGCACCGGCGAGCACGGCATCGGCCTCGGCAAGATCGACTTCCTCGAACTGGAGCTCGGCGACACCGTCGACGCCATGCGCCTGGTGAAGCAGGCGCTCGACCCGCTGGGAATCATGAACCCCGGCAAGATCTTCCGCTCGTCCGCGCAGATGGGAGGCGCCCGATGAGCGCGCTGATGGCGATCAAGCCTGACTTCGACACCACCTCGCCACCGCCCGCGGCAGCCGAAGGCACACCGCTCTTCGAGCTGAGGGGCATTTCCAAGACCTTCCCCGGGGTGAAGGCGCTCGACGACGTCTCGTTCGCGCTCTGGCCGGGCGAGGTGCACATGCTGCTCGGCGAGAACGGCGCCGGCAAATCCTCGCTGATGAAGGTACTGTGCGGCGCCTATCAGGCCGATGCCGGCGAGTATTTCCACAAGGGCGAGAAGGTCGAGATCGGCTCGCCGGCCGATGCGCGCAAGCTCGGCATCGCCGTGATCTTCCAGGAGTTCTCGCTCGTCCCCTATCTCGACGTGGCGCAGAACATCTTCCTCGGCCGCGAATTCCCGTCGCGTATTCCGGGGCTCGTCGACCGCCGGCGGCTCTATCGCGAGGCGCAGGCGGTGCTCGATCTGATCGGCCTCGACATCGATCCCAGGACCAAGGTCCATACGCTCGGCGTCGCCCAGCAGCAGATGGTCGAGATCGGCAAGGCCCTCTCCCAGAACGCGCGCATCCTCGTCATGGACGAGCCGACCGCCGCACTCTCCGATCGCGAGACCGAGCGGCTCTTCGCGGTGATGCGCCAGTTGCAGGAGAAGGGCGTCGCCATCGTCTACATCTCGCACCGCATGGCGGAGGTGTTCGCGCTCGGCGATCGCATCACCGTGCTGCGGGACGGCAAGCTGGTCGGCCGGGCGCGGCCGGGGCAGACCACACCGGACGAGCTCGTGCGAATGATGGTCGGCCGCACCGTCGACATGAGCTATCCGCGCAATTTCGCGCAGAAGCCCGGCGAGATCGCTCTGGAGGTGAGGGGCCTCTCGTCGAAGAACGGCATCCGCGACATCGATCTCACCGTGCGCGCCGGCGAGATCGTCGGTCTCTGCGGCCTGGTCGGCTCCGGCCGAAGCGAGGTCGCGCGCGCCATCTTCGGCGCCGACGAAGTCACGGCCGGCGAGATCAGCATCTTCGGAAAGCCTAGGCGGGGAGGGCCTGACGCCGCGACCATGGCCGGCGTCGGCCTCATCCCGGAAAGCCGCAAGACCGAAGGTCTCGCGCTGATCCGCACCGTCGCCGACAACCTCGCCGTCGCCGGCCTGCCCAAGCTCTTCCCGAACAAGCTGTTCTCGCCCGCTCAGGCCAGGCGCTCGGCCGAGGAGTTGATCAAGCGGCTGCGGATCGTGACACCCTCGCCGAACCAGAGCGTCGCGCTGCTCTCCGGCGGCAACCAGCAGAAGGTGGTGATCGGCAAATGGCTCGCCGCCGGCACGCGGCTGTTCATCTTCGACGAGCCGACCCGCGGCATCGATGTCGGCGCCAAGTCCGAGATCTTCGCGCTGATCGACCAGCTCGTCGCCGATGGCGCCGCGGTGCTGATGATCTCCTCCGAGCAGGCCGAGATCGTCCATGTCTGCGACCGCGCCTATGTCATGCGCGGCAAGCGCATCGTCGGCGAACTCTCCCGCTCCGAACTCTCCGAAGAGAACATCGTCCGAATGGGGATGCACCATGACTGATCAGGCGGTCTCCTCTGCTTCACCGCGCCTCCCGGCCGTGCCGGGCGTCGCCGTCGCGTTGGCCGGGCTCTCGCTATTCTTTGCGCTGGCGAGCCCCGGCTTCCTCACCGCCGGCAACCTTTCCAATGTGCTGGTGCAATCGGTCATCCTGCTGCTGCTCGCCCTGCCGATGACACTGATCATCATGACCGAGGGGCTCGACCTCTCGATGGGCGCGGTACTGACGCTGGCCTCGCTGGTGCTGGCGCTGATCGTGGTGGCGACGCAGTCGCTGGCGCTCGGTCTCATCGGCGCGCTCGCGGTCGGGCTCGCCTTCGGCCTCGTCAATGGCTGGCTGATCGCGGGCTTGTCGATCCCGCCCTTCGTCGCGACGCTGGGCACGCTCGGCGCGGCGCAAGGGCTCGCGCTTGTGGTCAGCGACGGCCAGAGCGTCGTCGGCATCCCGCGTTTCGTCCGGCTGGTTTATTCCGGCGAGACCTTCGGCATCCCGACGCCGATCCTGATCGGCGCCGGCTTCTACGCGCTCTTCCACATCCTGCTCTACCATACCCGCTTCGGCACCTATGTCTGCGCGCTCGGCGGCAACCGCGATGCGCTGACGCTGGCCGGCGTCGCCTGGAAGCGCCTGCTCGTCGCGGTTTACATGCTCGGCGGCGCCATGGCCGGGGTCGCGGCCCTGCTGATGACCGCACGCATCAATGCCGGCCATCCGACGGCTGCGATCGGCCTGGAGTTCGACGCCATCGCCGCGGTGGCGCTGGGTGGAACCTCCTTCGACAAGGGCAATGGCTGGCTCTTCGGCACGCTGCTCGGCGTGCTCACCGTCGGCGTGCTGCGCAACGGCCTCAACCTGATGGCCGTTCCTTCCTCGGTCCAGGTCGCCTGCATCGGCGCCCTCGTCATCGCCGCCCTTCTCGTCGACAGCCTGCGGAGCACACGGTCATGAGCATCGCCAGCGACGCCACTACCCGGCCGGTCGGCCTCCATCTCTCGCGCGAGACGCAGCAGCTCGCCTATCGATTGCTCGCGGTGGCGCTGCTCTGCCTCGCCCTGAGCGTGGCGACCGAAGCCTTCTTCACCGCCAACAACATTCTCAACGTGCTCCGGCAGGCGAGCCTGCTCTTCTTCCTCGCCTCGGGGCTGACGCTGGTGATCCTGACCGGCGGGCTCGATCTCTCGGTCGGCGCCAATATCGGCGTTTCCGCCTGTTTCGCGGCGACGGTGATCAAGGCGACCGGCTCGCCGGTGCTCGGCACGCTGACGGGGCTCGCCACCGGGCTCGTCATCGGCATCTGCAATGGGCTGATGGTGGCCAAGCTGCGCATCCCGTCCTTCATCGCCACCTATGGCATGCTCTGGGTGCTGCACGGCATCACCTATTACTACATGGCCGGCGAAACCATCCATGGCTTCCCGCCCGGCTTCCGCCAGATCGGCTCGGGCTATTTCCTCGGCGTGCCCATCCCGGTCTATCTGATGCTGGGCTTCCTGCTGGCAGGCACGATCTTCGCCCAGCGCACGATCTGGGGGCAGCAGATATACGCCATCGGCGCCAACCCGGTCGCGGCCCGCCTCACCGGCATCCCGGTCGATCGCCGCCTGATCCTGGTCTACGCCTTCTCCGGCGCCATGGCGGGCGTCGCCTCGATCGTCTTTCTCGCCCGGCTGAACTCGGCCGAGGGCGATATCGGCGAGGCGATGACCCTGCCGGCCATCGCGGCGGCGCTGATCGGCGGAGCCTCGCTGTTCGGCGGGGTCGGCAGCGTCTTCGGCACTTTCATCGGCGCGCTGATCCTGACGCTGGTGCTGAACGGCATGAACCTGCTCGCCGTCAACGCCAACTGGCAGCCGCTGGTCACCGGCCTGATCGTCATCCTCGCCGTCTGGTTCGACATGGTCGGCCGCCGGCGCACCTGAACCAACCAAGCAGAAAACCAAGGGAGGAAACCATGCCCAAGTCGAAATTTCTCGTCGCCGCGCTGCCCGCTATCCTGATCTCCAGCGCGGCGCTCGCCGCCGGCGAGACGATCGCGGTCTTCACCAAGAACCAGACCAACCCCTATTTCCAGACGGTGCGGGTCGGCGCCGAGGTCGCAGCGAAGTCGCTCGGCGCCAAGGCGGTGCACTACATCCCGACCAAGCCGGACTCGATCCCTGAGCAGCTCAGCCAGGTCGAGGACGTCATCGTCAAGAAGCCGAGCGCCATCGTCTTCGTTCCCGTCGACTACAAGGCGATGGTGCCGGGCGTCGAGCAGATCAATGATGCCAAGATCCCGATCGTCAACGTCACCGACCGCAGCGCCGGCGGCAAGTTCCTCGCCTTCGTCGGGGCCGATGATTACAGCCTCGGCCTGGAGACGGCGCGCTTCCTGCTCAAGGAGATCGGCGGCAAGGGCAATGTCGTCATCCTCGAGGGCGTCAAGGGCTCGCTGACCAATATCGACCGGGTGCGCGGCTTCAACGACGCGATCAAGGAGTTCAAGGACGTCAAGCTGCTCGCCAGCCAGCCGGCGAACTATCAGCGCCTGCAGGGCCTGCAGGTGATGGAGAACCTGATGCAGTCGCATCCGCAGATCGACGGCGTGCTCGCCGCCAATGACGCGATGGCGATCGGCGTGATCGAGGCGCTCGACGGCGCCAACCGCAAGGCCAAGGTCGTCGGCATCAACGGCACCAAGGAGGCGGTCGACGCGATCAAGACCGGCAAGCTGCTCGCCTCGGGCGATTATAACGGCTTCCTGCAAGGCTGCATCGGCACGCTCGTTGCGATCCGGGCCCTGCGCAACGAACCGATCGTCACCGAGGTGGTGCTGAAGCCGACCGTGGTGAACGCGTCGAACTTCCAGCCCTATGACAGCCCGCTGGAATCGCGCAGCTGCCCGAGCTGGAGCGAGGCTGCGGCCCTGGCCAGCAAGTGAACCGATCCTAACCCATCGTGGCGGCCGGCAGCTTGCCGGT
The DNA here is from genome assembly GCA_035998995.1 of Allobosea sp. Taxonomy (GTDB): domain Bacteria; phylum Pseudomonadota; class Alphaproteobacteria; order Rhizobiales; family Beijerinckiaceae; genus Allobosea. Next base: position 66,159 of record DASYHC010000090.1, read on the forward strand.
CGCCTCAGGAGCACATTGCATGCTGTTCGTGATCCACGCCCTCGACAGGCCGGGCGGGCTCGATGCCCGCCTCGCCAGCTACGACGCGCATAAGGCCTTTCTCTCAGACACCTCCGCGCTGAACGTCACGATCGTGATGTCGGGGCCATTGGTGGGCGACGACGGCGCGACGATGATTGGCAGCCTGTTCGTGATCGAAGCCGCTGACCGTGCAACGGTAGAGCGTTTCAACAAGGCCGACCCGTTCCACGCCGCCGGCATCTGGGATCGCATCACGATCACCGGCTTCATCAGGCGCCAGGGCTGAGCCCGACAATCGACCAAGCGTTTCAGGAGACAACAGCAATGACCAAAGATAGCCGTCCGATCCGGGTCGTCGGGATTTCGGGCAGCCTGCGGGCCGGATCCTACAACACCGCCGCGCTCAAGGCCGCGATCGCGCTGGCGCCGGAGGGGATGACGATCGAGATCGCCGAGATCGGCGACCTGCCGCTCTACAACGACGATGTGCGCGTCGCCGGCTATCCGCCTCAGGTCCAGCGTTTCCGCGACCAGCTCGCAGGGGCCGACGCGATCCTGTTCGTGACGCCGGAGTATAATTACTCGATCCCCGGCGTGCTCAAGAACGCGATCGACTGGGCCTCGCGCCCGCCGAGCCAGCCTTTCGACAACAAGCCCGTGGCGATCACGGGGGCGAGCGGCGGCATCCTCGGGACGGCGCGGGCGCAGTATCATCTGCGGCAGATGCTGATCTTCCTCAACGCCTTCCCGCTGAACAAGCCGGAGGTGATGATCGGCGCCGCCCAAACGAAGTTCGACGAGGCGGGGAAGCTGACGGACGAGGCCACGGCCGGCTTCATCCGCCAGCTCCTGGAAGCGCTGCGCGACTGGCGCGACCGCCTCGGCTAGGCTTCCGCCTTACCCCCTTGCCGAACCGCCGGCGACTTCTAGGCAAGGGGGAGAGCCGACAGCTTGCTCCAGAACCGCTTGCGCCCGCTTTCGGGCAAGGCGCGAAGGTCGGCTCGTGGCGCAAGTCGAGCGCTGTTCCGTGCTGCGAACAATCCCGGGTGGGCTGATGGGGTACTATAAGCAGCCGCCATTCAAGAACCAGTAGCTGGCGCTTCCAGCGAAAACACCCACGACCGTGCCAGTCAGAAACCAGAGCCGCCTTATGCGCGTGCGGGCACCGGATAGGTAGATCACTTTCCCCGACGAAGCCGCCGAGCAGGAGGCCGATAATGAGGTACGCGCTCGCGTCGTCGCAGCTGAAGATTCTGAGTACGTCCATGCATCACGGCGGCGGCGGCGGCAGTCTAGGCATACGAAAAACCCCGCCGGCGTGAGCCGGCGGGGCTGTCGATTTGATCCGAAGCTCGCTCAGATTAGAGGCCGGTAGGGTTCTCCGCGCTCGTCGAAGCGCGTCCAGCCCTCATTCCGATAGTCAGTGAGCCGCGCATCGCGATCAACCGGCGTGGCGCCGTCCATGATCGCTTCGGCAGCAGGCGCCTGGTCCTCATGCGCCTTGACGGAAACTACGGTGCCGCCGCGTCGGACGGTCTCGGCGTAATAGTTGGCGCTGTCCTCGTCCTCACCGGCGCTGGTGAACGCACCGATGAGGCCGCCGGTGACGCCGCCTGCTGCGGCACCTGCGGCCGTTGACGCTAGCCAGCCGGCCGCCACGACCGGACCAATGCCGGGTATCGCGAGCAAGCCGAGGCCGGCAAGGAGGCCGGCCGCCCCGCCGAGCGCGGCACCGATGCCCGCTCCTTCGCCGGCATTGCTGTTATCGGTGCTCTCATGGCGGCCGATCAGGCTGATATTGGTCGACGGAAACCCGGCTGACTGAAGCTCCTCGACGACCCGGCGCGCGATATCGTAGCTGTCATAGGATCGGGTGATTGTACGCATGAGAATTCTCCTCCTCGTAAATCTTTAAAGGCCGAAGGTCAGTTCCGGGTGATGTTGCCGCGGTAGTCGACCGAGACGGTGACCTGCGCACCGGAATGGGTGGCGGTGCCCTTCCAGACGCCGTTGTCGTCCTTCTTGAGCTCGCTCACATTGGAATAGCCGTTCGCCTCGAGACGGCTCTTGGCCTGCCCCTCCGTGAAGCTATTGGCGCCGGGCAGAGGCGCGTTCGCATCGGCCGGAGCACTGGGTGATGGCGTCGGCGCTGTGGTCGACGTTTGGGCGATGGCGGCCGTCGATATCAAGGCGCAGAAAAGGGACGCGAGAGCCACGTTGCGCATCATAATCTCCTTATGTGGCAAATAGTTAGCCAAGTTCTACAGACAACGGCAGCCGCGAGGAGAAGTTCCGGACCTGCATCCAGGAAACCGATCGGCCGGCGGCGATCGGCATGTGGCAGTCACCAGTAGCGGCGGAAGAAAATCGCGAGTGATCAGTGACCGTCCAAATTCAGGGTCACCGTGTAGATGTCTGCGCCTGCGGCATCCCTTACGACGACTGCAAGCTCCATATGATCGCCATTGGGGAGCTTTTCGCGGTTCAGCCCGGAGATCAGCTCTTTGGCAGCGTTCTTGGCGGCCTGGTCATTGGGCAGATCAGTGCCCTCGTCGTCCAATTCGACCTGCTCGCCATCGCGCGTGTGGAAGAAGTACCGAGGCATGCCTGTCAAATGCGGCGCGGCGTCCGGTGTTCCAGCTCAGCGTCGTTTTTTAGAGCTGGCTTCCCGCAAATGCAGATAATCGGGATCGAATTCAGCCAGTTTGCATAGGCCGGCCCAGTCCAGGATGGTCAGCCTGTTCGACCGCAGGCGCACCAGCCCAGCCTGCCTGATCTCTCGCAGCTTCTTGTTCATGTGGACGGTGGACAGACCAAGCGCGTCGGCGATTTCCGGCTGCGTCAGCGGCAGCTCGCAGGTTTTTCCATCTGACAGGCCGATCGCAGTCATCTTGGTGATGAACTCACAGAACAGATGGGCGATCCGGCTCGGTGCCGAGCGCCGGCCGATACCGACCATCCATTCCCGGTAGATGGCGGCCTCGATCAAGGTTTCGCGCCAGAACGCTTCGGCGATCCGATAATGAGAGCGCGTCAGCGACCGAACGGCCTCGTGCGGGATGAACCCGACCGTCGCGGGCGTGAGCGTCCCGAGATTGTGGTCCATCTGCTCGACGAGGAGCGAATGGATATCGGGAATGTCTCCCGGCAGGTGCAAGGAAAGGATCTGGCGCTGTCCGTCGCCCACGATCTTGTAGCGACAAACCAGCCCCTCGGCGACGAGGCAGCAATTCTTTGTCCGTTCTCCTTCGCTGACGATGTCATGGCCAGCTTCGAACTGCTTGAGGACCAGCGGCAGTCGAAGCAGTTGGTCTCGCTCCTCGGACTGCAAGGGCGAGTTCGTTTCGAGCTTCCGAACGAGCCTCTCCAGATAGTGGTCCTTGTCCATGGGCCCTCGATCTCACGCGTCAGGATCCACCGTATCAGCCATCGCGTCCTTTTTCGCCTGCGGCAGGAGAGTCATCAGCAGGATGAAGGATGCCAGCAGAAGGCAGACACTATTGGTCACGATCAAAGGCCACTCGCCCAGCCCGATCCCGTAGAGCGTCCAAAGCGCGAAACCAGACACTGTGAAGCTGTACATCACCGGAGAGATCGAGCCGGTGTCGCGGCTTTTGACGATACGCCAGGCTTGCGGCACGAAGCTGATCATCGAGCAAAGCGCGGCAACCGAACCCGCGATCGTTATCCAGTTCATGTTACGCCCGCCTGTCGCGTGCACGGCGACACGAGCTCAAGCATTCTGGCAGGTCCCATCGCGGGCAATCGCAACAAAACGTTCACCAACATTCCCGGCATTTGCATCAAATACCGGGGGACGCGGAACGATCGGATTGATGCGGAATTTCTTCGCGACCAGTGAGGGACGATCCGATGCGGTTTGGCGTTTCGTTGGAGTTCTGGATCTACCTGGCCTTGGCGCTCAACTTGGCGCTGGCGCTCGCGATCAATCTCTAGAACGATGCTGACGGTCATTCGTTCGCCGTGCATTGTCCCATCCCTATCCCAGCTTTTCATCGAATGTGATGGACGCCAGCGTACCGATCGGCTGATTGCGATATTCGAGACGAGAGCCGAGGCTTTTCGACATCGCGGCGATGATCTTGCCGCCGAGCCCGCTTCCCTTGGCGGTCCCGTCGCCGGTCCAGCCGACGCCATCGTCCGCGACGCTGAGCATGATCTGATTGGATGGCGTCCGCGAAACGCTGACGCGGACCTCGCCCTCCCCAACCGGGTACGCATATTTCAGGGCGTTGGTGACCAACTCCGTCGCGATCATGCCGACTGAGACGGCTCGGTCCGTCTTGATCGAAACTGGCTCGGCGTCGAGCTTGACGATGGGTGTCCTGCCCGAGGCGGTGATCGAATTGCCCAGCTCGCCGACCAGCGTTTCCAGATAGGCCGCAAGGTCGACCTGCTGGACATCCGTCGATGTGTAGAGGCTGCGATGCAGGTTCGCGATCGCGGTGATGCGTGCCTGCGTCTCTGCCAACGCCGCCTTGGCGCCGGGCTCCGTCACGGCGCCGGCCTGCATCCGGACCAGGGACCCGACGAGCGCGAGACTATTGGCGACACGATGGTTGACCTCGGCCAGCAGCATCTCGGCCCGATCCTTCGCCTGGCGAACCTGCTGCTCGGCCTCCTCCTTTGCCCGCATCAAACGGGCGCGTTCGACAGCCTGTTCGAGCGCAGCCACCAGCAGCACTTCAAAGTCTTCGCCGATCGCCTTTACCACATAGTCGACGGCGCCCGCCTTGAGAGCCTGGACCGCGATGGAGAGTTCCGTCGAGGCCGTGACGTAGACGACCGGAGGCGCTTGCTCGCGTGCTCTCAGCTCCTCGAGGACGGCGAGCCCCGAAGTCGTACCGAGGTCGTGGTCGAGGATGACCACGTCGATGTCTCCGCCCGCCAATCGCGCCAGTCCAGCGTCCGCAGTCGTGACGTGATCGACCTCATAGCCGCGGCGACCAAGAATGCGCTGGACGAGCCGCCCGAGCGCCGCGTCATCGTCGATGTAGAGCGCCTTGATGATGCGGTTGGGCATTACCGCTTCGCCGTCGACAGAATCATTCGGTTTCCGGAACCTGCATCACTGAGAAGAACAATCCCAGTTGCTTGATGGCATTGGCGAAGCCCTCATAGTCGACGGGCTTGGTGATGTAGACATTCGCGCCGAGATCGTAGCAGCGCTGGATCTCGCGGCTGTCGTCGGTCGTGGTCAGAACGATGACCGGCGAGCGGCGGGTATGCTGGTTGGCCTTGACCTTCTCCAGGATGTCGACGCCAGCCATGTCCGGCAGGTTCAGATCGAGCAGGATAAGCAGCTGCCGGCGGGAACTGGCTTCACCCGTCCCGTCCGCGCCGAACAGGAACGCCAAGGCGTCCGTGCCGTTCTGGAAGGGGATGATCTCGTTGTTCACGCCCGCACGGCGGATGTTTTTCTCGATAAGGCGAGCATGACCCTCGTCATCTTCGATCATGACGATCGAAACCGGCTTTGCATTGCTCATGTGGCGGTACTCCGCTGAACCGCGCTGAGATCAGGCGGCAACAAGATCGAAAATGTCGTGCCAGCGTCCAGTTCGGAGCTGACGGTGATGTCGCCGCCGAGATTGCGAACGATGGTCCGGACATGCGCCAGGCCGATGCCTTCGCCCGGCTTGTCCTGCGCACCCGATCGACGAAAGAGCTCGAAAATCCGTTCGTGATCGGTCGGTGCGATGCCCCGGCCATTGTCTTCGACCTCGATGACGACCCAGCCCGATTTCTCCCGCTTTGCGCGCATGACCACTTTGAGCTCGCGCTTCGGTGACCGGTACTTTATCGCATTGTCTAGGAGGTTACCGAAGATCTGTTCGATCGACAGCCGATCGCTGCGAATCTTCAGCGGCGGAGATTCGACGGTGATGCCGTCGCCATTCTCGCTCGCCTGATGGTGCACGGCTGCCGCAGCGGCCTGCAGCGCGGCAGGAAGGTCAATCGCTTCGGCGCGCAGGACGCGCTTGCCTTCGCGCGAGATCTTCAAGATGGCGTTGATCAGCCCATCCATCTTTCGCGTCGAGGAACGGATGAAGCTGATCGCTTCCGGCAGGTCCGCATCGACAGCGATGCGGGCTTCCTCAAGCGCTGCCGGGGTCGCCGCTTCGCCGGCATCAAAATAGGCTTTGATCGGCGCCGCAGTCGCTTCGAGCTCGCTCGTGAAACCCATGATGTTGACGAGCGGCGCCCGCAGATCGTGCGTCACGATATAGGCGAAGCGCTGGATTTCTTCATTGGCCCGGGTGAGCGCTTCGGTGCGCTGCTGCACGCGTTCTTCGAGCCCGATGTTGAGGGCGGCCACCTCGGACCGGGCGGCGAGAATCTCGCGCGTATATTGCCCGATCGTCCAGAAAGCCGCGCCGGCGAAGACGACGATGACCAGCGCCCCCAGCACGATCGTCCAGCGCAGCCGCGCGGATGCGGATTCCTGGTCGGCGATCGCCTGTCGAAGCCGCTGCTCGGATTGCGCGATGATCTTGCCGAGCCCGGCACGAGCCTCATCCATGAGGTTGCGACCCGAGCCCTGACGAAGCGCGGCGATTGCATCGTCCCAGCCGCCGCGCTGCGCCAAGGCGATGGTTTCTGCCAACTCCGCCAGCTTGCGACGCAAGGCGCTTTCCAGGCGCGCGACCTCGGCCTGGGCCAGCTCGGCCGCGCCAGCGGCGGCCTTCACCCGCTGCAGCGTCGGCTCGAACTTGGCCACGGCATCGGTGTAAGGGCCGAGATAGGCTGCGTCTCGCGACAGCAGATAGCCGCGCTGACCGGTTTCGGCGTCCTGCGCGAGAGAGAGGAGGTCGGCCGTCGCGCTGCGTGTCTCGCGGACGGCGACCACCTCGTCGAACTGGCGTTCCGAAGCCTGGGTCAGCCAGAAGGCCGCGAAGACGATGACCAACAGCGCAATCGCCCCACCGGCGAGCAAAAGCAGGTTCGATCTGAGGAATTGCGTGGGAGATATGGGCATCAGCTGACTCTAAGGGCCGGCCTCCATGACTGGAGCCCTTGAGCGATGCAATAGCAAATGACAGAGTTCCAGAACTAAAAAGCCGTTGCAGGACAGTTGCTCGGCGAGACGATGGCGGTCATGCTCGCGACCCCGACCAGGAGGCAGGAATGGCGACCGGCACTGTGAAGTGGTTCAATACGACCAAGGGATTTGGCTTCATTCAGCCGGATGGCGGCGGCCAGGACGTGTTCGTCCATATCAGCGCGGTACAGCGCGCCGGCCTTCGCGAGCTGCTTGAAGGCCAGAAGATTTCTTATGAGGTCGTTGCGGACAAGCGATCCGGCAAGTCTTCGGCCGAAAATCTCAAGGCAGAGTAGCCGCCTCCGCCGCTTGTGCGCGTCGCCACCGACCGGTCGGTGGGTGGCTCCCCGAAACGGGGAACAACAAGCCTCCGCTCCGGTTGCAATCGCAATCGGAGGAAACGCCATGGCCAAGCAACCGGAAGCCCTCGCCACCTTTGCCGCCAGCGCCAAGAATGCTGGCAAAAAGCCCAAGGATATCGGCCTTGAGGCGACGCCCGAGACAAAAGGCATCCCGACCGACTCCAGTAAGAAGGACGAGGCTGCTCGGAAGGTTCTGCGTGAAGGCGTGCTTCGGAAGGATCAGGGCGCTGACGAGGCTATCGACGCTTTGCCCGATCGGACGCGAACGAAGAAGACCTGACGCGGCATTGCTCTTGCGCCGATCAGCTCCGAGCCTTGCCGCGGCTGCCCCGGCGATTTGGACTTGAAGATGTTCTCCGCGATGCTGCACGCCGACGCTTCGGAGTAACGTCCTTGGCCCGGCGCGCTCGCGTTTCGATCTTCAGCCGATAGAGGCCGTAGCCGATCGCTCCGACAACGAGGATCGGCGCTGGCAGCCTCGCCGCGAGCAGCGTCAATGGAATCGACATCCCCTCTGGGATATCTCCGCGCTCGGCGTCGCGCGCAATCCAGGCAGTCGCAACGCTATTGAGTATGGTTTTGATCATGTCTCGCGCTCGGCATTACAGCTAAGAGTGCACGCGGATGGTCAGTCGAGCTGCACATTGGCTGTCTTGTCTGCATAATCCTTCTTGGGATCGGAGCCGAACAACAGCTTGATGCCGGCGATCAGGCTCCACTCGTTCTCCCAGATCTCCGCTTGGTGTGGATCGAACCGTAACAGCGCGAGTTTGGGATCGTCCTTCCCGTGCTCGTACCAGGCCGCGACGAAGCGATTCCAGAGCCGATCGATGGCCGCACGATCGTTGTGGAGCGCCAGCGTGCCGTTGATCTTGGCAAAGAGGCCATGCCCTTTGTCGGCAAAAGACATGAAGGCGTTCTCGCCCCCCGCAAGCGCCTTCACCAGTTCGGTGTCCTTGGCGGAGAATATCCACAACGGCCCGTGATCGGCATCGCCATCTACCTGCACTGTCATCGGTCGCATCAGATTGTCGCCTGATCTCTCCAGCCCAAGCATGACAGTCATATCGGAACGGAGAGCCTTCCAGAGTTTGGCTTCCAACTCGTTTGGTGTCGGCATGACAGGCTCCCCTGGTGGCGTTTCGCGGACAACCCTGAGCCGAGCGCGAGGTTCCGCCGTCACGAACGGTGCCGCTCCTCTGGCTGTGCTCCGAGCGCGATGATCTGCCCTAGCCGTATGGGGATGTACTGGACCTCTGGCGGTCATGGGCGCCCGATCTCCGGGGCTCGCGATAGCCAGCGGCCCCGCGTGGTGGAAGAAGCGCCGGAGGCCGCTGCGCGGGCGGTTTGGAGTTTTTTCGCCAAACGCTGAAAAGCGAGTGCTGGAGAGCGAACCGATCAGCTCCTGTCGCGTTGTTCCCCTGTGGCTAGGAGGGCGCGATGAGCCATCATTCTCCGGAACTGGTCAATCAGGTCGTGCCGCTGAGCTACCGTGCTCCTCCGAGCGGCAAAGCGCTGCGTGAGCGCTTCCTCCTGCAGATGAACGAAGACGACATGCTGAATGCGCTCGGGCGCCTGTCGGGCCGCAGTGTCGGTTCCGTCGCCTGGCTGCTCCGTCAGGACATGATCGTGCCTGGCGGTTTGCTCCGTGCGGCCATCCAACTGGACAGACAGAACCAGGCGAGGCTTAGTCACGAGCCGATTTCCTTGCGCGTAACCGACCGGCTCTTTGGCCGTGTCCGAGATGAGCCTCGCTGACGCAGTCGTTACAGCCCGTCGCTCCACTGTGTGAGCATCGGTCCGTCCCTACCAGATACGGGATCAGCAGCAGGCCTTGCGAGTCGGCTGATGGCAGCGCGGATCGCGGCGGTCGGCGCATCGCGCAGAATGTCCCCACTCTGCCCGGGAGGATAGGCACCGACCACGAGGAGATCGCTGCTGGCGCTGAGCCGACAATGGCCCGTGCCGGCCGGCAGCAGAACGACATCTCCCGCGCGAACAGCAAGCTCCCGGCCGCCGTCTCCGCCCAAGATCAGCTCGGCTGAGCCGTTCGCGATGCCGAGGACCTCGTGCCCTTTCGAGTGATAGTGATGGAAGTCGTAGATGCCGTTGCGCCAAGCCGGCGGCCAGCCATTTTCCTCAAAGCGTTGTTCCATCATGGCGGCGAGATCAGCGTGATCCGGCCGGAAAGCCTGCTGATAGACGAGAGCCGGGAAGCGCGGATTGTTCGGTATCGATCCGCGCTCCTCGAACGGTAGGACGATTATCGTCGGTATCACCATCGATCGCTTTCCGATCAACCCGAGCGAGGTTTGCTCGAGTCCCGATCGCGGCCATGACCGTTTCCGGGCGTCGCATCGCCATCCCCGGAGAGCACGACCGGGTTGGCGCTCACCAGTCCATTTGGGCTGGGTTTCGCCTGGGAGGACGCGAACTGGCCCTTTGCATCCTGCTTTGCCGGTTCGCGGGATTTCACCGCCGCTTCCTGCTCGGGGCTGAGTGGATTGCCGTGTCCGTCACGCATGATGAGATCCTTTGGTTCTGCTTCAGCGCGGCCCCCAGAGGGCGGTGAGATCGAGTTCTTCGTCACGGTGCTTGCCGCCGAGCTGGGCTGCCATCCAGGCTGCCGCGGCTCCCACCAACAAGGCCGCTGCCGTCAGGAATGCCGAGAGAACGCCGATCTTGCGGGCGCGTTCGGCCGCTTGCTTGGCGGTCTCCTTCGCCTGATTGAGGCGAGCGAAGGCGTCGTCGATGCGCTTTTCAGCCTCGGGCTGGGCGATGTTCATCCGCGCCGCCATCCGGCCTGCAATATAGGAGCGATCGGCCTGATCGAGCTGGCCGCTGGCGAGACTGCGCACCAGGATGCGAGAAGCCTCGTCGCGCTCGGCCTGCGTGACGGGTTCGGCGCCTGTCGAGCGGGTCAGCGTGTCGGCGGCGGTCGCGAGCGGATCCGGTTGCTGGCTGAGCGCCGCGCCGGCGGCGGTGGTAGCGGCAGCGGCTCCTGTAGCGGCCGTCCTCGCCAGACCGGCGACGGACGATGCCGCAAGGCTCGCGATGAGCAGCGCACCGACCGCCCAGACGACCAGGCCGTGCGAACCGTCGCGCACGTGCCGCTCATGCAGGCTGGCGTCGGCGGCAGGGCGCCGCATGCGGCCGGCGAGATAGCCTCCAGCCGCCGAGGCCGTGACGCTCACCCAAAGCGCCCACAGGGCGCCCGCAATGGCCAGCGCTGTGACACCAGTCGATCGCGAAGGTTCGAATGAGACAAGCGAGAGGCCGATCGCCGAGCCAAAGGTGGTAAAAAGGGTGGTGATGGCCGCAGCAAGGGCTGCACCACCGAAGATCGCGCTCCATTCGAGATAGGAGCCGGAGCGCGGGGCAGATTGGGTCGGAGCAACGACGAAGACATCGGTTTGGTTTGCCATGGCACGCTCCTATCGCAGGCCGAAGAAGGAGAGGATCGCCATGACCACGACCACGAGGCCGACCAGATAAATAACGTCGTCCATAGCTGTTCTCCGGTGGCGCGACTGGCGGGACTGCCGGGAGAACTGCGGAGAGGTCAGTCAGTTCCGCAATGTGCCTGAGGCCGCTGCCTGGCAGTGCACAACCAAAGGTCTCCAAGCACTATCCGCAAGCGATTCTGGACCGCCGCGGATATCTGGCGTCGCCGCAAGCTTCGGCCATGAGGCACCATGGAGCCGGTCACGCTGACACGTCGCGAGATCTTTAATTTCGCCAGATCGGTCATCCCAGCGGCAGGTGCCAGAGAGCAAAAGCCCCATCGGCCGGAGCCGATGCCTGACCTAGCCGGCTCGATTCATTCGGAGCGCTGAGCGCCAGATCGAGGCTTGAGCCGCTGCTCGGAAGTTGCGCTGCGTTGGAAAGGCTGACCCCTCCGTGAGTCAAGGCGGCATCTATGTTTTGCCAAGAAGCGGCTCGGCAGCCAAAAAAAAGCACCAGACGCCAATTTTCGCCGGCCAGTAGCCCTATCGCGGAAAAATGGGTCCCTTCGGCAAGGCCAATTCACGTTCTATCCAGGCTGCCAACCGGAATAGATCAGCCTCCTGCCGAGCATGCGACAGAATCTGCACGCCAATGGGTAAGCCTTCCCGCGAGAAGCCGATTGGAATGGCGATGGTAGGCAAGCCCGTCAGTGACCAGATGGCGGTGATGGAAATCCAGTCGAGATAGTCTGTCATCGGCTGCCCCGCGACTTCCGTCGGATACAAGGTTTCGACAGCGAAGGGCATCACCTGTGTTGCCGGGCAGATCAGGAAGTCATGCTGGTCGAGAAAATCCACCGCTCGACGGTACAACTCGCTTCTGGCCCGATTGGCGGAGACGATAGCTTCGCCAGGCTGATCGCGACCGCGCAAAAGATCGGCGGCGACCGGCGGAGGAAATTCGTCGCGATGCTTCTCGAAAAGCGGCTCGAAGGTCGCGTAAAATCCCTCACCGCGAAGCACGCGAAATGCATCCATCGCGCCCCCTACGCCCGGCGCGGCTTGCGTTACAGAAACCCCTGCCCTGCTCAGCATCGCGGCGAGAGTCTCAAGCGCGCTGCGTATCGGCTCTTCGATTGGCAGCGCCCCGAGATCTGCCGAGATAGCGACTCGCGCGGGCTTGCTCGGAGCGAGAGCAGCCTTGAGGAACGGCGCTTCGCCGGTCAGCGCGGTCAGGATATCTCCGGGATCGTAGCCGATCATCGCGTCGAAGAAGAGCGCGAGATCGGCAACGTCGCGCGCCATGGGCCCTTCGACGGCGATGGTATCGAACGGGTCCGCCAGTCGCTTGCGCGGCACCCGGCCCGGGGTCGGACGCAGGCCTGTCACGTTGCAGAACGCAGCGGGAATGCGCAGGCTGCCGCCGTAATCGTTGCCATGAGCGAGCCAAGCCTCTCCCGTCGCGAGCGCCACCGCTGCACCACCCGACGACCCGCCACAGGTCAGGCGGCTGTCGTAGGGGTTACGCGTCGCGCCATGGACGCTGTTTGTCGTCTGTGCGCCGCCAAGTTCCGACAGGTTCGATTTGCCGAGCGTGATCGCACCGTTCGACTCCATCAGCGCTACGGTCCGATCGGACTCGGTCGAGATGCGGTCGCGAAAGATCGAGGTGCCACCGGTATTTCGCACGCCTTCGACGTCATTGTTGTCCTTGACCACGATCGGCAGCCCACCGAGCAGAGTGGGCTTCCCGCTTCTTCGTGACGCATCGGCCAGCCGCGCCTGTTCCCGCGCACGGTCGAGGCATAGTGTCGGTACGGCGTTCAGCTGCGGCTCGATGACGGCAAGGCGCGTCGCTGCCGCTTCGACCAGCTCCACCGAGGTGATTTCGCCGGCAGCGAGAAGGTCGCGCACGGCAAGCGCGCCGAGCTTGATGAGTTCATCCGACATGGGCAGGTCGTCCGGTCGCGGGCATGCCGCAGGAGCGGCGGATATGGAGGCGCGGCGCCATCACGCTGGTCGTTCCGGGCCCCTGCAAGGAGCCGGAGAGTCGCCGGAGCAAAAGATCGAGCGCCGCCTCGCCCATGGCGCGGACAGGCTGGGCGACGGCGCTGAGCTGGGGCGAGACAGCCTCCGCCCAGGGAAGATCGTCGATACCGATGACCGAGATGTCCTCGGGGCAGGCGAGGCCGCGATCCGCCAGCACCTTCATCACGCCAACCGTCATCAGGTTGTTGGTGGCGAAGACCGCGCTCGGCGGCTGCGGCAAGGCCAGCAGCTCGGACATGGCTTGCTCAGCCGGCTGCTGGCGAAAAGTGCCGTCGCGGATGAGTTCGGGATCCACAGGCAGGCCCGCGCCCAGCAGCGCCTCGCGATAGCCTGCGAGGCGCTCGGCCGCTGTGCGCAACACATCCGGTCCGTTGACCAGGCCGATCCGCTTGTGCCCGCAGCCGATGAGATGCCGCGTCGCCTCGAAGCCGGCGCGGCGGTTGTCGAGAACGACGGCGTCGTAGCCCAACCCTTCCATCGCACGGTCGACGAGCACGACCGGGATCTCCAACTGGGCCAGCAGTGAAGCTCTGTTCATCGAAGCAGCGCCGGTAGGCGCCAGGATGAGACCATCGATACGCTGCGTGCGGAGCATGCGCAGATGCGCCTCCTCGCGCTCGCTGCGCTCGTTCGAATTGCACAGCAGCACCAGATAGCCGCCAGCGGCAGCGGCGTCCTCCACTGCCTCGAACAGATCGGAGAAGAACGGATTGGTGATGTCGCCGACGATCAGGCCGATCAGCCCGCTCGATCGCTTGCGCAGCGAGCGTGCGCCGGCATGAGGCGCATAGCTCAGCTTTTCCATGGCAGCACGCACGCGCGCAGACAGCTCCGGACTGACGCGATCAACACTGTTGAGCACGTTCGACACGGTGGCCACCGACACATCGGCGAGACGCGCCACATCCCGAATCGTTGCCATCCACCCCCTCGATGAAACGGTTCAAAATTGCCTTCAGCTTTGCGGATCAGAATGCATTCCGCAAGCAGGAAGCCGAAAATCGCTGCCTCTTGCGATCAGTCTTCCTCTGTGAGAGCTTGATTGAAACGTTACAAAATCATGAGGGAGCCCGGTCCGTGTGCGAGCGTTTGTCCGCAGCAGAAGGCTTGGTGAGGCCATGATCTCCTATGTCCTGCGCCGGATTGCCGCGACCGTACCCGTCCTCGCCTTCGTCGGCCTCTTCGTGTTCTTCCTGCTCCGGCTGACGCCGGGCGACCCGGCGATCCTCATCGCCGGCGATCAGGCCACGACGCAGCAGATCGCCTCGATCCGGGGCCAGCTCGGCCTCGACAAGCCGTTGACGGAACAGCTCCTCGCCTGGGCGGGCCAGCTTGCGCAGGGCAATCTCGGCCGCTCGGTCTTTTCCGACATGGAGGTGACCCGGCTGATCGGCATGCGGATCGAGCCGACCGCGATGCTGGCGCTGGTTGCGATCGTGATGGCGCTCGCCATTGCGCTGCCGCTCGGCACGCTGAGCGCGCTCAAGGCCGGCAGCCGGACCGACCGGGCGGTGATGGCATTCGCGATGGTCGGCTTCTCCTCTCCGGTCTTCGTCGTCGCCTTCCTTCTGGTCTACGTCTTCGCGCTGTCGCTTGGCTGGTTCCCGACGCAAGGCTATGTGCCGCTGTCGCAAGGGATTCTGCCCTGCCTGAACAGCCTTGTCCTGCCGGGGTTGGCGCTCGCCATGCTCTATGCGGCGCTGCTGGCGCGCGTTATGCGCGCGAGCCTGCTCGAGGTGCTTTCGGAGGACTATGTCCGAACCGCCCATGCCAAGGGCATGAAGCCGCGGCGCGTCGTGCTGCGCCATGCCTTGAAGAACGCCGCAATCCCGGTCGTGACCGTCGTCGGCGTGGGCATCGCCGCCTTGCTCGGTGGCGTGGTGGTGACCGAGACCGTGTTCAACATCCCGGGCCTGGGACGGCTGACGACTGATGCGATCCTGAGACGGGACTACCCCGTGGTCCAGGGGCTCATCCTCGTCTTCTCGCTCGTCTATGTCACCGTCAACCTGCTGGTCGATCTCAGCTACGTGCTGTTCGATCCGCGCATCCGCTATTGAGGGCGCCGTGTCGATGACCGTGACCGGCTCCGTCGCGCAGAAGGCGCCCGACCTCTTCCAGAACCTCGGCGGTTTCCTGCGCGCCAACCCCACGATCCTGATCGGCCTCGCGGTTCTCGCGGCCTTCACCAGCGTCGCGCTGATCGCGCCTTACATCCTGCCCGATCCGGTCCGGGTCAATCCGATCCAGCGTTTGAGGCCGCCTGGCATCGATCATTGGTTCGGCACCGACCAGCTCGGGCGCTCCACCTTGTCGCGCACGCTGAACGGCACCCGGATATCGCTGACGATCGGCGCGCTCGTCACGATCCTGACTGTGACCCTCGGGCTCGGCATCGGGCTTGTCGCTGGTTTCGTCCGATGGCTGGACGGAACGGTGATGCGGATCATGGACGGCCTCATGGCCATCCCCGGCATTCTCCTGGCCATTGCGCTGATGTCGCTGTTCGGCTCCAGCGTCCAGAACGTGGTGATCGCGATCAGCGTCGCGGAGATCCCGCGCATGGCCCGCGTCGTCCGCTCTTCCGTGCTGGTGCTGCGCGAGCAGACCTATGTTGAGGCGGCGATCACCAACGGCGCGGGCCTGCCGCGGATGCTGCTGCGCCACATCCTGCCCAATGCGGCCGCGCCTGTGATCGTTCAGGCGACCTACGTCTTCGCCTCGGCGATGATCATGGAATCGATCCTGTCCTTCCTCGGTGCTGGTACGCCCCCGACGATCCCCAGCTGGGGAAACATGCTGGCCGAGGCCCGCCCCTTCATGCAGCGCGCGCCCTGGATGATCGCTTTTCCGGGCGTGGCGCTCGCGCTGCTCGTTCTGACGGTCAACGTGCTCGGCGACGCCTTGCGCGACGCCATCGATCCCCGCCTCGCCCGCAAGCTCAGGGTTTGAGGCCGCCCATAAGAACAAGAACCCGGAACAATCCATAGGGAGGAAAATGATGACAAGCCTGACGAGACGAATGGCATTGGCCGGCGGCCTCGCCCTGTCGCTGGCGGCACTGCCTGCTGCCGCGCAGACCGTATTGAAGGTCCGTCCTTTCGGCGACCTGCGCACGCTCGATCCGATGACGACCTCGGACTACATGGTCCGCAATCACGCCTACATGGTCTATGACACGCTCTTCGCACAGGACGCCAAGGGCCTGATCAAGCCGCAAATGGCGGAGAGCTTCACGACCTCCGCCGACGGCCTGACCTGGACCTTCGTGCTTCGCGACGGATTGAAGTTCCACGACAACACGCCGGTGACGAGCACCGACGTCGTCGCCTCATTGAAGCGCTGGGGCGAGCGCGACGGACTCGGCCAGCAGCTCATGGCGCATACCGCCTCGCTAACGGCGACCGATCCGAAGACGATCACACTCGTGCTCAAGGATCGCTGGAGCCTGGTGCTCGACGCGCTGGGCAAGCCAAGCTCGATGCTGCCGGTGATCATGCCCGCGCGCATCGCAGCCACGCCATCGAACCAGAACATCACCGATACGACCGGCTCCGGCCCCTTCATGCTCGTCAAGGACCAGTGGTCGCCGGGCTCGAAGATCGTCTACGTCAAGGCCCCGACCTATCAGCCGCGCAAGGAAGCTCCGGATGGGCTCGCCGGTGGCAAGCAGGCGAATGTCGACCGTGTCGAATGGCTGATCATGCCCGATGCCCAGACGGCGCTGAACGCGCTGCAGGCCGGCGAGATCGACATCTTCGAGGAGATGCCGCCGGACATGATCTCGCTCGTGAAGGGCAACGCGAAGATCACCGTCTCCAAGCTCGCTGCGTTGCAGGGCGTCTTCCGGATGAACCAGTCGCAGCCGCCCTTCAACAATCCCAAATTGCGGCAGGCGATCCTGCGCCTGGTCGACCAAGAGCAGACGGTCCGTGCCTATGTCGACGACAAGGCGCTCTATACAGCCTGCCCGTCCTTCTACATGTGCGACTCGCCCTATTTCACCGATGCGGCCTGGCCGAAGCCGGATGTGGCGGCAGCCAAGAAGCTGATCGCCGAAAGCGGGTACAAGGGCGAGAAGATCGTCGTGCTCGATGCCACGGAAACTGCGTTGAGCCCGCAGACCCTCGTCGTTTCGCAGCTCATGCGCGATGCCGGTCTGAACGTCGACTATCAGGCGATGGACTGGGGCACCCTGTCGAGCCGGCGCACCAGCAAGAACCCGGTCGACCAGGGCGGCTGGTCGACCTTCGCCTCCGGTCCGGCCGCGCCTGACATGACCGAGCCCGTCGGCCATCTGGCGCTGCGGTCCAATTGCGACAGCTCCTGGTTCGGCTGGCCCTGCGACGAGGCCATCGAGAAGCTGCGGGCCGAGTTCACGATGGCCCCCGATCTCGATGCTCGCAAGGCGATTGCGCGCAAGATCCAGGAGCGGGCCGTTGAGACGGTGCCTTACGTGCCCGTGGGACAGTTCTGGCTCGTGCGCGGTCAACAGGCCAGCCTTCAAGGCCTGCTTTCGCCTGGCGTCCCGGTCTACTGGAACGTATCTAAGGGCCGATAACGCAGACGTTGGCGCGCTTGTCGGAGTCCGATGTTCAGCGCTCAGAAATTCTGCGCCGACGCCGGGCTTAGGGAAGCCCGACCACGCAGTTGAAACCGACCCGAAAGATGTCGCTGTCGTTCAGCAAGATGCGCCAATAGCGGACTCTGTGAAGTCGCCAGGAAGCGGACATTAGCAGAGGAATGCAGCGGGTCGGGTCCCAACCGTTGCGGACCGACGCGCGGCTATTCCTAGTGGCGCCTCGTAACATCAGCGACGATCCGCCAAATGCCTCGCAGTCCGCTGGCAAACCGAAAATGGCCCCTCAGGAACGTCCATTTCCTCGCGTGGTGAGGAAACAAGTGCTGAAAAAACCCGCTCTAGGATGGACGGGATTGTCTTGCCTGCAGCCTAAACCCACCCGCCATCGACGATGTAGTGCTGCGCTGTGCAGGCCGAGGCCTCCTGCGAGGCGAGGAACAGCGTAACGCGCGCGACCTCGTCGGGCTCCAGACGGCGCTTGATGCATTGCCGTCGCATCAGCTCTTCCTCCCCCTCAGGCGTAAGCCATTTCTCGATCTGCCGTTTGGTCATGATCCAGCCGGGCGCGATCGCGTTGACGCGGATGTTGTAAGGGCCGTAATCGCGCGCCAGCGACCGTGTCAGACCGATCACGCCGGATTTGCTGGCGGTATAGGCCGCCATGCCGCCTTGGCCAGCCATCCATGAGGTCGAGCCGAAATTGACGATGGCGCCGCCATTGGCCGCTTTCATGTCAGGGAGGACCGCCTGCGCCGCGAAGAACTGGTGCTTCAGATTGACTGCGATCCGGTCGTCCCAATATTCCGGCGTCACCGTCTCGGTCTGGTGGCGCTCGTCATGCGCCGCATTATTGATCAGGATCTGGATCGGGCCATGCGCCGCGCGTGCCAGCTCGACGGCGGCCCGCAGCGCCGGGATGTCGGTGAGGTCGACCGCGTAGAAGTGCGCAGAGTTGCCGTCGGCCGTCAGCTCGGCAGCCAGGGCTTCGCCAGCGGCGCGTTGGATGTCGAACAGGATCACGGTTGAGCCCTGCTCGGCAAAACGGCGAGAGATCGCAGCACCGATGCCCGAGGCTCCACCGGTGATGAGAACGACCTTGCCGGCAAGGTCTGGATATACGGCAGCCATCATCCACTCCGTCGTCGCTCGCAGGGCGCATGGGGAACTCCTGCGCCCGGCTCCGATCATATACGGCAAATTCTGAGTTGCGCACCTCAGAATTTGAGTTAGTCTTTCGTCAACCCGCCGACCAGAGCGCGGGAATGGGAGGACAGCATGGGATATCTGAGGACGCTCGCGCTCGGCGCCGCCGGACTGCTGCTCGCCGCCGGCTCGGCTACGGCCCAGACCACGGTCAAATGGCTCCACATCGAGCAGAACCCGACCCAGGTGAAGATCTGGGAAGAGGTCGCGCGCAAATTCGAAGCGCAGAATACCGGCGTAAAGGTCGAGATGCAGTTCCTCGAGAACGAGGCCTACAAGGCCAAGCTGCCGACGATCCTGCAATCGCGCGACCGGCCGCACATCCTTTATTCTTGGGCCGGTGGTGTCCTCAAAGCCCAGATCGAAGCCGATGTCCTGGAGGACATGACCGCTGGCGTCGGGGCCTACAAAGATAACCTGTCGGCAGGCGCGGTCGCGGCGTTCACCGTCGGCGGCAAGCTCTACGGCCTGCCCTACAACGTCTCGCAGGTCGGCTTCATGTACAACAAGGACCTGTTCGCCAAGGCCGGCGTCGACGGCAGCAAGGTCAAGAGCTGGGACGATCTGCTCGACGCGGTGAAGAAGCTGAAGGCGGCCGGCGTGACGCCGATCGCGGTCGGTGGCGGCGACAAGTGGCCGCTGCACTTCTACTGGACGCATCTGGCAGTCCGCCTCGGCGGCAAGCCGGCCTTCGAGGCGGCGCTGAAGGGCCAGGACGGCGGCTTCGAGGGCGAGGTCTTCCAGAAATCGGGTGAGCTGATGAAGCAGCTCGTCGATCTGGAGCCGTTCCAGACCGGCTTCCTTGGGTTCAAGAATCAGCAGGCGCTCGGCTTCTTCGGCGACGGCAAGGCGGCGATGAACCTCGCCATCTCGCATCATTCGGCGACGCAGCGCGCACTTGCCGCCGACAAGAAGGGCATAGCCGAGGACAAGCTCGGCTGGATCGACTTTCCGATGCCGGCCGGCGGCAAGGGCCAACTCACCGACACGCTCGGCGGCGTCAATGGCTGGCTGGTGACCAAGGGGGCACCGAAGGAAGCGGTCGCCTTCCTGAAGTTCTTCGTCTCCGACGAAGTCCAGCGCGCCCTCGCGGCCCAGAATTTCATCATCCCGACCTTCAAAGGTTCGGAGGCCGCGCTCAGCGCCGCCTTCATGCAGAACGTCGCCAAGAACATCGCCGCCTCGAACTACCACCAGAACTTCTATGACCAGGATCTCGGCCCCTCGGTCGGGCGGGTGGTGAACGATGCGGTCGCCGAGATCGCGGGCGGCTCGATGACGCCCAAACAGGCCGCCAAGGCGATCCAGGACGCCTTCAAGCAGGGCAACTGAGGCGACGGGCTGCAAGGCCGGAGGCGGAACCGACGATGAGCCAGCACGGCGGCACCATCGCGATACCGCAGGAGGCGCGCGCGCCTGCGGCCCGAGGCCGGCGCGGCGCCATCGATTCGCGCCTTGCCGCGCTCCTGCTGTTCCTGCCGCCGGCGCTGATGCTGTTCACGCTCTTCGTCGTGCTGCCGATCGGCGAAGCCGCCTGGTATTCGGGCTTCAACTGGAATGGCTTCGGCAAGCCGACGCGCTGGATCGGCTTGGACAATTACCGCTTCGTCTTCGACTCGCGCGGCTTCGGCACGGCGTTCAAGAACAACCTGCTGATCATCGTCGTGTCTCTGACGATCCAGCTGCCGCTGGCGCTGGCGCTGGCGCTGATCCTGGCCGAGCGCTTTCGCGGCTCGGTGGCGCTGAGGATGCTGTTCTTCCTGCCCTATGTGCTCGCCGAGATCGCCACCGGCCTGATCTTCAGCTTTATCTATGATGGGAATTACGGGCTTCTGGCCTCGATCTACAGGGCTTTCGGAGCCGAAGCCCCGCATCTTCTGGCCAGTACGCAAACCTCGATGCTGGCGATCCTGATCGTTGTCGTATGGAAGTATTTCGGCTTCCACATGATGCTGTTCATCGCTGCGCTGCAGGGCATGGACCGAAATCTGGTCGAGGCGGCGCGCATCGACGGCGCCTCGCGCTGGCAGGTGCTGCGCTATGTCGTGATCCCGCTGCTCTATCCGACGATCAAGCTCTCGATCTTCTTCGCCGTCGTTGGCTCGCTGCAGCTCTTCGACCTGGTGATGCCGCTGACCCGCGGCGGGCCGGCGGATTCGTCCAACACCATGGTGAGCTTCCTCTATAATCACGGCGTCTCGCGCATGCGGGTCGGCTATGGCAGCGCCATCGGCGTGATCCTGTTCGTGATCTGCGTCACCTTCGCCTTCACCTATAAGCGTTGGTTCATGCGCAATGAGTGACGCCCTCGCTCCGCGCCGGCCGCTCGATCTCATGCCGCTCTACAAGGCCGTCTTCCTCGGCGTCGTCGCCCTGCTGGTGATCGTGCCGCTGCTGGCGACCGTGCTCGGCGGCTTCAAGTCGCTCGGCGAATTGCGGACCAACCCGTTCGGCCTGCCGGAGACTTGGGAGTGGGAGAACTATACCGGAATCCTGTTCTCGCAGCGCTACTGGCAGCTCTTGTGGAACTCGCTGGTGATCGCGACCTTGACTGTGGTGCTGACGCTGATCGTCGCCTCGATGGCGGCCTTTGTCTTCGCCCATATCCACTTCTTCGGCAGTTCGATGCTGCTGAGCTACCTGACCATGGGGCTGCTGTTCCCGGCCGCGACCGCGATCCTGCCGCTGTTCATCAAGGTGCGTGATCTCGGCTTGCTCGACAGTTATCTCGGCGTCGCGCTGCCACAGGTGGCCTTCAGCCTCGCCATGAGCATCCTGCTGCTGCGTCGCTTCTTCAAGGATCTGCCGCACGAACTGCTTGAGGCGGCGCTGGTCGACGGCTGCAGCTATATCGACTTCTTCCGGCATGTGACGCTGCCTTTGTCGCGGCCGATCCTCGCCACCGTCGGCACGATCACCTTCGTCCATAGCTGGAACAGCTACCTGCTGCCGCTGGTGATGCTGAACTCGGATTCCATGTATCCTTGGCCGCTCGGCATCATGATCTATCAGGGCGAATTCTCTGCGGAATGGCACCTGATCCTGGCGTTCATCACGCTGACGATCCTGCCGACCTTCCTGCTCTTCATCCTCGCGCAGAAGCACATCGTCGCCGGGCTGACCGCCGGCGCGGTCAAGGGCTAGGCCGCTGGCACAAGCTTACGTCGAAACTGGAGAATGGGAATGCGGAAGGTCGGAATCGGTGTCGTCGGCTGCGGCAACATCAGCACCAAATATCTCGAAGCGATGCGCCGCTTCCCGATGTTGGAACTCAAGGCCGTCGCCGACATGCGCAGCAGCGCGGCCGAGAAGCGCGGTGCCGAATTCGGCGTGCCGGGCCTGCGCGTCGGCGAACTCCTGAAGCGCGACGATGTCGAGATCGTCGTCAACCTGACCGTGCCGCTCGCCCATACCGATGTCAGCCTCGCCGTGCTCAACGCGGGCAAGCATGTCCATTCTGAAAAGCCGCTCGGCATCAACACGGTCGAGGCGCGCAAGGTAATGGACCTCGCTGCGCAGAAGAACCTGCGCGTCGGCTGCGCGCCCGACACTTTCCTCGGCGGCGGCCATCAGACGGCGCGCAAGCTGATCGACGATGGCGCGATCGGCAAGCCGGTCGGCGGCAGCGCCTTCTTCGGCTGCCCGGGCCATGAAAGCTGGCATCCGGCGCCCGGCTTCTATTATCTGCGCGGTGGCGGGCCGATGCTGGACATGGGTCCCTACTACATCACCGATCTCGTGCAATTGCTCGGCCCGGTCGCCTCCGTAATGGGCTCGACCGCGCGGCCGCGCTCGGAGCGACTTGTCACCAGTCAGCCGATGAACGGCGCCTTGGTTCCGGTCGAGGTCCAGACTCATGTCGCCGGCACACTCGAGTTCGAGAACGGCGCTGTGGTCTCGATCACGATGAGTTTCGATGTGCCCCAGCACGCCCATGCGCCGATCGAGATCTATGGCGACAAGGCGAGCCTTCTGGTTCCGGACCCCAACAAGTTCGGCGGCGAGGTCAAGTTGGCAAAGCCGCGCGGCATCTGGGAGACGTTCCCGCTGACGCATGGCCATGCCGAGGGCGAATTCCGCTCGATCGGCGTCGCCGACATGGCCGCGGCGATCCTCGGGAATCGCCCTCACCGCGCCAGCGGCGCGCTCGCCTTCCATGTGCTGGAAGTGATGGAGGCGTTCCAGACCTCGGCCGACGAAGGCCGGCGGGTCAAGATCGAGAGTCGCGTCGAGCGGCCCGCGGCCCTGCCTGCAGGGCGCGAAATCGGCCAGATCGACTGAGCGAAGGGATGACGGGCATGCGCAAGGCAATGATCGTATGGGGTGGCTGGGCGGGGCATGACCCCGATCTGTGCGCCTCGATGATGCGGGGCTGGCTAAAGGCGGAGGGCTTCGAAGTCCGTGTCGAGACGCAGACCTCCGTCTTCCTCGATCCGACGATCCGCGATCTCTCGCTGATCATCCCGATCTATACGATGTCGAAGATCGAGAAGCCCGAAGCGCTGGCGTTGTGCGAGGCGGTGCGTGGCGGGGTCGGCCTCGCCGGCCACCACGGCGGCATGGGCGATGCCTTCCGGGAGTCTGTGGACTACCAGTTCATGTGCGGTGGGCAATGGGTTGCCCATCCCGGCAACATCATCGACTACAAGGTCGAGATCACCCGACCCGACGATCCGATCATGGCCGGGATCGACAGTTTCGAGCACCGTTCGGAGCAGTATTACATGCATGTCGACCCGGCCAACGAGGTGCTCGCGACAACGACCTTCAGTGGCGAGCATTCGCCCTGGATCGACGGCACGGTGATGCCGGTGGTCTGGAAAAAGCGTTACGGTGCCGGCCGCGTCTTCTACTGCTCGCTCGGCCATCGCGCCTATGAGCTCGACGTTCCGGAAATCCGCACCATGATGACGCGCGGGATGCTCTGGGCGGCGCGCTGATGGCTAACAGCGAGACACGGTTCGCGAGCCGGGCGACACTTGAAGATGTCGCACGCGAAGCTGGCGTCTCGCTCGCGACCGCCGACCGTGTCGTCAACCGTCGCGACGGCGTGCGCGACAAGACGATCGCGCGCGTCGAGGCAGCCGTCGCGCGCCTCGGCTACCGTGCCGATCCGGCCGCTGCCCGTCTCGCTCGGAACCAGAGCTTCCGCTTCCTGTTCATCCTGCCGTCCGGGGCCAACAGCTTCATGACCTTGCTGGCCGAGCAGGTCGCTCGCACCGCCGACTGGCTCGCCAGCCAGCGCGCTTTCATAGACGTGCAGCACGTCGATGTGTTCGACCCGGCCGCACTGGCCCGGGCTCTGGAGACGGTCCTTCCCGGTTATGCGGGCGTAGCCACCATCGCCCTGGACCATCCGCGGATACGCGCCGCAATCGACGATCTGGCAGAGCGCGGCATTCCGGTGGTCACATTGGTGTCCGACGTGCCCAGTGCCAGGCGCCTGCATTATGTCGGCATCGACAATCCTGCGGCCGGGCGCACAGCCGCGAACTTGATGGGCCGTTTCCTGCAAGGCAGATCTGGGGCGGTCGGCGTGATCGCCGGATCGCTGGCGCTGCGCGACCATGCCGAGCGCCAGTTCGGCTTCAATCAGGTTCTGACCGTCGAATACCCGCAGCTCACCGTCTTCCCGGCGGTCGAGGGGCGGGACGATAACGATCTCACCTATCGCGCCACTTTAGCGCTGTTGCGCGAGAAGCCCGATCTCATCGGACTCTACAATGTTGGCGCCGGCAATCGCGGCATCGCCGCTGCGCTGAGCGAAGCGGGCCGCAGCACTGCGATCGTCTGGATCGCCCATGAACTCACCGCACACACCCGACGCTTCCTGCTGCGCGGCGAGGTCGACGCGATCATCAGCCAGAACCCCGGTCACGAGGCGCGCTCGGCCGCGCGCGTACTTCTCGCCTATTGCTCCGGAGACCCGCTGTTTCCGGATCAGGAGCGCATCGGCATCGACATTTTCCTGCGGGACAATCTCCCCTGACCGACAGCCCCGAATGTCCCGTTTCTGAAGTAAGCCATTTATCGAAAGCCCATAAAAATCAGTATGATAAATCTTCCATATCGAACCTTCTGATATGGATCACATCCGTCGTTGCCCCGGTTTTGAGCGACGCCTAAGCTCCCGAGCATGAAGGGCGAAAAACGCCCCGTTCAGGGAGGTGACGATGACGCGTTTACGCGCCTGGCTGCTTGCCGCTGCGCTGTTGGCTGCGACGATACCGCTCTCGCCCGCGCCACTCACAGCGCAAGGCATTCCACAGAATATTCCCCGCAATGAGCTCCTGATCCTCGAAAATCCCGAAGGGACGATCAAGAACGCGGGCTGGTTCAACATCTGGGCGATCAATGCCGGCAGCCAGTCGAACGGGCTGCAGCAGGCTGCGCTCGACACCCTCTGGTATATCGATCCCGAGAAGGGTCTCGACGGCCCCTGGTACAATTCGCTCGCCGCCGACAAGCCGGTCTACAATGCCGACTTCACCGAGATGCAGGTCAAGCTCCGCCGCGGCCTGTTCTGGAGCGACGGCGTCGAGTTCAGTTCAGCCGACGTCAAGGCGACGGTCGACATCCAGGTCAAGAACACCAACATGCGCTTCTCCGCGGTGCTGGCGAACAACGTCGCCTCCGTCGAGGCGCCCGACGCCGAAACCGTGATCTTCAAGCTGAAGAAGCCGAATTCCCGCTTCCATACCAATTTCACCGTACGCTGGGGTGCGATCTGGATCCTGCCGAAGCATGTCTTCGACAAGGTCGAGGACCCCCTGAAATTCGACTTCAACAAGCCGGTCACGCTTGGCGCCTATACGCTGCAATCCTTCGACCCCGACGGAAAGTGGTATATCTGGCAGCTGCGCGACGACTGGCAGCGCACCTCCCTCGGTAGTCTCGGCAAGCCGGGCCCGAAATACCTCGCCTATGTCGATCCCGGCCCGCCGGACAAGCGCGTCATCGCCCAGCTCAACCACGAGCTCGACGTCATCCACGACATCGCTCCCGAAGGCATGTTCACGCTGGCGAAGCAGGACAAGGGCACGCGCGCCTGGTTCAAAGGCTTTCCCTATGGCCATCCCGACCCGACGCTGCCGGCGGTCATCTTCAACACCCAGAGTGAGAACCTCAAGAACCGCGACGTGCGCTGGGCGCTGGCGCTGATGATTGACGTCAAGGCGGTGTCGATGGCGGCCTATCGCGGCGCCGCGACCATCTCGGCGATCGCCGTTCCGCCGACCGGCATCCATCCGGAGGCTTATCACAAGCCGATGGAGGCCTGGCTCAAGGATTTCGAGATCGACACCGGCAAGAGCAAGGTTAAGCCCTACGACCCGACCGTCGGCAAGCAGATCGCCGACCTTCTGAGGCCCTCCATGGGGGATCAGATCCCGTCCGATCCCGCCGTCATCGCCAATTCCTTTGGCCTCGGCTGGTGGAAGACCAATGTCGCGGCGGCCGGCGAATTGCTGACGCGCGCCGGCTACCGCAAGCAGGGCAACCAGTGGCTGACGCCGGACGGCAAGCCCTTTGTTGTCAAGCTGATGGTCGAGGGCGATCTGCGGCCGGTGATGACGCGTGCCGGCACGATGATCGTGCAGCAATGGAAGCAGGCCGGCATCGACGCGCGCATCGATGTCGCTCAGGGCACGCTGCTGACGCGGCGCGCCGCCGGCGACTTCGACGCCTTCATCGGCTGGAGCGTCGAGACCTGGGGCGGGCACCAGGATCTGTCCTATTTCATGGACAGCTGGCACTCGCAATTCGTCGCCCAGCCCGGCCAGCCGCAGCCTTTGCGCAACTGGCAGCGCTGGACGCACCCCGAGCTCGACAAGATCATCGAGGACATCCGCAAGATCGGTTTCGATGATCCCAAGGGGGTGGAGCTCGGGCGCGACTACGTCAAGCTGATGACGCGCGAAATGCCGATCATCCCGCTGATGGCCTACAACGTCTTCACCGCGATGGACCAAACCTACTGGACGGGTTTCCCGACTGCCGACGATCCCTATGCGAACCCGGTCACGAACTGGGGCAACTCCCGCTACATGTTCGTCAGGCTGAAGCCGGCGAAGTGATCCGTTAGGGGCCGCGCCCTGCGGCGCGGCCCAACCTCTTTCCCCAGGACAATCGCCAGCCGGCGCGCCGCACATCGCCGCCGGCCAGGTGGAGCTTTCGGGATCGCATGAACGCCTACATCGCCTATCTCGCGAAACGTTTGGTCCAGTTCGTCGTGGTCGTCTTCATCGGCGTCAACCTGGCCTTCGTGATCACCCATGCCTCGCCGATCGACCCGGTCGAGCAGTCGATCTCGGCCGTGACCTCCTTCGGCAGCACCTCGCCCGATGCGATCGCGGCGATGCGCGCCTCGCTTCAGGAGCTCTATGGCCTCAAGGGAACGCCCACCGAGCAATACGTCACGTTCTGGAGCCGCGTGCTGCGCGGCGATTTCGGCCCCTCGCTCTCCGCCTTTCCCACACCGGTCTCGGCCCTTATCGCCCGGGCCCTGCCTTGGACGGCAGGGCTGCTGATCGTCTCGACAGTGATCACCTGGGTACTCGGCAATCTGCTCGGCGGGCTCGCCGGCTACTATCAGCGCAATCGCACACTGAAGCTGATGGGCGTGGTGGCGATGGGTGTGCACCCGATCCCCTATTACATCGTCGCACTGCTGCTACTGGTCGTCTTCGGCTTCCTTTGGCCGGTGCTGCCGATCACCGGCGGATCGGCGATGAACCTGCAGCAGGGCTGGAACTGGCCGTTCGTCTCGAGCGTCCTGCTGCATTCGATCCTGCCCGCGCTCTCGCTGATTCTGATCGGGCTCGGCAGCTGGTTCCTCGGCATGCGCTCGCTGGTCTCGAATGTCGTGACCGAAGACTATGTCGTCTATGCCGAGATTGCCGGGCTCGACAGCCGCCGCGTGCTCGGCTCCTACGTGATGCGCAATGCGCTGGCGCCACAGGTCACTGGGCTCGCCATGTCGCTCGGCGGCATCTTCAACGGCGCGGTGATCACCGAAAAGGTCTTCGGCTATCCCGGGGTGGGGACGCTCCTGGTCGATGCGGTCTATGCCGGCGATTACGGGCTCGTTCTCGGCGTCACCACCGTCTCGATCATCACCGTCTCCATCGGCGTCCTTGTGATCGACCTGCTCTATCCGCTGATCGATCCGCGTGTGGAGCTGCGCTGATGCTGACCATCCTGCGCGACCTCCTACGGTACAACATCGAATTCCGGATCGGGCTCGTGCTCGTCTCCATCGTGCTGGTGATGGCGGCGCTGTCTCTCGTCGCGCCCTATCCGCCGGGCGATGTCTATCTCGTGCCGCCCGATCTGCCGCCCTCATCCGCCCATTGGCTTGGCACGACCTCGCGCGGCCAGGATGTGTTCTGGCAGTTGACCTTCGCGATCCGCAACACGCTGAGCTTCGGCATCATGGTGGCGCTGCTGTCGCGGGTGATCGCGCTCGTGGTCGGATTGCTCGCCGGCTACAGCGGCGGCTGGATCGACCGGGTGC
Source organism: Allobosea sp. (assembly GCA_035998995.1). Classification (GTDB taxonomy): domain Bacteria; phylum Pseudomonadota; class Alphaproteobacteria; order Rhizobiales; family Beijerinckiaceae; genus Allobosea. The sequence continues at coordinate 94,399 of DASYHC010000090.1, forward strand.
TGATGTCGATCAACGATACCTTCATCATCATCCCGCTCTTCCCGATCCTGATCCTGTTCTACTTCGTGCTGCGCGACACGATGTCGACGCCGCTGCTCGCCACCATCATGGCCTGCCTCGGCTGGGCCTATGACGCCCGCCTGATTCGCTCGGTCGCGCTCAGCCTCAAGACGCGCGAATTCACCCAGACGAGCATCTTCTCGGGCATGAAGACGCACGAGATCCTGGCGCGCGAGCATCTGCCTTATGTGATGCCGATCGTGTTCTCGACCACGATGAACAACATGAACTGGTCGATCGGCATCGAGGTCACGCTCGCCGTGCTCGGCTTCACCGACATCAACACCCCGACCATCGGCGGCATGATCTACTGGGCGAACCAGCACACCGCGCTGGTCGCCGGGATCTGGTGGTGGATCGCCTTCCCGGTCGGGCTGGTGGTCATGACCTTCGTCGGCCTCTTCCTGCTCGCAGTCTCGATGAACGAATACATCGACCCGCGCAGCCGCCTGGCCAGGATGGGGGGCAGCCGATGAGCGGCGCGGCCGATCAGGCGCCGGTGCTGGAGGTCGACGGCCTCCAGGCGCATTTCCGCACCCGCTATTTCGGCGTCAATCGCGAAGTCCGGGCGGTGGACGGGGTCAGCTTCACCGTTCGCCGCAATGAGATCTATGGGCTCGCTGGTGAATCCAGCTCCGGCAAGACGACGCTGGTCAAGACCATCGCCGGACTGCTGAAGCCGCCGCTCGAAATGGTCGGCGGCTCGGCCCGCTTCTCCTTCCTGCCGGAATGGGATGCGGTGGGACGAGCGCCACCGGAGGTCGTGCGCGGTATCCGCTGGCGACACCTCTCCTACATCATGCAGGGCTCGATGAACGTGCTGAATCCGCTCAGGCGGATCAGGTACAGTTTCCGCGACTTCGCCTGGCGCCATCTCGGCGGGAGCAAATCCGAGTTCGATGCCAGGGCGGAGGCACATCTGGAACGCGTCAAGCTCGATCCGTCCGTGCTCGATGCCTATCCACACGAGCTCTCCGGAGGCATGCGCCAGCGGGTTACAATCGCGCTCGCGACGATCTGCAAGCCCGAATTCATCATCGCCGACGAGCCGACCACGGCGCTCGACGTCATCGTGCAGAAGGACGTGCTGGCGATGCTCCGCTCGATCCAGCGCGAGATGGGCTCGAGCGTCCTGTTCATCACGCACGACATGGGCGTGCATGCGGCGCTGACCGACCGTCTCGGCATCATGTATGCGGGGCGGCTGGTCGAGGATGGTGAGACGGCCGAGATCTTCGCCCAGCCGCTGCATCCCTATACGCGGCACCTGATCGCGAGCCTGCCGCGCATCGGCGACACCGAGCAGCGCGAAGGGCTGGAAGGCACCCCGCCCAACCTTGCCGAGCCGCCGCCGGGCTGCCGCTTCCATCCGCGCTGCCCGCTCGCCATGCCCATCTGCGCAACGACGGTGCCGGCGATGGTCGCGACCATGCCCGGCCATCGCGTCGCCTGCCACGCGGTCAATCCCGGGATGGCGGCATGAGCGCGCTGCTCGAACTCGATCGCGTCAGCAAGAATTTCTCGCGCGGCGGGCTGTTCTCGACGCAGCGCGTCGAGGCCGTGAAGGAGGTCAGCTTTGCGCTCCAGACGGACAAGCCGGAGATTTTCACCGTGATCGGCGAGTCCGGTTCGGGAAAGTCGACCCTGGCCCGGATGGTCCTCGGCATCCATGCGCCCAGTTCCGGCAGCATCCGGCTCGCAGGGCGCGATGTCGCGGCCTATGAGCGCCAGGCCTTCATGGCCGAGGTCCAGCCGATCTTCCAGAACCCGTTCGAGGCCTTCAACCCGCTGAAGCAGCTCGACCGCTATCTGTTCATGACGGCGGAACGCTTCGGCGGTGCTTCCGGGAAGGCAGCCGCTCAGGGACAGGCCGACGAAGCGCTCAGGCAGGTCGGGCTATCGCTGGCCGAGATCGCGGGGCGCTTCCCGCACGAACTCTCCGGCGGCCAGCTCCAGCGCGTCGCGATCGCCCGCGCGCTCGTGGCCAAGCCCCGGCTGATCGTCGCCGACGAGCCGGTCTCGATGGTCGATGCCTCGCTGCGCATGTCGATCGTCAATCTGTTCGGCCGACTGCGCAACGATCTCGGTCTGTCGATCATCTACATCACCCACGACCTCGCCACCGCCTACTACATCAGCGACCGGCTGATCATCATGCGGAAGGGCGTCGTGGTCGAAGAGGGGCCGGCTCGCGCCGTGCTCTCCGCCCCTATGCATCCCTACTCCCGCCAGCTCCGCGACGCCGTGCTCACGCCCGACAGCGCCGGAGCCTTCCGTGCGGGCCATTCGCTGAAAGCCGTTGCAGAACCCGGAGCCAGCTCATGAGACAAGCCAGCATCACCTTCGACCGCGCCTTCGCGATCGGCGATACCGATCCGCGGCTCTTCGGCGCCTTCGTCGAGCATCTCGGCCGCTGCGTCTATGGCGGCATCTACGAGCCCGGCCATCCGACCGCCGACAAGCGCGGCTTCCGCAAGGACGTGCTCGATCTCGTCAAGGAGCTCGGCCCGACGATCATGCGCTATCCCGGCGGCAATTTCGTCTCGGGCTATAACTGGGAAGACGGCGTCGGCCCGGTCAAGGATCGCCCCGCGAGGCTCGATCTCGCCTGGTTCACCACCGAGCCTAATACCTTCGGCACCAACGAGTTCGTCGACTGGTGCCTCGCGGCGAAGATCGAGCCGATGCTCGCCGTCAATCTCGGCACGCGCGACGGTGACGCCGCCCGCAACCTCGTCGAATACTGCAACCATCCTGGCGGCACCGCCTGGTCGGACCTGCGCATCAAGCACGGCTGGAAGAAGCCACACGATATCAAGTTCTGGTGCCTCGGCAACGAGGTCGACGGCCCCTGGCAGATGGAGCACAAGACGGCGACCGAATACGGCCGCGTCGCTCATGAAGCGGCCAAGATGATGCGCTGGATCGACCCGTCGATCCAGCTCGCCGCCTGCGGCTCCTCCGGCCGCAACATGCCGACCTATGGCCGCTGGGAGGACGAGGTGCTGGAGCACACCTTCGACCAGGTCGAGTTCATCTCGCTGCACACCTATTTTAACAACTATGCAAGCGATACGAAGGCCTTCCTCGCCAGCCCCGACCTGATGGACCAGTTCATCGAGGAAGTCGTCGCGATCTCGGATGCGGTCGCGGCGCGGCGGCGCTCCGACAAGCGCATCATGCTGAGCTTCGACGAATGGAATGTCTGGTACCGGACCCGCCGCGTCCGGGCCGACCGCGTCAAGGAAGGCTGGCCGGTGGCCCCGCCGATCCTCGAGGAGATCTATTCGATGGAGGACGCGCTCGTCTTCGGCGGCGCCTGCATCTCGCTGCTCAACCATGCCGACCGGGTCAAGGCCGCCTGCCTTGCGCAGCTCGTCAACGTCATCGCGCCGATCATGACCGAAACCGGCGGCCCGGCCTGGCGCCAGACGATCTTCTGGCCGTTCGCGCAGATGAGCCGGCTCGGGCGCGGAACCGTACTCAAGGCCATCGTCAAATCCGAAAGCTACCAAGCAAGCTATTTCGATCCGCGCGGCAAGCAGGACCTCTTCTATCCCATCGAAGCGCCGTATCTGAAGGCCTCGGTGGTCAGTGACGACAAGGGCGTATCGTTATTTCTGCTCAATCGTGACCTGGAACAGAGCATCGATGTTGCGATCGATGCGCGGGGGTTCGGCGAGCTCAAGGTCACGGAGGCGACCGAGCTGCGCCACAGTGATCTGCAAGCGGTCAACAGCAAGAAGGAGCCGCTCAAGGTCAAACCGACGACGCTCAAGGGTGTATCGACGAAACCGGACAGAATCACTCTGGAATTGCAGCCGGCCTCGTGGAATGTGATCAGGCTCGAGAGCTGACAGAACGGCGCCCACAACGATGGACCAGAGCCCGACAGCCTCAACGCGCGCGCGCCGCCACAACGGCGGCGCTGCATCACGGGCCGAGGGTCGGCAGGGCCAGGCTTTCCTCGTGGTCGATGCCGGGCGGCAATATCAGGTGCTGCGGGGCCTAGCCTCTCCGGTCAGGCTTCGCATCCTGAAGCTGCTCAACCGACACGGTCCCAAGAACATCAACCAGATCGCCGAGGCGTTGGGACTGCCGCAATCGACGATCGCGACCAATGTCCAGGTTCTTGAAGAAGCCGAGCTGATCTCGACATCGCTCGGCAAGGCCGCCAAGGGCCAGCAGAAGATTTGTGCCGCGCGCTATTCCGAGATCGTCGTCAACCTCGATCCGGACGATCCGAGCCGCGAGAACAACATCGTCGAGGTCGAAATGCCGCTCGGGCTCTACACGAGCTCGAATGTCTCGGCGCCTTGCGGCCTGTGCTCGACCCAGCGGATCCTTGGCGTGCTCGACGTGCCCGAGCTCTTCCTCGATCCGCGCCGGGTGCAGGCGGCACTGATCTGGTTCGGCCGCGGCTATGTCGAATACAAGTTTCCGAACAACGCGAAGGTGCTGAACCGGACGATCGCTGCGCTCGAATTCGATCTGGAGATGTCGTCGGAAGTCCCGGGCACCAATGCCGACTGGCCGTCCGACATCAGCCTTTGGGTCAACGGGCATAAGGTCGGCACCTGGACTTGCCCGGGCGACTACGGCGATCGGCGCGGGACCTACACGCCGCCCTGGTGGAAGCTCGAAGGCTCCCAGTACGGCATCCTGACGACGTGGCGCATCACCGCCGAGGGCACATTCCTCGGTGAGCGCCGACTGGGCGACGTCGTGCTAGGCGATCTGGACCTGGATCGCCATCATTCGATCCGCTTGCGCATTGGCATCGATGAACGCGAAGGGCGGCCGGGCGGTATCAATATTTTCGGGCGCGGCTTTGGAAACTACAACCAAGACATCAAGATGCGCCTGCATTTGAATAGCGTGAGCGCCTTGTCTCATGTTTCGATCTAGATTCTACACTAATGCGCAGCGCACGTAGGGCTCTTGGGGCCTCCGCCCGCCCTGAGCGGGAGACTATCAGTGCCAGAAAGCGGACGTTGCGGGTGCCAGCAATGGGCCAAAGGCTGACGGCTTGCTTGCCAATGAAATTCGTTCAACACGGCCCGCTTCGGGTGATACGTGTCACGCGCCAGCTATCCGCAGTTCCCTTCGCATCCGTGGCCTCTGTCTCAACGAGCATCTGGCATTGGAAGCTGCGGAAAGCGCTTTGCGTCGCGTAAACGCTGCGCATCGTTCTTCGCGACTGTGTGGCACGAAAGGCAAAAAAGTTCGTAAGTGCTTGATTTTGTTGGCGCGCCATTCAGGATAAAACTGCGAACACTTATGTATTTGAAATTGGGCTATATTTGTAGTCGCGGGCGTGGCATGCAGAAATTCCCATCAGCAGACCTGCCTCATTTCCAATGGTTTAATGGCAGGGGCGCTCTTGCTCGCTTTCCTGCGGGGTGAATGCGCTCACCTCGCCTTATGACAAATTGCACGAGCAATGCGCGCGACGAGTCGCCGAGCGTGAGCCTCGATCGTCATGGTGCGGATTGTCCACTTGGCCTCTTGCGTCATCGGCGTGTCCGCAAGCAAACGCAGAGTCGTCAGCATCCCACTGTGGTCGCCAAGGGCGCGTTGAGTTTCGGCGAGACGTAATCTCAAGGCCTTGATGTCAGGCGCGAGTTCAATTGATCTGCGAACAGCGCTCAGTGCTTCGTCGTGCTTTTCCAGATTCGATAGCAGCTGACCCAAATGATGCCAGCTGATGGGGGAAACCGGCGCCATGTCGGTTGCTCTGCGCGCGATAGCCAGAGCAGTGATGCTCCGTTTCCTCCGCCATGCACTATCAGACAGCGCTATCAGATAGTGCAGGGACTGTTTACGCCTTGATTTAGCTTGGCGTCCAATGGCGATGAGGTCGGGCTGTCCGGCGGCCATTTGGAGGACGAAGTCCGATAGAAGTCCGCATTCTGAAAGGAATGCGGCGGTGTGATGCCCAGCATGAGGCAATATCAATGTCTGCACCGACATTTCTTCTGCAATGCGTTCAGCATGTAGCCGTTCGGGTTCAATGGTCGCGTCATAAACCACGACCGAAGGAATTGCTGATGAAAGCGGACCGGAGAGTTCGGGCAGCCATTTTCTGCGGCGGGATTTCGGCCAACGATTCTCAAAAGGCGCCTTCCGCGGGTCAATGCTATACTGGGGGGAGAATGCCAGAACGCCGTTAGCTCCTATGTGATCAGCAAACCGAAGCGCGGCGTATCCTCCCATGCTTGATCCATAGGTCAGGATCCGAGCATAGCTGAAGGCGGCCTCGCGAGCAGCGCCAACCGCTTCGCGCCAGTCGGGTTCGTGATACCAGTGGTTTCGTCCATTGACGACATGAACGGCCGAGATCCTGTGCTTGGCGAGGAATTCTTCGCCGAAGGCAGACCGGTCAAGCTCCGTCGTATCTGTGAAGGAGTCGAACGTCACCACGCAGCAGTCACTGCCGCGATGGGCCGCTTTCACCAAAAGTTGCGGCGAACGGTAGATAATCAGCGGCACGCGCAACCTATCGGGAGAGCCCAGTCTCAGCTGAAACATTTTTCCAGCACGGGCACAATGCCACAATCCGCTGTACTGGTCGGAGCCTTTGCACGACTGGCGTCGGCTCTGCTCAAAGTCAGAGCAGCGGCCCCGCGGCAATCCAGGCTTGGCTCGAGCCTGTCACAGAACACGATCGTAAACGGCCTTGACGCGTTCGGCATGGCGTTCCGGGGAAAAGAACTCGGCACGTTCCCGTCCACGGCGCGCGAGCTCACTGCAAAGCGCCTCATCATTGTCGATGGCCCGGATCCCGTCACGGATGGCGTCCGAGCGATAGGGGTCGACCAGAACTGCGGCATCGCCCGCGATCTCCGGAAGCGAGCTGGTATTGGACGTGATGGTCGGCGTTCCCAGCAGCATGGCCTCCAGAACCGGCAGGCCGAACCCTTCGTAGAGCGATGGAAATAGAACGGCCCGCGCGCCACGAATGAGCGTGTAGAGAGCCGCCTTCGGCACGTACGGCAAACGCCTGACGCGGCGCTCGGAGGTGATGCGCTGGCCATCGAAACGCCAGGTCGCGAACCGCTCGTCGCCGATCGCCTCGAGGTCGCGTTCGTACTGCCAGCCCAGGCCACCGACCAGCACCAGAGGGCGCTTGCTGCCGCTCGCCGAATAGGCCTCGACCATGCGCGAAATGTTCTTCTTCGGCTCAATGGCGCCCAGGAACAGATAATAGTCGCGGAAGCCGAGGCCGTATTGCAGCTCGACCACCCGTGCTACGTCTTCGTCGGACCGCTCCAGGACGGATTTGTGGAGCGACACCGATTGCCAAGTGTTGGTGATGCGGCTTTCATCGACGCCGAAGACATCGATGACGTCGCGCTTAGTAAATTCGGACACCGTGACGATGTGATCCGCCTTCTTCAGGATCTCCTGCACGACGCGATAGAAATATCGTTTGTTGTCCAGCGTCGAATGCGGCAGGCGCAGCGGGACGATGTCGTGAATCGTATAGAGATTCGGCGTCCTGGGCAGCGCGAGAGGGATCGGCCGGGTGGCGTGGAATAGGTCGAAACGCTCGGCGGGGACAACCGACATCCGCCGGCCATACCGGTTGAAGTGCTGGAAAGCCCGTTCCTCCAGCCGCTCCACCGCGTGGGCCGTGTAATCTTTGTTAGACACCTGCCCCGAGGCCGGATCGATGACGACCCGCTGCCGAGGCAGCGGCACAGCCCGCGCCCCCATGGGCAAGCCAATCGCCCAGTCGATGGCGCGCGCCACTTCCCGAAGCCAATCCGCTTCCTTTGGCCTAGCGTCGTGGAGGCTGATCTCGGCCAGCAGGAGGTCGCGCCGATTGATCTTGCGATCGACCCCCATTAGCAGCTCGACGGCATAGCCTGCCTGAGCGACGGTCTTGCCGAGGTTGCGGGCATAGGTGGCGATCCCGGTGCCGCCGGTTCGCGCTAATGCGTGAGCCTCGATCAGAATTTTCCGGGACATTCTCGCGAAATCCCTCAGAGGGTCAGTCCCGGTGTCGCGAAGCACAGCAACCGGTCCTCATTAGTTCGCTCGGACAACACTGTCTCACGCGGAATTGGCCGGCTGGCGCCCTCAGTGGTGATCTCGCCGATTTTGCCATAGACTGAGACAAGTCTGTCGAGGATACTGGCCGGATCCCGATACCGACTCGCATTGAATTCGAGCAAGATGGTGGGCTTGAAACGCTCGATCGTCACGGCCATGCCCTCGAGAACCTGCGGCTCCGCACCTTCTACATCGATCTTGACGAAATCTACGCGCTCGAGTGGCTTTGCCAGCTCGTCGATCGAAACGGTCGGCACCAATGCAGTCAGTTCGGAAGCGCGGTTATTCCCACTGAAGGCGATCGTCGCATTCTTGGGCTCGCCAAGCGGAACGAACAGCTCCGCGCTTTCGCCCGACCGTGCGGAAGCAGCTGCGCAAAGGAGCGAGGTCATGCCACCATAGCCGTTGAGGGCGACCGTTTCGTTCAGGAGCTCGAACGTCTCCGGATTCGGCTCGATCGCGACAACGCGGCCGGCAGCACCGACCCGATTGGCGAACAGCAGTGTATAATATCCAAGGTTGGCCCCCACATCGAAGGCGATCATGCCCGGTTGCAAAAAGCGGGCACAGAAGACGGTCAGCCAACTCTCCCAATATCCATCCAGCATGACGTGACGCGAGAAGCCGCGATCGCTGGAGCGCAACAGCATCTTGGAGCCGCCGAGCACGCGGGCGAGAATGAGGCCGCCGCCGAGATAGACGGTCTGTACGCGTTGCTGAATTTCCCGTTCGGCATCCTCTCGCTTCATCAGGCCGATATCTGCGGTACTGAGGTAGTGTAGGCTGGACAAGACCTTCTCCGATCTCGAAAAATGCGGCTGAGCGCAAAACGGCGAAGGCCGTGGGCTGGATTTGGCGAACACCTCGAAGGCATTCCGACGTGCTCAATTATGCATATTGGATTTTCCGTCATTGAACAGGCTGCCCCTTCGCGCCTCGTCGGCAATCAGTTGTCCGCGAGATAGGCGAGCTCAACGCTCGCAAGGGCGATATGTCCCTCGATCGCGCCCTGCTCGCTCATCGTGCGAATTTCTATCGGCTCGTGCGGCGCCGTCACGACGATTTCGGAGTTGACCGCGAAAATGCCCGCACGCTCGGCCAGAATCCTGACCTCTCCGAGAGACTCGGTACTAACGATTTGAATGCTGAGCGGAAGGCCGCGAATATCGTGGGAGAAGCCGAGCGATATGCGCAGCCTCCACCGGCCGCAGGGCAGGTGGAAATAGGGGCCATAGAAAATAATTCTCGCCCGTCCGGTGACCTCCGACACCACGGGCGCGGGCGTCCCAGGCCGATCTCCGAGGAGGAACGACCGTCCCGGCCATGCTATGGCTTCTACTACGCCGTTGTCGACGAAAGCGTATAACCCACCGAGCACGCTCTGCGCGAGCTGCTCGTCTTCTTCCGTCAGCATGGGCAGGTTCGCACGGGCCTCCCACTCCCCCACCATGTCCCTACAGCGTTTCGTGGCTCCACCGAACGGAAGGCAGGCCGCTTCGAGAGCCTCTGGACCAATCGTGGCCTCGGTGGCTCGAACGGCCATCGTCAGGAGATCGATCAGGCGAAGGTCATCCTGGCGGCGGACGAGCCGGGCGCCCACAACAGCCCTGCAGGCGCCACACAGCGTCAGACTCGCCGACAGGGCTCGGACGGCTTCGAGCGTGGACACGGTCCCTCCCGCGCGAACATAGGCGACGGACGGAAGAAGATCGTCGAGGAAGATGATCGGAGCCTTGTTCAGTCGCTCGCAGCCGGCGGCCAACGCAGGGGGCGGAAAGGCCGATAGGAACAGGCGCGGCGCCGGGGAAGCGTCCAGATCATCGACGTTATCGAGCCGATCCACCCTTCGCGTAACGAGAGAAGGAAAAATTAGTCGAAGCGCGCTTTCGAGAAAATGGAACCCCCAGACTGCAAGCGAAGACGGGTTGCTGACGACGACGATGTCTCTCATCTTGGCTTTCTCAGGAATCATCTCATCTACCGCTACCGGCACCCGGAAAGGCACATTTCCAATATCTTAGGATGCCGACGGTAGAACCCATTTGCGGTGAGATTCAGCCTTCCGACGGCCACCTGTTGCAACTTCGGCACAGTTCTCCGGACGAGGACACCGAGGCATGGTTGCACGATCTGCCTCGTGCTAGAAGCTCTGGCGCTCGGGATTAGGGGTAGCATGCGTAAAAACGTCGTTGTCGTAGTCGGGCTCGCCGCTTTGACCGGTTGCAGTGCGCTTCCCTCCTCGGGCCCGACCGCGGAGGACGTGGTCGAGCAGGCAGCGGTTGCCGAGCAGCAGCGCTATGAAGTCGTCGATATCACGCCCGAAGTGGTCAACGTGCTCGCGAGGCGGGCGCCCGACAGCTTCCAGGCGAGCTTCGGCACGCACCAACCGCCGGCCGAATCGGTCGTGGGCGTCGGCGACTTCGTCGTCCTGACGGTGTGGGAAGCCTCCTCCGGCGGGCTGTTCTCGGCGCCGATGGTGACGGACCGCTTCACTACGGGCTCGAAGAGCGCCGCCATTCCCGAGCAACCCGTCGGTCGCGACGGATCTATCTCCGTGCCTTATGGCGGGCGGGTCCGCGTTGCGGGCTTTTCGATCGACGAGGCGCAGAAGCGTATCGTCGCGAGCCTCGAAGGAAAGGCGATCCAGCCACAGGTTCAGCTCACCGTCACCCGTGCGGTCAGCAGCTCCGTGACAGTTGCCGGAGAGGTCGCGACCGGCGCGCGCGTCCCCCTGTCGACGAGGGGCGATCGTCTGATGGACGTCATCGCGGGAGCCGGCGGCATCCGCATTCCCGTCAACGAGGCGGTGGTGCAGGTAACGCGCGGCCAGCGTTCGGCCCGCGTCGCCATGACGCGCATCGTTTCCGATCCGCGTGAAAACATCTTCGTGCGCTCCAGCGATCTTATCACCGTAGTGCGCGAGCCGCAGACCTTCATCGCCTATGGCGCAACCGGACGAAACGCGGAGATTCCGTTCGAGACCGACGCGATCAAGCTTTCGCAGGCTCTGGCGAAAGCCGGAGGCCTGATCGACAACCGTTCGGATCCCTCAGGCGTCTTCATCCTGCGCTATGAGCCCTATGCGGTTGCCCGGAGCCTCGTTCCGGCAAGCCCGCTGCTCCAGCAGGGCCGGAGCGTGCCGATCGTCTATCGTCTGAACCTCCGTGACACGAGCGGCCTGTTCCTCGCCGAACGCTTCCCGATCCATGCGCGCGATCTGCTCTATGTCTCGAACGCGCAGCTGAGCGACCTGCAGAAGGCCCTGCAACTGTTCTATCTGGTGGCGGGTCCGGCCATCAGCGGCGCCTCGATCTACAACGTAACGAGGTAACGGAGCCGGAGCCTCGGCCCGAGGCTCCAGCGTCTCCTCAGACCCGGCCGGTAGCGGATGAGCGCAGCAGGCCATCGAATTCTTCGGCGACGATCGCAACGGCCTGGTCGATCTCGTCGTCGCTATGGGTCGCGTTGACAAAGAAGCGCACCCTGGCCCCGTTCTCCGGCACGCCCGGCGGCAGGACGGGAAAAGCGTTGATGCCGCGGGCCAGCAGCCGCTCGGCCAGGACGAGGGTCGCGAGCGTATCGCCTGTCATCAGCGGGATGATTCCGGCACCCCAGCTGTCACCGACGTCGAGCCCGGCTCCTTTGGCGGCATCGAGAAAGCGCTGCGACTGCTTCTGCAATCGCGCCACCCGCTCCGGCTCGCCGTTCATGAGATCCAGCGCCGCTTTCGCAGCGGCGGCGTTGGTCGCCGGCATGCCCACGCTGTAGACGAAACCCGGCGCAAAGGACTTCAGCAACTCGACCGCCATGGCGCTGCCGGCGATGTAGCCGCCGCAACTGACGAGCGACTTCGACAAGGTGCCCAGCCAGAAATCGACCCGAGCGGGATCGACGCCCTGATGTTCGAAGATGCCACGGCCTCTCACCCCGAGAGTGCCGAGCCCATGAGCATCGTCGATCATCAGCCAGGCCGCGAAACGTTCCTTGATGGCGACGAGGCGTTCCAGGTCCGGCCCGTCGCCATCCATCGAGAACAGCCCCTCGCTCACGATGAGCACGCGCTGGAAACGCTCGCGATCGACCGCGAGCTGCGTTTCCAGCGCATCGAAATCATTGTGAGGAAACAGGCGGCGCGTGGCGCCGGCGAGCTGGGCGCCAACGACGATGCAGTTATGGATGACGGAGTCGTGGACGATGAGATCCTTCGGTCCCATCAACGTCGCCAAGGCGGAAACGGCCGCCGCATGCCCGGAAACGAAAGCGACGCAATCCTCGGCCGCATAGTTCCTGGCGAGCGCCTCCTCGAGATCGCGATGGATCTGCCGTTCGCCGGACGTGATCCTACTTGCCGACACCGAGGTGCCGAACTCGCCCGCCGCCTGGACGACCGCTTCGAGAATCCGCGGATCGCCATTCAACCCCAGATAGTCGTAGGAGGTGAAGTTGACAACCGAGCGCCCCTCGACGACCGAGACATGGCCGGCGCGCACGTCGTGCCGGCGATAATAAGGGCTCGGCAAGCCAGCCAACGTCGCGAGATTCTTCTGAAGCTCGATCTGCTGATAGAGCGGGTGGCTCGCGATACCGACATCGTGGCTGAGCTTCTTTGCGGCGAGCGCCACGGCGTTGGATGGCTCACTGGTGCCCCGCATCTGATCGAACAATGCGGAAAGCGCTCCGTCCGTCAGCGCGCCGCTCTCACGGCTCATTGTCCGAATTTCCCTGAATGCGTTGCCCGCAGCGCCTGCTCGGGCATCGCGGCTTGATCCCCTATCGGTTCGGCGCCCGTCGCGACCACCGCTGACGGAGCGCCCTCGCCGGCCAGCGTCGGGCCGTCATCAGCCGGAGCCTCGGCGCGGCAGACCTGATTGACGATCGTCTGCGCCATGCCGGACAGGGTCCTGTCCCCGACACCGACCAGGGCGATCTGCGTGCCGAGCGAGGTTTCGAGCGCCAGGTGCAGTTCGAGCGCCATCAGCGAATCGAGACCGATCTCTCCGAGAGGGCGGTCGGGATCGATCCTGTCGACCGGCAGACGCAAGATCGAGGCGACCTCACGCAGCATCGCGTTCTTCACGATGGCCAGCGCTTCCTGCGGGCCCTTGTTCGCCAGATCGAGCAGGGCCTCGTCGGCTGCGTCCTGATCCTGGCCGGCCCCCATCAAAGCTAGGCCGGCAAAGGTCGGGCTCTTCAGCAAGGCGAGCTTATCGGCCGCCGCCGAGCGGCCCATATTGGTCAGGTACTGAACGGAACCGACCGCATCTCCCAGGCTCAGCAGGCGGCCCAGATGCGCGAGGGCCTCCGCGGAGCTGATCGCGGACACACCCGTCGTGCGACGAAGGCGCTGGCCGAGCTGCTTGTCCCGCGCCAGGATTCCGACATCCGAGATCGCTCCCCAACCGATCGCCAGAGCCGGCTTTCCGAGCTTCCGCCTGCGCGCCATGAAGCCTTCGAGGAACGTGTTGGCCGCGACATAGGCCGCCTGGCCGGGGCTGCCGATCAGGGCGCTCGCCGATGAGTAGGCAACGAAGAAATCGAGCGGCTGATCGTCGAGAGCCGCCTCGAGATTAACGATGCCGTCGGTCTTGGCGCTGAGCACGTCCCACAGGCGTTCCGGTGTCAGGTTGGCGATGAGCCCGTCATCGAGATGGACTGCGGCATGGACCATGCCCCGGACGGGGCCATGATCGGCGACGAGCCGCTCGACGGCGGCCTTGACCGCGTCGCCGTCACGCACGTCGAGCGGGAGCGCGGTAACCTGGACGCCAGCCTTCTGCAGCTCCGACACAGCGCCCGCCAAATCGGCATCGACCTGGCCGCGACGGGACAGGAGCGCGATCGCCGTGGCCCCTCTCCCTGCCAACCATTTCGCGGTGGCGAAGCCCAGTCCGGTCGTTCCGCCGATGACGAGATAGAGGCCCGGTTTCGACTGGAATTCGGCCCTGGCCACGTCGATGCGAGCCGTTTTCGGAGGGCTGACGACGATCTTCCCGACATGGTCCGACGTCTGCATCAGCCGGAAGGCGCTGTCGACGTCGGAAGCCGGAAAACTGCGATGCGGCAGAGGCTGCAACTGGCCGGCGTCGAAGAGGGCCGCGACGTCCCCCACCATCCGGCGAACCGATGGCAGATCATGTGCGAGCAACTCGTCGAGATCGATGCCCGAATAGATGATGTTCCTGACGAAAGGCCGCAAGGGAAG
>DASYHC010000096.1:0-109023 GCA_035998995.1 Allobosea sp.
GATCACCCGTCTCAAGCTCGTTAAGCGCCAAATGTACGGCCGCGGAAAGATCGATCTTCTCCAGGCGCGTCTGATTGGCGCGACATGAGCCCCAAACGTCAGCGAGATTGCGTCAGACCCAAACTTGCACGCCGAAACACAGTCCATGGCCTTCTGCTCGAACGCCATGCTGGCGGGGTCGAACGCCGTCACGACGGCCGCATCGCTGTCGCGCGCTCCAATTTGCGCTGGTGCTCGGACGGCTTCGAGATCGGCTGCGACAACGGCGAAAAGGTTCGCGTCGCCTTCGCGCTCGATTGCTGCGACCGGGAAGCCATGGGCCATGTCGCCACCACTGAGGGCATCAAGGGCGAGGATGTCTGCGACCTCATGGTCACCGCCGTCGAGCACCGCTTCGGCAAGGTCAATCGCCTGCCGCAGACCATCGAATGGCTGACCGATAATGGCTCCTGCTTCATCGCTGGTCCGATCCGGCGCCGCGGTTCGCGTCCAGCGGCATATTCGCAAGATCGGCACAGAACACCGGCGGCCGGACCGGCTATGACCGGCCTGCGGCCGGATGGTCGAGCCGCCGGATCGAGGGTGAGAGCATGCTCAAGCTGCAATGGGGATTGATCGGAGTGCTCGCCTTTGGTGGCATCGGCCATCTTGCGGGGACGCTCATGAGCTATCCGCCGGGCACCGAGATCTTCGTCTGGTCGCTGACAGCGGTGTTCTATGTTTTCGCCGTGGTGTTTCTCCAGGCGCTTCGGCTGACGCGAAAGAACGATCGCTGGATCGGGGCGGGGGCTACCGTAGCCACGGCGGCATGGATGCTGCTGGCGCTGGGATTCGGGGCCGCGATTGGCGACATCCTCGATCCCCGCGGCCTGGTTCACGCCGGTGCTTCGGCGGCCCTCCTGATCACGACCTTGCTCAGCGCGTCAGACGCGCGAAGCCGCGGATAGTGATCCGATCCTTACGGCTGCAGGTGAACTGCTGGCTGAAGCTCATGGGCTGGCCCGCGTCTTCAAAGTCTTCGCGTCAGGCTATTACGCTTGACGCGGCAGGCCTGCCTCGGCGCGAGCGACTGCCAACCTCGACCTCATCCGGAAGATCCGCACGATCCATGCGGCCTCGCGCAAAACCTATGGTGCGCCTCGGCTCCATGCCGAGCTCAAGGCCGACGGGGTCGCCATCGGCAAGAGGCGTGTGGCCCGCTTGATGGGCGCGACCGGGTTTGTTGCGCTGACTGAGCGAACCGGGACGGCTTAGCCGAAGTGAATCGGGTGTCGCTCCTACCGTGCCATATTGCGCTCCTGGTCAAATCTCTTGGGAAAACTTGACCCGCCGGACGTACGAGTTCCGACCGGGCCAGCCCGTCTGAGCGACGCGAAGGCGATGCCATGCCTCGAATCTCAAATAGTCCTTCGAATGACTCCGCGAAAATTCGAGAGTTTTTTCAACGCTATCGGACGATAGCCCTTCCCTTTAATTGGACGAATTTGGAACTGACTCCACCGGCTCCGAGTTGGAGGCCAATCGCACCATCGTGTGCGCAATAGGAGGAACCAACATGTTTGGGGCGACGGCGTGCGGATACCGATCTTCTTGAAGCAAGTGGCGTTGGCGTGCGCCTACGGGTTCGCGGCCGCGCTGTTCGCGGCGGGTGCAATCTCGCTTGCGACGGGCGATCGCGGCCTGAGAAGTCAAAAAGGAGGCGGGTCGGGGGAAGGCTCGAGCGCTGAAGCACCGACCGAAATTCCTCCCGGCGGATGGCGTGATATCCTCTGGCGGACCTATGGCGAAGTCGACAAGGACCGTGTCCTCGCGGTTGCGGCCGGCGTCACCTTCTACGGACTTCTGGCAGTGTTTCCTGCGGTCACCGCGTTCGTTTCGCTCTACGGTCTGGTCGCCGATCCCGGCACCATTACCGAGCAGTTGTCGGTAGCTGAAGGCGTGCTGCCGAGCGGGGCAATCGAAATCCTTCGGGATCAGATCGTCCGCATTTCGACAGGCAACGAAACGAAGCTCGGACTGGCCTTCGTGATCGGGCTGGTTCTGTCCGCCTGGAGCGCCAACGCCGGAGTAAAGGCCGTCTTCGATGCCCTGAACGTCGCTTACGGCGAGGACGAAAAGCGCAGCTTCATCCGACTGAATTTGACCTCCTTGATCTTCACCCTCGGGATCCTCGTATTCGCGGTGATTGCGATCGTGGCCGTGGCAGCAATTCCAGTGGTGCTGGATTATCTCTATCTCGGAGATGCGGTGGAATGGCTTATCTCGCTCGGCCGCTGGCCCGCTCTCATCGTCCTGCTCATGGTCGGCCTGGCTGCCCTTTATCGCTTTGGCCCCAGCCGAGACGAGGCCCAATGGAAGTGGGTCAGCCCGGGAGCCGTTTTCGCGAGCATTGCCTGGTTGCTGGGCTCGGTGCTGTTCTCCTGGTACGTCGCCAGTTTCGAGGACTACAACAAGACCTATGGCGCACTCGGCGCCGTCATCGCGCTGCTGATGTGGATGTGGCTGTCCGCGACGATCATTCTCGTCGGTGCGGAGCTGAATTCCGAGGCCGAACGCCAGACGCTGCGCGATACCACCAAGGGGCCGCCTCGACCCATCGGCCTGCGCGGTGCTGAGGCCGCCGACAACAAGTTCGGTCCCAGGGGCGAGGGTTCCGCTCGAGATGATGAAAGCGGTTCCGATCATCAATAGCCAGAAGGCGAAAGGCGCGGAACTCTTCCGCGCCAGCGACCGTTGGAACCTGCGACATTGCCTTTGAACAGGAGGGTACTATGGTAGGTGAGAACGACGCTGATCGCGCCACGAAGCGGGCCGCTGAAATGGTCTCCGAGGGTCGGGAAGCCGGAAGTGAAATCGCTTCCAATCTCAAGTCCGTGGGCATCGACACCGATCGCATGACCGAGGCAGCGGGCGAGGGGGTCAGCGAGTTGCAAAGACTGGTCATCGAAGAGGTCAGGGCGCAGCCGATGCGCGCCTTGGCGTGGGCTGCCGCCATCGGCGTGGTCGTCGGATTCTGGGCAGCGAGATAGGTCGTGGGCAGGTTGCTGGCTCATCTCGCCGAGACGGTCAAGGCAGCGCTTCGTCGCGAGCTCGTAATCTATGGCCTGTGGTCAGCCGGCGGCCTTCTCGTGCTATTCGCGGCCGGGTACGCGCTGGACGCGCTCTACACTTTCCTGATGTTCCGATGGGGCGGAGTCGCAGCTAGTCTGGCTGTCGCCGCAGCCCTCCTTCTGAGCGCCGTCGCGGCAGTTTTGGCGGGTTATCTCATCTCGAGAACGCCGTCCGAGCCGATCATCGATCGCCTGCAAGATTCATTGGAACGGTCGCCGACCGCGAAACGCCTCGACCGGTCGAAGAAATTGATGGCGCCAACCATCGGCGGCGTATTCGCCGGCGCGGTTGTCGCCATGGCAACACTTTTCATGCTGCGCCGTGCTCCGCCCTCTCGCGACAATCTTCCAGACGCAGGCACGAAGCCCGGGGCCTATTCAGACAGGCGTCGATAGGCCGATCACCGTTCCCCGTGCAGCGGAGAGCACCTTGGAGCGCATTGCGATCATTGGCGCGACCGGGCTGATCGGAACGAGCATCGGCGCTTCATTGGTGTCGCGCGGTTTCCATCGTGTAAAGGTAGCGCGGCATGTCGAGGGAAACGCGCTGAGCCAATCCGGTGTCGTTTGGAAGGCGGCCGATGTCGGGCGCACGAGCCGGGTCGAATGGGCGGTTCCCGACCTCACTCCGGGCACTGGCAGCCACTATCTGCCTTCGCCGCCACCTTCAACCCACGACGGGATCTGCCGCTGCGCTATACCAACGGCTCCGCGCCAGATCCCGTCTCCACCCCGGTTAACAGGCCACAGCCTACCGCCGGAGCGAACTCCGCGCTGGATAGAAACTGTGACGTTGCCCCCAGTTTTTATCCAGCGCTGAGTTCGTTTTTGGCGGGTTTGAGCCTGCCCCCGGCGCATTTCGAGGTCGAGGTCACGGAAACGGTCTTCCTGGCGCGTCGCACGGCGACGGCGTCCTTCATCCTGAGCGAGTTGCACAAGGCCGGCGTCTCCATCGCCCTCGACGATTTCGGGACGGGCTTCGCCTCGCTGATCCACCTCAAGCAGTTCCCGGTCGACCACATCAAGATCGACCAGAGCTTCGTTCAGAACCTCACCTGCGACGACGGCGACGCCGCGATCGTCTCGGCCATCGTGAATCTCGGCCACGCCATGGGCATTCACGTGACCGCGGAAGGGGTCGAGAACACCGAGCAGATGACGCGTCTGCGCGAAGCCGGCTGCGATTTCGCCCAAGGCTACCTGTACGCGAAACCCCGCCCCGGCGCCGAGGTGCCGAAGACCATTCAGGATTGGCCCCTGCGCCAGATTCACGGCGCCGCTGGCGCCGACAAGAGCAGATACGCCCGCAACCTGCGCTGATGCCAGGTGACCGACTGCGCAGCCGATCGGAAGGCCGCCCTGTCGGGGCTGTGAGCGAAGCGAAGTGGCATGGGAAAAAATGGCGGAGGGAAAGGACTCATCCTCTAACTCTCTGATAAGCCATGGCGAATCGCCCACAACTCCCGCCCACCTCCGAGCATTTCCTCGTATGCGCAGATTTGCCCGAGTGCAACGAAAGACAGGTGATTTCTACCAATAGACTCCGTGTCGACGGAATTTGGGCGGCAAGAACGAGGGTAGCCGTGGTTTATAAGACATGCCCGCGATTGTCGGATATTGCGGTGTTGCCAGGGCGGTGAGTTCACGCAGCCTGGCGATCCGGCTTTCTGTGCTTGGATGCGTCCGCAAGAGAGACGGCTCGGGAATGCGTCGGCCGGGAAGAAAAATTTCTTCCCAGAACCTTCCGACACGGCGTTCGAGTTTGCTCAGCGCTCTCATGAGACCCTCCGGGTCGCCGGTCAGCTCCGCCGCCGCGCGATCTGCGTCATACTCGCGGGTGCGCGACAGGCCGAGCTGCACGAGCGCCATCAAGGTGGGCGCGAAGATGAGAAGCGCCACGATATGCCACGGAACATAGACCGCGCCCGCGAAAATAAGAGGTAGGTTGAGGAGCAGCAGGAATTGTCCAAGCCAACTCGCGATGGAAACCAACCGTGACATCATATCTGCCAATCCCATGATCCACAGGTCGCGGTTCGCGATGTGGCCAACTTCGTGAGCCAGGACGCCGACGAGTTCGCGACCGTCGAGGAGTTGAAGCAGTCCATCGGTGACGCAGATTGTACTGTCTTCCGGACTGCCCATCGCGAAGGCGTTCGGCAACGGGCTCGATACGCGATAGAGCTTCGGCGCGCGCGGCAAATCGGCACGTCGCGCAAGTTCCGCTATTCCTGCGACAAGGCCGGGCGCATCACGTCCCGTTATGCGCTCCGCCTGATATGCGGACAGCAAGAAGTCTTGCGGCAGATTGGGAACAAAAATCAGACCCGCAACCATTCCGAAGGCAAGCAGCAGCCCGACCTCCGCGCCGACGACCGCTGTCATGGACACCCAGGCGATCATCGCCATAAGGCCAAGCAAGAGCGCGGATTGGACGAGATTGATAAATCGATGCCTCGTCGAGACAGCGGGCATTTCCGGCTCCTATCGCGGTTCGCCGAGTGTGATCTTGAGGCTCTTGCGCTGATCGCCGCGCCGGATGTGCAATTCAACCTGATCCCCGGGGCGATGCGCTTCGAGCGCTGTGATCAGGTCAGCCGCTTCATCAACTCTAGTCGCTCCAAGGCCGATTATCCGGTCGCCGACTACAATGAGCCCATCGCCGCTAATGCGGGCGGGCACCAGTCCCGCACGGGCAGCGGGGCCGTCAGGATCGACTCCGAGGACCGGGACGCCGGAGGAGCCATCCTGCGCGAGCATCGCGTCGACCCTGGGATCGAATAAGATGCCGTGTCGTGGTGGTGCATAGCTGCCGCGAGCGATGAGCTGTGGCACCACCCGGTTGACCGTATCGACGGGAACCGCAAAGCCGATTCCCGCACTGCCGCCGGATGGACTGAAAATGGCCGTATTGACGCCGATCAGACGCCCCGCGCTGTCGATCAGAGGGCCACCGGAGTTTCCGGGGTTGATTGCCGCGTCCGTCTGGATCAGGCCCCGTATCGGGAGACCGTTTTCGCCCGGCAATTCGCGGCCAAGGGCCGAGACAATTCCGGTCGTCATCGTCCAGTCGAGGCCGAACGGATTGCCGATGGCGAACACGCTTTGACCGACACGTAGATCGTTGCTGGCTCCGATGGGGATCGGCGGTGGTCGACCCGCACCAACACCGATGTGCAGGACTGCCAGGTCGTGCTCGGGTGCGCGCCCCACCAGACGCGCGGCGAAGGCACGGCCATCAGCCAACCTGACGACTGCCCGGCTTGCACCAGCGATAACATGGTTGTTCGTTACCACATGACCGAGTTCGTCCCAGACGAATCCTGAACCGTTCCCGCGCGGAACGTCATAGGCGTTCCGGGTCCAGGGATCCACTACACGCTCGGCCGTCGTGATGAAGACGACACTGTCTCGAGCGGCATTGAAAACCGTGATGGTGCTTTGTTCGAACGCCGCCAAGTCGCCGCGCGGAGCGACGGCGCGCGGTTCGGCAAACCGACCCAGCACAACGCTCTGAATGATAGGAAAGCTCTGCCACACAATTATGATAAGGAGTGCGGCAGAGGTTGCCGAAATAAGTCGAATGAAAAAGGTTCGGTTCATTGACCGCCATCCGCATTTTCAGTAGGGAGCTGTTCGCGCCGGTCCTGATCGCGCACCAGCCAGTGGACAGCGCCCAGTGCAAGAGCCGCGCCCGCGAGTGCGGCAATCTTTGCCGGCTCCGTCTCGCCGAGGTCCAGGATGATGAATTTGCGCGCGATGGCGAGGAGCGCGATCAGCACGATCGTGCGGACTTGGAGGATCCCGAAGCTGCGTTCGGTCGCAACAAGAAGGGAGCGCTTGAACTCGAGCGCGATCACCACGGTGAAGATCATGCCGAACACCACCTGGAAGGTGGCGTAATCGAGCGTGTCGAATGCCCCCAGAACCAGGCGGTTCACGACTTCGCGCATCAGCGCCCAGACCGACGCCACGACGATCGCCGCAATGATGACGCTGAGGACGAAGATGACACCTTGCTCGAACTTCTCGTAGAGCGTCATCGCCGACCATTGTTCACGGGTCAGCCCGGATCGTTGCAAGTCTTTCATGATTGCCTCTCGAAGGCCGCCCCGGAGAGACAAGCTCCCCAGGGCTTCTCCAGACGGTGCGATATCGCAAGGAGCGGAGGGGACGCCGTAAACCAGCGACACCCAATGTGGCAAATCAGCTGTTCTTGACCTCGATGCGCTTGACCTTCGCCTGCGCCTCGGGGGTCTGTGGCAGCTTGATTGTCAGAACCCCGTTCTTGAAGGATGCTTGCGCCTTTTCGCCATCCACACCGGGAGGAAGCGGAATTGTCCGGTAGATTGCGCCGTAGCTGCGCTCGGAGAGATAGTATCCCTTCTTCTCCTCTTGGCGCTCGATCTTCTTCTCCCCCTTCACAGTCAACATGTCATCGTTGACCGTTACCTCGATGTCTTTCATCTCCATGCCCGGCAGCTCGATCGACACTTCGATCGCGTCGTAGGTCTCGACCATGTCGGATTTGGCTTCGCCGCTGCCCCAGGGCCATTCGAAATGACCGACCCTATTCCAGAAATTCTCGAACACGTGGTTCATTTCGCGCTGAAGCGTTGCGATCGGGTTGTCTTCGCTGCTTTTGGCGTCTGGCGCGCCGTCCTTGCGCGCCCAGGGAATGAGGTCTTTAATCTGCATGACATGGTCTCCTTAGGTTTTCAGGCGCCCTTGACGGCGATCTTTTTCGGCTGCGCTTCAGGGGCTCGGGGGAGCGTCAGGGTGAGGACACCTCCACGCATCTCCGCTTCGATCCTGTTGGGGTCGAAGTCCTCGGAAAGCGTGAAGGCACGCTCGAAATCGCCCTCGCCGTATTCGGCATAGGCAAGTTCGAGGTTTTCCGGCCGCACCGGGTCAACTTTGCCGCGGATCGTCAACACACGATTTTCGAGCGTGATCTCGACCGCATCGGCGGCGACCCCAGGCATTTCAAGCATCATGGAGACACCCTGATCGGTCTCGACGATATCGGTCAACGGGCGGTAGATGCGTCCGCCGCCGGTGGTCTCGGGCGAGTCGGTCGGCGTCTTTTCGGCGGCTTGCGTGATGTCGGTGCTCATCGTTCCAGCTCCTCTCAGGCTGCCTTGATCTCGATTTTCTTCGGCTTTTCTTCCTCGGGCCGGGAGATGACGATCCGCAATACGCCGTTCGTCATCCTCGCCTCGACCTTGTCATCCGAGGCCGCGAACGGCAGGCGGATAGTGCGGGAAAACCTGCCGAAACTGCGTTCGTTGCGGTGCCAGCGCGCACCGTCGGGAACCTCGGGCGCCTTGCGTTCGCCCGAAAGCGTCAGGACGTTGTCCTTAACCGAAATCTCAATGTCGCCCGGTTCGATGCCGGGAAGCTCAGCGGCGATGGCAACGGCCTCAGGGCCTTGCCAGACATTCACCGCCGGGAACGCCGCGCGGGCCGGCGGCCAGAAACCGCGGTCGAGATCGCGCATCATGGAGCGCATCAGCGCAAACGGATCGCTGCGGCGCAGATATGTCGGGTAGAGCATTACTGGCCTCCTGTTGCTGATCGATGCCCCCGAACCGTCGGCATGGAGGGACCGGGCAACGGTGCCGGCCGGATGTGGGTTCG
Organism: Allobosea sp.; assembly: GCA_035998995.1. Lineage (GTDB taxonomy): Bacteria > Pseudomonadota > Alphaproteobacteria > Rhizobiales > Beijerinckiaceae > Allobosea. Next base: position 8,751 of record DASYHC010000096.1, read on the forward strand.
GAGACCGCCCATCAAGATAGGCGGTTCCATTTATTATGCAAGCATATATGATGCGTGGATTGCACTTTGGATGGAGTGCGGTCTATCCTATGTCTCATGCAACCGGAGGAAGGATACCTATGATCTCTTCGGACATCGCGCTGATCGGGACGACGATCCACCGGGTCGCGCAGCTCATCCAGCAGCGGATCGACCAAGACATCCGCGACAGCGGCCTGACCCGCCTGTCCTGGATGGCGGCGGCGCATGTCGAGGATGCGCCCGGGCTGACCATCGGCGATCTGGCCGACCGACTTGAGGTCGGCCCGGCCACTGCGGGCCAGCTCGTCGATCGCATGGTCCGGGGCGGCTGGGTCGAGCGGTCGCCCTCGCTCGACGACAGGCGGTCGCAGATCGTCACCGCAACGTCGAAGGCCCGGACGATGCTGGAGGAACTCGCGCCGCGGCAATCGGCGCTCGAACATGAAATCCTGCAGGATCTGTCGGCAGACGAAAGGCGCATCCTGCTGGCGCTGCTCGAGCGGATCAGGGCGCGGCTCGGGCGCTAGTGAAAGGGACGCGCGGCATGGAAAAGAAGACCGAATACAACATCTGGTACTGGGTGGTGGCTTTCATAGCCGTGATCTTCATCCAGAATCTGATCGCCGGCTGGCACTCCGTCGCTCCCATCAGCTACAGCCAATTTGAGCGGTATCTCAATGACGGGAAGATTTCTTCTGTCGCGGTCGGGTCAGACACCATCACCGGCGCCTTCACCGAACCCGTCGACGGCAAGAGCCAGTTCGTGACAACGGTCGTGAATCCCGCAATCCTGGAACGGATAGACCGCTCAGGTATAGAGATCACTGGCGTTCCGCAAAACACTTTTCTCGGCACGCTGATTTCTTGGGTGGCGCCAGCGCTTATCTTCTTCGGAATCTGGATGCTGCTGTTCCGCAAGTTCGCCGACAAGCAGGGCTTCGGCGGGTTCATGCAGGTCGGCCGCAGCAAGGCCAAGGTTTACATGGAAAAAGAAACCGGCGTCAGCTTCGCCGACGTGGCCGGTGTGGACGAGGCCAAGGCCGAGCTCGAGGAGGTCGTGGAGTTCCTCAGGAACCCCGCCGAATACGGAAAGCTGGGCGCACATATCCCCAAAGGCATATTGCTCGTCGGGCCGCCGGGCACCGGCAAGACGCTTCTGGCGCGCGCAGTGGCAGGCGAGGCCGGCGTGACCTTCTTTTCGATCTCGGGCTCCGAGTTCGTCGAGATGTTCGTGGGCGTCGGTGCCGCGCGGGTGCGCGACCTCTTCGAGCAGGCTCGGAAATCCGCGCCGGCGATCATCTTCATCGACGAACTCGACGCTCTCGGGCGGGCGCGCTCCTCCGGCCAGATCGCTGGCGGCCACGATGAGCGTGAGCAGACGCTGAACCAGCTTCTGACCGAGCTCGACGGCTTCGACCCGTCAGTCGGCATCGTGCTGCTTGCGGCCACCAACCGTCCGGAGATTCTCGATCCGGCGCTGCTGCGTGCGGGACGCTTCGACCGGCAGGTGCTGGTGGATCGGCCGGACAAGAAGGGGCGCGTGCAGATTCTTGGCGTGCACATGAAAAAAGTGAAGCTCGCCCCGGACGTCGATGCCGAGAAGGTCGCAGCGCTTACTCCCGGCTTTTCCGGGGCAGACCTTGCCAATCTCGTCAACGAGGCAGCATTGCTCGCCACGCGCCGCAAGGCTGATGCGGTGACGATGGACGACTTCAACAATGCCGTCGAACGCATCATCGCGGGGTTGGAAAAGAAGAACCGCGTGCTCAATCCGCGCGAGCGCGAGATCGTGGCGCACCACGAGATGGGGCACGCGCTGGTGGCGATGGCTCTGCCGGGGGTGGACCCGGTGCACAAGGTCTCGATCATCCCGCGCGGAATTGGCGCGCTCGGCTACACCATCCAGCGCCCGACCGAGGACCGCTTCCTGATGACGCGGGAGGAACTCGAGAACAAGATCGCAGTCCTGCTTGGCGGGCGCGCGGCCGAGAAGATCATCTACAATCACCTCTCGACGGGGGCGGCCGACGACCTGGTCAAGGCGACCGATATCGCCCGCGCCATGGTGGCGCGGTACGGGATGGATGAAGACCTCGGGCATGTCAGCTACGATACCGATCGGCCCGGCTTTCTCGGCACCGGCGACCAGTCGTCGTGGCTGAACCGCCGCTACAGCGACGCCACTGCCGAGCGGATGGACGCGAAGGTGCGCGACATCGTGGATGGCGTGTTCAAGCGCACCCTCACCCTTCTTGAAACCAATCGGGATCTTCTTGAGCAATCGGCGCAAGATCTCCTGCAACGAGAGACACTGGACGAGCCGGATCTGGTGGCAATTGGTTCCAAGGTGAAAAGAACGGAAGCGGTCGCTGCGTGACACTGTCACTGGCGCAGATGATTGGCGGACAACCCTGACTGGATAATGAAAACGGAGAAGACGAATGGCAAACGGAGCTTGCGATATTTGTGGTCGCCCGGCGACGGCGCGCGTGCGCGCCTCGGTGAACGGCAGGGTTCAGAACATGGAGCTTTGCGACCAGCATTACAGCGAAATGGCGCGCCGGTCGGGGCGCAGCGCCTCGCCGCTGGAGTCCCTGTTCGGACGGCGTTCCCTTCTTGACGAATTCTTCGGCGAGAGCGGTTTCGGCAGCCTCTTTGGTGACAGTCCGCTGCGAGGCGGCACGCTCGGCTCTATGGGTGATGGCGATGACGCTGTCGTCGACGCCACTGTCGGCGAGGGCGCGCCGCGGCGTGGATCGCGGCGCGGCGGCGGACGCACCATCGCCGACCGGCTGAGCGAACAGGGCAACAAGCTCCTGCAGGATGCAGCACAGAAGGCCGGGGAATTCGGGCGCAGCGAGGTCGATACCGAACATCTGCTTCTGGCATTGACCTCGTCTGACGTCGTCAAGACGATCCTGGAACAGTTCAAGGTCGATGTGGACGATCTGCGGCGCCAGATCGAGAAGGAAGCGAAGCGTGGAGACGCCAAGACGGAAGGCGAAATCGGTGTTAGCCCGCGTCTCAAGGACGCGCTGAACCGGGCCTTCATCGCCTCGAACGAGCTTGGCCATTCCTATGTCGGGCCGGAACATCTGCTGATCGGGCTCGCCGAAGAGGGCGAAGGCCTCGCGGCGGCGATGCTGCGCAAGCTGGGGTTGACGCCGCAGGCGCTTCGCCAGCAGGTGACGAAGGTGGTCGGCAAGGGAGCCGAGGAAGGCCGCGTCGAGACTCCGTCGAACACCCCCGATCTCGACCAGTTCAGCCGAGACCTGACGAAGCTCGCCCGCGATGGCAAGCTCGATCCCGTCATCGGCCGCGCCCGCGAGATCGAGACGACGATCGAAGTGCTGGCCCGCCGGAAAAAGAACAACCCGGTGCTGATCGGCGAGCCCGGCGTGGGCAAGACCGCCATCGTCGAGGGACTTGCACAACGGATCGTCGCGGGCGAAGTGCCCGAGGCGCTGCGCGACAAGCGGCTGGTCGAGCTCAACATCAACTCGATGGTGGCCGGGTCGAAGTATCGCGGCGAGTTCGAGGAGCGAGTCCAGAAGATCCTCAAGGAGATCACCGAGGAGAAGGACAGCCTGATCCTGTTCATCGACGAGATCCACACCATCGTCGGCGCCGGCCAGGGCGGTGGCGAAGGTGGTCTCGACATCGCCAACACCTTCAAGCCTGCGCTGGCGCGGGGCGAGCTGAACCTGATCGGCGCGACGACGCTCAACGAGTACCAGAAATACATCGAGAAGGACGCGGCGCTCGAGCGACGCTTCCAGCCGGTTTATGTGGACGAGCCCACGATAGCTCAGGTCATCATGATCCTGCGCGGCCTGCGCGACACGCTCGAAAGCCACCACAAGGTGACGATCACCGACGAGGCGATCATCGCCGCCGCGGAGCTTTCGGATCGCTATATCACCGGTCGCTTCATGCCCGACAAGGCGATCGACCTGATCGACCAGGCCGCGGCGCGGGTGAAGATCTCGGCCACTGCGCGGCCCGTGGACGTGCAGGAGCTCGAAGCCGAGGTCGCGCAGATCAAGCGCGAACAGGACTATGCCGCAGCCCGCAAGCAATTCGACCGAGCAGCAGAACTGAAGAAGGAGCTCGAAAAGAAGCAGAAGGAGCTGGACGAGCTTCTGGAAATCTGGAAGCGCGACCAGGCCTCCGCCACCGCCGAGGTGCGCGCCGATCACGTCGCGCAGATCGTCTCCAAGATCACCGGCGTTCCGGTCACCGAGCTGACCACCGAGGAGAAGGACAAGCTCCTCAAGCTCGAGGAGAAGCTGCACGAGCGCGTCATCGGCCAGGAAGAGGCGATCCGCGCCGTGGCGGATGCGGTGCGCCTGGCGCGCGCGGGTCTGCGCGAAGGGCGCGGCCCGACCGCGACCTTCCTGTTCCTCGGGCCGACCGGGGTTGGCAAGACGGAACTGGCCAAGACGCTCGCCGAGGTGATCTTCGGCGACCAGGATGCGATGATCCGTATCGACATGTCGGAGTATGGCGAGCGCCACTCGGTTGCCCGGCTGGTTGGCGCGCCTCCCGGCTACGTCGGATACGACGAAGGCGGGCAGCTGACGGAGAAGGTGCGCCGTCGGCCCTACTCGGTCGTGCTCCTCGACGAGATCGAAAAGGCGCATCCGGATGTCTACAACATCCTGCTTCAGGTGTTCGACGATGGCCGGCTGACCGACGGCAAGGGCCGCGTCGTTGACTTCACCAACACCATCATCATCGCCACATCGAACCTCGGTTCGGACATCATCCAGCGCAACCTCAAGAAGCGCGGCACCAAGGAGTTCGACGAGGCAAAGCAGAAGTCCGAGCTGATGGAAGTGTTGCGCGGTCATTTCCGGCCAGAGTTCATCAACCGGATCGACGAAATCATCGTCTTCCACTCGCTGAACCAGTCGGAAATCCGCCAGATCGTCGAGTTGCAGCTGAACCGGGTGAAACGGACCGCCCTCGGCCAGGGCGTCGAGCTCGAATTCGACGTGAGCGTCGTGGATCACTTCGGCGCGGTCGGCTTCCGCCCCGAATTCGGCGCCCGCGAGCTGCGCCGGCTGATCCGGTCGGAGTTGGAGACCGAGTTGGCCCGCGAGATGCTCTCCGGGCGGATCGAGGATGGTGACAAGGTCCGCGTCGCCTGGTCGGAAGACGAACAGAGGGTCGTGTTCGAAAAGATCGTAAAGGACACCGGTGACGACAGCCCGGACGATCAGGCCAAGGCCGGGATCGAGGAGCCCAGCGAAGTTGCCGAAAACAAGACGGACGTTCCAAAGCCCAGCGTTGAGGATGAGGTGCAGTCCAAGGACGACAAGTCCGCCGAGTGACAGCGCAAAAGACTGGCCCGGCGCGATATCGGTCGCGCCGGACCATCTCTTCGGAGAGTTATAGGAAGGTCCACGGCATGAACGTCATTAGATCATTCCGCAATCTCGACCGGCACGGCCAACAGCGCGCGCCTGAGGTCATCGAGGAGGAGGTGCGGCAACTTGAACCGCACCTTGCGCGCTTTCGCGAGGATCTGGTCCGGCTCGAAGTCGTTGCCTCGCAGACGAGGGGCAAGAAGCGCATCAAAGTCAGCCTGCGCCTGCAACTGCCGTCGGGCGTGATCGCGGCGCGGGAAGAGGGATTCGAGATCGAGCCTGTCCTGCGCAAGGCCTTTGCCGACCTGCGCCACCAGGTCGATCGGCATGTGGCGCGCCTCAAGCACGAGCCTGAATACAAGCGTCCCGCCCGCCGGCGCCGGATCGGCGCCCCGCTGCCGCCCGCGCGGGATGCGGCGGAAGCGGACCGGCGCCAGCTCTTCTTTGACCTGATCGAGGATCATCTCGATACGATCTATGACACCGTCAGGCGCGAGTTGACCTATCTCGAATGTAGCGGATCGGTACCGGAGGGATATCTGAGCGTTCGCGGTCTCTTCGATGCGACGATCTTCAAGGGGCTGGCCCGTTTCGAGGATCGGCCTTCGGAGTTTTCCGTCGGCGACTGGCTGAAACGGCTGGCTTTTGAGACCATCGAGGAAGAATCCCGCGCCGCCCGCCGCGCCGTGCCTGAGGATGCCGCCTCCATCGAGGCGGAACCCGAGGCCCCGGCGGAGGATCCGACCGAGGCGGATCAGGCGATGTTCGAGTTCTACCAGCCCGACGAAGTGCTGATGCTGGAGGACCTCCTCGCCGACGACGGCGGCACAGACCCCGAGAGCCAAGCGGATCGGCATAAGATCGCCATGGTGCTGCACCGGGCAATCGCCGATCTTCCGTCGGTCGAACGCCGCGTTCTCTATCGGCTCCACCTCGACAACGCTACGATCGCGGAGACGGCAGACCTTTTCGGCCTGACCGAGACAGTGGTCGCCGAGATCGCAGAAAATGCGGGCGCGACACTACGCGCGAGGCTTGCCGAAGCCGGGTTGGTCAGAGATCCATCAGGCCGCGCGCCCATCGAACGGGAAATCGCTCACACGCAGCGTTTGCCTCAGCCGATCGAGGATCGCCGCCGCGTGGCCGCCGCCCTAACCGGCGAGGAGGCCGGCTCCGACACCTGACATGGAACTGAATAGGAGATCGACCAATGACCACAGCCTCTGAAAACCCGACCGACAAGATGCAGTACATCCTGTGCAGCCTGTCCCGGAATTGGTGGGCATTCGTGTTACGCGGCGTGCTCGCATTGATCATCGCAGTGCTAGCCTTCGTCATGCCTGCGGAAGCGCTTCTGGCGCTCACGCTGGTCTTCGGCGCGTTCGCCTTTGCCGACGGCGTGTTCGGCCTCGTCGCCGCGATACGTAACATCCGCAAGGGCGAACGCTGGGGCTGGCTGATGTTCAGCGGCATTCTGGGCATCGCCACGGGCGTCGTCGTGGTTGTCTCGCCTTTTGTCGCGACGCTTGTGCTTGCGACATTCCTCTGGGCCAGCATCGCATTCTGGTCCGTGTTCTCGGGTGCCCTCGAGATCGCGGCAGCGATCCGCCTGCGAAAGGAAATCAACGGCGAAATCTGGCTGATCCTGAGCGGCCTTCTCTCGGTCGTTCTCGGTGTCGTCGTGACCTGGATGCTGCTGACGCGCCCGGTCGAAAGCTTCCTCGCGCTCGGCTGGCTGATCGGCTTCTACGCCGCGGTCTTCGGGGTGATGATGATCCTCCTCGGGCTACGGCTTCGCAAGGCGGATCGTTCGGACGGTGCGGCCTTCGATGACGCTCCCCCATCGGCAAAGGCGTGAGGTGCCCTGTGGTGGATGACGGGCGACTTGCCGGCGAGGAGGACGATTTCACCCGATGGGACGAAACGATCTTCGAGCGTTGCCTGGGGGCCGGCTTCAATCCCTTCGGCAGCGGACCGACGCCGATCTTCTTGCGGGACAGGGATCATACGCAGCGTAGAGACAAGCACAGACCACATAAGGATCGTGAAAATGCGCGGCCATAACCGCCCACCGTTTCCGCCGAAAATTCCCGGAACCGATCTGCCAACCTGGGACATGCCGACGGCGATCATCTACCGTCCGGCCCGTTCCGCGATGACATCGGCGCCTCGGCCCAACTACTGGGTTCTCGAATTCGAGCCGTCGCGTCCGCCGCAGATCGAGCCGCTGATGGGATGGACTGCAAGCGACGATCCCTATCGCCCGATCCGGCTGAAGTTCCCCGATCGTGACAGCGCTGTGGACTTCGCTGAGCGGCAGGACTGGCGATACGTCGTGCGCGAGGAAGCCGCGCCGTCACGGATGGCGAACCGATGGACGGGAGAAGCGCACCATCGGCTGTACAGGGGCGCCGATGCCCCGGGCGCCTTCCGCATCCCGTTCCGCACCGATCGCGGCAGCGCCGATCTCCGCGTCTCGCGCGCTGTCGCGCAGGAAGGCGCGACCGACCTGTCCGCCAGCGACCGCGAGACGTTCGATCCGGTACTCGAAGCCTCGCTCGAATCCTTCCCGGCTTCGGATCCCCCGGCCTGGACGGGTGTGACAGTCGCAGGGAAAAAACCGTGACGACGGGCGGGCGCAGGAGCGCGGAGGGCGTGGCATGTTCCCCTGGGCTGCCCCCGTCGCGCGCAGATACCCGCCGATCGTCGTCTGGACGGTCGTCGGGATCAGCGTCCTCGCGTTCCTCTATCAGGTAGGCCTGCCGCCGCGCGTGCTCGACCGGTTCCTGTTCGACTTCGCGCTGGTTCCGTCGCGCTTCTTCGGTCAGCGCCTGATCACGCCGTCCGACTGGGCGCCGTTTCTGACCAACATCTTCCTTCATGGGGGCTGGCTTCACGTCATCCTCAACATGTGGACGCTCTGGATCGTCGGCCCGGCCGTGGAGGACCGGCTCGGGCCGGCGCGGTTCGCGCTGTTCTATCTCTTCTGCGGCGTGGCCGCGGGGCTCGCCCATGCCCTGGCCAACCCCGACTCGGTCATGCCCGCCCTCGGGGCTTCCGGCGCCATTGATCCCCCCCCGTTGAATTGGTCCACCCTGAAGTATGTCTTTTGGCAGACAGGAGGACCGATATGCCGAAGAAGCGCCACAAGCCTGAAGAGATCGTCGCGAAGCTGCGCCAGGTCGATGTGCTGGTCTCGCAGGGGCAGCCCGTGGCCGATGCGATCCGCTCGATCGGGGTGACGGAGGTCAGCTACTACCGCTGGCGCCGTGAGTTTGGCGGGCTGAAGACGGATCAGGTGAAGCGGATGAAGGAGCTCGAGGCCGAGAACGCCCGGCTCCGTCGCGCCGTCGCGGACCTGACACTCGACAAGCTGATCCTGAAGGAGGCGGCTTCGGGAAACTACTGAGCCCCGCGCGTCGCCGCGCCTGCATCGACCATGTCCGGCTCGCTCTGAAGGTGTCGGAGCGGCGGGTCTGCCGTGTGCTCGGGCAGCATCGCTCGACCCAGCGCCAGATCCCGCGCGGACGCGACGATGAGGAGCAACTCATCGCCGACATCGTCGAACTGGTCCGCCGCTATGGCCGCTACGGTTATCGCAAGATCGCCGCGCTGCTGCGCTCGACGGCAGGCTGGGTCGTCAATGGCAAGCGGGTTGAGCGCATCTGGCGACGTGAGGGGCTGAAAGTTCCAGCCCGACAATCCAAGCGCGGCCGTCTTTGGCTTGCGGACGGACCCTGCATCCGCCTGCGTGCCGAGCGGCCCAATCACGTGTGGTCCTACGACTTTGTCGAGGACCGCACTCATGATGGGAGAAAATATCGCATGCTCAACATCATCGACGAGTTCACGCATGAATGCCTGGCGATCCGCATCGATCGAAGGTTGAAGGCGATCGATGTCATCGACGGGCTCTCGGACCTGTTTATCCTGCGCGGTGTGCTGGAGCATATTCGTTCAGACAACGGTCCCGAGTTCGTCGCCAAAGCCGTGCAGGATTGGATCAGCGCGGTCGGTGCCAAGACCGCCTACATCGCGCCCGGCAGTCCCTGGGAGAACGGCTTCATCGAGTCGTTCAATGCCCGGTTGCGCGACGAACTCCTCGACGGCGAGATCTTCTACACCCTCGCGGAGGCGAAGATCATCGTCGAAAGCTGGCGGCGGCACTTCAACACCGTGCGCCCGCATGGCTCACTCGGATACAAGCCTCCCGCCCCGGAGGTCTTCGTCTCCGCCATGGCCGCACGGGCGGCTGCGCAACCCGGATCAGCTACGCCGCCCGCGCTGGCGTCGAGGCCAACCGTCCACTAACAATAACATTGGACCTCTCGGCGGGGGCGGATCAGTCCCCCATTGCACCGAACGGTCGGGCTTTCCCTGTGTTCCACCCGTGGCCAGGATCTCGCCGATGAACAATGCATGCTCGTCAAACCGCACGGATCATTTTCCAACGGTCAACGAAAACGGCCCCGGAATTACCGGGGCCATCCATCATACGCGGGCGGTTCGATCAGATAACCGCTGGCGGCACGCGCCCAGCCGCCGTGGCGTCGCGGACATACGGATCGGCGTTCTCATCGAAACGCGACCAGCCTCCAGCGCGGTAGTCGGCCTCACGGGTCGAGCGGTCGATCGGCGTGGCGCCATCGAGGATCGCCTGGACGGTGGCCTCGTGCTCCGGCTTGGTCCGGACGGAAACCACGGAGCCGCCGCGGCGAACCGTCTCGGCGTAATAGTTGGCCTCGTCCTCGTCGTGACCTTCCTTGACGAAGGAGCCGACCAGCCCGCCGGCGGCTGCGCCCGCAACTGCGCCCGCCGCGGTGGACGCGAGCCAGCCGGCGGCAACAACAGGACCAACGCCGGGGATCGCGAGAAGTCCGAGACCGGTCAGCAGGCCAGCGGCGCCGCCAACGCCCGCGCCGATGCCGGCGCCTTCTGCGGCATTGGTCTCGCCGGTCTCGCCGTCTCGTCCGACGATGCTGATGTCGCTGCTCGAAACGCCGGCTGCCTCCAGTTGCTCGACAACCGAGCGGGCCGTGGCGTTGCTATCGTAGGATCGGGTCAAGGTGCGGGTCATGTCGTTCTCCAAAGTTCGGGGTGCGAGCGGCACGGATCAGTTGCGGGTGATGTTGCCGCGATAGTCGACGGAAACATTGACCTGCGCGCCGGAATGAGTGGCGGTGCCCTTCCAGACGCCGTTGTCGTCCTTCTTGAGGGCGCCAACGTTGGAATAACCGTTGGACTCAAGGCGGGTTTTGGCCTGGCTCTCGGTGAAGCTGTTGGCACCCGGCAGGGGGGCGTTCTTGTCGGCGTCGGCCTTTGGCGCCGGGATGGGCGAAGTCGTTGACGTCTGGGCCATGGCGGCGAAGGACGTCGCGGAGGCGATCAACGTGGCGATGAGCAGCTTCTTCATGATGGTCTCCATCAGGCAGGTGGCGGCGTTCGCCGCGATGCAAAACCAAACGGCAGTTCGCCCAAGAAAGTTCCACCGCCAAGATCTCAAAGGGGAAGGAACACGGGGCCTGGGCTTACGTTTGGATCCACCACCCACCCATCCCCGGAGGACCTCCATGGCCACGACCCCGAAGCCGCTCGACGACCTGTTCCACGACATGCTCAAGGACGTCTATTACGCCGAGAAGCAGATCCTGAAGACCCTGCCCAAGATGGCGAAGGCGGCGCGGTCCGCCGAGCTCAAGAAGGCCTTCGAAACACATCGCGAGGAAACCGAAGGCCATGTCGAGCGTCTCGCGGAGGTGTTCGAACTGATCGGCAAGGCCCCGCGCGGCAAGACCTGCGACGCGATCCTCGGGATCATCGAGGAAGGCAAGGCGGTCATCGAGGATTACGGCGACAGCCCCGCGATCGACGCAGGCCTGGTGGCCTCGGCCCAGGCCGTCGAGCACTATGAGATGGCCCGCTACGGCACCCTCAAGGCGTGGGCCCAGCAGCTCGGCCACAAGGAGGCGGTCAAGCTGCTCGACGCGACGCTCGCCGAGGAGACCAAGACCGACAAGGCGCTGACCCAGCTCGGCGGCCCCGCCAACGCGGCTGCCGTCGCCAAGGCGGCCTGAAGCTCATCCCCTTCCCAGCCCCGGCGGCGCTGCCGCCAGGGCTTTCCTTTGCCAGTGCGAGCGCGCCATGTTCGATTCCGAAACCACCGTCCAGCGCGACCTACGCGGTGGTTGCCCGCCATGGCTCTCCGGCTTCAAGCGCCCCGTCAGAGCACCGCTCGACCACGATCTGTCATGCGACATTCTCGTCGTGGGCGCGGGGATCACCGGAGCGCTGATGGCGCAACATTTGACTGCGCTCGGGCGTCAGGTCTGCGTGATCGATCGTGAGCGCGCCGGTTTCGGCAGCACCGCCGCCAGCACCGCCATGCTGCAATGGGAGATCGATTGTCCCCTCAGTGAGCTAACCGGCTTCTACGGCTTCGAGCGGGCCGCAAACGTCTATCGCAGAAGCCTCCAGGCCGTTGCGGGCTTGAGGGGTTTGGTCGACGATCTAGCCTTGCCCTGCACCTTCCGTCATCGGAGTTCGCTCTACATCGCGGCGGGAGACTTCGGAGCGCGACAATTGCTGGCCGAACACCAGCTTCGCGAAAGGGCGGGGCTTCCAGGCGTCTGTCTGGATTATCTCACGCTCCGGCGCGAATTCGATTTCGATCGCGAAGCCGTGATCGTTTCGCCAGGATCGGCGGATGCCGACCCTCTCCTCTTGGCCCATGCCTTGCTCGCTCAGGCCATCCAGCATGGCGCGAGCATGTTCGACGCGCAGGCCGTCACATACGACAACTTCGGCCACGGCCTGATCGTCGGCCTCGAAAACGGACGGCAGATCGAGGCGAAGACCGTCATCCTCGCGACCGGATACGTGATGCCCGAGTTCCTGAACTCGGATCTGCACAGCACGGCGTCGAGCTGGGCGATCGCCACGCCGCCGCAAACTCCGGACGCGCTGTGGCGTGATGGCGTGCTGATCTGGGAGGCGTCGGACGATTACCTTTACGCCCGCACCACCGCGGACAACCGCATCGTCATCGGCGGCGAGGACGACGATGCCGTGACGGACCCCGACGATCGCGACGCCCTGATGCCGGCGAAGGCAGAGATACTCAAGAAGAAGCTGTCGCTGCTGAGACCGAACGCGGTCGCCAAAGCCGAACTCATCTGGTCGGGTGCCTTCGGTGAAACCGACGATGGGCTCCCCTTGATCGGAAGAGCCCCGGGCATCCCCAACCTCTATGCCGCCTATGGATATGGCGGCAACGGCATCACCTTTAGTTTTCTCGCGTCGCGGGTGATCGCGAAACTGATCGCCGGCCAGCATGAGGATTGGTACGACGATCTCTCCCTCGACCGACCCAAGCCGAAAAGCTGATGGGCGATGGGGCACGAAAAATCGGACTGTCTTTCGACAGTCCGCTCGATCCTTTCAGTCGCGGGGCCGTCAGGCCTTGTCGACGACCTTCTTCACGGCATCCTTGCCCTTGCCGAGCGCCTGCTGGACCTCGCCCTTGCGCTCCTGCGCTACCCCCTCTGCGTGAAGTCGCGGCTTGTCCATAGCCTTGCCCGCCGCCTGCTTGACGTTGCCGGCGGCCTGACGGGATCGGTCATGGAGGCCTCCAAGGATCAGGGGAAACGACCCCGAAATCCTCGGATGCAGCGCCTCACAGGCGAAATCTCAGCGATGACCGCGCCGCAGCGCCCTGCCGCGAAAGCGGCTTAGTCCTGTGGCGCACAGCGATCGAGTCGGCGATCAGAATAACCGGATGACAATAGTGCACTTGACATGCTGATGAACGGGCCGCCCGGCGCCGGAAAATCGATGCTGGCGAGCCGTCTGCCCTCGATCCTACCGCCGCTCGATCCGCGTGAGCTGCTGGAAGTTTCGATGGTGCTCTCGGTCGCCGGCCATCTCGCCGATGGCGAGTTGACCGACAGGCGTCCCTTTCGCGCGCCGCACCATTCGGCTTCGATGGCGGCGCTGGTCGGCGGCGGCCTGCAGGCGAGGCCCGGCGAGGTCTCGCTCGCCCATCACGGCGTGCTCTTCCTCGACGAATTGCCGGAATTCCAGGCGCAGGCGCTCGATGCCTTGCGCCAGCCGATGGAGACCGGAGAGGTGCTGATCTCGCGCGCCAATCACCGCACCGTCTATCCCGCGAAGTTCCAGCTGATCGCCGCGATGAATCCATGCCGCTGCGGCAAGGCGACCGAGCCCGGCTATGCTTGCCGCCGCCAGCCGAACGAGCGCTGCATGGCAGGCTATCAGGCCAGGATCTCCGGCCCGATGCTGGACCGGATCGACATCACCATCGACGTTCCCGCGCTGACGGCGGCCGACCTCATCCTGCCGGCCGCGGCCGAGGGTTCGGCCGAAGTCGCCGCCCGCGTCGCCGCGGCGCGGGCTCGCCAGTCGGCGCGTTATGCCGCGCTCGGCGTCGAGGGGGCCACGACCAATGCCCGTTGCCCGGCCGGGCTGCTGGACGAGGTGGCCCGCCCGGATGCGGCAGGGCTCGCGCTGCTGCGCAATGCCGCCGATGCGATGCGATTGACCGCGCGTGGCTATCACCGCGTGCTCAAGGTCGCCCGCACGCTCGCGGACCTCGATGGCGAAGACAGGCTCGGGCGCATCCATCTCGCCGAGGCGCTGTCCTATCGCTCGCGCATCGACCAGGCGGCACAGGCCGCCTGATGAAGGATTGCCGCCTGATGAAAGGTTAACGAAACCATTCAAACCATTCCGCATCCTCGTCGGTAGGGCGAACTCTTTCTCAACAGGGGGCATGATAGACGGGATGGCATGATCGAGCTGCCATCCCCTCTCATCCTGCTGGCAGGTGTCGCCGTCGCTATCGCGATCGCCTGCGCCACTATCGCGTTCCGCCTGCTGCAGGAGCGGCGTGAGGTCACGCAGCAGGCGAGGGCGCTGACGGCCGATGTCGAGAAGCTGAGTGACCGACTCTGGGAACTCGCCGACAGCGAGGAGCGCTATCGCAGCCTGATCGAGGCGCAGGGCGACCTGATCGTTCGTCGCAGCGAAGGCCGGATCGTCTACGCCAATGCCGCCTATGCGGCGCTGATCGGCAAGAGCGAGGCCGAAGCCATCGGCAGTTTAGAGCAGCCGCGCGTGCGCGTCGCCAGGCCGGTGCAGGCGCCGCCGGGTGGTGCCCGCGTCATCGACGAGTGCATCGAGACGGAAGACGGCGAGCGCTGGCTGTCTTGGGTCGAGACGATCGTTCCGGTCGCCGCAGGGCACACCGTGTTGCAGCGTGTCGGCCGCGAGATCAGCGGGCGCATCGCTGCCGAGACCGCGCTGGAGGAAGCACGTAGCCGCGCCGAGGAGGCGAGCGCGGCCAAGTCACGCTTCCTTGCGACCGTCAGCCACGAGTTCCGCACCCCACTCAATGGCATCCTGGGCATGGCCGATCTGCTTGGCGACACCAAGCTTGATCCGGAGCAGGGCACTTACGTCAAGGCGTTGCGAAGCTCCGGTGAAGCGTTGCTCGGCCTCGTCGACGACATCCTCGATTTCGCCAAGGTCGAGGCTGGTAAGCTCGAACTCGCCGAGGCGCCGTTCGATCCCGCCTCCTTGATCGAGGACGTCACCGAGCTGATGGCGCCGCGCGCCCAGGCGAAGGGCATCGAGATCTCGGCTCTGCTCGGGCCTGAGCTGCCGCACCGGCTCGTCGGCGATGTCGAGCGCCTGCGCCAGATCCTGCTCAACCTGGTCGGCAATGCTGTGAAGTTCACGCAAGCCGGCGGCGTCGGCATCGAGGCGGAGATTGTCGCCGACAAGTTCGTCGTCGCCATCGCCGACACCGGCCCTGGCATTCCGGCTGAGCGCCTGACGACGATCTTCGAGGAGTTCGAGCAGGGCGGGATGAGCGGCCACCGCGAGCAGGCCGGCACCGGCCTCGGCCTCGCCATCGCGCGCCGGCTCGCCCGCGCCATGGGCGGCGAGATCGAGGCGCGCAACCGCGAGGCGGGCGGCGCGCTGTTCCGGCTGGCCCTGCCGCTGCGGCCCGCTGCGGCGGGTACGGCATCTCCCGTCGCGCCGGACTGGCAGGGGCGGTCCATTCTGGTCGCCTCGGCGGCACCGTTCAGTGCCGCCCATATCGCAGCCTATCTCGAACGCACGGGGGCACAGGCCCTGCGGGCTTGCGATCATGCGCTGGCACTGGCCGCGCTCGCCGGCGATGCCAAGGTGTCGGCAGTGCTGGTCGATCATAACCTGCCGGGGGGCGAGGTCGGGGCGCTGGCGGCCGCGGCACGGCGCGCCGGTGTCGCAGACATCGTGATCATGCTGGCGCCGACCGAGCGCCGCAGCTTCGGCTCGCCCTATGCCGCCGGCTTCACCGGCTTCCTGGTCAAGCCGGTTCGGGCCCGTTCGCTGCAGGCGCGGCTCGATCCGGCCGAGCGCTCGCCGGGCGCGGCCGCCGTGATGCCCGCTGGCGATGTTTCGGCCCATCAGCACGTCGCCGGCCTGCACGTCCTCGTCGCCGAGGACAACGAGATCAATGCGCTGCTGCTGACCCGTACGCTGGAGCGATTCGGCTGCAGCGCCATCTGGGCGCGCGATGGTGGCGAGGCCATCCGCCTGGTCGAGCAGGCGCACTCCGGCAAGGCGCAAGGCTTCGATCTCGCCTTGCTCGATGTCCGGATGCCGGTGCTGGACGGGTTGGCCGTCGCCCGCCGAATCCGCACGGCCGAGAAAGTATCCGGCTCGGATCGGCTGCCGATCGTTGCCGTCAC
The DNA here is from genome assembly GCA_035998995.1 of Allobosea sp. Classification (GTDB taxonomy): domain Bacteria; phylum Pseudomonadota; class Alphaproteobacteria; order Rhizobiales; family Beijerinckiaceae; genus Allobosea. Next base: position 24,901 of record DASYHC010000096.1, read on the forward strand.
CGCCAACACGGCGGAGGAGGACAGGCGCGAGGCGCTCGCCGCCGGCATGGACGATTGCCTGGCTAAGCCGCTGTCGCGCGAACAGTTGCGCGGCTGGATCGATCGCGTTTCGCAGGTGCGAACGGTCGAAATCCTGTCAGCCTGAGCCACCCTAGACCAACAGGCGGTTGGCTTCGTCATCGCTCTGACGTAGTTTTGTCGCGATCCCGTAAGACGGTCGGCGCAGAGCTGTCATGCGCCGATCCGGGATCGTAGGGGCCAGACCGTCTATGACGCACGACGTTTTTCAGGGTTCTCGTCAGCCGGCAAAGCAGAAGCCGGCCGGCCAGGCCTTGTTGCAGCGTTTCTCCCCCTCGAATTTGCTGGCGGCCGGCAAGCAGCTTGGCGGCTTCGCTTTTCCAGGTCCAGATGCCCTCTCCGGTACGCTCGGGCGCTCCGGCGCGCTCGAGGTCAGATTGGCCCGTGGTCCGCGCGAGATCTGGCGGGCGCAGCGCCTGCGCTATCGCGTCTTCTATCAGGAGATGTCGGCCAAGCCCGACGTGATCTCGCGCATGTTCCGCCGCGATGCCGATCGCTTCGACGCCGTCTGTGACCATCTTCTTGTCATCGACCATGCCGCGCGCGGCCGCTTCGGCGGGATCAAGCCCAAGGTGGTCGGCACCTACCGGCTGATGCGCGAGCAGGCCGTGGCCAAGCTCGGCGGCTTCTACACCCAGTCGGAATTCGACATCGCCCCGCTGCTGGCGCGTCATCCCGAGATGCGCTTCCTGGAACTCGGCCGCTCCTGCGTGCTGAAACCCTACCGCACCAAGAAGACGGTCGAGCTGCTCTGGCACGGCATCTGGGCCTATTGCCGGCATCATCGCATCGACGCGATGTTCGGTTGCGCCAGCTTCGACGGCGTCGATCCCGACATGCTGGCGCTGCCGCTCAGCTTCATCCACCACCACGCCACTGCCCAGGGCGACTGGCGTGTCGTGGCGCAGCCCGATCGGCATGTGGCGATGGACCGCCTGCCGGCCGGCATGGTCGACGCCAAGCTCGCGCTGAAATGCCTGCCGCCGCTGGTGAAGGGCTATCTGCGCCTCGGTGCCCGCTTCGGCGCCGGCGCCGTGATCGACAAGCAGTTCGGCACCACCGACGTGCTGGTCATCCTGCCGGTCGCTGCGATCGACCGGCGTTATATCGAGTATCTCGACGGCGACGCCGGACGCTACGCCGCCTGACACTTCCCGTCATTGCGAGGAGCGATAGCGACGAAGCAATCCAGGGGCGGCAGAGCGAGCCTTCCTGGATTGCTTCGCTGCGCTCGCAATGACGAAAACGGCCGGCTTCGGCTATTCGCCCGCGGCGGCGAGGTCGCGCAGCGCCTGCCGGTACTCCGGATAACGGAACGCATAGCCGAACTCGCGCTTAACCAGCGCATTCGAGACTCGCTTGTTTTCGCCATAGAAGCTTGCGGCCATCGGCGAGAGCTTGGCGGGATCGAATGGCGTTTCCGGCGGCGGTTCGAGCCCGGCGACTTCGGCGGCGAAGCTGACGACATCCTGCGGCGGCGCCGGCTCGTCATCGGTGACGTTGTAGATCGCGCCGGCGCGGGGCTGTTCGATCGAGGCCATCAGCAAGCCGGCGATGTCGTCGACATGGATGCGGTTGAAGACTTGGCCGGGCTTGATCAGCCGGTTGGCGGTGCCGGCCCTCAGCTTGGTGATCGGGCTGCGGCCGGGACCGTAGATGCCGGAAAGGCGGAATATCTGGACCGGCTGGCCGCTGCGTTCGCCGAAGGCGAGCCAGTCCTGCTCGATCTCCAGCCGCTGGCGCGAGCGCCGGCTGGTCGGCCGGCATTCGGCCTTCTCGTCGATCCAGGCGCCGTCATGGTCGCCATAGACGCCGATGGTCGAGAGATAGCCGATCCAGCGCAGCTTCTCGGCCGTCGCGAGCTTCTCGGCGAGCGCGCCGAGCACGGGATCGCCATTCTCGTCGGGCTGGGCCGAGACCAGCACCGCATCGGCTTCCGCGACGAGCTTGGCGAGCGGCGTCGACACCGCAAAGCCACCAAAGACCAGGGTATGCAGCCCCTGCTTGCTGAGCTCGCCGGCCTTATCCGCCGAGCGGACCGTGCCCGTCACCTCCCAGCCCTTGGCAAGCGCGGCGCGCGCGAAGAACCCGGCGGAATAGCCGAGGCCGAAGATGACGAGCTTCATGCTGATACCAGTTGGTTCGGAGAAGGCTGAGCCCATTCGGCCCGGACAGCGGGATCGGTTTCCTGCGCGAGCCGCGCTGGGGCGAGTTCGGCAGCACGATCGGGGGCAAGCTGCCAAAGCGCCCAGGCGGCCATCGCCCTCACCAAAGGCGAGGGATCGTCGAGCAGAGCTTCGGCGCTTGCGGCCAATGCCAGATCGCCGCTGTTGCCGATCGCGATCAGCACATTGCGGACAAAGCGGTCGCGGCCGGTGCGCTTCACCGGCGTGCCGGCGAAGAGCGTGCGGAAGGCAGCGTCGTCGAGTGCTGCGAGGTCGGCCAGCGGCAGCGCGTCGAGCTCGCTCTTCAGCGCCAGGCGCGTTTCGTGCGAGGCTTCCGCGAACTTGTTCCAGGGGCAGACGGCGAGGCAGTCGTCACAGCCGAAGACGCGGTTGCCGATACCCTCGCGGAATTCTGGGTCGATATGGCCCTGATGCTCGATGGTGAGATAGGCGATGCAGCGCCGCGAATCGAGCTGATAGGGTGCCGGAAAAGCCTTGGTCGGGCAGATGTCGAGGCAGCGCGTGCAGGAGCCGCAATGGTCGCGCTCAGGCTCGTCCGGCGGCAGCTCCGCCGAGGTGTAGATCGCTCCGAGGAAGAGCCAGGCGCCATGCTGGCGCGAGACCAGCACGGTCTGCTTGCCCTGCCAGCCGAGCCCGGCGGCTTGCGCCAGCGGCTTCTCCATCACCGGGGCGGTGTCGACGAAGACCTTGACCTCGGCATCGCCGCGCGCCGCCAGAACGCCGGCGATGCTCTTCAGCTTGCCCTTGATCACATCGTGATAGTCGCGCCGGCGGGCATAGAGCGAGATCGCGCCACGATCCCGCTGCTCCAGGACCGCGAGCGGATCGCCTTCGCCGGCATAGCTCATGCCGAGCATGACGACAGAGCGGGCTGCCGGCCACAATGTCGCCGGATCGGCGCGCTCGGCCGTGCGCTCGGTCAGCCAGGTCATGTCGCCGTGATGGCCGGCCTCCAGCCAATCGGCGAGGCGCTCCGGTGCTTCGGGGATCGAGTCGACCGAGGCGACGCGCAGCACCGAGAAGCCCTCGGCCCTGGCGCGTGCGGCAATCGCGGCCTTGAGCTTGTCAGGGCTCAGAAGTCCAGGTCGTCGTAATGGGCCGAGGGCGCCATGCCGGGAATCCGGTCGCTCAGCAGCGGCCGGAAGCTCGGTCTGGACTTGATCCTCGCATACCATGCGCGGGCAGCCTCATCCTCGTCCCAAGGCACGTCGCCGAGATAGTCGACGCAGGAGAGATGCGCCGCCGCGGCGAGATCGGCATAGCTCAGATTGTCGCCGGCGAGCCAGTTCCGTTTCGCCGTCAGCCAGGCGATATAGCGCAGATGATAGCGCACATTGCCGCGCGCCGCGCGGATCGCGCTCATTTCCGGCGGGCCGCCGCCCTCATCCCGGCTCATGAAGCGCTTCATCACCTTCTCCAGCACGAGCGGAGCGGTGATCTCCTCGTTGAACTTGATGTTGAACCAATCGAGCAGCCGGCGCACCTCGATCCGCCCCCCGGGGCCTTCCGGGAGGAGGCGGCGTTCGGCCAGTGCAAGGCCACGGGTCTCGTCGAGATATTCGGCGATCGGGCCGGGGCCGGGGATAACGAGGCCGCTATCCTCGCGCATCACCGGCGTCGTGCCGGCCGGGTTGAGCTCGAGGAACTCGCGCCGCCGTTCCCAGACGCGCTCTTCGACCAGCGCGGCGTCGAGGCCGAACTCGCCGAGCGCGAGCCGGATGAAGCGCGAATGCGGGCAAAGCGGATAATGGTGAAGCGTGGCCATCGATTGCTGGAACAGGTGAAGGTTCGGATGGGGTAGGCCGGCGCGTGATGCAGCGCGATAGAGCGCCCCCGTATAGGCCTGCCGGCTAAGCCTCACAACCCGGGACCGGGGAAAGCGACGGATTGCGCAGAAATCCTTGCCGGTCTGGTAACCAATTTGCAAAGACCGTGCGCCATAGCTTTAACGCGTTCGACGCAGCTTTGTTGCGCCGCACCAGCAAGGCTCGGAAGGACCCTCCCATGCATGACCTTCTTGTCGCCGCCGTGCTCGGCGTGGTCGAGGGGCTGACGGAATTCCTGCCGGTGTCCTCGACGGGCCATCTGCTGCTGCTCGGGCATTTCCTCGGCTTCGAATCCAAGGGCAAGGCCTTCGAGATCCTGGTCCAGCTCGGGGCGATCCTGGCGATCCTGCTGGTCTATTTCCGCCGCCTGCTCGACATCGCGCTGCGGCTGCCCACCGATCCTTCGGCACGGCGCTTCGTCCTCGGTGTGCTGGTCGCCTTCCTGCCGGCGGCGGTGATCGGCGCACTGGCGCACGGGTTCATCAAGGGCGTGCTGTTCAACCCCTTCCTGGTCTGCTGCACGCTGATTGCCGGCGGCCTCGTCCTGCTCGTCGTCGACGAGCTAGAGCTGGAGGTGAAGCATCACGACGCCACCAGGTTCCCGCTGGCGATGTATCTCAAGATCGGCTTCATCCAGTGCCTCGCCATGGTGCCGGGCGTCTCGCGCTCCGGCTCGACCATCGTCGGCGCGATGCTGCTCGGCGCCGACAAGCGGGCCGCGGCCGAGTTCTCCTTCTTCCTGGCGATGCCAACCATGGCCGGCGCCTTCGCCTATGATCTGCTCAAGAACTACAAAGAACTGACGACCAACGATCTCACCTTGATCGGAATCGGTTTCGTCACTGCCTTCATTTCGGCGCTGATCGTCGTCCGCAGTTTCCTGGATTTCGTTTCGAAGCGCGGTTTCACGCCCTTCGCCTGGTGGCGGATCATCGTTGGCTCGGCCGGCCTCGCCGGGCTCTGGGTCTTCGGTTGAGATTGGCACCGGTTTGAGATGCTTTGCTCAACGCGGTTTGGCACTGGCGCCACAAGCCAGTTTCAGCCCAGACTGAGGCACTTGCCTTCGGACGCGACTACATGGCGTAGGATTCGCGATGAGCATACTTTCGATCAGTTGCATGACGCATGCATGGGCGGGGCGGGCCATCATCCCGCGCTATGGCGGCCGCCATGCTGAGCTGGCGGGCGATATCTTCGCCGCCTACCTCTCTGGATCGATGCCACCGAACGTGCTGACGCGCATCGTCTGGGCTGTTCAGGAACACTCGACGCATCAAAGGATCGTCGCCTTCGTCAAAGAGAGGATCGAGAAAAAGGTCGCCGAACTGAAACGATTGCTGACGAGCGTCGAGCTCCGTGACACCTGCGCGGCGGCGATCAGTGACTTCCGCATGCCGGCCCCGGGCCCAGCCGGCTCCGGTGATGGCGCTCTGGTCAAACCTTATTTTTCCGGTGATCTCCAGCAGATCATCAGCGGCATTCACTCGATCGGCCTGAAGAACGCAGCCTATGGCCTTGGCGGCGTGCACACCGTCGAAGGCGTGTACAATATCAAGGATGCATATGATTTTGATAATGATCGTTCGATGTTCCCATTCTACGATAATTATCGGAAGAAACTCACAGCGCTCTATATCGAGGATCGCGATTCAACGATAAATCTGTACAGCAAATGTGTGACAACCTACGAAGCTGACATGCTATTGGCGCCGGTTGCCGGCAATTCAGATGCCGTGAACGGCCCCCTGAATCGGCCGCTCATCTTCACTGCGTTCATGTACGCGCTCGAGAAGGGCGGGCTGACGAAGAGCTTGTTCTGGTCGGCTGACATCCCGTTCGAGATCGATTTCAGCAGCAATACCTTCAAGTTGACCCAGAACGGCGGTGAGGCCCCTTCGGTTAGAGCCGGAACCGCTCGGCTCGCCGATCTGCCCGGCGCACCACGTCCGATGAAATTCAGGACCTTCTTGCCGCAAAAGCAAAAACCCTCTCCGGAGAAGCCCGAGACGTATGTGGTCAAGAAGGGTGACAACCTCAGCCAGATCGCCAAGCGGCTCTACGGCGATGCCGGAAAGTGGACGCGGATTTATGACGCCAACAGAAAGCTGATCGGCGCAAACCCCAATCTCATCTTGCCTGGGCAAGTCCTGACCATTCCGCGCTAGCACGCACGACACTCGGTCGCTCAAGGATGAGGCATCAGGTTGCTGTGCTGTGAGCGGGCAAAGGCCCGCGCCAGGTTCCCAGCAGCATCTCCAGGAATCGTTCCGCTGCCGGCGCCAGCTTGACGCCACGGCGCCTGACCACGCCGATCGTGCGCGAGACTTCGGGGTCGCGGATCGGCCGGGTCACGATGATCGGGTGATCCTCGCCCGGTGTCGCCAGCTTCGGCAGCACGGATATGCCGAGGCCGGCCTCGACCAGTCCGAGCGAGGTCGACAGATGCGTCACCTCGAACGACCAATCGAGCCTGACGCCGATCTTGACCAAAGCCGCGTCGAGGATGGCGCGGTTGCCGCTGCTGCGGCTGACCGTGACCAGCGGATGGCCTTCGAGATCGCCCCAGCCCAGTGACGATCTTCGCGCCAGCGCATGGTCGTGCCGGCAGGCGAGCACGAAGGGATCGTCGATCAACGGCTCGAAGGTCAGCTCGGCATCGGAGCCGCCGATCAGATTGATGCCGAACTCGACCTCGCCGCGCGCCACCGCTTCCAGGCCGTCATTGGCCGAGAGGTCGAGGATGCGGAAGCGGATGTTCGGGTACTGCGCCTGGAAGCGCGCGATCACCGAGGGCAGGAAGTAGAAGGCGGCCGTCGGCACGCAGGCGAGCGCGATCAGCCCGGCGCGGCGGCTGCCGAGATCGCGCATCGCGAAGATCGAGGTGTCGAACTCGTCGAGCATGCGTCGGACCAAAGGCAGCATTTCGCGCCCGACCATGGTGAGCGCCACCCGGCGCGTCGTCCGCTCCAGCAGCGCCGCTCCGACCGCGCTTTCCAGGCGCTGGATGCGCCGGCTCAGCGCCGGCTGGGACATGTTGAGCGCCTCGGCGGCGCGGTGGAAGCCGCCGAGCTCGACCACGGAGATGAAGGCGCGCAAATCGAGGGCTTCGAAATTGATGCTCATGAAGCATTAATAGCGCCGATCTCTGCATTTCACAGCGATTATTCGATTTGAGAAGAGTGGGGCATCGCCAACCGCCGGGTGACGCCCTTGTCCGCTCCCTTCCAGCTTCCGCATGCTCAGGCCCTGCGCATTCCCTGCGTGCTGATGCGCGGCGGCACCTCGCGCGGCCCCTTCTTCCTGGAGCGCGACCTGCCGGCCGATCCGGCGGCGCGCGATCGTGTCCTGCTCGCCGCGATGGGGTCGCCGCATATGCTGCAACTCGATGGGCTCGGCGGCGGCAATTCGCTGACCAGCAAGGTCGCGATCGTCAGCCGCTCCAGCCGGCCGGATGCCGATGTCGACTATCTCTTCGCCCAGGTCGCGGTCGAGCGAGCTCATGTCGATTTGAGCCCGAACTGCGGCAATATGCTCTCCGCCGTCGGCCCCTTCGCCATCGAGGCCGGCCTGGTGCCGGCCGCCGATGGCGAGACCATCGTGCGCATCCACAATCGCAACACCGGCGCGCTGATCGAGGCGGTCGTGCAGACCCCAGGCGGCGTCGTCGCCTATGACGGCGCGACTGCGATCGACGGCGTCGCCGGCACGGCGGCCCCGATCAAGCTCGGCTTCCTCGAAGCTGTCGGCTCGAAGACCGGCGCCTTGCTGCCGACTGGCCGCGGTCGCGAGGAGATCGACGGCATCCCGGTGACGCTGGTCGACTACGCCACGCCGATGATGCTGGTGCGGGCCACCGATCTCGGCCTCGCCGGCGACGAGACGCCGGCCGAGCTCGATGCCAACGCTGCCCTGCTGGCGCGCCTGGAAGAGCTTCGCCGCGAGGCCGGCCGGCGCATGGGACTCGGCGATGTCGCCGGACGCGTCATTCCCAAGGTCGGCGTGCTCTCGCCGGCGCGCCGCGGCGGCAGCCTGACCTCGCGCTATTTCACGCCGGATCGTTGCCATCGCAGCCATGCCGTCACCGGCGCGCTCTGCGTCGCCGCTGCGAGCCGGATTCCCGGCAGCGTCGCCGCCGAGATGCTGAATCCTGAGACCGGTTCGCTGGTCACGGTCGAGCATCCAAGCGGCGCCATCCAGGTCAACCTGTCGCTCGACGCGTCCGGCCAGGTCAGTCGCGCCAGCCTGGTGCGCACGGCGCGCCGCATTTTCGAAGGAAACGTCATCGTCCCCGCCAGCGCGATCCGCGCGCTTGCAGAGAGGGCGGAAACGGGAGGAGAACTGACCCATGACAACGACCCGCCGGCACTTCTGCAGCCTGATCGCGGCCGCCGCGGCCAGCGCCTGCCTGCCTGAATTCGCGCAGGCCCAGGCCGCCTTTCCCAACAAGCCGATGAAGCTGCTGGTGCCTTATGCCGCCGGCGGCGGCACCGATGCGATCGCGCGCCTCGTCGCGCAGGGCGTCGGCGAGAGGCTTGGCCAGTCGCTGGTGGTCGAGAACAATGGCTCGGCCGGCGGCAATCTCGCCACCGCCCAGGCCGCAGCCGCTTCGCCGGATGGCTACACCGTGCTGATGGCCAATCAGGGCCCGATGGTGGTCAATCCGCACCTGTTCAAGAACGTCCGCATCGACCCGCTGACTGCCTTCGACCCGCTGACGTTGATCACGGCTGCGCCGCTCGTCGTCGTCGTGGCGGCGGGATCGCCGCACAAGACGCTGGCCGAGCTGGTCGGCCAGGCCCAGAAGGCGCCCGGCAAGATGACCTATGGCTCTGCCGGCAACGGCTCGGCCAGCCATCTCGCGACGATCCTGCTGGCGCAGACCGCGCAATTCGAGGCCGTGCACGTGCCCTATCGCGGCGCCGGGCCTGCGCTGACCGATCTGCTCGCCGGCAACAGCGACTTCATGATCACCACCGTGCCTTCGGTGCTCGGCCTGATCCATGGCGGCAAGGTCAGGGCGCTGGCGGTGACCGGCAAGGCGCGCGCCAAGCTCTTCCCGCAGGTGCCGTCGGTGGCCGAGAGCGGCTGGGCGGACTATGAGGCGACGGCCTGGTACGGCTTCGTGGTGCCCAAGGGCACGCCGAAGGAGGTCGCGGCCAAGCTGCGCCAGGCGACGGTGGAGGCGATCAACAGCCCGATCATCCGCGAGCGCCTGGAGAACGAGGGCGCCGAGCCGATCGGCAACAAGCCCGAGGAGTTCGCGGCGATGATGGAGGCGGAGTCGCGCCGCTGGGCCGGGATCATCAAGCAGGCCCGCCTGGCCATTAATTGAGGGCTCAGGCGATCCGCTTGTCGGCGGAATCGCAGAGATCGGCGACGACGCAGGTCTCGCAGGCCGGACGCAGCGCCTTGCAGGTGTAGCGTCCGTGCAGGATCAGCCAGTGATGCGCGTGCCGGCCGAACTCGGCCGGCACCGCCTTTTCCAGGCCGAGTTCGACCTGCAGCACATTCTTGCCGGGCGCGATGCGCAGGCGATTGGCGACGCGGAAGACATGGGTGTCGACCGCATGGGTGATCTCGCCGAAGGCGATGTTGAGCACGACATTCGCGGTCTTGCGGCCGACGCCGGGCAGGCTCTCCAGCGCCTCGCGTGCAGTCGGGACCTCGCTGCCGAACTCGGCGATCAGCTTCTCCGATAGCGTGATCACGTTCTTCGCCTTGTTGCGGTAGAGCCCGATCGTCTTGATCAGCTCGCGCACCTGGTCCTCACCGAGAGCGAGCATCTTCTCTGGCGTATCGGCGAGCTCGAACAGCCGCTTCGTCGCCTTGTTGACGCCGGCATCGGTCGCCTGCGCCGAGAGCACCACGGCGACCAGCAGCGTGAAGGCGTTGATGTAGTCGAGCTCGCCCTTCGGCTCGGGCCTTTGCTGCCGGAAACGGCTGAAGATCTCGTAGATCTCGGCGGCGCTGCGCGGCTTCGGACTCGTGATCCGCTTGGGCGAGGGGCTGCGGCGTTTCGGACTGTTCGGCACGGGCATCGCGGCGTTATAATTCGCGGATGACCTTGGGCAAGCCCGATTGCGATGGTGGAGCCGAAGCGGCCGAGCGGCCGGTCTTCGAAGCGACGATCACGCCGCATCGCTCGCTCGGCCAGAACGGCTTCCGCATCGTGATGACCCTGGTCTGCATGACCAGCGTCGCCGCCTCGATCCCCTTCATGGTGCTCGGCGCCTGGCCGGTCGCCGGCTTTTTCGGTCTCGATATCATCGCCCTGTTCATCGCCTTCAAGGTCAATTTCAATGCGGCCCGCGCCTTCGAACGCATCGTCGTGACGCCGCTCGAAGTCCTGCTGCGCAAGGTCTCGCATCATGGCCGCGAGAAGGTCTGGCGCTCCAACCCCGCCTGGACCAAGCTCGAGCGCGAGGATGACGAGGATTACGGCCTGCTCGAACTCTCCCTCGTCGCGCGCGGGCAGCGCACCGTGGTCGCTTCCGCGCTCTCGCCGCAGGAGCGCGAGGGCTTTGCGCAGGCACTCGGCACGGCGCTCGCGACGGCAAAGCGCGGCCCGGATTTCGAACCAGCCTGAGCATGGCTGCGACGATCATCCCCCTGATCGCATGGGCGGTGATCATCTTCGTCATTATCGCGGCTGTGCGTGCCAATCGTCGCCCTCGTGGGCCGCTGCCCAGCCAGAATGGCGGCGAGGATGCAGTTAGGGCCTACGGGCTCGTCCTGCGCGACAGGCTCGATCACGCGCTGTTCGGCCCGGTGCTGGCGGGGCAAGTCTGGGATCGCGTGACGGCTCGCCCGATCGGCGAGGGGCTGATCCACGAATTCCACCGCGATTACTGCGGCCACGGCCTGATCCGTACACAGGATGGTATCAAGCTCTGCGACATCCTGGACGGCCATCATCCCGGCGAGGCCATTGCCGAATGGCGCTCGCGCGAGGAGTTCGTCGCCTTCTTCGCCGAGCAGTCGGACTACAGCTGCAGCGGCTGGGACGAAACGTCTCCGGTCTTCTTCACGAGCGACGAGTGGCATCGCAACAACCAGCGCCTGACGCGGGAGAAGCTGCAGCGTTTCGCTTGAGGAAGGCCTCAGGCCATCCGTTGCGCCAGCCAGACCGTATGGCCACCGCAATCGGAATCCTCGGCGACATATGCGACCACGGCAAAACCGTTCGCGGCGAGCAGGCTGCGATACTCCGCCGGGGCGAGGCTGCCATGGTAGAGCGGCTCGCCCTCGAAGTTGCCGATCGCCTCGCCATGATGGGGCCCGCTGGTGAAGAGGAGCGCCGCGCCTTCGGCGGCATGCGCACGGAAGCGCGGGAACATCCGTCGTTGAGCGTCCGGCGTCAGATGGAAGAAGCTGTCCCAGGCGATCAGCCCGTCGAAGCGTTGGCCAAGTGCCAGTTCGCGCATATCGGCGACCTGCCAGGCCTGCTGTGGGAAGCGCTCGCGGCAGAGTGCGATCAGCGGCTCCGACGAATCGATGCCGGTGACGGCGCAGCCGCGCTCGATCAGATGCCGCGCAATCGGCTCGCCCATGCCGCAGCCGATGTCGAGGACCGACGGCGTCGCCGGCAGCAGCGCCAAGAAGCGGTCGAGCCATTGCGCCTCCATCAGCCTTCGGCCGCGCTCGCGGTCGTAGGCGGCGGCGTGGCGGGCGTAGAGCGAGACGATCGTGTCGGCCGGGCTGGTCATCCACGGATTTCTACGCGCCCATGGCGACGAAGACGAGCTTGCCAGTTTTCGGGTGGGATACGCATGCTGCCATCATTAGTTTCGCGAGCATGAGAGATCAGGTCGCGAGGACAGGACAATGAACGCCCATTCCAGTCTCAGGACGGCGATGAAACCGATCATAGTCTCCAATGCCGTGCTCGCCCGTGCCGCCGAGGCGATTCCCTCGGAAGCCGATTTTCCGGCGGTGGCGCCGGGCTCGGACTACGACACGGTCCGCCGCATCCTGGCCTACATCACCAATAACTGGCGCCAGCAGCCGACGATCGAGGCGATCGCCGATGCCGCCGGCGCGACCCCGACCGACGTGCACCACCTGTTCCGGCGCTGGTGCGGGCTGACGCCAAAGGCCTTCCTGCAGGCGATCACGCTCGATAACGCCAAGGGCCTGCTGGCTTCATCCGCCAGCATCCTAGACACCTCTTTCGAGGTCGGGCTCTCCGGTCCCGGCCGGCTGCACGACCTGTTCGTCACCCACGAGGCGATGTCGCCAGGCGAATGGAAGACGGGCGGCGAGGGGCTGCGCATGTCCTATGGCTTCCATACCTCGCCCTTCGGCGAAGCCTTGATCGTGGTGACCGAGCGCGGCCTTGCCGGCCTCGGTTGGGTCTCGAACACGCTCGACGGTGGCAAGGTCATCGGCGGCCGAGCCGAGGCGCTGGCCGACATGATGCGGCGCTGGCCGCATGCGGACTACCGCTTCGACCCGCAGTCGACGGCGCCCTATGCCAGCCGAGTCTTCGAGCCGGGGAGCTGGTCGCCGCAGACGCCGCTACGCGTCGTGCTGATCGGCACCGATTTCGAGGTCCGCGTCTGGGAGACGCTGCTGCGCATCCCCGTCGGCTGCGCCACAACCTATGGCGATGTCGCCGATCATATCGGCAAGCCCTCTGCGGCCCGCGCGGTCGGCGCCGCGGTCGGCAAGAACCCGATCTCCTTCGTCGTCCCCTGCCATCGCGTCATCGGCAAGTCGGGTGCGCTCACCGGCTACCATTGGGGGCTGACGCGCAAGCGGGCCATCCTCGGCTGGGAGGCTGGGCAGGTTTCAGGCGGCGAGGCCGCCTGAGCCGAAATCTTACTGGATGGTCGGAGCGGGTGCCGCCGGAGGCGGGGGCGCTCGTCTTGCCGTGGCTGGGCGCGGCTTGGCCGTCTCGGGCTTCGGTTCGGGCAGGCCGAGGCGGGAGCGGATCGAGGCGGCGCGCGCCTCGGTGATGCGGGCGCCGCAGAAGCCGTGCGCCCCCTCGCGCTGGAAATCGCGGCAGATCTGCTCGCGCTCCGAGGAGAAGCCCGCCTGCTCGCGGGCGATCGAGCGCTGCTCCGGCAGGTCGGCCTTGGCCGAGAGCGCCCGGAAGCCCTCGCGGACCGCCGTCTCCGCCTTGCTGCGTTCTGCTTCGATGTCCTTGGCACGAGCGGGCAGGGTGCGGGCGTCCGGGCCCCAGACGCCGCGCGGGTCGATGCGGCAGGCGGCCGCCTCGATCACGCAGGGCTGTTCCGGTTCGGTCACCAGGAAGGCGCCGTCGAGCACATCGAAGACGATCGGGCAGGCCGGAGCTTCCAGCTTGTAGCGCGGCAGCCCAGCCGGCTTGCCGAGCGAAGTGACCGGCACGGGCGCGTCGCCGAAGGAAATCGCGCAGGGCTCGGTGAGGTTGCTGGACTGGAAGCCCTCGGCGCGCAGCTTCAGGCCATAGCCGCTGCCGGTCTTCTCCAGCGTTGCTTCGCCGAAGCCGCCATTGCGGCGCAAGGTCTTGCCGAGGATCGAGTCTTCACCGGGAATCTTGATCGCCGGCATGGTGCGTGGCTTCGGCGCCGCCTGGCCGCCCATCGAGGCGGGCGCCGATTGCTGAGCGCCCGGCTGGTTAAAGGGTTGAGCGCCGGGAAGTTGCAACGGCTGCGCCTGCGCGACACCCGCGAGACCGAGCCAAGCCAGCGCTGCCCCGGCAGCGAGGCGATGGGCAGTCGGGCGGCGGAGCGTCGTCACGGCTGGTTCCTGGTGGCGCAAGGTCCTTCTGAATGGATTGGCTACGCCCGTTGCGCAAGAGCATGCGGGCAACACTTATCCGGAATGGTCAGGCCCGCGAATTCTGTACAGGATACTGCACAAAGCCGATTCTTAATCCGGCTCCGTGCCTTGCAAGCAGGGCGTCACCCTCCCTATATACGCCGCGAAGCGGTGGTTTTTGAAGGCCATCGGGGCCGGATTGCGCCAGACGCCTGCACTCACATGCGAGCGTCGAAACGCAGGGCCGGTCGCTTTGTTGTAACCGGCGGGTGAAGCCGGCTCGGGGTCAAGGCTCCGTTCCGTCACTTCTCCGCCAGACGTGGATATCCCGGGTTCGTTCGCCGCAGCTGGTGGGGGCGATCCGGGGCCATGGGCCGGAGGACGGCGTCCTGGACGCGGCCTTCCGGCGATCTGCTAAATCGAAAGGGATCCCCTCCATGGGTAAAGTAATCGGTATCGACCTCGGAACCACCAATTCCTGCGTTGCAGTGATGGAAGGGTCGACGCCCAAGGTCATCGAGAATTCGGAAGGCGCCCGCACCACGCCTTCGATCGTCGCCATCACCGATGACGGCGAGCGTCTGGTCGGCCAGCCGGCGAAGCGCCAGGCGGTCACCAATCCGGAGCGCACCTTCTTCGCCATCAAGCGGCTGATCGGGCGCACCTTCGACGATCCGATGACCAAGAAGGACATCGATCTCGTCCCCTACAAGATCAAGAAGGCGCCGTCGGGCGACGCCTGGGTCGAGGCCGACGGCAAGGACTATTCGCCCTCGCAGATCTCCGCCTTCACGCTTACGAAGATGAAGGAGACGGCGGAGGCCTATCTCGGCCAGCCGGTCACGCAGGCGGTCATCACCGTCCCAGCCTATTTCAACGACGCCCAGCGCCAGGCGACCAAGGATGCCGGCCGCATTGCCGGCCTTGAAGTGCTGCGCATCATCAACGAGCCGACTGCGGCCGCGCTCGCCTATGGCCTCGACAAGAAGCAGGCCGGCACCATCGCGGTCTATGACCTCGGCGGCGGCACCTTCGACGTCTCGGTCCTCGAGATCGGCGACGGCGTCTTCGAGGTGAAGTCGACCAATGGCGACACCTTCCTCGGCGGCGAGGACTTCGACATGCGCCTGGTCGAATACCTGGCGGACGAGTTCAAGCGCGAGCAGGGCATCGACCTGAAGAAAGACAAGCTCGCGCTCCAGCGCCTGAAGGAAGCGGCCGAGAAGGCCAAGATCGAGCTGTCGACCACGGCGCAGACCGAGATCAACCTGCCCTACATCACGGCGGATGCCTCGGGCCCGAAGCACCTCGCTATCAAGCTGTCGCGCGCCAAGTTCGAGAGCCTGGTCGACGACCTGATCCAGCGCACCATCGAGCCCTGCCGAAAGGCGCTCAAGGATGCCGGCCTGTCCGCGGGCCAGATCGACGAGGTCGTCCTGGTCGGCGGCATGACCCGCATGCCGAAGGTCCAGGAGGTGGTGAAGCAGTTCTTCGGCAAGGAGCCGCACAAAGGCGTCAATCCTGACGAGGTCGTCGCCATCGGCGCCGCGATCCAGGCCGGCGTGCTGCAGGGCGACGTCAAGGACGTCCTGCTGCTCGACGTGACCCCGTTGTCGCTCGGCATCGAGACGCTGGGCGGCGTGTTCACGCGCCTGATCGACCGCAACACCACGATCCCGACCAAGAAGAGCCAGGTCTTCTCCACTGCCGAGGACAATCAGCAGGCGGTGACGATCCGGGTCTTCCAGGGCGAGCGTGAGATGGCGGCCGACAACAAGGCGCTCGGCCAGTTCGACCTGATGGGCATTCCGCCGGCGCCGCGCGGCATGCCGCAGATCGAGGTGACCTTCGACATCGACGCCAACGGCATCGTCTCGGTGACGGCGAAGGACAAGGCCACCAACAAGGAACAGCAGATCCGTATCCAGGCGTCCGGCGGTCTCTCCGAGGCCGAGATCCAGAAGATGGTCAAGGACGCCGAGGCGAATGCTTCCGAGGACAAGAAGCGCCGCGAGCTGGTCGAGGCCAAGAACCAGGGCGAGAGCCTCGTGCACTCGACCGAGAAGTCGCTGAAGGACTATGGCGACAAGGTCTCGGCGGCCGACAAGGGCGCGATCGAGAGCGCGCTCGAAGGCCTCAGGACTGCGCTCACGGGTGAGGATGTCGAGGCGATCTCGGCGCGCACCAATGAGCTGATGCAGGCGTCGATGAAGCTCGGCGAGGCGATGTATGCCGCCAGCCAGGCCGAGGCGAACGCTCCCGAGGGCGCCGCTGCCGAGGAGCCGAAGAAGGACGACGTCATCGACGCCGACTTCAAGGACGTCAGCGACGACAAGGGCGACAAGAAGAAGAGCGCGTAAAGCGCGCTCGTCATCGACCGTGACGAGAATGGCCGGGCTTGACCCGGCCATTCCCTTAAGGCGATGGCGTCGGCAGGACATGACTCGCTGGCCTCACAGGATGTGCAGGACGGCGCAGGGGCAGCTGGTTGAATGTCGAAGCGCGACTATTACGAAATTCTCGGGGTCTCCCGGACCGTGACGGATGTCGAGCTCAAGGGCTCGTTCCGCAAGCTCGCCATGCAGCATCATCCGGACAAGAATCCGGGCGACAAGCAAGCCGAGATCAAGTTCAAGGAAATCAACGAGGCCTATCAGATCCTCTCTGATGGCCAGAAGCGCGCGGCCTATGACCGCTATGGTCACCAGGCTTTCGAGAATGGCGGCGGCGGTGGTGGCCCTGCCGACATGTCGGACTTCATGTCCGACATCTTCGAGTCGTTCTTCGGCGAAGGCCGCGGCCGTGGCGGCGCGCGCGGCGCCAATTCGCGCGAACGCGGCGCCGATCTGCGCTACAATCTCGAGATCGGCCTCGAAGACGCCTATGCCGGCAAGAACGAGACCATCCGCGTCCCGACCTCAGTGACCTGCGAGGTCTGCTCCGGCACCGGCGCCAAGGCGGGCTCGAAATCGCGCCAGTGCCCGACCTGCGGCGGCCATGGCCGCGTCCGCGCCAGTCAGGGCTTCTTCTCGGTCGAACGGACATGCCCGACCTGCAACGGCCGCGGCGAGATCATCGACGATCCCTGCGCCGGTTGCCAGGGCGCCGGCCGCGTCACGCGCGAGCGCACGCTCTCGGTCAACATCCCGGCCGGCGTCGAGGACGGTACCCGCATCCGCCTTGCCGGCGAGGGCGAGGCCGGTCTGCGCGGCGGTCCGGCAGGCGATCTCTACATCTTCCTCTCGATCAAGCCGCACGCCATCTTCCAGCGTGATGGCGCCGACCTGTTCTGCCGCGTGCCGATCGGCCTGACCTCGGCGGCGCTCGGAGGCGAGATCGAGGTGCCGACGCTGAACGGCGACAAGGCCCGCGTGAAGGTTCCCGAAGGCACTCAGACCGGCAAGCAGTTCCGCCTGAAGGGCAAGGGCATGAGCGTGCTGCGCTCGCGCGAGATGGGCGATCTCTACATCCAGGTGCTGGTCGAGACGCCGCAGAAGCTCACCGCCCGCCAGCGCGAATTGCTGATGGAGTTCGAGCGCGAGAGTTCGGGCGCCACCCATCCCGAGACCGCCGGCTTCTTCGGCCGGGTCAAGGACTTCCTCGGCGGGCTCGGCGGGTCGGCCTGATACAAAAAAAAACGGACGCCTTGCGGCGCCCGCCTTTTTAATCGGTACTGACCTTGCGGGTCAGGCCTTGTCGATCACCTTCTTGACGGCGTCCTTGGTCTTGCCGACCGCCTGCTGGGCCTCGCCCTTGCGTTCCTGCGCGATGCCCTCGGCCTGAAGCCCGGGCTTGTTCAGCGCCTTGCCGGCGGCCTGCTTGACGTTGCCGGCGGCCTCGTTGGCCAGGCCTTTGATCTTGTCGGTCGTGCTGCCCATGGGACGTCTCCTTTTCCGAAACTGGGAAGGCGCTTAGCGCCCGGTCGCGAAGATAACGTCGCTGGGCGATTCAGGTTCCCGTGCCTTTCGACGCATCGGCGGCGATCGCTCGCAGCACCTGGCCCGTCGCCTCGTCGGCCGGGAAGAAGGTCTCCAATGCGAGCTCCGACAAGGTGACGTCGACCGGCGTGCCGAACACCGTCGTGGTCGAGATCAGCGAGAGCACGCTTTCGCCAAGCCGCAACTGCAGAGGAACGACGATCGGCGGCTCCGTCTCCTCCTGCGTCTTGTTCTTGCCAGTCGGCGCAGCCGGGACCGGGTAGCTCAGCAACTCGGTCAGCAGCTCGGCCAGCAGCGGGTCTGCGGTGGCCCGGATCTGCTGGCGTAGCCTTGCGATCAGATGGCCGCGCCATTCGATGAGATTGAGGATCGCCGGAGCGAGCCCGCGGGGATGCAGGCTGAGCCGCAGCACATTGACGGGCGGGCGCAGCAGGTCGGCATCCTCGACAAGCGTCAAGAGCGGCGCGATCATCGCGTTCGCCGCCAGCAGGGTCCAGTGCCGGTCGACCGCAACCGCGGGATAGGGCTCATGGCCTTTGAGCAGGAGCTCGATGGCGCTGCGCGCCGCCTGCAGGCTGGGGTCTTCCAGCGAACGCTCCAGATAGACCGGCGCATAGCCGGCGGCGAGCAGGAGCGCATTGCGCTCGCGCAGCGGCACGCCGAGATGCTCGGCGAGAAGCAGGACCATGTCACGGCTCGGGACCGAGCGGCCGCTCTCGACGAAGCTGAGATGCTTCTGCGAGATCTCGGCTTCGAGCGCGAGGTCGAGCTGGCTGAGACGGCGCAGCTGGCGCCAGTCGCGGATGAGATGCCCGATCGCGGGCTGCTGGTGCTTGTTCATGGCGTGCAAGCTAGCTGCGGCCGGGCTGTCTTCCAATTACCTCGCACTTAATCGACCCGCCGCCCCAGCTTCGTCAGCATGGTCTCCATCAGCAACGGCCCTCGATGAAATGGGCCAGAACCGGAGAACGACCATGGCCTTCATCCAGCCCTCGCGTTTCCTGCGTAACGCCCTCGCTCTCGACGCCGCCGCCTGCGCCGCGACCGGCCTGCTGCTCAGCGTCGGCGCCGGCGCACTCTCCGGCCTGCTCGGCTTCCCCGCCGAGTTCCTGCGCGGCGCCGGCGTCGTGCTGTTGCCCTGTGCCGCCGCCCTTGCCTTCTTCGCCAGCCGGGTGCGCCTGCCGCGGCTCGCCGTCTACGCGGTGATCGGCATCAACATCCTCTGGGTCGCGGACAGCGTGCTGATCCTGGTTGCCGGCTGGTTTACGCCGTCCACCCTCGGCATCGCCTTCGTCCTGGCCCAGGCCGTGGCGGTTGCCCTCATCACCGAGCTCGAGGTGATCGGCCTGAAGAAGTCGGTTGTGGAAGCCGGGGGAACCGAAGCTGCACTGCGCTGACAATCTCCGTCCCAAATCAAACCGCCGTGGTTCCCGCCGCGGCGGTTTTCATTTGCAATGGCTTGTCACGAAACTGTCACCTGTGCTCACTAGCCGGATGGCCTGCCTCCTCACCCTGCGGAACAGGACCGTCCCATGCGCAAACCCCTCGTCCTTGCGGCTCTCGCGACGCTCCTCGCCGGTGGAACGGCGCTCGCCGAGCCGAACTTCAACCGCATCGCCACCTTCCCGGTGCCGCTGAACCTGCCGGCCGATCGCGGCGCGAACAGGAAGACGGTCTCGGAGATCATCACCGCCAACGAGGCCGGAACCCTGCTCGCCTATACCGACGCCGAGCAGAAGGCGATCGGCCTGATCGACATCACCGCCGCCAATGCCCCCAAGCCCGGCGGCTTCGTCCCGCTCGAAGGCGAGCCGACCTCGGTCGTCATCCTCGGCGAGCGCGCCTTTGCCGTCGTCGTCACCTCCGGCGACAACTTCAAGGAGCCGGCCGGCCACCTCGCCACCATCGACCTCAAGACGAAGCAGGTCACTGCCAAATGCGAGCTCGGCGGCCAGCCGGATTCGATCACGCTGACCAAGGACAAGGGCAAGCTCGCCATCGTCATCGAGAACGAGCGCGACGAGAAGCTGGGCAAGGGCGACCTGCCGCAGCTTCCCGGCGGCAACCTCTCCCTGATCGGCATCAAGGATGGGCAGGCCGATTGCGGCTCCAAGCAGATCGTCGATCTCACTGGCATCGCCGCGGTCGAGCCGACCGATCCGGAGCCGGAATTCGTCGACGTCAACCTCGACGGCCTCGCCGTGGTGACGCTGCAGGAGAACAACCATCTTGCCGTGGTCGATACGAAGACCGGCAAGCTCGTCGCGCATTTCCCGGCCGGCACGGTCGATCTCAAGGGCATCGACAAGACCCGCGACGGCCAGATCAAGCCGACCGAGGAGCTGAAGGGTGTCGCCCGCGAGCCCGACGCGGTGCGCTGGCTCGACAATGACCGCTTCGTCACCGCCAATGAGGGCGACTGGAAGGGCGGCTCGCGCGGCTTCACGATTCTCCGCAAGGACGGTACGGTCGAGTTCGATTCCGGCAATCTGGTCGACCATATCGCCATCCGCTTCGGCCATTATCCGGAACGCCGCTCGGCCGCCAAGGGCAGCGAGCCGGAAGGCATCGAGGTCGGCACCTACAACGGCGAGCGCCTGTTCTTCGTCGGGCTGGAGCGCGCTTCGCTCGTCCTCGTCTTCAAGGATGAAGGTCCTGGCCGCGCCCCGCGCTATCTGCAAGCGCTGCCGGGCGGCATCGCGCCGGAAGGCCTGCTCGCCATCCCGCAGCGCAATCTCTTCGTCTCCGCTTCGGAAGCCGATCTCGGCGACAAGGGCGGCGCGCGCTCGGCCGTGACCATCTATGAACGCAGCGAAGGTCCGGCCGCCTATCCGACCATCGTCTCGGCCGATGTCGACGGCGCTCCGCTTGGCTGGGGCGCGCTTTCGGGCCTCGCCGCCCATCCGGAGTTGCCGGGCCGGCTCTTCAGCGTCACCGACAGCGCCTATACGCCTTCGCGCATCCTCGAGATCGACGCGACGAAGAAGCCGGCGACGATCACCGGCGCGATCATCGTGACCAGGGACGGCAAGCCCGCCTCCTATGATCTCGAGGCGATCGCGACGCGCCCCGGCGGCGGTTTCTGGCTGGCCTCGGAAGGCGCGCCCGAGCGCAAGGAGAAGCCGACGCAGAACCTCTTGTTGCGCGCCTCGGCCAAGGGCGAGATCGAGGAGGAGATCGCGCTCCCCGAGGAGTTCGCCGCCAAGGCGACCAACCAGGGCTATGAGGGTGTCGCGGTCACCGGCACCGGCCAGGACGAGACGGTCTGGATCGCCGTCCAGCGCGAGTGGAAGGATGACCCCAAGGGCAAGGTCAAGATCCTGACCTACAAGCCTTTCACCAAGAGCTGGGGCATCCTCTATTATCCGCTGACGGCTCCTGCCGCCGGCGCCTGGATGGGCCTCTCGGAGCTGACCTATCTCGGCGACGAGACCTTCGCCGTGATCGAGCGTGACAACCAGTTCGGCGCCAAGGCGGTGAAGACGCTGGCGACGTTCTCGGTCAAGGGCCTGAAGCCGGCCCCGTTCGGCGCCTCAGAGATCCCGACGGTCGAGAAGACGCTGCTGCGCGACCTGACGCCGGATCTGATGAAGCTCGGCGGCTACGGGCTCGACAAGGTCGAGGGCATGGCGGTCGACAAGGAAGGCGATCTCTTCGTCGTCACCGACAATGACGGCGTCGACGATTCCTCCGGCGAGACCCAGTTCTTCGCCTTTGGGAAGCTTGCGAAGTAAGGAGTGCCGCCGTCATTCCGGAGCGGCCCGCAAGGGCAGAGCCCGGAACCCATGACCACGACGCTGTTCCAGTTCGTCATGCTCGCCCTTGTGGCGAGCATCCGCGTCTTGAACACTCCACTCGACCAGCAAAGGCGTGGATGGTCGGGACAAGCCCGACCATGACGGAAAGGGCGGTGTTCATAGGTTCCGGGCTCAGGCCTGCGGCCTGCCCCGGAATGACGCGGCGCTTTTACGGCTGACCTTACAGCGCCAGCTTCTTACAGCCCGAGCTTCTTCTTGCGCTGGCCGAGCGTGCGCAGGCGCAGCGCGTTGAGCTTGATGAAGCCGGCGGCGTCGCGATGGTCGTAGGCGACCGCGCCTTCCTCGAAGGTGACGAGGTCCTGGTCGTAGAGCGAATACGGGCTGGAGCGGCCGATGACGTGGACGCCGCCCTTGTAGAGCTTGAGGCGAACCTGGCCCGCCACGAACTCCTGGCTCTTGTCGATCAGCGCCTGCAGCATCTCGCGCTCCGGCGAGAACCAGAAGCCGTTATAGATCAGCTCGGCATATTGCGGCATGAGCTGGTCCTTGAGATGGGCGGCGCCGCGGTCGAGCGTGATCGACTCGATGGCGCGGTGCGCCACGGCGAGGATCGTGCCGCCGGGCGTCTCGTACATGCCGCGGCTCTTCATGCCGACGAAGCGGTTCTCGACCAGGTCGAGCCGGCCGATGCCGTTGTCGCGGCCGAGCTCGTTGAGCTTGGCGAGCAGCTTGGCCGGGGAAAGCTGCACGCCGTCGATCGCGACGGCGTCGCCCTTGGCGAAGTCGATCGAGATCACGGTCGGCTTGTCGGGCGCTTCCTCAGGCGAGATCGTGCGCGAATAGACATAGTCCGGCACTTCCTGCGCCGGATCCTCCAGCACCTTCCCTTCGGAGGAAGCGTGCAGCAGGTTGGCGTCGACCGAGAACGGCGCCTCGCCGCGCTTGTCCTTGGCGATCGGGATCTGGTGCTGCTCGGCGAAGGCGATCAGCTGCTCGCGCGAGCGCAAATCCCATTCACGCCAGGGCGCGATCACCTGGACATCGGGCTTCAGGGCGTAAGCGGTCAGTTCGAAACGGACCTGGTCGTTGCCCTTGCCGGTGGCGCCATGGGAGATCGCGTCGGCGCCGACGCGTTCGGCGATCTCGATCAGCTTCTTGCCGATCAGCGGGCGGGCGATCGAGGTTCCCAGCAGGTAGACGCCCTCATAGGCGGCATTGGCGCGGAACATCGGGAAGACGTAGTCGCGGACGAACTCTTCGCGCAGGTCCTCGATATGAATGTTCTCAGGCTTGATGCCGAGTAGCAGCGCCTTCTGGCGGGCCGGCTCCAGCTCCTCGCCCTGGCCGAGGTCGGCGGTGAAGGTCACGACCTCGCATTGATAGGTGGTCTGCAGCCACTTCAGGATGATCGAGGTGTCGAGCCCGCCGGAATAGGCGAGCACGACCTTGTTCACGCGCTTGTCAGCCATGGACTGGTCTTCCTGCAGTGGCGGCACGAGGGCTCGCGCCGGGTATAGAGAATACGGCTTAGCCGGCCGCATTTCGGACGTAACCGGGCACTATCGCAGGGTTCGGGGCGACGCAATCGGAACCTTCTGATCGATTGTTTGTCTTCGTTTGATGGATCGCTGTCCGTTGGCGCGTTTGCGGCTTCTGGCTTGCGGGCCGATTCGCGGGGGCGGAGAGTCGGCTCGGTTTGTAAAAGCCGCTCTCGCGTGGAGGTTTGATGCCGAATCGTCCTGTCCTGGATTTCTGGTACGAGTTCGCGTCGACCTATTCCTGCCTCAGCGCCCTCAGGGTCGAAGAGCTGGCCGAGGCGGCCGGCGTCGAGGTGCGCTGGCGTCCCTTCCTGCTCGGGCCGATCTTCGCGGCGCAGGGCTGGGCGACCTCGCCCTTCAATCTCTACCCGAACAAGGGCCGCTATATGTGGCGCGACACCGCGCGCCGCGCCGCCCGCTACGGGCTGACCATCAAGCGGCCCGAGACCTTCCCGCAGAACTCCCTCGTCGCGGCGCGGCTCGCCTTGGCGGGGCGCGAGGCTGGCTGGCTCCCGGCTTTCTCCCAGGCGCTGTTTCGCGCCCAGTTTTGCGAGGGCCGCAACATCGCCGAGGAGGCGGTGCTGAGCACGGCTCTGCGCGAAGCGGGGGCCGATCCGGTCAGCGTCTTCCCGGCGTCACGCAGCGAGGAGGTCAAGGGCCGGCTCAAGGCTGAGACCGAGCTCGCCAAGTCGCTCGGCATCTTCGGTGCACCGACCTTCGTGACCGGCGACGGCGAATTGTTCTGGGGCGACGATCGCCTGGAGGAAGCGCTCGCTTGGGCCAAGGACGGGCGCTAGCCGCCAGCCGGCGGCGCCGGCCGCGACCACGGCCCGTGCGTTGCCGAGGTCTGGGCGATCTCGGGCAGCGGTTGCCGCTCGCTGATTTTCGGCGGGCCGGGCGGCGCTTCCGGCGGCAGGCGCCCGCCAGCGGTCTGCACCAAGGCTTGCACCCGCTTGGTGACGGAAGGGTGGGTCGAGAACAGGTCGGCGAAATCGTCGGGGTCGTTCTCGAAGCACATGTCCATCACGCCGGACGGGACATTGTCGATATCGGCGCGGCCGGAGATTTTCAGCAGCGCCGAGATCATCGCGTCCGGATTCTTGGTCAGTTCGACCGCCCCGGCATCGGCGAGATATTCGCGCGCCCGCGACAGCGATAGCCGGATCAGCACGGCGAGCAGCCAGGCGACGGCGATCACCGCGAAGCCGAGGATGATCGCAAAACCGCTGCCCTTCTTGTCGCCATCCGAGGAGATGCGGACCCGCCCGAGATTGCGGAACAGCACCTCGCCGACGAAGGAGATGATGCCGGCGATCACCACGGCGATCACCATCAGCCGGACGTCGCCATTGCGGATATGGGTCAGCTCATGGGCGATCACCGCCTCGATCTCGGCGTCGTTGAGCTGCTCGATCAGCCCGGTGGTCAATGTCACCGTGAACTGCTTGTCGTTGACGCCGCTGGCGAAGGCGTTGAGCGCGTCGCTCTGGATGATGGCGAGCTTCGGTGTCACCATGCCGCGCGAGATGCAGAGATTCTCCAGCATCCGGTAGAGCTTGGGCTGCGCCTCCCGGGTCACGCCCTCTGCACCCGAGACCGCCTCGATCAGCTTGACGTTGATCCGGAAGCCTATGAAGACCCAGGCCGCGGTGCCCAGCGTGATGAAGGGCAGCCAGGACCAGAAGCGTTGGCCGACGAAGCTCAGCACCGTGCGCCCGCGTGGCACCCCGACATAGCCATAGCCGACCAGCATCACGCCCCAGACGGTCAGATAGACCATCAGGAAGAGCCCGATGATCAGGGCGATCGACCGGGTCCGGTTGTTGCGCTGATGGGTGTAGAGCCCGAAGGCTTCCCCCGGCATCGCCGCAGCTCCGCTATGACGCCTTGCGCGGCGCTCAGAACTTCACGGTCGGCGCGACTTCGATCTGCTTGCGCGTCTCTTCGCCGACGTCGAAGAACTCGCGCGGGCTGAAGCCCATTTGCGGCGCGAAGAACACGGCCGGGAAAGCCTGGATCGCGGCGTTGAACTCGCTGACCGCGTTGTTGAAGAAGCGCCTGGCTGCCGCGAGCTTGTCCTCGACATTGCCGAGATCCTGCTGGAGCTGCTGGAAGTTCGCGCTCGCCTTCAGGTCGGGATAGGCCTCGCCCAGCGCCAGCAGGCGGCCGACCGCGCCGGTGAGCTGCTGCTCGGCCACGGCCTGGTCGTGCGGTCCGGCGGCAGCCTGCGCCTGGTTGCGCGCCTTGATCACCGCGTCGAAGGTTTCCTTCTCGTGGCTGGCATAGCCCTTCACGGTTTCGACCAGGTTCGGGATCAGGTCGTGGCGCTGCTTCAGTTGCACGTCGATATCGGCGAAGGCCTGGTTGACGCGCTGGCGCATCGCGACGAGGCCGTTATAGGTCATGATCAGCCAGACCACGACGACGACGATCAGTCCAAGGACGACCCAACCCATGGTGTTCTCCTTCGGCACAGGCGATCTTGCGGCACAGGCGATCTCGCCGGCAACCTCGCATGAAGGGCGACGCTAGGGAAGCTGTCGCCGCTCGCAAGCAGCGCTTTGCGCCGATCAGGCCGACTTTCCGACGCTGCTGCGCGCGATCATCCTGACGGTGGCGATCACCGCGACCGCCGAGATCGCCGTCGCCAGCGAGAACAGCGCGCCATAGCCCAGCGTATCGGCGAGCTTGCCGGCCAGCATCGAGCCGGCGAGATAGACCAGCAATTGCGCGCAGGCGAGGATGGTGAAGTCGGTCCCCGGCTGGTCCGAGGTCGTCACCGCCATGAACAGCGAATAGAGCGCGACGATTTCCATATAGCGGATCAGCGTCTGAAAACCGGCCGCGCCGAACAGCGGCCACGCCCCAACCACGGCTCCCAGCGCATGGCAGGTGAAGAGCAGGAAGCAGAGCGTGCGCGCCGCCCCGAGCAGCGCCAGCACGAAGGCGATGCCCCGGCGCTTCACCAGCCAGGCCGCGATCACCGAGCCGGCAAGGCCCGCTGTCGTCGCCGATATGCCTGAGAGATAGCCGATCTGGTTGAGCGGCACGCCGGCGTCGACGAGATAGGAGCCCTCCATCGCCTTCACCAACCCCTCGCTCGCCCGGTAGATCAGCGCGATCCAGAGGATCTGGCGCGCCTCCGGTCGGCGCAGGAAGGCGCGGATCGAGGGGCGCTTCGCCGCCTCGCCCGGCGTCGGGTCGCCCTCGCGCATCATCGCCGCCGCGACGAGCGGCAGAAGCGAGATCGCGGCGATGGTGACCAGCATGCCGGTCCAGCCGATATAATGGTGCAGGACGAGGCCAAGCGTGCCGCCGATGACGACACCAAAGGCGATTGAGCCGCCCTGGATGGCGTTGCCGACGGCGCGGTCGGCCTCAGGCAGATATTTCGCCGCATAGCCGTCGGTGGCGATGTCCTGTGTCGAGATCAGCAGCGAGGCGACAAAGCCGATCGCGATGATCCTGGTGACATCCAGTGGCCCGACGGCGATCAGCGCCAGGATGCACAGGATCGTGCCGGTCTGGGTGATGAAGACCCAGCCGGCCCGGTGCGCCCGCGCGAACGGCCTGATCCGGTCGATCCACGGCGCCCAGATGAATTTGAGCACCAGCGGCAGCAGCAGGATGCTCATATAGCCGATGGCGGTGCGCGAGACGCCGGCCTCGCGCATGATCGGCGGCAGCGCCGCGACGAAGAGGTAGGACGGGATCGCCTGCGCGAGATACAAGCCCCCGAGCACGGCGAAGAGCCGGTAGCGCGCCGCGTTGCTCGCCGGTCCCGCGCCGATGGTCGCCTCGCTCGCGCTCATGCCGCTCTCCGGTGCTTGAGCAGGAAGGTGCGCGCCGCCGCCTCGTCGGTCTCCAGGCTGATCGGGAAGGGCCAGAGCCGGCGGAAGACGTCGGCCATCGCCTCGGTCGCGCCGGGGCGCACGATGGCGCAGGCGCCGCAGAGCGCGCCGAACTGGGCCCGCGTCCGCTTGAACCAGATCGCCTGCTCGCGCTCGCCGGCTTGGGACAACTTGCCACCGCCGCCGAACACGGTGAGCAGCAGGAACGGCTCCTGCCGCCGGCCGAGCTCGGCGAGCGCGTCGAGATAGGCGCGCTCGTCATTATCGGCATAGGGCGGCGCGAAGCGCAGCGTCACGATGCCCTCCGCATCGCTCTCGAGACTGACCATCAGAAGGTCTTGCGGAAGCCGAGCGTCACGGTGCGGCCCCAGGCATAGTTGGCGAGGTTGCGCACCGAGGTTGCGGTCGGGTTCTGATAATTGCGGTCGAACAGGTTGTTGACCGCGACATAGGCCTCGCCTTCGAGCACCGGCCCGGTGAAGGCGACGTTCATGGTGGCGGCGCCCTTCAGTCTGTTGCGGGTGCCGCGCAGATCGGTCGCGACGTCGCGATCGGAGAAGGCCTCGCCCTCGACGCGCAATTGCATGCCGTTGGTGAAGCGATAGCTGCCATAGAGCATGCCGCGATAGGGCGAGCCGATGCGGTTGTTCGGCAGGGCGCTGTCGAGCTTGCGGTCGCCATTGGTGTCGTAGCGCCCCTCGCGATAGGAGAGGACCGTGCCGAGGGTGAATTGCTCGGTGACGGCGACGTCGCCGGTCGCCTCGACGCCCCAGATCCGCTCCTTCTGCTGCGAGAGCGTGTTGCTCGCCTGATCGAAGGTCACACCCTTGCCGGAGGTGCTGATGAAGCCGGTCAGCGAGCCCTTGAAGACGCCGTGGCTGCCGCGGATGCCGAGCTCGTAGCTGTTCACGATCTGCGCCTCCGGCGCGATCGAGGCATAGCTGATGCTGCGCCGGTTCGCCGGCAGGCAGTTCGGGTTCGCGACCGGGCAGGCGAAGGCGGTCGAGATGCCGGCGCGCCGGGTGAAGGCGCCGACATCGGGCAGCGCGAAGCCCTGCGAGAAGCCGCCGAAGACCTCGCTGCTTTCGGAGAGCTTGACCGTGGCGCCGAGATTGCCGGTCCAGGCGAGGTAATCGAACTTGCCGCCGGTGACGTTGAGCGCCGGCAGCACGAAGCTCTGGAAGCCCCGGGCGTTGTTGGCGGCCACCGCCGCATAGGCGGCCGGACGGACATAGTCGCTGACATCGAGCGAAAAGTATTCGTAGCGCAGGCCGCCGCGCAGGGTGATGCGCTCGCCGATCGGGATCTGCAATTGGCCGAAGGCGGCCGTGGTGGTCTGCTTCAGCGGCGTGAACACGTCCTGGCCGTTGGTCAGGGTCTGCCAGGTCTTCTCCTGGTTGAGGTCGCCGCCCCAGGTGAACTTGGCGCCGGGCAGGATGCGATCGAGCGGCGTGTCGATCGTCAGGTTCACGCCGCCGCGCTGCGAATAGAGCGTGGTCTGGTTGTCCGGGCTCGTCGGCGAGGCCGGGTTGAAGGAATAGTAGACCTGGCTGTTGTAGGGGTAGGAGAAGACCGAATAATTGAAGCGCTTCTTGATGTCGTTGTAGTAGCCGAGCACGCTCAGCTTGCCGAGGGCGAAGTCGCTGTCGCTATAGCGCAGCGAGACCGACTTGGTGTCCTCGATGACGTTCTGCCCGGTATAGAGCTGCGTCCGGTCCGGCCGGGCGAAAGGCGCGGCGTAATTGGTCAGGTATTTCGGGTCCTGATCGAAGGCGATCAGCGAGCCCTGCAATTCGATGCGCTTGCTGGCGTCGAAGTTGTAGCCGAGCTTGGCCAACAGATTGCCGGCCTTGTAGCGGTCGCCGCCGCCCTGGCCGAGCAGGCCGTCGGAGGGCAGTTCGCGCCCTCTGCCGTCATAGGTACGGCCGGCGCCGCGGCCGCTGCCGGAGATCAGGTAGTCGAATCCGTCAGGAATCTTGCCGGAGACGGTGACCGAGGCTTCCGGCGCCAGCGAGCGGCCGAGCGCCTGGGTGAAGCCGCGTACGGCGGTGTTTACAGTGACGCGCGGCTTGCTGCCGTCTGCGGGTGTCTTGGTGATGAAGTTGACCGTGCCGCCGGTCGCGCCGGCGCCGTAGAGGCTGGAGGCCCCGGCGACCACCTCGATGCGCTCGACCGTGTTGAGGTCGATCAGCGAGAGAATGCGCGAGACGTCGCGCAGCGGCGTGTTCATCGGCACGCCGTCGATCAGCACCAAGAGGTCGCGGCCGCGATAGTTCTCCGAGGCGCTCGACACGGTCTGCGTCGACATCGAATAGCCGGGCACCAGCTTCCCGAGCGCCACGGCGGCGTTCGGGCTGAACTTGAGCTGCTCTTCGATCTGCGCCCGGTCGAGCACCTGGATCGATTGCGGCGTATCGGCCAGACTACGCTCGGTGCGCGCCGCCGTGACGGTGATCGTGTCGAGGTCGATGATGGGCGATGGCGTCGATTGCGCCACCGCGGCCGAAGCGCAAAGCAGAGCCGGCAGGCTGATGGCGAGGGAAGCGCGCTTGCTCATGAAGACACCTGTCGTCGTCGGCTCGGGGCAATGCCGGAGTACGAGAGTATCGTCCGACATCACTCGATCTGAAGTTGTAGTGCCGTTTCGATCTTAGTTTAGAACTAGAATAAACTAGCTATATTCATTGATCTTCGCGGCGCGTGGATCGCTATGCGTTGTGTTCTTGCGATCACTAAAGTTATATCGAGCGCATCATCTTGGACTTGCGCGAACGCGTTATGGGACAAATGCGAACTCCGATGCGCGGCAAGGCGGCTGTGGCCGCGATGCCACGGTCCGTGAACGCGATGGTCAGCGAGGCTGAAAGCTTCGCGCCGTTCTGGCTGGTTTCGGGCGAGGCCGCGCCCGAGGAGGTCCAGGCGATGGCGAACAAGGTTTTCGGACATGTGCCTGATAGCGATGACATCCGCGCCGAGGCTGCCTTGCCTTTCGCCGCCCGCAGCATGCTGACGACGCGGCCTGATATCGGGCTGATGTCCTGCTTTTCCCCGGCGACGCCCTGGACCTGGCCGGCGCGCCAGAGCGGGCAGGAGCCGCGCTATATTCTCGTGCGCCCTTCCGATGGCCGCTGCGTGATCGAGCAGGTAGGCCGCCGTATCTCACTGCGGGCCCGCGATGCCGCGGTCGTCGATCTCGCGCAGGAGACGCGCTTCACGCTCGTCGAGCTCGGCCGCATCGACCTGATCGCGCTCGATCCGGCGCGCCTGCCGGCACTGGCGCAGCTCGCCTCCGACGAATTGATGCAGGCGATCCCGCGCGGTAATCGCGGCCTGCAGGTCTTGGCGCATTACGGCGCGCTGCTGCTGCGCGGCCTGTTCCCGCTGAACTCGGCGCCGCTGCGCGATCTCGCCATCGGCCATGTCCACGACCTGATCGGCGTGATGCTGGCCGATCGCAGCGCTCCGCCGGTGACCGCGGCGCCGCGGCGCGGCGGCCGGCTCGCCGCGATCAAGGCCGATATCGAGACCAGGCTGGAGCGGCGCGAGCTCTCGATCGACATGATCGCCGGGCTCTATGGCGTGACCCCGCGCGCCATCCAGAAGGCCTTCGGCGCCGAGGGGCGGACCTTCTCGGACTATGTGCTGGAACGAAGACTGGAGCGTGCCTGGCTCAAGCTGATGTCGGCCGAGGACGACGCCATCACGATCAGCGGCGTCGCCTTCGAGGTCGGCTTCGGCGACCTCTCCTATTTCAACCGCAGCTTCCGCAAGCGCTTCGGCCGCTCGCCCTCGCAGGTGCGAGCGGGTTGAGACACTCCGTCAGCCGAAAGTGAAGGCGTAGGCGCGAGCGCCGGGATCGAGGAACTCGATACTGAAGTCGCGGGCCTTCACCGGCCCGTCCTGACGGAGCAGCTGGTAGAGCCGCTCGTCAGCGATCGTGCCGTAGCCGTCGGCGTCGATATCGGCACCATGGGCGCTGCCGGGTGCGGCGGCGTCGATGGTGACGCGGAAGCGGACCGGCGGGCTGCCGGGCAAGCGGCCCATCACCAGATGCAGGTCGCGGGCATGGAAGCGATGGTTGATCCGCCCGCCCGCCTGCTGCGAGGACGCGAACTCGCCGGCCACGGTCCAACTGCCGGCAAGGCTCCACTGATTGAGGCGCGGGGAGGTGGCGGCCTCGTAGTTGGCCGGCGCATCCGCCCTGATGCCCCCCGGCGAGGCAAAGCCGTTCGTGCGGGCATGGCCGAGATAGGTCTCGGGCGAGCGCAGATTGGCGAAGTCGGGCGCTCCCTGCGCGCCTTCGCCCGAGACCTTGGCGATGCCCGGCTCGACCTTGCCACCGGCCTCGGCGAGCAGCGACTGGATCACTTTTTCGGACGCGGCGTAGTCGCCCTCGCCGAACTCGTGATGCCGGGTGCGGCCCTGCGCATCGATGAAGTAGCGGGCGGGCCAGGCTCGGTTGTTGAAGGCACGCCAGACGGCATAGTCGTTGTCGATCACGACCGGATAGATCACGCCGAGTGCGGCGACGGCCTTGCGGACATTGTTCGGATCCTTCTCGAAGGCGAACTCAGGCGTGTGCACGCCGATCACGACGAGGCCTTGATCCCGATACTTTTCGGCCCAGGCCCGGACGTAAGGCAGCGAGCGCAGGCAGTTGATGCAGGAGTAGGTCCAGAAGTTCACCAGGACGACCTTGCCGCGCACGCTCTCGGCCGCGATCGGCTCGCGGTCGAGCCATTGCCTGGCGCCGAACAGCGGCTTGGCGGCAGGCTGCGCCTGTGCGGTGGCGACCAAGCTTGGCGCGGCTGGCATGGCGATCTCAAGGAGGCGCTGCTCGATGGCGGCGGTGGTCGGTGCCGACAGGCGGGTGAGGACGCTGGTATCGAAGCCGAAGCCGATCGCGACTGCGCTCGCGACCACCGCGACACCGAGGCCGCGCCTCACGGGTTCGAGCAGAGCGGCGGAATGCCGGGCCCGCGCCAGCAGCCGGTTGCCCAGCAGCAGAACCGCAGCGAGCGCCGTCGCCGCGCCGGCAGCATAGGAAAAGAGCAGCAGCGCGGTTGTGAAGTTCGGCCCGCCAAGGGCAGCGCCGGCGAGGATCAGGCCGAGCACCGGCCCGGCGCAGGGCGTCCACAACAGGCCTGTGGCGACGCCGAGCAAAGCGGATGATGCTGGGCGCAGATCACTGCGGCCATTCGCTCCCGCCAACCGCGCCAGCTTTTCACCGAGCACGGTCAGCGGTACGGCGAGGCGTGTCGCCAGAGCCGGAAACAGCAGGGCCAGCCCGAACAGGGCGACGAGGCCGAGCGCGACCGTGCGGCCGTGGCTGTTAAGCGCGATCGCCCAATTGCCGGCGACCGCGGCGAGACTTGCGACGCCCGCGAACGTCAGCGCCATGCCGAGTAGCATCGGCAAGGTGCTGTTGCGGAAGGGCTGGCCGGCGCGCGTCAGCACGAAGGGCAGGACCGGCAGGATGCAGGGGCTGGCGATGGTCAGGGCGCCGGCGAGATAGGCGAGGGCGAAGTTCATGGGAAGCGGCTCCTCGACAGGCGTTTCGTCAGGAACGGGCTGCGCCGCGCCGTGGCGGCGGGTTCGATGACACGACCGGGGCGGAGCCGTAGCTGCGCGGGCCGGTGAAGGCGCTGCACGCCATGGCGAAACTCGTCGCCGCCGCCAGCATCGCCGCCAGCAGCAGGCGACGTGGGGCGGGAATGGCCTCGGGCTGGGCTTGTACGAGCGCCTTGGCGACTGGTTGAGTGCGGGTCACGGCAAGCTCCGTTGTTTATATGCCAAGCGATTAGATCGCTCGATAAATAAACGAGCGCGAAGCATCGATCAATCGCTTGAAAATAAATCGTGCGTCAAATATCTGTGAGCGACCCTTTGCCGGGAGGCGTGCGTGATGGGCGATTTAGGACAGGCGTCTGAGCAGGCCGGGCCCGACAGGCTTCCGGGTCTCGACGAGTTTCTCTGCTTCGCGGTCTATTCGACCAATCTCGCCTTCAACCGCGTCTACAAGCCGCTGCTCGACGAACTCGGCCTGACTTACCCTCAATATATCGCGCTGGTCGCGCTCTATGAGGAAGCCGACCAGACCGTAGGCGGGCTCGGCGAAAAGCTCTTCCTGGATTCAAGTACGCTGACGCCATTGCTGAAGCGGCTGGAGGCGATGGGCGTGGTGACGCGCCAGCGTGACCCGCAGGACGAGCGCCAGGTCCGCATCAACCTGACACCGCAGGGCCGCGCATTGCGCGAGCGGGGCAGAGCGGTCAGGGTCAGCATGCAGCGCGCGACCGGCTTGGCCCCCGAGGAGCAGCGCGATCTGCGCGAGGCGATGGTGCGGCTGCGGCGAAACCTCACCGCAGCCGAGCATGAAGGCCGTTCCTGAACGCCCGCTCGCTCAGGCGGCGACGGCTGCCAAGCCGAGTGCCGGTTGGATTTCGGCCAGGATCTCGTAGGAGCGCTTGCGGGCGGCGTGATCGAAGATGGCCGAGGCGACGATCAGCTCATCCGCCTTGGTTTTCTCGATGAAGGCCTGCAATTGCGCCCTCACGCTCTCGCGCGAGCCGACGAAGGAGCAGGCCAGCATGCGCTGCGCCTGCGCCTTTTCCGGCCCGGACCAATAATCCTCGATGTCGTCGATCGGCCTCGGCAGCAGACCGCGCCGGCCGCGCAGCATGTCGGCGAAGCGCTGTTGCACCGAGGTGAAGAGATACTGCGCCTCGGCGTCGGTCTCGGCCGCGATGACGTTGCAGCCGACCATGGCATAGGGCTTGTCGAGCTGGCTCGAGGGCTGGAAGCGCTCGCGATAGACGGCGAGCGCATCCATCAACGCGTCCGGCGAGAAATGCGAGGCGAAGGCATAGGGCAGGCCGAGCACGGCGGCGAGCTGCGAGCCGAACAGGCTGGAGCCGAGGATCCAGAGCGGGACATTGGTGTTGGTGCCCGGCACCGCCTGGATCACCTGGTCCGGCTGCAACGGTCCAAGCAGTGCCTGCAGTTCCAGCACGTCCTGCGGGAAGCGTTCGGACGCGTCGGCCTCGCGCCGCAGCGCCCGCCAGGTGCGCTGGTCGGTGCCGGGCGCACGGCCGAGCCCGAGGTCGATGCGGCCGGGATAGAGCGTCTCCAGCGTGCCGAACTGCTCGGCGATCACGATCGGCGAATGGTTCGGCAGCATGATCCCGCCGGCGCCGACGCGGATCGTTTGCGTGCCTTCGGCGACATAGCCGATCGCGACCGAGGTCGCGGCGCTGGCGATGCCGGTCATGTTGTGGTGCTCGGCCAGCCAGAAGCGGGTGTAGCCGAGCTTTTCGGCATGGCGGGCGAGGTCGCGGCTGTTGTGGAGGGCGTCTGCAGCGGTCGCGCCTTCGGCGATGAAGGCGAGGTCGAGGATGGAAAGCGGGAACATCAGGCTTTTCCCTTGCATCGCTCCGGCTTGGCGCCGGGCTTCGCCGCGAAAGATCGGCACCCCTTCAGCGGCTCGCAAGGCCGCTCCACGCATGCGCGACCGGCATTTCGCGCCGCAATCCGCTTGCAGAACGACGCGAAAATCGCTAGGTCAGCCTCGTCCGAAGGGCCGTGATCGATCACAGCCGGGGGCGGCCGACATGGCCGGCTCCCGTTTCGTGTTTGGAAAACGGCCTGCCGGATGCGGATCGGCCCCTGCGGCCAGGCGCCGCCGTCCATGGGATGGCACGCTCCACGAGTGGAGCACCGCGCGGATCGATCCGGTGTGCAACACCAACCCAATCGGCGCCATGCCGGACATCCGCGGGATACGCGGCCGGCGTTCAGGAGCACATATGTCAGCTGTCGAAAGCTATAGCGCGGGTCGCGAGGATTTCGCCGCCCTGCTCGAGGAATCGTTCACCCGGAACGAGGCCCTCGAGGGTACCGTCATCAAGGGCAAGGTCGTTGCCATTGAGAAGGACATGGCGATCATCGACGTCGGTCTGAAGACCGAAGGTCGCGTCGCCCTCAAGGAATTCACCGGCCCGGGCCGGGATGAGGAGCTCAAGGTCGGCGACGAGGTCGAGGTCTATCTCGACCGG
This sequence comes from Allobosea sp., assembly GCA_035998995.1. Classification (GTDB taxonomy): domain Bacteria; phylum Pseudomonadota; class Alphaproteobacteria; order Rhizobiales; family Beijerinckiaceae; genus Allobosea. The sequence continues at coordinate 59,874 of DASYHC010000096.1, forward strand.
ATCGAGAACGCGCTCGGCGAAGCCGTCATCTCGCGCGACAAGGCCCGCCGTGAAGAGAGCTGGGTCAAGCTCGAGAAGGCGTTCGAGGCCCGCGAGAAGGTCATGGGCAACATCTTCAACACGGTCAAGGGTGGCTACACCGTCGATCTCGACGGCGCCGTCGCCTTCCTGCCGCGTTCGCAGGTGGACATCCGCCCGATCCGCGACGTCGGCCCGCTGATGGGCCAGCCGCAGCCCTTCGAGATCCTCAAGATGGATCGCCGCCGCGGCAACATCGTCGTTTCGCGCCGCACCGTGCTCGAAGAGACCCGCGCCGAGGCTCGCTCCGAGCTGGTCGCCTCGCTCGAAGAGGGCCAGGTCATCGACGGCGTCGTCAAGAACATCACCGAGTACGGCGCCTTCGTCGACCTCGGCGGCATTGACGGCCTGCTGCACGTCACCGACATGGCCTGGCGCCGCGTCAACCATCCGTCCGAGGTCGTGACCATCGGCCAGACGGTCAAGGTCAAGATCATCAAGATCAACCAGGAGACGCACCGCATCTCGCTGGGCATCAAGCAGCTGCTGGCCGATCCGTGGGATGGCATCGCCGCCCGCTACCCGGTCGGTACCCGCCTGAAGGGCCGCGTCACCAACATCACGGACTACGGCGCGTTCGTCGAAGTGGAGCCGGGCATCGAAGGCCTGATCCACGTCTCGGAGATGTCCTGGACCAAGAAGAACGTCCACCCCGGCAAGATCGTCTCGACCTCGCAGGAAGTCGACGTCGCGATCCTCGAGGTCGATCAGGTCAAGCGCCGCATCTCGCTCGGTCTCAAGCAGACCCTCCGCAATCCGTGGGAGGTCTTCGCCGAGCAGCATCCGAGCGGTTCGGTGGTCGAGGGCGAGGTCAAGAACAAGACCGAGTTCGGTCTGTTCCTCGGCCTGGAAGGCGACATCGACGGCATGATCCATCTGTCGGACCTGGACTGGAACCGTCCGGGCGAGCAGGTGATCGAGGAGTACAAGAAGGGCGACATGCTCCAGGCGGTCGTCCTCGATGTCGACGTCGAGAAGGAGCGCATCTCGCTCGGCCTGAAGCAGCTCGGCGGCGATCCCTTCGTGGATGCCGGCGAGTTCAAGAAGGGCCAGGTCGTGACCTGCGAGATCGTCGACGTCAAGGAAGGCGGTCTCGACGTCAAGATCGTCGGCACGGACATGACGACCTTCATCAAGCGCGCCGAAATCGCGCGTGATCGTGCCGAGCAGCGCCCCGAGCGCTTCGCGGCCGGCGAGAAGGTCGACGCCCGCGTCATCCTCTTCGACAAGAAGGCCCGCAAGATCCAGGTCTCGATCAAGGCCCTGGAAGTGGCCGAGGAGCGCGAGGCGATGGCCCAGTACGGCTCGGCCGACTCGGGTGCTTCGCTCGGCGACATCCTGGGCGCCGCCCTTAAGAAGGCGACGACCGACAAGAAGTGATTCTCGGGCCGCGCAAGGCGGCCTGAGCAACCATCGGCCCGCGCGGAGAAATCCGCGCGGGCTTTTGTTTCGGCCGAGGTCGTCATTCTCGGACGGAGCGAAGCGTAGATCCGAGAATCTCGGGACCAGAGAGCACTGGTTTCCGAGATGGTCGGGTCAAGCCCGACCATGACGAGATGAGCTGGAGGCGAAGATGCAGGACGCAGCGATCGGAATCGATTTCGGCACGACCAACAGCGTGGTCGCGCTCGCACGTCCCGACGGCTCGGTGACGACCCGCAGCTTCGCGACGAAGCAGGGCGCCGTCGACGCCTACCGCTCGGCCCTGATGTTCTGGCGCGAAGGCCGGCCGCCCAACACCCATGTCGCCCATGTCAGCGGCCCCGACGCGCTCGACATGGCGCTCGGCATGACCACCGAGCACCGCTTCCTGCAATCGCTGAAGACGCATCTGTCGAGCCGCGCCTTCCAGGAGACGCGCCTGTTCGGCAAGCTCTTCCGCCTGGAGGACCTGATCGCGGTCTTCCTGAGCGACCTCTCTGCCGGGCTCGACGCTCTCGGCGAACGCGCCGTCCTTTCCGGCCGCCCAGTCGTCTTCGCCGGCGACCGCCCGGATGAGGAGCTCGCCCTGACGCGCCTCTCGGCGGCCTATGGGAAGGCCGGCATGAGCAAGGTCGACTTCGCCTATGAGCCGCTCGGCGCGGCCTATTGGTACGCCCGCGAGCTCAAGACCCCGCAGACCATGCTGGTCGCAGATTTCGGCGGCGGCACCAGCGACTTCTCGGTGATGCGCTTCGAGCCTGGTAGCAACGGGACCTTGCAGGCGGTGCCGCTGTCCCATGCCGGCGTCGGCGTCGCCGGTGACACCTTCGACTACCGCATCATCGAGCACGCGGTCTCGCCGCTGCTCGGCAAGGGCTCGGACTATCTCTCCTTCGGCAAGCGCCTGCCGATCCCGGCGCATTACCACGCCGCCTTCGCGCAATGGCACCGGCTCTCGCTGATGAAGAGCAGGGAGACCATGACCGAGCTCAAGGCGCTGATCCGCGACGCGGTCGAGCCCGAGCGGCTCGAGGACCTGATGACGGTGATCGAATACGATCTCGGCTACGAGCTCTACCGCGCCGTCTCGGCGACGAAGATCGCTCTCTCCTCGCAAGAGGAAGCACAGCTCGCCTTCGACCAGATGGGCGTGCGGATCGACCGCACCGTGACGCGGGCTCTGTTCGAGCGCTGGATCGCCGACGATGTCGCGGCGATCGAGGGCGCGCTCGACGAGGCGCTGGCCGCCGCTGGCGTCGATGGCGACAAGATCGAGGCGGTGTTCATGACCGGCGGCACCTCCTATGTGCCGGCGGTGCGCGCGCTGTTCGACCGCCGCTTCAGCCCGCAGCGCATCCATATCGGCGACGCCTTCCGCTCGGTGGCGAGCGGACTTGCTTTGCTCGCACTCGATCGGCAGCGGGCACTGGCCGCGGCGTAAGCCGGGCATCCTGTCGCGCCCATTGCCGCCTTGCCCCTATGGCCCGGCGGAGCTACATCACAGGGCCCCGCCTAACCGGAGCTGCCGACATGTCGTCCGATGCCGATCTGCTCGCCGATCGTCGCAGCCTGCGGCGCAAGCTTTCGCTCTGGCGGCTGCTTGCCCTGGTCGGCGTGGTCGCCATGATCGTCGCCGCCGCGCTCGCCTGGAGCGGACGCCTGCCGGGCAGCACCTCCCAGGCCCATATCGCCCGCGTCACCATTTCCGGCTTCATCTCCGGCGACCGCCGCACGCTCGAGCTGATCAAGTCGCTGGAGAACAGCCGCGCCAGCGCCGTGCTGCTCAGCATCGACAGCCCCGGCGGCACGGTGACCGGTTCGGAAGCGGTTTATGATGCGGTTCGCCGCCTCGCCGCGAAGAAGCCGGTGATCGCGGTGGTCGATGGGCTCGCCGCCTCGGGCGGATACATCGTCGCGCTCGGCAGCGAGCGTATCGTCGCGCGCCAGACCTCGATGGTCGGCTCGATCGGCGTGATCGCCCAGATCCCCAATGTCGCGCGGCTCCTCGACACGATCGGCGTGAAGTTCGAGATCACCCGGTCGAGCCCGCTCAAGGCAGCCCCCAGCGGCCTCGAGCCGACCTCGCCGGAAGCGGCCGCCGAGACGGCGCGGGTGATCGCCGACAATTACGACTGGTTCAAGCGGCTGGTCGGCGAGCGGCGCAAGCTCGCTGATCCCGAGATCGCCGCCGTCGCGGACGGCCGCGTCCATTCCGGCCGCCAGGCGGTCAAGCTCAAGCTCATCGACGAGGTCGGCAGCGAGCCGGAGGCGATTGCCTGGCTCGAACGCGAGAAGGGTGTCGGCAAGGATCTGCCGGTGCGCGACTGGCGCCGCCGCAGCGAATCCTCGTCCTACGGCCTGTGGAGCGCGGGCGAGGCGATGGCGCGCGCCGCCGGGCTGGAGCCGCTCGCGGCACTGCTCGCGCGCGCGGCCGAAGTCCCGGTCGGCCTGAGGCTTGACGCGCCCTTGGCGCTCTGGCAGCCTGCCGTCGAAAAGTGACGATGTTACAAGCGGTTATATTGGACCCATGATAAAATCAGAACTCGTCCAGCGCATTGCCGAGCGCAACACCCATCTCTACCAGCGGGATATCGAGAACATCGTCGGCTCGATCCTCGACGAGGTCGTCAAGGCGCTCGCCCGCGGCGATCGTGTCGAGCTGCGCGGCTTCGGCGCCTTCTCGACCAAGGAGCGCGCCGCCCGTGTCGGCCGTAACCCGCGCACCGGCGATTCCGTCAAGGTCGACCAGAAGTTCGTGCCGGTCTTCAAGACCGGCAAGGAACTGCGCATGCGGCTGAACGGCAAGGCCGGCTGAGCCGGCTGGAGGAGCGGGATGAAGGCTTTCTTCAAGGCGCTGGTGCTCGTCCCGGTCGCGTTGATCGTGGTGCTGTTCTCGGTGGCGAACCGCGCCCCGGTCCGGGTCTCGCTCGATCCGATCAGCCGCGATGCGCCGGCTTTGGCGCTCGACCTGCCGCTCTTTGCTGTCATTCTCGCCGCCGTCGCCATCGGCATCCTGATCGGAGGCTTCGCCTCCTGGCTGGCGCAGGGCAAGCATCGCAAGGCCGCGCGGGTCAATCGCCGCGAAGCCGACAAGCTGCGCAACGAGGCGCAGTCCCTGCGCGCTGCCGTGCCGGATTCGGCGCTGCCGGCGCTCACCAACCGCATCTGAACGCTGGCATTATGCGCTTCTTCTCTGCCGCCGAGATCGACGGCCTGCTCAACTTCCCCGCGCTGATCGACGCGCTCGCCGAGGCCTTCCGCGGCGACATCGTCACGCCGGTGCGCCATCACCATGAGATCGAGCGGCCCGATGCCGCCGCGACCCTGTTGCTGATGCCGGCCTGGACCGCACCGGAGGGGAAGCCCGCCTTCCTCGGCACCAAGGTCGTCACCGTGTTCCCCGGCAACGCTACGGCCAGCCTGCCGAGCGTGATGGGCACCTATCTGCTGATGGACGGCGCCAGCGGCGCGCCGCTCGCGGCGCTTGACGGTGCACGCCTGACGTTATGGCGCACGGCCGCCGCCTCGGCGCTTGCCTCGCGCATGCTGGAGCGCCCGGACACCAAGCGGATGCTGATGGTCGGCGCCGGCGCGCTCTCGACCTTCCTGGTCAAGGCGCATCGCAGCGTCCGCGATTTCGAGGAGATCGCGATCTGGGCGCGTCGTCCGGAGGCCGCGGCCGAGGTCGTCGCCGAACTCGCGCGCGATGGCATTGAGGCGCGCGTCGCGGAGAACCTCGAAGCCGAGGCACGCCAGGCCGATCTCATCTCCTGTGCGACGCTGTCGCGCGAACCGCTGATCCATGGCCGCTGGCTGAAGCGCACCGCCCATCTTGATCTGGTCGGAGCCTTCAACCTGTCGATGCGCGAGGCCGATGACGAGGCGCTGCAACGCGCCCATGTCTTTGTCGATACGGAAGCGGCGCTGCACGAGGGCGGCGATGTCGCCGTCGCGATCAAGGCTGGCACTTATACGGCTGAGCAGGTCTGCGGAACGTTGGCCGGCCTTTGTCGCGGGCAATACGACCCTGCGGTCGAGCGTGACGACGTGACCTTGTTCAAATCGGTCGGCACGGCGCTCGAGGATCTCGCTGCCGCCATGCTGGTCTGGAAGCTCGCGAACTGAGGCTGGCGAGCCGTTGCAACCGTCATTGCGAGGAGCGTCAGCGACGAAGCAATCCAGGAGCGGCAGCGCTCTACGATCTGGATTGCTTCGCTTTGGTCGCAATGACGGTGAGGGCTCAGACCCTGACGGCCGGGCCGCCGAGCGCTCCAAGCAGCCACAGCACGATCACGATGACCAGCACGAGGCCGACCACGCCGCCGAGGCCGGCGCCGCCATAGCTGCGATGGCCGTAATACCCGCCGCCACCGAGCAGGATGATGAGCAGGATGATGATGAGGAGGGTGGACATGGCTCGCGCCCCTTCTTCCGTCCGCCCGCGTTCTCGCCGATCGGCGGGCGGGCTTTTGGAGAACGTCGGGCGCGAACGGTAGGTTCCCGAAAGCTCAGTCTGCCTTGATGCCCACCTCGCGGATCAGGCTGACCCATTTCGTCTGCTCGGCGCGGACGAAGGCTGCGAGCTCCGCCGGGGTGTTGCCGACCGGCTGGGCCGCGAGCTGGTCCATCTTGCCGCGCACCACGGGGTCGGCGATCGCGGCCTTGGTCTCGGCCTGGAGCCGGTCGATGATCGCCTGCGGCGTCTTCGCCGGGGCGAATAAAGCGAACCAGGAGGAGACGTCGAAACCCGGCACCAGATCGTTGATCGGGGCGAATTCGGAGGCGGTCGGCGCGCGCTGCGCCGTGGTGACGCCGAAGCCGCGCACCGTCCCCGCACGGACCTGTGGCAGTGCCGCGGTGATGTTGTCGAACATCAGGTCGACGCGCCCGCCGATCAGGTCCTGCATCGCCTGGGCCGAGCCGCGATAGGGCACATGCACCATCTTGATGCCGGTCAGCTTCTGGAACAGCTCGCCGGCGAGGTGGATCGAGGTGCCGACGCCGGAGGAGGCATAGGTCAGCTTGCCCGGGTTGGCCTTGCCATAGGCGATCAGCTCGGCCGTGTCCTTGACCTTGAGGGTTGGGCTGACGACGAGCAGGTTCGGCACCAGCGCGACCATGGTGATCGGGGCGAAGTCGGTGAGCGGGTCGTAGTTGACCTTGGCGTAGAGCGCCGGATTGGCGACGAGGCCGACCGAGACGATCAGCAGGGTGTCGCCGTTCGGCTCGGAGCGCGCCACCGCCTCGACGCCGATATTGCCGCCGGCGCCGGCGCGGTTCTCGACCACGAAGGTCGCGCCGAGCGCCTGGCCGACCTTGTCGGCGACCAGCCGGCCGAGGATGTCGGTGGCTCCGCCGGGCGTGAACGGCACGACCAGCTTCGGTGTGCGCCCCTGCGGCCAGGCGCCTTGCGCGAACCCGGCTGCCGGTAGGGCGAGCGAGGCGCCGAGGCCGCCGAGCAGCGTGCGGCGGTCGAGCAGGGTCGTCATGATGGCGTCTCCTCCGGTGTTGCGGCATTGCGGAACGTCGCGTCCGCTCGCTCGGCTTGGCCGTGACGCTGCCGGCTCGCGCTCGGCTTGTCCAGCCCGCTGGCCGCAGCAAGCTTGACCTGCCGGCGGCCGGCCTGCGATTCTGCGCCCATGCTGCTGCTTCGCCGTCTCGCCCCCCTGATTCTCCTGCCCATGCTGGCCGGGGCCGCGCATGCGCAGTCCACCGCCGAGGCCGAGGCCAGGACTCGCGCCGCCAACATCGCCGCCCATCCCGAAGCCGCTCGTGCCCTGTTCGGCCAGAAGACCACGCCGGCCGCGATGAGGGCGCGCGCCATCGGCTCCTATGCCCGCGGCTGCCTTGCCGGCGCGACCGCGCTGCCGGTCGACGGCGAGAATTGGCAGGTCATGCGCCTCGCCCGCAACCGCAACTGGGGCCACCCGGAGCTGATCGCCTTCCTCGAGCGCTTCGCTCGCGAGGTGCCGAAGATCACCGGCTGGTCCGGCCTCCTGGTCGGTGACATCTCGCAGGTGCGCGGCGGGCCGATGCTGACCGGCCACGCCTCGCACCAGATCGGACTCGACGCCGATATCTGGCTGACGCCGATGCCGAGGAAGCGCCTCGACAGCGACGACCGCGAGAACATGTCGGCGACCAACATGGCCCGCTCCGACTGGCGCGATGTCGACCCGAAGAACTGGACGCCGGCCCATACGCGCCTGATCAAGGCTGCCGCCAGCGAGCCCAGGGTCGAGCGCATCTTCGTCAATCCGGCGCTCAAGGTCGCACTCTGCCGCGAGGCCGGGTCGGACAAGACCTGGCTTAACAAGGTCAGGCCGATCTGGGGCCACAACTACCACTTCCACATCAGGCTGAGCTGTCCGCCGGGTGTCGAAGGCTGCGACGGCCAGGAGCCGCCCAATTTCGGCGATGGCTGCGGCGAGGAACTCTCCGGCTGGGTCGAACGCCAGCACCAGGCGATCTTCAATCCGCCCAAGCCGAAACCGGGTCCTAAGCCGAAGCCCAAGCCGCCCATGTCGCTCGACGCCCTGCCGGCGGAGTGCCGGCAGGTCCTGGTCTCGCGGTGAAGGGGTTTCCTCATGCTCGGGCTCGACCCGAGCATCTCAGGCCGTAAGATGCTCGGGTCGGTGCCTTGGCGTCAGGAGATTCTCGGGTCTGCGCTTCGCTCCGCCCGAGAATGACGCGTGCTACCGCCGGAGCGAACCCGTCTGCTGGCCCTGCGGCCGATAGGCGAACGGGTCGTTGCGCGGATTGATCGGTGCCTCGCCTTCGCCCGCGCCGTCGAGGATGCCGTTGCCCTCCTCGTCGCCGACGATCAGCTCTTCGGTCGGCGGTACCGAACCGGGCAGCTGCAATGGTCCGCGCATCTCGCTCGGCGCCGGCTGCGGCTGGTAGCGCTGCGACATCTGCGGTTGCGGCGCCTCCTCGATATAGCGCCGCTGCGCGTCGAGACCGCCATGCTGCTGATGCGCGACCGGATAGCCGCCATTGACCGCGCCGGGCGGACGCAAACCACCGCTCGGCTGGCGCAGCAGGCCGCCGGAGCCAGCCGCCAGCATCGGCGGCGGCAAGTTCTGGCGCGTCGCCGGCTGCTGCTGCTGTTGCAGGGCCATGCGGTCGGGCCGTGCCGGGTCCGGCGGCGGCAGGTTGTAGTTCGGCTCGTATTTGATCACCGGCTTGCAGATGTGCCGGCCCTTGGAATGGCGCGCCAGGTCGATGTGGAAATGGTCGTAATGGAAGGCGTCGGCGCCGGGACCGAGCACGGTCGAGAAATGCTCGCAGGCACCGACGAAGATCTCGCGCAAGAAGGCCTGCTCCTCCGGCGCGCCGCGCCAGCCATCCTTGACGGTGACGACGCGGTTGTCGTTCAGCCGGAAGGAGAAGACATCGACGGCATTGCCGAAGGCGTGCTCGGAGGTGCGGCTCGTGCCGGTGCCGTTGTTCATGGCGCGGCAGGAATAGGAGCCGGCGCGGATCTCGATCACCTGCGCGCCAAGCACGTTCATCGCCGCCGGCTGCACCACCTCGGTGAACCATTTGTCGGTGGTCGCGACCACCGGGCAGGCCAATGTCGCATTGCTGGTCAGCGCGACGCTGCCATTGGCGAAGGCGGCGACGCGCAGCGGTTTCTCCATGCCGCAGGTGCCAGGCCCGTCGATCGCCTTCTCGCGCAGGCTGACATAGGCCGAGAGCTGCACCTGGCGCGAGGCCATGCACTGGGCTTCGGCCTGGTCACGCCAGGCGGCGCGCTGCGGCTTCTGGAACTTGCCGCAGCCGGCAATGCCGACGCCAATGACGCCGAGCGCGATGAGGGCGAGGTGAACGCGACGCATGACCAATCAAATGCGAGGCGTTGGGTGAACGGTTTGTTGACCGGCTGCGTCCCGGAAGCCACGGGCGGATTAACTTTGCCGATGGCGTTAAGCCGGGGTTAACGCTGGCTCAGCGGCGTTAACGCGCTGCCGCCGTCGCCTCGCCGAAGGCGACCTTGTTCATGATGCGGCCGGGCATCAGGGTGAAGGCGCCGGCGACCGCCAGTCCGGCGAAGAGCCAGAGCATCGCGGCGCGATGGCCGGGGATATTGCCGCGCCGGCGCATGATGATGGCGCGGGGTAGGGTCACGATCGTCAGCACGCTGAGCAGGTGGATGGCGCTGTATTGCCCGTTGCTGGTGATGAAAGTGGAGCTTATCGCCGTCACTGCCATCGCCACCACGAATATCCAGCCGATGAGGCGATGGCGCGCCGTGCCCTTGCGCATGACCAGGACGGTGAGGCCCGCCGCCAGCGCCGTCAGTGCCGCCAGGGCATGCAGCTGCATGACGGTCGGCGCGGCAAGCAGAGGGGCGAGCGTCATCGCGATGTCCTCGCGGGGTGACAACGATGCCGAGCATAGCGTCGAGATGTGAATCCTGCGTAAGCCGGTTGGCGTTTGCGCAAGGTCCGCGCGGTTGCGCCGATGGGAGCCGCACTCCAACTTACGCCGCAGCGTCATGGCCCCGCGCCATCGGCGTCCCGCCGACAGGGCGCGCCAGCCGAGGCGGCGCCACGCCCGCCATCCGAGGAAGTCTCTCGATGTCCGATCTCTCCGCTTTCGCGATCACGCAGCGCTGGCCGGCCCAGCATCCAGATCGCCTGCAGCTCTATTCCTTGCCGACGCCCAATGGCGTGAAGGTCTCGATCATGCTGGAGGAGACCGGCATTCCCTACGAGCCGCATGCGATCGACATCGGCAAGAACGAGACCTGGATCCCGGAATTCCTCTCGCTCAACCCGAACGGCAAGATCCCGGTGATCATCGATCCCAACGGCCCCGGCGGCAAGCCCTTCGGCCTGTTCGAATCGGGCGCGATCCTGGTCTATCTCGCCGACAAGGCCGGCAAGTTCCTGCCCACCGATCCGGCCCGCCGCTATGAGACCCTGCAATGGGTCTTCTTCCAGATGGCGGCGATCGGCCCGATGTTCGGCCAGCTCGGCTTCTTCCATAAGTTCGCCGGCCGCGAATACGAGGACAAGCGTCCGCGCGACCGCTACGCCAATGAGAGCAAGCGCCTGCTCGGCGTGCTCGAAACCCGGCTCGCCGGCCGCGACTGGATCATGGGCGACGAGTACACCATCGCCGACATCGCCATGCTCGGCTGGGTCCGCAATCTCGTCGGCTTCTACGGCGCCGGCGAGCTGGTCGAATACGACAAGCTCGAGCTGGTGCCGCAATGGCTGGAGCGCGGCCTGGCGCGTCCGGCGGTGCAGCGCGGGCTGGAGATTCCGAAGCGGCCCTAATGCTACGTCATGCTCGGGCTTGACCTGAGCATCTCAGGCCGGAGGAGGCATCATTGGCGCCTTCTCGTCCGGAGATTCTCGGGTCTGCGCTTCGCTCCGCCCGAGAATGACGTCTTTCAATACTTGATCACCCCGAACCGCCGGAACGCGTCATGGATGCGGTCGGCATAGGCGTTGAAGCTCGGATAGTCGCCGAGATGGGCCGGGCGCGGCCGCGGCAATTCGATCTTGATCTCGTCGACGACCCGGCCCGGCGTCGGCGACATCACCAGCACCCGGTCGGAGAGGCCGATCGCCTCCTCGATTGAGTGCGTGATGAAGACGACGGTCTTGGCCGTCTCCAGCCAGAGCATTTCGAGATCGTGCCTTATCTGCGTGCGCGTGATCGCATCGAGCGCGCCGAAGGGCTCGTCCATCATCAGCACCGACGGGTTATGGATCAGCGCACGCGCGATCGAGACGCGCTGGCGCATGCCGCCTGAGAGCTGCTTGGGATAGCGCTCGGCGGCATGGCTGATGCCGAGCTTTGCGAAGAGCTCGAGCGCCCGCTCCTTCGCGGGCGCGAGCGGCAGGCCACGGATCTCGGCCTGCAGCATGACGTTCTCAAGCGCCGTCCGGAATTCAAGCAGGAGATGGTCCTGGAAGACGATGCCGATATCGGTCAACGGCTCGGTAAGCGGCCTGCCGTTGACCAGTAGTTCGCCGCCGCTGGTCGGGATCAGCCCGGCCGCCATCAGCATGAAGGTGCTCTTGCCGCATCCGGATGGGCCGATCAGGCTGACGAACTCGCCGCTCCTGATGTCGAGCGTCAGGCCATCGACGGCCGTGAAGCCGCCGAAGGTCTTGACGATGCCGCGCCCCTCGATCGAGGCGGCGGCGCTGGCGGCTGTCGCGCTCACGAGCAGGCCGGCGCCGAGGCCGGCAGCAGCTCGGTCGTATGATAGTCGCTGATCGGCTTGTCCTTGGGCAGACCGAGATACTGCGTCAGCAGGTCGAAGCTCACGCTCCAGTTCTTCTCCGGCACCTTGCCGAGCGAGGCCGCGCCGGGGGCGCAGAGCAGCTTGTTGACGACGTCGAACTGCGCCAGCACCTGCGCCTTCTTGACCGAGGGGAACTGCGCGACGACCGCGTCGGCGGCGGCATCAGGGTTCTTGCGGGCGGCGTCCCAGCCTTGCAGGCTCGCCTCGATGAACTTCTTGTAAAGCTCGGCATCGGCCTTGATCTTGTCGTCGCGGGCGATAATCGAGAGCCCGACGGTGGGCACGCCGACATCGCGATAGAAGAGGTCGCGGACCTTGAAGCCACGCTCGCGGATTTGCACCGAATGGAAGTCGGCGCCGCCGAGGATGGCGTCGACCTTCTTCTCCAGCAGCGCGCCGACGAAGGCGCCGGGATCGATGTTGATGATGTCGACCTTGCTCTTGTCGATCTGATTGGAGGCGAGGATGGCGTCGAGCAGAATGGTCTGCGCCGTGCCGGGCTGGACTGCGAGCTTCTTGCCGACCAGGTCCTTGGGCGAGGCGATGCCGCTCTCCTCCAGCGAGATGATGGCAAAGCCATTGGTCTGCAGCACCGGTGCGACGATCTTCACCGGCGCGCCCTTGGTGCGCAGCTGCATCGCGGCCGGCGCGTCGGCGAAGCCGACATCGGTCTGTCCCGTCGCGACCATCTGCGCTGTCGTGCCCGAGCCCTTGCCTTCCTCGATCGTCAGGTTGATGCCGGCCTTCTCATAGAGGCCCATTTGCTTGGCCATCATGAAGCCGGCATTGGGCGCCGCCGCGAGGAAGTTCAGCGTGATCTTCATCGGCTTGCCGGTTTGGGCGAAAGCCATGCCGCTGCTCAGGGCGAGGATGGCGGCGGTGGTCAGCAAAGTCCTGCGTTTCATCTTTGTCTCCTCCCTAGATGCCGGTTGGCTCCGGCGAGATGGCGATCGGATCAGCCTTTGCGTTGCCAGGGCATCAGCAGCATTTCGAGCCAGTCGACGAGGTAGCTGAACAGGATGCCGACGGCGGAGAGCGCCACCAGGCAGGCGAAGATCAACGGCATGTCGAGGAAGCTCGTGCCGCGCAGGAGCAGGTAGCCGAGGCCGGCATTGGCGCCGACGAACTCGCCGACGATCGCGCCCGTCGCCGCAAACACGGCCGAAACCTTGAGGCCGGAGAAGATATAGGTCAGCGCCGCCGGCACCCGGACATAGCGGAAGGTCTGCCAGGCCGAGGCGCCCATCGAGCGCGTCAGATAGAGCACGCGTTCGTCCAGCGCCCGGAAGCCCGTCATGCTCGCGACCAGCGTCGGGAAGAAGCAGAGCAGGAAGGTCAGCAGCACCTTCGGGAACAGGCCGAAGCCGAACCAGACCACGAAGAGCGGCGCGATCGCGATCTTAGGCACGAGCTGGAAGAAGACGATGACCGGATAGATCGCCTTCTCCAGCAGCTTCACCGAGACGATGATGTAACCGAGCGGAATCGAGACCACCGCCGCCATCAGGAAGCCGAGCACGATCTCGTTCGCCGTCACCAGAGTGTGCCGGAAGATGTCGACGCGGTCGATCCAGAGCCGCTCGAAGAAGGCGCTCGGCACCGGCAGGATGTATTCGGGAATACCCGCCATTGGCACGAGCAGCTGCCAGGCGATCAGCAACACGGCGAAGCTCGCCAGCGGCCAGGCGATGGCCGAGGCCCAGGCGGCTGCCTTGCCGGTGGCCTGCGGCGTGGCCGTGGCGGGTGCGGTATCGCTGCTCATGCTGATGTCTCTGTCGGCAGCACGCGCAGGGCCGCCTCTGTCGAAACGGCGGGGAGGGCGCCGATCTGGCGCCGCCTCAGCGGCCAGATTGCCGCCATGTCCCGTGCGGCGGTGACGAGCGCTGCCGCGATCTCGCCGCGACGCGCCTCGTGCATGCGCGGCAAAGGCCCGGCGACGCTGAGGGTGCCGGCGACCGGTGCGCCGGCATCGGGGCCGGCGCGAAAGATGGTCGCCATGGCGACGGTGCCGATCTCACCCTCCTCGATCGCAAGCGCGTAGCCGCGTTGGCGGGTCTCGCCGAGATGCCGGCGCAGGGCGTCGACATCGCCGAGCGCGTTCGGGCCGGTGCGCCCTTCCGTGTCGAAGCCGCGTGCGCAGACGATGCGCAGCGCTTCCTGCTCCGGCAATGAAGCGAGCCACGCCTTGCCGGTCGCTGTGGCGTGCAGGACGATGCCCATCCCCATTGGCGGCTCGTAGCGCAGGCCGGCGGTCGCGCCCTGGGCGCGGGCGATCCAAGTCAGGTTCTCGCCCTCGGCCACGGCGAGGCGGCAATATTCGCGGGTCGTGCGGGCGAGTTCGTCGAGCACGATCTGGCCGGCATCGGGCAGACCGCGCAGATCGAGATTGCGGAAGGCGAGCTGCGACAGTTTCAGCGTCAGCCCATAGGCGCCCGATTGCGGGTCCTGTGTGACGAAGCCGCGCTCGGCGAGGCTCGCGAGTAGCCGATGGGTGGCACTGACCGGCAGGTCGAGCCGCTCGGCCAGCACGGTCAGGTCGGCGCCGTCGGCCTCGCCCGCCAGCGCTTCCAGCAGCTTGAATGCCCGCTCGACCGCCGCGATCGTCACCCGCTTCCGCCCCTGCTTGGATTGTAATTGGAAATCATTTCCAATTTGGATTTCATTTTCGTATAGAGATGAGGCGAGGCCAAGTCAACGCGGCCCGCAGGATCAGCCGGTGGAGAGAACGATGAGCCTGGCAGGCGAGGGGGCGGTCGCGATCTGGCACGACATCGCGCCGGAAGGCAGGGCGGAGTTCTATGCCTGGCATGGCGAGGAGCACATGCCGGAGCGGGTCGGCATTCCCGGCTTCCTGCGCGGACGCCGCTATGTCGCGATCGACGCCGAGCTCGAATTCTTCAACCTCTACGAGGCGCAGACCGTCGAGGTTCTGAAAGGGCAGGACTATGCCGCCAGGGTCAATGCGCCGACGCCCTGGACGTTCTCGGCCGTGAAGCATTTTCGCTCGGTGGCGCGCGCGATCTGCCGTGTTTCCCATACTAGCGGCCCGGCCCAGGGCGGTTTGATCGCGACCCTGCGCTACGAGGTGCCCGACAACATCGCCTCGGCCCATAAGGCAGCGCTGCTGCGCGGGCTGGTGCCGGATCTGCTCGCCACCCGCGGCGTCGCCGGTGTCCACCTGCTGGCTGCGGACGCTCAGGCGAGCGGTGCCGCCACCGCCGAGCAGAAGGCACGCGGGGTCGCCAACACTGTGCCGCGCTGGGTGTTGCTGGTCGAAGGCTGGGGCGACGAAGCCGAGTTCGTCGCGTTGGCGCGCGATCAGCTTGCGGCCGAGGCGCTGCAGGCGCTCGGCGGCGAGGGGCCGTTCTCGCTCGGCCTCTACCGCCATCAGATCACCCGGACCAAGACCGCCTGGAGCGCCGGCTGATGGGCACGCGCTATGATCTCTCCGGCCGGCGTGCGGTCGTCACTGGCGGCGCAGGCGATCTAGGCCGCGGCATCGCCCGGGCGCTGATCGAGGCCGGCGCCGGCGTCGAGCTCTGGGACCAGGATGCGATCGGCCTGGCGCAGGCGGTGAGCGAGCTTGGCCGCCGGGCGAGCCAGCGCCAACTCGACATCCGCGACGTCAACGCGGTCGAGGCGGCGGCGGATGCCGCGGTTTCCGCCCATGGCCGCATCGACATCCTGATCAACAATGCCGGCGTGCTCGGCGAAGTGAAGCCGATCTGGGAGACGACGCCGGAGAATTTCCAGCGCGTGCTGCAGGTCAACCTGTTCGGCGCTTATCTGGTGACGCGCGCCGTTGTCGGCCGGATGTTGCGCCAGGAGCCGCGGCGCTCGCCGGACGGCCATCCCTTGCGCGGCCATGTCGTCAACATCTCTTCGATCCAGGGCAAGGAAGGCATGGCGATGGCCGCCGCCTATTCCGCCTCGAAAGCCGGATTGATCGCACTGACGAAGAGCGTCGCCAAGGAAACGGCGAAGGACGGCATCATCGTCACCGCGGTGACGCCCGCTGCCGCGGAGACCGCCATGGCCAGGGAGATTTCGGCCGAGCGGCGCGCCGACATCTTGTCGCGCATTCCGATGGGGCGTTTCGTCGAGGTGGAGGAGGTGGCACGGCTGGTGCTCTGGCTCTCCAGCGACGACTGCTCCTTCTCCACCGGCGGCATATTCGACCTTTCGGGTGGCCGCGCGACCTACTGAGCCGCGCGATCCGCGACGCGCCAGCTGCATATCAAGCCTGCAAGGTCTCGTTCCCGGCTTCCTTCCGGCGCCGGGCTTGTGCCAGCATGGCGCAACGGTGGTTCGGCCGCGTAAATTCCAGGAACAGTTTCATGCTTTCGGTTCGCGATATCGCTCGCCGCGTCGCCAATGGCGAGGTTTCAGCCCAGGCGGCCCTTGCCGACAGCGAGCGGCGAATCGACGAGCGCGACGGCGACCTGCGCGCCTTCGCGGCGCGCCCTGAACGACTGTCGGCGGGCGAAGGGCCACTGTCGGGCGTCGCCGTCGGGGTCAAGGACATCATCGACACCGCCGATCTGCCGACCGGCATGGGCTCGCCGATCTATGACGGCCATCAACCCAAGGCCGATGCGCCGATCGTGATGGCGCTGAAGGCGGCCGGCGCGACGGTGGCGGGAAAGACCCAGACTACGGCCTTCGCCTTCCTCGATCCGGCCCCGACCCGCAATCCGCACGATCCTTCGGCGAGCCCCGGCGGCTCCTCGGCCGGCTCGGCCGCGGCGGTCGCCGCAAGCCTGATCCCGCTCGCCATCGGCACCCAGACCGGCGGCTCGGTGATCCGCCCGGCCGCCTATTGCGGTGTCGCCGCGATCAAGCCGTCCTACGGACTTCTACCGACGGTCGGGGTAAAGCCCTTCTCCTGGTCGCTCGATACGCTCGGCCTGATGGCGGCCAGTGCCGATGATCTCGGCTTTGCCCTGGCCGCGCTGACCGGCAGACCCGATCTCGATGCGCCCGAGGCGACGCTGGAGGGGCTCAGGCTCGGCCTCTGCCGACAGGAGTTCACCGACAAGCCCGAGCCCTCCTGCGAGGGAGCATTGCAGCGCATCGCCGATTTCGCTCGCAAAGGCGGCGCGACCGTCCTGGACATGGCGACGCCGGCCGAACTCGCCGAAACCTTCCAGGCCCATGGTCCATTGCAGAATTGGGAGGCGACGCAGGCGCTCGCCTGGGAATACGCCCGTCACCGCGAAGATCTGCCGCCGAAGCTGCGTGCCTATCTCGACGAGGCCCGCGCCACCACGCCTGACGACTATGACGCCGCCCGCGCCACCTCCCGGCGCGGCCGGCACGCGGCGGAGCGCTGGCTCGGGGAGGTCGATCTGGTCCTGACCTATGCCACGCCGGGCGAGGCTCCGGACACCCTCGCCTCGACGGGTGATTCCAAGTTCAACCGGCTCTGGACGCTGCTCGGCACACCCTGCCTGACCGTGCCGCTGATGAGGGGGCCGCGCGGCCTGCCGGTCTCCTTCCAGCTCGTCGGGCGCTTCGGTGACGATGCGAAAGTCATTGCCGTGGCGCGTGCGCTCGAGCGGCTAATCCTGCTGCCGGCCTGACGATTTCTTGGCGAGACCTGGGCGCTCGTTCCGCGTGGGACAATATTGCGCTGCAACAATTTTGGTTTGATTGTGGCGTTGAGGTTTTATGCTGGACTTGGAAATACTAAAAGCTTCTGTCGAGAAGGTCTTGTTCGGGACTATCCACAAAGCAGTTCAATGCTTTAACCGCCGATTAAGCACGCTTCTCTGGTGCGGCGTCCGCTGCGGCGACGCAGGCACTTGCGGAGGCCGCCGTTTCTGCTAGCTTCCATGTCAGGTCAATGACAAAGGAGGGTTCTCATGAACCTCGCGCTAAGTCTCGACCGGTTGGCCATGGGTGCGGCATTTGCGCTGGTTCTGGCGATCGTGATCGGAGCGTTCTGACGGGGAAGTCAGTCTCAAGTCGAAAAGACCACAAGCCAATTGGAAAGCGTCGCGGGAGAGGCCCTGCGGCGCTTTTCTTTTGAGGGCTTACCGGAGCGACGGCTGCTCGCTTCGGTCTTGCTCAGCTTTCCGGGCAGGGGTTTTTCGTCACTTCCCAGGACATCATGTTGATGACGCGCCCGCAGGTGGCGAGGCGTCGCCCCTCGGTGGTGCGGATGCAGGACATGCTGCCCTCAGCGACCTTTTTGCCGTCGTTCCAGCAGAAGCAATAGGGCTCGGGCGCCTGCGCCAGGCGCGGCCTGTCCAGGGCGACGGCCCGATCCTGCGCTGCAGCGGGGAGAGGAGGCAGTAATAGCATCGTCGCGGAAAGAGCCGACAACAGCAGCGTTGCGGCAGAGCGGGGTAGCCTCCGAGGGGACCGGATCATGGCTCGCTCCTATCGCTCGCCTTTCGGCGTAACGAGATGGAAACGATAGCATAGCGAAGCCGGCAACCCAATGTTGTCATGGCCCGTCCGCCGAAGGTTGCAGGCCACTCCCTCCTTGCGAAAGTCGTACGACCCAACCATATTTCGGCTCCAGTGAGCCGATCCCGGCTCCGGGAGGAACCATGTCACTGATTTCGCTCGCCCGTCGTGGACGTGCAATCGCCCTTATCGCCGGCGCGCTGCTGCTGGTGCCGATCGTCGCCGAGGCCGCTCCCGGCGGCCGCAGCATGGGAAGCCGCGGCTCACGCGCCCAGTCGCAGGTCGCGCCGACGCCGACCGCGCCCGGCTCTTCGTTCCAGCGCAACCAGGCGCAGACCCCCGGCCCGTCGGCCACCACTCCGGCCGCTGGCGCTGCGGCGGGTGCCGCCGCCCAGGCGGCCCGCCCGTCGATGGCGCGCAGCCTGATGATGGGCGTCGCCGGCGGTCTGCTCGGCGCTGGCCTGTTCGGCCTGCTCTCGGGCGCTGGCTTCGGCGGTCTTGCCGGTATGCTCGGCATGCTCTTCCAGGTCGCGCTGATCGGTGGCCTGATCTGGCTGGCGCTGCGCCTGTTCCGTCGCCGCAGCGAGCCGCAGCTCGCCAGCGCCGGTGGGCCGCTCGGCCGTGAGGCCTATCAGCCGCAGGCTGCTCCGGCCATGGCTGGTCTCGGCGGCGGCGCTGCCGCGGCCTCGGCTGTCAAGCCGGTCGAGTTCGAGCTGGAGGGAGCCGATTACGGCAACTTCGAGCGCCTGCTCTCGGAGGTGCAGACCGCGATCTCCGATGAGAACATCGCCCGCCTGCGCCAGATCACCACGCCGGAGATCTCCGGTGCGCTGGAGGAGGAGTTCGCCGAGAATGCTCGCAAGGGCCTGATCGAGAAGGCAGCCGACGTGAAGCTGCTGCAGGGCGACCTCGCCGAATCCTGGCGCGAGGATGGCTACGAGTACGCCACTGTTGCCATGCGCTTCAGCCTGCTCACCGCCATGGTCGAGCGCAATGGCGGCAAGGTGGTCGAAGGCCATGCCACGATCCCGCGCGAAGTTGTCGAGCACTGGACCTTCGTCCGTTCGCGCGGCGGCGAGTGGAAGGTCGCGGCGATCCAGCCGGTCGACTAAGTCCACGACGACACCCGATATCTGCGCGGCCGGGCTTTGCCCGGCCGTTTTTCGTTTCGGCCGAGGCTGAAGCGCCTTATAGGCATGTCTGGCGCCGGTTTTGGCGCGCCTTGGCTATCTGGAGCGTTTCACCATGAGCGATATGCGTCTCGTCGTCGTCGGCGCCGCCGGCCGGATGGGCCGTTCGCTGGTGAAAGCGATCCATGACACGCAAGGCTGCGTGCTCTCCGCCGCGATCGAGCGGCCCGGCTCGCTGGCGCTCGGCCAGGATGCCGCAGTACTCGCCGGTCTTCCCGCCAGCGGCATCAAGGTCAGTGACGACGCACTCGCCGCCTTCGTCGAGGCCGAGGGCGTGCTCGATTTCACTACGCCTGAGGCCACCGTCGCTTTCTCCGGCCTCGCCGCCCAGGCCCGCATCGTCCATGTCGCCGGCACCACCGGCATCGAGCCGCAGCATCTGGCGAAGCTGGAGGCGGCCTCGCGCCATGCCGCGATCATCCGCTCCGGCAATATGAGCCTCGGCGTCAACCTGCTGGCGGCGATGGTGCGCAAGGTTGCGGCGACGCTCGGTACCGACTGGGACATCGAGATCGTCGAGATGCATCACCGCATGAAGGTCGATGCGCCCTCGGGCACGGCCGTCCTGCTTGGCGAGGCGGCGGCGCAGGGGCGCGCCGTCGATCTCGCGGAAGCCCGCGTCGCCGTGCGCGATGGCCAGGTCGGCGCCCGCCAGCCGGGCACGATCGGCTTCGCCGCATTGCGCGGCGGCACCGTGATCGGCGACCACAAGGTGATCTTCGCCGGCGCCGGCGAGCGGCTCGAGCTCGCCCATGTCGCCGAGGACCGCAGCCTGTTCGCGCAGGGCGCCGTCAAGGCGGCGCTTTGGGGCCGTGGCCGCAAGCCGGGCCTTTACTCGATGGCCGACGTGCTCGGCCTCGACAAATTCTGATGGCGGCGCTCGCCGTCGCGCCCGGCGTGACGCATTGGCCGGGCTATCTCGATGCAGGTGAGCAGGCGGCCCTGGTTGCCGAACTGCGCGAGGCGGCGCGGCAGGCGCCGTTCTATGTGCCGCGCATGCCGAAGACCGGAAAGCCGTTCTCGGTCAGGATGACCAATTGCGGGTCGCTCGGCTGGGTTTCGGACGACCGTGGCTATCGCTACCAGCCGCTGCACCCCGAGACCGGCGCACCCTGGCCGCCGATCCCGGCGCGGCTGCTGCGGGCTTGGGAGGAACTCGCCGGCTATCCGCATCCGCCCGAGGCCTGCCTGGTCAATTTCTACGAGCCATCAGCGAAGATGGGCCTGCATCAGGACCGTGACGAGCAGGATTTCGACGCGCCGGTGCTGTCTCTCTCGCTCGGCGACACCGCGGTGTTCCGCATCGGCGGCACCAGCCGCGGCGGCAAGACGGTTTCGTTGAAGCTGGCCTCGGGCGATGCGCTCGCCTTTGGCGGCGAGGCGCGCCTCGCTTTTCATGGCATCGACCGCATCCTGGCGGGCTCGTCGAGCTTGCTGCCGCAGGTCGGCCGGATCAACCTGACCTTGCGGCGGGTAACGAAGCCGTCAGGCTGACGAGGTCGGGACGTCGTCGCCAGGCAGCTTCGGGAACGACCAGCCGAACAGGAGCGAGCCGGCGCGCAGGCCGAAACCGGCGGCGAGCCCGCCGAGCATCACCAATATCGGCGCAAAGCCCATCTGGGCGAGACCGACCGTCGCGCCGGCGCCGGCGGCCGCGGCGGTGACGTAGAAGTCGCGGCTCCACAACACCATCGGCCGGTCGCCGGCGAGCAGGTCGCGGATGATGCCCCCGAAGGTCGCGGTCATCGCGCCGAAGGCGATGGCGGAGGGGATGGGGACGCCCGCCGCAAGGCCCTTCTGGGCCCCGACGACGGCGAACAGCGCAAGTCCGGCGGCATCGGCCCAGATCAGCAGACGCTTGGCGCCCCAGCCGTCAAGCATGCCGGGCTTGGCATATGCGATCGCCCAGGCGGCCACAGCGACGGCTGTGCACAACATCACATCGGACGGCGCTTCGATCCAGAAGACGCGCCGGTCGAGCAGGAGATCGCGCAAGGTGCCGCCACCGACGCCGGTGACGATGGCAAGCAGGATGAAGCCGAACGGGTCCATCCGCTTGCGGGCGGCGACGAGCGCCCCGGTCAGGGCGAAGACGACGACGCCCGCGCCTTCGAGCACCGGTCAGTTCGCCGGCTTGTCGCCGGCATCGGCGGCCGGATTGTCCGAGCCGTTGGCGGCCGGCTTGGGCGCGCCGGCCGAGACGCCGACCAGCGCCGGGCGCAGCACGCGCTCGCCGATCTTGTAGCCGGTCTGCACCACCTTGGAGACGAGGCCCTTGGCGATGGCCGCATCGGGCGCCTCGAACATCGCCTGGTGCAGGTTCGGGTCGAACTTCTCGCCCTGCGGGTCGATCTTGCGCACGCCGTGACGCTCCAGCGTCTTGAGCAGCTCGCGCTCGGTCAGTTCGACGCCTTCGACCACTGCCTTCAGCGCATTGTCGGCAGCGGCCTGGGCCGTCTCCGGCACGCTTTCGAGTGCACGGCGCAGATTATCGGCCGAGCCGAGCAGGTCGCGGGCGAAGCTCGTCACCGCATAGGCCTTGGCGTCGGCGATCTCGCGCTCGGTACGCCGGCGCAGGTTCTCCATCTCGGCGAGCGTGCGCAGCAGCTTGTCCTTGAAGTCGTCACGTTCGGCCTGCGCCGTCGCGAGCGGATCGGGCGTCTGCGTCTCGTTAGCAGTCGTCTCGGCCGCGTCCTGGTTCTCGGTTTCCGGCTTCGGATCATCCTTCGCAGGGTTCTGCGTCATTCCATCATCCCAATCGTTGATCGTCATGCATCATTGCAGCGCTGGCTGTTCGCCGCACTGGCTTCGCAGCCGATATCGGGCTTCGGCCGGGTGAAATCAAGCGCGGGCCATGGTCTTGGCCTTGCCGGAGGCCTGTTTGTCGAGCTCCAGGGCGAACACGGCGAGCAGCGCCTGGCGGATCAGCAGCTGCCGGCCAGTCGAGGTGATCTTCGCCCCGGTGAGGTCGGTGACGTAGAAGACGTCGACCGCCTTCTCGCCGAAGGTCGCGATATGGGCCGAGGCGATGTTGAGGTTGAGCTTGCCGATTGCGGTGGTGAGATCGTAGAGCAGGCCAGGCCGATCGAGGCCCGAAACCTCCAGCACCGTGTGCCGCGACGACAGGACGTTGTCGATGATCACCTCGGGCGCGACCTGGAAGGTGCCGCCGCGTGGCGGGGGTGCGCGGCGCTGGGCAACGAGGTCGGCGATCTTGATCTCGCCCTTGAGCGCGCGCTCGATCGCTGCCGCGATCCGCTCGGCCCGGCGCAGCTCATCGTCGTCGCGCTCGAAGGCGCGGGAGACGAAGATGGTGTCGAGCACCAGCCCGTCCGTGGTGGTGAAGATCTGCGCGTCGACAATGTTGCCGCCAGCTGCAGCGCAGGCGCCGGTGACGATGGCAAGCAGCCGCGGATGGTCGGGCGCCAGCACTGTGAGCTCGGTCACGCCGCGGAACTGGTCGGTCTCGACCCGGGTCGCCGTGGTGCGGCCGGCGATCTCGGCCTCGCGCAGGAAGCGGGCATGCTGCTCCTGCCGCTCGGGTTCGACCTTGAGCCAGTATGCCGGGTAGTGCCGGGCAAGATAGGCAGCCCGTTCTTCCTCAGTCCAGTCGGCGAGCCGCGTCTCCAGCGCCTGCTGCTTGCGCTCGACCCTGGCCTTGCGCTCGATGCCGGAATGGCCACCGGCGAGCACGACCTCGGTCTCGTAATAGAGCGTGCGCAGGAGCTGGCCCTTCCAGCCGTTCCAGACGCCGGGTCCGACCGCCTTGATGTCGGCGACGGTCAGGACCAGCAGCAACTTCAGCCGCTCCAGCGTCTGCACGATCGCAGCGAAGCTCTCGATCGTCTTGGGGTCGCCGAGGTCGCGGCTCTGGGCGACGGTCGACATGACCAGATGGTTCTCGATCAGCCAGACCACCGTCTCGGTCTGGGCGTCGGTCAGGCCGAGCCGCGGGCAGAGCTTGCGGGCGATGCGGGCGCCGGCGACCGAATGGTCCTCCGGCCTTCCCTTGGCAATGTCGTGCAGGAACAGCGCGACATAGAGCGCGCGCCGGTTGGTGATCGTCGCGAAGATCGAGTTCGCCAGGGGGTGCTCGGCTTCGAGCTTGCCGGCATCGATCTCGGCCAGGATGCCGATCGAGCGGATCAGGTGCTCATCGACCGTATAGTGATGATACATGTTGAACTGCATCATCGCGACGACGCGGCCGAAATCCGGGATGAAGCGGCCGAGCAGCCCGGATTCGTTCATCCGCCGGAGCACGGCCTCCGGCGAACGCCGCGCCGTCAGGACCTCCAGGAAGATGCGGTTGGCCTCGCGGTCCTGGCGCAATTGCGGGGTGACCAGCCGCAGCGACTGCGTCACCAGCCGGCTGGTGTCGGGATGGATGGCGAGATCGTCGCGGCTGGCGATCTCGTAGAGCCGTAGCAGGTTGACCGGGTCGCGCTTGAAGGCGTCGTCGTCGATGACGGCGAGGCGCTGGCCCTGCAGGGTGAAGTCGGGATGGCCGAGCGCGCGCACCCGCCGGCGCTTGGTGAAGGAGCCGATCAGGCTGGTCAGGCTGGCGCGCGGCTTCTGCTGGCGCGCCTCCAGCGCGGCGCAGACGATCGCCGTTAGGTCGCCGACATCCTTGGCGACGAGGAAATAGGCCTTCATGAAGCGTTCGACAGGCGCCTGGCCGCTGCGGCCGGCATAGCCGATCGCGGCCGCGACCTGGCGCTGCAGGTCGAAGGAGAGCCGCTCCTCGGCCCGGCCGGTGATGAAATGCATCCAGCAGCGCACGCGCCAGAGGAATTCTTCCGAGCGCTGGAACATCGCGAATTCGCGCGCATCGAACAGCCCGGCCTCGACCAGTTCGGCGGGGTCGTCGACGCGGTAGGAATACTTGGCGATCCAGAACAGCGTATTGAGGTCGCGCAGCCCGCCCTTGCCGTCCTTGACATTGGGCTCGACCAGATAGCGCGACGAGCCGGCGCGGGCGACGCGGGCTTCGCGCTCGGCAAGCTTGGCTTCGGTGAAGACGGGAGCCGTGCCCTCGGCGATCTCTGCGCCATAGCGCCGGACAAGGTCGGCGAACAAAGCCGGATCGCCGCAGATCAATCGCGCTTCCAGGAGCGCGGTGCGGATCGTCATGTCCGCTCGGCCTTCGCGGATGCAGTCGTCGACCGAGCGGACGGAATGGCCGACCTTCAGCTTCAGGTCCCAGAGCGGATAAAGCATGGCCTCGACCACGCTCTCGCCCCAGGCGGTCTGCTTGTCCGGAAAGAGGAAGAGCAGGTCGACGTCGGAGCCCGGCGCCAGCGTACCGCGGCCATAGCCGCCGACCGCGACCACGGCGATGCGCTCCCCGGCGGACGGGTTCTCGACCGCATAGAAATGCCGCGTCGCCGCCGCATGCAGGCTGGCGACGACGCTGTCCATCACGCCGGAGAGCCGCTTGGCACAAGCCAGGCCGTTGCGGGACTTGGCCAGGATCTCGCGCGCCGACTGGCGGCCCTCTTCGAGATTGTCACGCAGCGCATCAACCAATGCGGCGCGCAGGCCGTCGCGATCGCCTTGGGCGAACTGCCGCGCCAGCTTGCCGACCGCGGCCGTGGGGTTGTCGATGAACTCGGAGAGGCGAGGTGCTGGCTTGTCGGTGGAGGGCGGCACTGAACGAGGCTCTTCGAGGCTTTCGGCAGACGCGGCGATCGGCGATCCCTAGCACGAACAGGGCCAAGCGCGGAAACATAATTCAACATAAATTATATGTGAAAATAAGCATCTCACATTAGCTGCTGTCTTGTTTGACAAAGAGAACGATCGAACCTATCAATCGGACACGCGCCGATTTGAGCCAGCAGCTTGCGGGCGCGAAACAAGTGCAGCTAAAGCGGGGGCGCAGGAGGCACGAGCCTCCACCCCTTCGCGCAAATGGACCGAAGGGGGACGCCATGCCGATCATCTCATTTCCGACCCGCCGCGCCGTGCTCGCCGGCTTCGCCGCGGCCTCGTTAGCCTTCGGCAGCGCCCAGGCGCAAGCCCCGAAGGAGATCCGCGTCGACTACGCCACCTACAATCCGGTCAGCCTTGTCCTGAAGGATCGCGGCATCCTGGAGAAGGCGCTGGAGGCCGATGGCATCAAGGTGCGCTGGGTACTCTCGGCCGGCTCGAACAAGGCGCTCGAATTCCTCAATGCCGGCTCGCTTGATTTCGGCTCGACCGCCGGTGCCGCCGCGCTGATCGCCAAGATCAACGGCAACCCGATCAAGTCGATCTATGTCTATTCGCGTCCGGAATGGACGGCGCTGGTCACTGGCGCCAAGAGCGAGGTCACCAAGGTCGCCGACCTCAAGGGCAAGCGCGTCGCCGTCACCCGCGGCACCGATCCGCACATCTTCCTGGTTCGCTCGCTCGCCGAGGCCGGCCTGACCGAGAAGGACGTCAAGCTCGTGCTGCTGCAGCATGCCGATGGCCGGCTCGCGCTGGAGCGCGGCGATGTCGAGGCCTGGGCCGGGCTCGACCCGATGATGGCTGCCGCCGAGGTCGAGGCCGGCGCCAAGCTCTTCCACCGCAAGGCCGCCGACAACACCTGGGGTGTGCTCAATGTCCGCGAGGAGTTCTCGGAGAAGAACCCGGAGCTCGTCCGCAAGGTGCTGAAGGCCTATGAGGAGGCGCGCGCCATAGCCCTCGCCAATCCGGCCGAGGTCAAGAAGGCGCTGGTCGATGCGACCAAGCTCTCCGACGCGGTGATCGAGCGTCAGCTCACCCGCACCGAGCTCACCCACAGCACGATCGGCCCGGCGCAGGCCGAGACGATCCTCGCTGCGGGCCTCGCGCTCCAGCAGGCCGGCGTCCTGCCCGCGGGCGCCGACGTCAAGGCGACGGTCGACGCGCTGATCGACAAGCGCTTTGCCGCGACGAACTGAACGGGCATGATCCCGTCGCAATGAGTTCGATCCAGATCGCAGATGCCGTTGACGAGAAGCCGGCCGTGCCACCTGCGCGGCCGGCTTCTCGCGTCGGCCTGCGGCTCGCCGGCTTCCTGTTGCCGGTCGTCCTCGCGATCATCTGGGAAATCCTCGTCCGCGCCGGCCTCGCCAATGGCCGCCTGATGCCGCCGCCCAGCGTGGTCGGCAAGACACTCTGGCAGCTTGCCGTCAGCGGCGAGCTCTGGACCCATGCACTGGCCACGCTCTGGCGCGTCGCAGCCGGCTTCGGCATCGGCGCCGCCGTCGGCACCGCGCTCGGCGCCTTGACCGGTGCCCTGCCATTGGCGCGCGGCCTGCTCGATCCGACCTTGCAGGCGCTGCGCGCCATCCCCTCGATCGCCTGGGTGCCGCTCTTCATCCTCTGGTTCGGCATCTTCGAGGCCTCGAAGGTGGCGCTGATCGCGGTCGGCGTCTTCTTTCCGGTCTATCTCGGCGTCGCCGCCGCCATCCTCTCGATCGACCGCAAGATCGTCGAGGTCGGCCGCGTCTTCCGTCTCGGCCGGCTCGCCATGGTCCGGCGCGTGTTGCTGCCGGCGATCCTGCCCGACTGGTTCACGGCGCTGCGCGGCGGCCTCGGCCTCGGCTTCATGTTCGTCGTCGCCGCCGAGATCATGGGCGCGAGCGAGGGGCTGGGCTATCTCCTGGTCGACGGCCAGCAGCTCGGCCGCCCCGACACTATCATCGCCGCGATCATCGCCTTCGCCGTGCTCGGCAAGTTGGCCGACGGCTTGCTGCTCGCGCTGACGCGCCCCTTCCTCGCCTGGCAGGATACCGCCAGGGACAGGCTCTGAGGGCGCGAGATGCTGACCTTCGACCACCTTTCCAAGACCTATGCCGACGGCACCCGCGCTTTGTCCGGCATCGACATCTCCGTCGCTGCCGGCGAGATCCTGGCGCTGGTCGGCGGCTCCGGCTGCGGCAAGACCACCTTGCTGCGCCTCGTCGCCGGGCTCGACAGGCCGAGCGAGGGGCGCATCCTGCTCGACGATGCCGCCATCTCCGAGCCGCGTGCCGATGTCGGCGTGATCTTCCAGGAGCCGCGTTTGCTGCCCTGGCTCTCCGTCGCCGACAATGCCGGCTTCGGCCTGAGCCATCTGCCGACGGCTGAGCGTGCGCGCCTCGTCACCGGGGCGCTCGCCCGTGTCGGCCTCGCCGGCTACGAGGCGCGCTGGCCGCGCGAACTCTCCGGCGGCCAGCAGCAGCGCGTCGCCATCGCCCGCGCTCTGGTCACCCGGCCCAAGCTCTTGCTGATGGACGAGCCCTTCTCGGCGCTCGATGCCACCACGCGCGCCAGCCTGCACGGCCATCTCCTCGCCCTCTGGGAGGAGAGCCGGCCGACCGTGGTGATGGTCACCCACGACGTCGAGGAAGCGGTGACGCTGGCCGACCGGATCGTGGTGATGCAGCCACGGCCCGGCCGCATCTTCGACGAGCTCGACAACCCGCTGACCCGCCCGCGCGACCGGCTCTCGCCGGCCTTCGAGGCGATCAAGCGCGAGGCGCTGCGCACGCTCGACCGCTCGCTGACCGACAGCGAGCCGCGCCAGCACAAGGCCGCCGAGAGTGCCGGCATGTGGTGGTAGGCGGCGTTTGACAAAACGGACGCTCAGACCTTATGAAAGGACACGCGCCGATTTGAGCCTCAGCTTGCGGGCGCGAAACAAATGCAGCTAAAGCGCGGGACGACGGGACGGCCTCAAGGCCGTCGACGCTCCTTCCGCTTTGTCATGGATGGAGCCAGTCATGTCGGCCGATCTTCATAATCTCTCGCGTTCTTCCGAGACCGCCTTGCCGCGCCCGCAGCTCGGGCAGGTCGTCGCGCTGCTAGGCTTGTCGGCACAGGCGCGCTCGACGGGTTTGCGTGCGATCGCTGGCCTGACCAGCGAGGAAGGGACGGTGCCGACGGCCGAGCTCGGCCTGCTCTGCGCCCGCCCGCGCTTCTTTCCCTGGCTCGATCTCACCGAGAACCTCGCCTTCACCTTGCCGAAGGCGAGCCCGTTCGAGCGTGAGGGCCTGATCGCCAATGTGCTGGTCCGCGTCGGCCTCGCCGTGCAGGCGACGCAGCGGCCGGGGACGCTCTCGCCGGAAGAGCAGCTGCGGCTCGCAATCGCCCGCCTGCTGCTGGCCAGGCCGCGCCTGCTGCTGATCGACGAACCCTTTGCGGCGCTGGATGCCGAGGCGCGCGAGCGGCTCGCCGCCTTCCTGCCGGAGCTCTGTACGCAGGGGCGTCCTGCCGTGGTCATCGCCACCGGCTCGGCCGAGGAAGCGTTGCGGCTGGCTGACCGTATCCTCGTCCTGCCGCAGCAGCCGGGGCCGATCGCCTTCAGCCTCGACAACCTGCTGGCACGCCCGCGCGACGAGAGCTCGGTCGGCTTCGTCGCGCTCCGCCGCGAATTGCGCCGGGCGCTCGAAAAGGAGAGCCGGCATGTCGCGCCGGAGGTGGAGGCGGCCGCCTGAAGCGGCTAGACAAGCGGCGACCGGTTTCTTCTACCCTAGGGATCATGACCATGGATATCACCGCCCTGCGCGCTCTGCAGGCCCCACTCAAGGACAAGTATCGTGACGCGCCCGATGCGGCGGTGATCACGCTGAAGGCCAAGGGCGAGATCGACGACCAGCACATCGCCTGCAAGGTCGAGACCGGCCGGGCGATCGCGCTCGCCGGCCTGCATCCGGCGACCGGCGGCTCCGGTGCCGAGCTCTGCTCCGGCGACATGCTGCTCGAGGCGCTCGTCGCCTGCGCCGGTGTCACGCTGAAGGCGGTCGCGACCGCGCTCGAGATCGAGCTGAAGAAGGGCACGGTCCGGGCCGAGGGCGATCTCGATTTCCGCGGCACGCTCGGCGTCGCCAAGGACGCAGCCGTCGGCTTCAAGGCGATCCGCCTCTCCTTCGATGTCGAGACCGACGCGCCGCAGGAGAAGCTCGATACCTTGCTCAAGCTGACTGAGCGCTATTGCGTTGTCTTCCAGACGCTCAACGTGAAGCCGGAACTCTCGGCCAATCTCGCGCGGGCCTGATCAGGCCGGCAGCGGACGTGGCGATCCGTCCGCCTCCGTCGCTTCCGGCGCCTGCGAGATCGGCGCCGTCATCGGGTCGATGATCGCAAAGGGGCGCTCGGACATCTGTTCGGGCGCGGCGCGCTGGCGGATGCGCAGCGCCGCGAGGGCAGCGAGCAGGGCGCTGATCGCGGCCATGAAGTAGAGCAGCCCGTTGATGTCGAGCCGCGCCATCACCTGCGCGCCGAGCAGCGGGCCGAGCGCCGAACCGATGCCGCTGACCAGGATGAGCCAGCCGCTGACGGCGACGACACGGTCCTGCGGCATGCGGTCGAGCGCATGCGCGACGCAGACCGGATAGAGCGTCGACATGAAGCCGCCGAGCAGCGCGGCGACCGGCAGCACGGCGCCGAGATGGCGCGGCACGAGGTCGAGCGCAACCGCCGCGACCGAGAAGCCGAGCGCCAGCCCTGCCAGCACGATTCGGCGATCACCACGATCCGAGAACCGGCCGACCGGGACCTGGAAGGCGAAGCCGCCGAGTACCGCGACCAGCATGAACAGCGCGATCGTCTCCTGTGGGATGGCATTGCGCGCCATCCAGGCCGGGAACAGCGCATAGAAGGCGCTGCTGATCATGCCGGCGATGACGCAGCCGATCACCGAGATCGGCGCCTGCCGCGTCAGCTGGCCATAGGGCAGCGAGGCCTCCGCCGGCAGCGTCGGCGCTTCCGCGCGGGTCGTGCTGACCATCACCAGCGCCAGGGCGAACAGCGCGACGATGATGTTGAACGGGGTGGCGGTCTCGACCGGGAGCTTGCCGATCAGCAATTGCCCGGCCGCCAGCGCCAGGAAGGTGCCGACCATATAGATCGAGAAGATGCGGCCGCGCTGCTCGGGCGGAGCCTTGGCGTTGAGCCAGCTCTCGGTGGTGATGAACAGGCCGACGCAGCCGATGCCGATCGCCATCCGGCAGGCGATCCAGCCCATCGGCGAGATGAAGAGCGGCATCGCCGCGGTACCGACCACGACCATGCCGGCAAAGGCGGCATAGGCCCGGATATGGCCAATGCGCTGGATCACCTGCCCGCACCAGACGGCGCCAATGGTGAAGCCGACGAAATAGGCGCTGAGCACGATGCCGGTCAGCGTCGCTCCGAAGCCCTCGCTCGTCAGCCGCAGCGACAGGAACGTGTTGAAGAAGCCGTTGGCGAGCTGCACGAGGCTCGTCGCGGCGATGAGCGTTCCGATCTGGACGAGCAAGGTTCACGGCCTCCGGCAGTCAGGGAGGGCCGCAACTCAACGCCGGAATGTGATCTCGCCATGGCAGGCCGGACAAAACGCCCGGCGCCGCGTCATTCCGCCGCCTTCAGCTTCACCTCTTTGGCGAAGGGTAGCGCCGGCTCGTTCGGGCGGGCATCGTCGAATTCGAGCGCGCCGATCCTCTCGGCCCGGCCGGTGACCTTGCCGGCCGAGGTCTTGATCTGGCTGACATCGTCCTGCGCCTGACGGAAATGGTTGTCGAGCTTGTCGACGCGCTCGCCGAGGCGGCGGACATCGTCGAGCAATTTGCCGACCTCCGACTGGATCACCTGCGCCTCCTCGCGCATGCGGGCATCGCGCACCAGCGACTGCATCAATTGGATCGCCAGCGCCAGCAGCGACGGCGAGACGATCATCACGCGCGCCCGGTGCGCCTTCTGGATCACGTCGTCGAAATGCTCGTGCAGATCGGCATAGATCGATTCGGACGGCACGAAGAGCAGCGCCATGTCCTGCGTCTCGCCCGGCAGGAAATAGCGCTCGGCGATGTCCTTGACGTGCTGGCCGACATCGCCGCGCACCCGGGCCGAAGCATGCTTCTTGGCGTCGTCGCCGCGCGCCTCGCGCAGCATGGTGAAGCTCTCGAGCGGGAATTTGGCGTCGATGACGAGGCCGCGCCCGTCGCCCGGCAAGGTGACCAGGCAATCCGGTCGCTTGCCGGTCGAAAGCGTCGGCTGGAAGGAAAAGAACGCGGCGGGAAGCCCGTCGCGGATGATCGCCTCCATCCGGCCCTGGCCATAGGCGCCGCGGGCCTGCTTGTTGGCGAGCACGTCCTTCAGCGTCACGACCTCGCCGGTGAGTTCGGTCAGATTCTTCTGGGCGTTGTCGATGACGGCGAGCCGCTCCTGCAGCTTGCCGAGGCTCTCATTGGTCTGGCGGACATTCTGCTCCAGCCCGGCGCCGACCTGCTGGCGCAAGCCGTCCATCCGATCGGCGACGAGACGTGCCAGATCGCCCTGCCGGGTCGAAAGAATTTCGGCCATCGTCTGCAAGCGGCCGTTGAGTTCGGCCTGCTGCCGGTTCATCTCGGCGACCTTGTCGTCCATCTCGCGGGCGCGCTCGGTCGCCATCGCCGCTTCCAGCTCACGCCGGCGCGAACCGCGCCAGGACGAGAACAGGGCCAGCACCAGCAAGGCGAGCGTCAGGCCGGCGAAGCCGAAGGCGGCTTCGGCCCAGCTCACGGGACGTTCCAGCAGGACGAAGGCGATCTGATTCATGCCGCAAGCCTACACGATTCGAGCGGCAATTCTAGAACGAAAGCGGAACAGTTTGACCGTTTCCCCACAAGAGCTTATGTCGCGGCAACTCCCTATCATCGTCCCTGAGAGCCCTATGGCCATCCGCCCCCTCGTCATCCTGCCCGATTCGATGCTCCGCAAGGTTTCCGCGCCGATCGGCGACATCACGCCGGAGATCCGCAAGCTCGCCGAGGACATGCTGGAGACCATGTACGACGCGCCGGGAATCGGCCTTGCCGCGATCCAGATCGGCGAGCCGGTCCGCCTCGTCACTCTCGACGTCTCGAAGAAGGCCGAGGAAGGCGAGGAGCAGCAGCGCGAGCCGATGGTCCTGATCAATCCGGAGGTGACCTGGCGCTCGGAGGAGCTCAGCGCCTATGAGGAGGGCTGCCTTTCGATTCCCGAATATTACGAAGAGGTCGAGCGGCCGGCGCGGGTCAAGGTCAGCTACCGCGATCTCGACGGCACCGCGCAGGAGGTCGAGGCCGACGGCCTGCTCGCCACCTGCCTGCAGCACGAGATCGACCACCTCAACGGCGTGCTCTTCATCGATTACCTGTCGCGGCTGAAGCGCGACCGGGTGAACAAGCGCTTCGCCAAGGCGGCGAAACGGGACAGCGCGGCCTGAGCGGCTGGAGCGTTAGAGCATGAGCTTGCGCGTCATCTTCATGGGCACGCCGGATTTCGCCGTGCCCACCCTGACCGAGATCATCGGCCAGGGCCACGAGGTCGTCTCGGTCTACACCCGCGCCCCGGCGCCGGCCGGGCGCGGCATGGAACTGCGGCCCTCGCCGGTCCAGGTCACGGCCGAGCGCTTCGGCATCCCGGTCTTCTCGCCGAAGACGCTGAAGAACGCCGAGGCGGCCGAGATCATGGCCTCGCATCAGGCGGATGTCGCCGTCGTCGTCGCCTATGGCCTGATCCTGCCCAGGGCGATCCTGGAGGTGCCGGAGCTCGGCTGCCTCAACCTGCATGCTTCGCTTTTGCCGCGCTGGCGCGGCGCTGCGCCGATCCAGCGTGCCATCATGGCCGGCGATGCCGAGACCGGCGTCTGCGTGATGAAGATGGAAGAAGGGCTCGACACCGGCCCGGTCGCCATGGTCGAGCGGCTTGCGATCGACGGCAATGCCACCGCCGGCGAGATGCATGACCGGCTCGCCAGCCTCGGTTCCGACCTGATGGTGCGGGCGCTCGCTGCGCTCAGTCGTGGCGGCCTGCGCTTCACGCCGCAGCCCGAGGAGGGCGTCACTTATGCCAGCAAGATCGGCAATGACGAGGCCAAGCTGAGCTGGAACCGGCCGGCGCAGCAGGTCCATGACGTCGTGCGCGGCCTCTCGCCCTTCCCGGGCGCCTTCATCGAGGTCGATCTCGGCAAGGGCCCGGAGCGGCTGAAATTGCTGCGCACCGCCCGTGCCGGCGGCGCGGCCGAGCCGGGCACGCTGCTCGACGATGACGGCACGGTCGCCTGCGCAGTCGGGGCGGTGAAGCTCCTCCAGGTCCAGCGCGCCGGCAAGGGGCCGATGAGCGTCCAGGAGTTCCTGCGTGGAGCCAGGCTCGGCGCGGGCGCGAAGCTCTAGAGCGATGCGCCGCTACAAGCTCGTCATCGAATATGACGGCACGCCCTTCTCGGGCTGGCAGCGCCAGCTCAACGGGCCGTCGGTGCAGCAGAGCGTCGAGGAAGCGATCGAGGCCTTCTGCGGCCATGCCGTGCGCCTGCATTGCGCCGGGCGGACTGATGCCGGCGTCCATGCCACCCATCAGGTCGCGCATGTCGATCTCGACAAGGAATGGCGCACCGATGTCGTGCGCGACGCCAGCAATGCGAGGCTGAAGCGTCTGCCGGTGGCGGTGCTGAGCGCCGAGGCGGTGCCGGACACGTTCGACGCCCGCATCTCGGCGACGCGGCGCTATTACATCTACCGAATCCTCGACCGGCGGGCGCAACCGGCGCTTGATGCGAACCGGGTCTGGCACGTCCCGGTCAAGCTCGACCATGAGGCGATGGACCGTGCCGCCAAGGCGCTTATCGGCCATCACGACTTCACCACCTTCCGCGCCGCCGAATGCCAGGCCAACAGCCCGCTGCGCACGCTCGACCGGTTCGATTGCCGGCGCGAGGGGGCGGAGATCGTCGCCTATGTCCATGCCCGCTCCTTCCTGCATCATCAGGTCCGCTCCATGGTCGGCTGCCTGAAGATGGTCGGCATGGGGCGCTGGCCGGAGAACAAGGTCGGCAAGGTGCTGGCGGCGCGCGACCGCTCGCAATGCGCGGCGCTGGCGCCGCCCTGCGGGCTCTATCTCGCCGGCGTGGACTACTAGAGCCGGATCAGAAGCCGGCCAGCCCAAAAGTCCGGATGACGGAGTAATCCGCCAGCAGGCTGGCGCAGGTGACCGCTCCGGCGACACCGCTCTCGGCGCCGAAGGCGGCGCGCGCCACGCAATAGCGCAGCCTCAGCACGATCGTCGCGAAGGCGAGGGTTTGGAAGGTGGCGATGCCCGGATTGGACCAGCCCAGCGCGAACACCGTCGCCGGCACGGCCATCAACGCCGCGGAAAGGATGCCAGCCCAGTTCCAGGCGATGATGAAGCCGGTAAAGCGCGGATTCTGGGCGAGGTTCGGCGCAATCGCGACCAGCACTGCCGGCACGGCCAGGACCGCCAGCATCTCGGCGGTGACCACTGCCGCGAGGAG
This sequence comes from Allobosea sp., assembly GCA_035998995.1. Taxonomy (GTDB): domain Bacteria; phylum Pseudomonadota; class Alphaproteobacteria; order Rhizobiales; family Beijerinckiaceae; genus Allobosea. The sequence goes on from DASYHC010000096.1 coordinate 94,465, forward strand.
CCCGGGGGCGTCGAAGAGCCCGCCGCTGTTCGGGAGGCCCGCGAGCGTTCGCTCGGCCGCCAGCACGGGGATCATCGAGGGAACGGTGAGGATGAGTGCGAGATAGGAGCGCCAGAAGCCGTCGCGGCTGAGGTCGAGATCAGGCAGGGCTTTCGCGTCGGCCCACAGCAATCGCCATGAGGCGGCGAGCGATCGCGTCACATCGTCGGCAGCAAGCCTCATGGCCCAACCCTCCGGACGTCACGATATTAGACTTTCGTCTAACTGTGGCCGTCAGGGTCGGTTCCGTCAAGCGCGCCGCACTGCGGCGAAATAGTCCGTCAGTAAACGATGCGTGATCCGCTCCAGCGTCACGAGATCGGCGATGGCGACCCGTTCGTCGATCTGGTGCATGGTCCGGCCGACGACGCCGTATTCGACCACCGGGCAATAGTTCTTGATGAAGCGGGCGTCAGAGGTGCCGCCGGTCGTCGACAGGGCAGGGCGCTTGCCGGTCTCGGCGGCAACGGCATCCGCGACCATCGCGACGAATGGGCCCGGCTGGGTCAGGAAGGCGACAGCGTTGGTCGGCTCAAAGCCGAGTTCGAAACGCACGGTATTGCCGGCCGCATCGCGCAGCCGCCGCTCGATCTCGGCAGCAAGCGTCTCCGGTGTCCAGAGATCGTTGAAGCGGATGTTGAACACGGCCCTGGCCTGCGCCGGGATCACATTGGTCGCGGGATTGCCGACATCGAGTGTCGTTATTTCGAGATTGCTCGGGTCGAAATGCTCGGTGCCAGCATCGAGCGGGCTCGCCTCGAGTCCGGCGAGCAGCCGGACCATGCCGCGGATCGGGTTCTGGGCCAGATGCGGATAGCCGACATGGCCCTGCACGCCCTGGACGGTGAGCTTGCCGGTCAGCGAGCCGCGCCGGCCGATCTTGATCATGTCGCTCATCGCGGCCGGGTTGGTTGGCTCGCCGAGCAGGCAATGGTCGAAACGCTCGCCGCGCTGGTCGGCCCAGGCCAGCAGCTTGACCGTACCGTTGACGGCAGGGCCCTCCTCGTCGCCGGTGACGAGGAAGGCGATCGAGCCCGGCGCATCCGGGTTCGCGCGGCGATAGCGGATCGCAGCGGCCACCATGGCGGCGAGCCCGCCCTTCATGTCGCAGGCGCCCCGGCCATAGAGCACGCCGCCTTCGATCTCGGCTGAGAATGGATCGCGCGTCCAGGCGGAGAGGTCACCGGGCGGGACGACGTCGGTGTGGCCGGCGATGACGAAAACCGGCCCCTCGTTGCCGATGCGGGCATAGAGGTTCTCGATATCGGGCATGCCGGGTTCGGAGAAGACCGGCCGCTCGACGTTGAAGCCCTCGGCACTTAGCACGGCGCCGAGCAGCGCGAGCGCGCCGCCTTCGGCCGGCGTCACCGACGGGCAGCGCACCAAGGCCTGGGTGAGGGCGATCGGATCGGTGGGGTCGAAGTCGAGAGGGGCGGGGGTGCTCAGGCTCATGACGCCCGTTTAGCAGCCCCGGTTTGCTCCGCAAGCGGCGCATCGCGGTCGACACTCGGCATCAGCCCGAGATCGACCAGCGCGACCAGCCAGGCGATCGTCGAGATCGCGATGAGCGAGGGCGCCCAGGCATAGCCGAGCAGGGGCTGCAACTCGCGCGGCAACACGATGGCGCAGACCAGGAGGATGCCGAACAGCGACGAGCCACCTCGGTCGGTGGCGCGCTTGGCCGCCAGCGCCGCCCAGGGGAACAGGGCGAAGGTATTGGCAAAGGCGACGATCATCGTCGCCGAGCGCTTGTCGGTGATCTGTGGCGCGCCCCACTGGATCGCCAGCAGGCAGAAAGCGAGCGCGATGCTGCCGAGCCAGAACTGGCGCAGGCCGATTCGGCCATCGAGATCGGTGAACAGGCGGATCGCGGACATGGGTCAAGCTCCGATCCTGCATCCTTGCATGCTCGGGCGTTCGAATGAAGCTTATGGTGAATAAAAGGTTAATCCGCGCGAACCGGTTGTTCTGGCAGAGAAAAGGCTTGAATGCGGTGAGGCGCGCCGCTAGCTGCGAGGCGTTCTCCGGATTTTCGAGGAGGCCATTCGGCCTGGCTGGCGGATGGCGAGTTGACTGAGCGGCGCCGTCGCGCCGCCGAGCGAGGTTTTGGGCATGACCATTCGTCTGCACCGCGGCGATCTTCCCGATGGCTTCGAGCCGGGGCCGATTCTGGCGATCGACACCGAGACGCTGGGCCTCAACCCGCAGCGCGACCGGCTCTGCGTGGTGCAGCTCTCGCGCGGGGACGGCACCGCCGATGTCGTGCAGATCCCGAAGGGCGCACCGGCCCCGGCCAATCTCTGCCGCATCCTCTCCGACGCGAGCGTGCTGAAGCTCTTCCACTTCGCCCGCTTCGACATCGCTGCGCTGGAGAACGCATTTGGCGTCGTCACCGCGCCGGTCTACTGCACCAAGATCGCCTCCAAGCTGGTCCGCACCTATACCGACCGGCACGGCCTTAAGGACCTCGTCCGCGAATTGCTCGGCGTCGAATTGTCGAAGCAGCAGCAATCCTCCGACTGGGGCGCAGACACGCTCACCGAAGCGCAGCTGGGCTATGCCGCCTCCGACGTGCTGCATCTCCATGCCTTGAAGGCGAAGCTCGACACGATGCTGGAACGCGAGGGGCGCGCGCATCTCGCCAAGGCCTGCTTCGATTTCCTGCCGACGCGCGCCGAACTCGATCTTGCCGGCTGGCCAGAAGTCGACATCTTCGCGCATACGTAAATTTGAGGTATTTGAACTAGGCCATGTATCGGGCGGTCGTCCGATCGGCTGCGGGTGCCCGTCGGCGCGCGCCGGTCTGACATGAAAAAGCCGCTGGTGGCTGGCAATGGGCGGGCATGAGCTTGGCGATCACATCCCCTGAGACCCGCAGCCCGGCGGCCATTCGGGCGCAGTTGCGGCAGAGCGCCTTCCGGGCGGCGCGCCGGCATTCTGCGCTCGTGCGCGTGCTGCGGCTGCTGATCCCGGTCGGGGCCGCGGTCGCGGTGGTCGGGCTGATCGTGGTGCCCTTCCTCAATCCGCTGCGCCATGTCGGCAATGTCTCGCTCGGCGGAATCAGCATGTCCGGCGGCAAGGTCGTGATGGAGGCGCCGAAGCTCGCCGGCTACCGCAAGGACAGCAGCCCTTACGAGGTCACGGCGGATTCGGCCCTGCAGGACGTGCGCAATCCCACGCAGATCGAGCTGGTCAAGATGACCGCCCGCGTGCTGATGAAGAACGAGGGCTGGATCAACATCAACGCCCAAAGCGGCCATTTCGACCAGCAGAAGGAAAAGCTGAAGCTGGTCGACGATGTGAAGATCCGCACCGATTCGGGCTATGATATCCGCATGCGCACGGCCGATGTCGACTTCAAGGGCGGGACCGTCAATTCGCGCGAGCCGGTCAAGGTCAATCTCGGCACGACCACGGTCGATGCCGACACGCTCGACGTGAAGGACAACGGTGCGCTCATCACCTTCGAAGGGCGCGTCCACGTCCTGATCGAGAACGCGCCGGCGCGCAGCCTGGCCGGGCCCGAGCGCGAGGGCAGCACACCCAATCTCGAAGCCCTGAGCCCGGCTGTGAAGCCGTGAGGCCATAAGAGACCAGTGACGGACCGCCGATGAAACCTTTCGTTCTCGCTCTTACCGCCCTGATCGCGCCGGCCCTGTCCGCCGCAGCCCTCGCTCAGCAGCCGCCGGCCCGCTCCGGCTCGGCCCCCGCAGCCGCGACGCCGGCCAAGCCGGCCAAGCCGCGTGGCGGCGCGCCGGGCTCGCCCTTCGGCGGCATGGGCGGCGACAGCAAGGAGCCGATCAAGATCGACGCCAACAAGCTCGATGTGCTCGACAAGGACAACAAGGCGGTCTTCTCCGGCAATGTCGTCGCCGTGCAGGGCGAGACGACGGTGCGTTGCTCGGTGATGACGGTGTTCTATGAAGGCCGCGGGCAGGGCGGCACGCCCAAGCCGGCTCAGCCGGCCGCCCAGGGGCAGGGCGGCAATGACGGCGCGATCAAGCGCATCGAATGCAACGGCCCGGTCACCGTCGTCTCGAAGACCCAGGCTGCGACTTCGGACAATGCCGTCTTCGACCGCGCCAACAATCAGGTGATCATGACCGGCAATGTCGCCCTGAACGACGGCCCGAACATCACCCGCGGCGACAAGCTCGTCTATAACACCGAGACCGGCGTCGCCAACGTGACGTCGAGCGGGCGTGTCCAGGGCTTCTTCGTGCCGAACCAGGGCGAGGAAGGCAAGGACAAGAAGGACAACAAGGCGGGCGCCAAGCCGGCCGCCGCGCCGACCAACTGATCTTCCTTTGCGGCAGGGGCGGCTGCAAGAAGGCGTTGCCAGTTCGGCGCGCCTCGCATACCAGAGCGGACCCATGTCGAACGCCAGAACCTCGCGCTTCCTCCTGTGACGGTATCCATCTCCCCGCCTCCCGAGGCTGCGCAGGCGCAGCCTAATCCGACGCGGCCGGCCAAGACGGCGCCGGCGGCGCGACCGGGCCTGTTCGCCAGGCTCTTCGGCAAGGGCAAGCAGGAGGCCGAGGACGAAGCGGATGCAGGTCCCATCGCCAGTGCCGTCGGCGGCGCCGGCATCCTCGCCGTCAGCGGCCTGCGCAAGACTTATGGCGCCCGCAATGTCGTGAGCGAGGCCTCGCTCTATGTCCGCAATGGCGAGGCTGTCGGCCTGCTCGGGCCGAACGGCGCCGGCAAGACCACGATCTTCTACATGATCACCGGCCTGGTCAGCGCCGATATGGGGGTGATCTCGCTCGAAGGGAACGACATCACCAACCTGCCGATGTACCAGCGTGCCCGGCTCGGCATTGGCTATCTCCCGCAGGAAGCCTCGATCTTCCGCGGCCTCTCGGTCGAGGACAATATTCGCGCGGTCCTCGAAGTCGTCGAACCGAATCGCAAGAAGCGCGAGCGTGAGCTCGACAAGCTGCTCGACGAGTTCAACATCACCCGCCTGCGCAAGGCTCCCTCGATCGCGCTCTCCGGCGGTGAGCGCCGCCGCTGCGAGATTGCCCGCGCGCTGGCCGGCCGGCCCTCCTTCATCCTGCTCGACGAGCCTTTCGCCGGCATCGACCCGATCGCGGTCGGCGACATCCAGGAGTTGGTGCGGCAATTGACCGATCGCGGCATCGGCGTGCTGATCACCGACCACAACGTCCGCGAGACGCTCGGCCTGGTCGATCGCGCCTACATCATCCATTCCGGCCGGGTGCTGACCGAAGGCTCGCCGGCCGAAATCATCGCCAATGCCGATGTCCGCCGCGTCTATCTCGGCGAGGATTTCCGGCTCTGAGACAGCCGGCGCTTAGGCCATCGCGTCCGGCGATGTTGCGGTGCATTAACTTCCCGACGCAAAAGCCCGCTCAGGGCTTTGACGCGGCCACGCTCGGCGGCTAGTCTGTTTCACAGGCAAGAACCGTGCCGAATTGCCGCAGGCTAAGGAGTCGGGATCGCGATGGCGATGATGCCACGCATGGAGCTGCGCCAGGGCCAGTCCCTGGTGATGACGCCGCAATTGCTGCAGGCGATCAAGCTGCTCCAGCTCTCCCATCTCGAATTGCAGAGTTTCGTCGAAGGCGAGCTGGAGCGCAATCCGTTGCTCGAGCGCGGCGATGAGACGCCGGAGTCTGCTGCGCTCAACGGCTCCGGCGAAAGCCCGCTTGCTGCCGACGCCGAGACTTATGCCCGCGCGGAGAGCCTCAACACCCAGGAAGGAATGGAGGGCAGGCTTGGCACCGGGCTCGACAACGTCTTCCAGAACGAGCAGCCCAAGGCGGCGCGCCTGGAGACGCAAGGCGCGGACAGCCTGCCGATAATCGGCGGCGCCTACAGCGGCTCCGGCGGCTCCTTCGACGAAGGGCCGGAAGGCTTCGAAAGCGGCCTGACCAGCGAGATCTCGCTGCATGACCATCTCAGCGCCCAGCTCGACCTTGCCGTCAGCGGACAGGCCGAGCGGCTGATCGGCAGCCACATCATCGATGGCGTCGACGATTCCGGCTATCTGACCGAGCCGCCGGCCGACATCGCCGAGCGCCTCGGCGTCGATCTCGTACGCGTCGAGCAGGTCCTCGCCATCGTCCAGGGCTTCGATCCGAGCGGCGTCGCCGCCCGCGATGTCGGCGAATGCCTGGCGATCCAGCTGCGCGACCGCAACCGCTACGATCCGGCGATGCAGGCCCTGATCGCCAACCTGCCGCTGCTCGCCCGCCGCGACTATGCCGCCCTAAAGCGCATTTGCGGCGTCGACGACGAGGACATCGCCGACATGGTCGCCGAGATCCGGCGGCTCGATCCCAAGCCGGGGCGCGCCTTCGGCGGCTCGGCGGCGGAGACCGTCGTGCCGGACGTCTTCATCCGCGCCGCGCCTGATGGCTCCTGGCTGGTCGATCTCAATCCCGACACGCTGCCGCGCGTGCTGGTCAACCAGACCTATCATGCTCGCGTCTCGAAATCGGCGCGCAACGATGCGGACAAGGCCTTCATCGCCGAATGTCTGCAGACGGCGAACTGGCTGACCCGTTCGCTCGAGCAGCGCGCCCGCACGATCCTCAAGGTCGCCAGCGAGATCGTGCGCCAGCAGGACGGTTTCTTCGCCCATGGCGTCGAGCATTTGCGTCCGCTCAACCTCAAGACCGTCGCCGACGCGATCGGCATGCACGAATCGACGGTCTCGCGCGTCACCTCGAACAAGTACCTCGCCTGCTCGCGCGGGGTCTTCGAGATGAAATACTTCTTTTCCGCTGCGATCGCCGCCACCGGCTATGGCGAGGCGCACTCGGCCGAAGCCGTGCGGCACCGCATCAAGCAGATGATCGACGACGAGCCGCCAAAGGACGTGCTTTCGGACGACGCCATCGTCGTGAAGCTGAAGGCAAACGGGATCGACATCGCCCGGCGAACCGTGGCGAAGTACAGGGAATCGCTACGCATTCCCTCCTCGATGGAACGCCGCCGCGAGAAGGCGGCTATGGCGCTGGCCGGACGCTGACAGGAGCGCTCCGTCAGGGCGATTTTGCGCTGCAGCACAAGGTGCGCATGACATCATGAGCGGTTCGCAGTTTCGCCCTGCCGCCCGCGCAACTGCGCCGTTCCGCACATTGACAACCCCATGAGGGCGTTCTTACCTCCTTGAGATGGTCGGCTACTGACCATGGCGACAAGAAGGGGAAGCACTCCATGAGCTTGCGAATCTCCGGCAAGAATCTCGATGTCGGCGAGGCCCTGCGTGGGCAGGCCGAAGCCAGGGTCGCCGCAGCGTTGGGCAAGTACTACGAAGGCGGCTACCAGGGCCATGTCACCGTCGGCAAGGACGGCACCGCCTTCAAGACCGATGGCGTCCTGCACCTATCTTCCGGCATCACGCTTGAAGCCTCCGCCACCGCGCATGATCCCTATGCCAGCCTCGACAAGATGGCCGAGCGTATCGAGAAGCGGCTGCGCCGCTACAAGCGTCGGCTGAAGGACCGCGCCGCTGCTGCCAATGGGCGTGAACCGGTGATGGAAATCCCCAGCTATGTCATCGCCGCTCCCGACGACGAGATCGAGGACTACGAGGCCGATCAGGTCGGCGAGAACCCGGTGATCGTGGCCGAATCGACCAAATCCCTGCACCAGATGACGGTCGTCGACGCGGTCGCCGAGCTCGATCTGACCGGCGCGCCTGTGGTTATCTTCCGCCATGCTGGCAATGGCCGCATGAACGTCGTATACCGCCGCCGCGACGGCAATATCGGCTGGATCGATCCGCCGGCTTCTCTTTCTTGAAGTCCCGCCGCTGATGGAATTCGGGTGCTGGCCGGGATGCCGGCGGCGCCCGCGTTCCGGCACGGGACATGCATGGATTGGCCTATGACGCTGACCGATCTTCTCCGGCCCGATGCGGTGATTTCGCCGCTGCGCGCCAACAGCAAGAAGCAGGCCCTGCAGGAACTGGCACAGCATGCCGCCCTGCTCACTGGCCTTCCCGAGCGCGAACTGTTCGAAGCCTTGCTCCAGCGCGAACGCCTCGGCTCGACCGGCATCGGCGACGGCATCGCGATTCCGCATGGCCGCATGGCCGGGATCGACCGGCTCGTCGGCCTGTTCGCTCGCGCCGAGAAGGCGATCGACTTCGAGGCGCTGGACGGCCAGCCGGTCGACATCATCTTCGTGCTGATCGCACCGGAAGGAGCGGGGGCGGACCATCTCAAGGCGCTGGCCCGCGTCGCCCGCGTGCTGCGCAACCAGGCGGTGCTGGAGCAGGTACGCCATGCGCATGATCCGGCCGCGATCTACGCGATCCTGGCGGAGACCGCTGCCAAGGCGGCTTGACCCGGCAATCGACCGCCGCCTCGACTTGGAATGATTTCAGTCTGGGCTTGGAGGCCTTGCCCCGAGGGGCTATGACGCGGCGAAACAGGCGCCGCCCGCGGCGCCGTCGAACCGCGGAGTGCCGCCGATGGCCTATATCCATGTCGATCTCTTCCCCCTCGGCGAGGACAAGACGCCCTACCGCTCGCTCGGCAGCGACGGCGTCAGCGTCGAGACGGTCGGCGGGCGCGAGGTCCTGAGCGTCTCGCGCGAGGCGATCCGGAAGCTCTCCGAGCAGGCTTTCGTCGACATCAATCATCTGCTGCGGCCCGGCCATCTCGCCCAGCTTGCCAAGATCCTCGACGATCCCGAGGCGACCGGGAACGACCGCTTCGTCGCCTATGACCTGCTCAAGAACGCCAATATCGCCGCCGGCGGCGTGCTGCCGATGTGCCAGGACACCGGCACGGCGATCATCATGGGCAAGAAGGGCCGCAAGGTCTGGACCGAGGGCGACGACGAGGCGGCGCTCGGCGAGGGCGTCTACGACGCTTATCTCAAGCGCAATCTGCGCTATTCCCAGGTCGCCCCGCTCTCCATGTTCGAGGAGAAGAACACCGCGACCAATCTGCCGGCGCAGATCGACATCTATGCGGAGGGTGAGGACGCCTACAAATTCCTCTTCGTCGCCAAGGGCGGCGGCTCGGCCAACAAGACCTTCCTGTTCCAGGCGACGCCCTCGCTTCTCACCAAGGATCGCATGATCGCGTTCCTGAAGGAGAAGATCCTGACGCTCGGCACCGCCGCCTGTCCGCCCTACCACCTCGCCATCGTCATTGGCGGCACCTCGGCGGAGCAGAACCTCAAGACCGTCAAGCTCGCCTCGACCAAATATCTCGACGCGCTGCCGACGAAGGGTTCGCCCTCCGGTCACGCCTTCCGCGATATCGAGATGGAAGAAGAGGTCCACAAGCTGACGCAGGCGCTCGGCGTCGGCGCCCAGTTTGGCGGCAAGTATTTCTGCCATGACGTGCGCGTCATCCGCCTGCCGCGGCATGGCGCCTCGTTGCCGATCGGCCTCGGCGTCTCCTGCTCGGCCGACCGCCAGGCCAAGGGCAAGATCACCAGGGACGGCATCTTCCTGGAGGCGCTGGAGACCGATCCCTCGAAGTACCTGCCGGAGATCGACGAGGCCAAGCTTGGCGGCGACGTCGTCAAGATCGACCTCAACCGGCCGATGAGCGAGATTCTCGCCACATTGACGAAATACCCGGTGAAGACCCGGCTCTCGCTGACCGGAACGATCATCGTCGCGCGCGACTCGGCCCATGCCAAGATCCGCGAGCGGCTGGAGAACGGCCAAGGCATGCCGGACTATCTGAAGAACCACCCGGTCTATTACGCCGGCCCGGCCAAGACCCCGGAGGGCTTCGCCTCCGGCTCCTTCGGCCCGACCACGGCCGGCCGGATGGATTCTTTCGTCGACCAGTTCCAGTCCTTCGGCGGTTCGATGGTGATGCTGGCCAAGGGCAACCGCTCGGCCCAGGTCCGCGAGGCCTGCAAGACCCATGGCGGCTTCTATCTCGGCTCGATCGGCGGTCCGGCGGCGCGCCTCGCCCAGGACTGCATCCGCAAGGTCGAGGTGCTCGAATATCCCGAGCTCGGCATGGAGGCGGTCTGGCGCATCGAGGTCGAGGATTTCCCGGCCTTCATCGTCATCGACGATAAGGGCAACGACTTCTTCAAGGAGCTGAATCTCGGATGATCGTTCGCGTTGCCGCTGCCGTCCTGCTGACCCTTGTTCCGACTTTGGCGCTGGCACAGCCTCGTGCCGTTCCAGCGACCTGCACGCGCGACCTGTTCCAGAACGAGGCGGCGATGCGCCAGCGCCAGTACAAGATGCAGCAGGTCGCGACGGCCGACCAGGCGACGCAATGCGCCGCCTGGCGTGATCACGTGACCTTCATGCAGAAGGCGCGCTCCGTTTTCGCCACCTGCCAGACCGGCAGGCAGCGCGAGGAGAATGTCGCCCAGATGGATCAGTCGCTCGCTGATTACCGCGTGCTGCTCGCCAATCGCTGCGGCGGCCGGTAGACAGCTCCGGTTCTCCCGAGGAAAGGCATGCGATGACCGAACAGCCAGAAAGCCCGCTCGGCATCGCCGTCGTGCCGGTGACGCCCTTCCAGCAGAACTGCTCGATCGTCTGGTGCACGCGCACCAAGGAGGCGGCGGTCGTCGATCCCGGCGGCGATGTCGAGCGCATCCGCGGCGCGTTGAAGGGGCTCGGGGTCACGCCGGTCGCGATCTGGCTGACGCATGGCCATATCGACCATGCCGGCGGCGCAGCCGAGCTCGCCGGCGTGCTGAACCTGCCGATCATCGGCCCGCACGAGGCCGACAAATTCCTGCTCGACGCGCTGCCGCAGCAGGGCCTGATGTTCGAGATGCGCGGCGTCCAGGCGGTGACGCCGACGCGCTGGCTCACTGAAGGCGAGAATGTCTCGGTCGGCGATATCGAATTCTCCGTCCAGCATGTGCCGGGGCATACGCCCGGCCATGTCACGCTGTTCCAGAAGGATCTGCGCTTCCTGCTCGCAGGCGACACCATCTTCGCCGGCTCGGTCGGCCGCACCGATTTCCCCTATGGCAACCACAAGGACCTGATCACGGGGATCAAGGGCAAGCTCTTGCCGCTCGGCGACGACGTCCAGTTCCTGCCCGGCCATGGCCCGGCGAGCACGCTCGGCGAAGAGCGCAAGGCCAATCCGTTCCTGCAGGGGAATTCGCAGTAGCAGGCCTCGTCATTCTCGGGCGGAGCGGAGCGCAGACCCGAGAATCTCAGGACGATAAGGCGGTGGTCGGAGCCTCCTCCGGCCTGAGATGCTCGGAACAAGCCCGAGCATGACGTGGTCCAGAAACGCCAACGGCCATGTCCGGAAGGGCGCGCGTACATCCGGCGTCGCTACCTTCGGGCTCATGGCCGTCTTCAACGGGACGGAGGACAGTGGAACGCCCTCGACATCGCCGTGACCGGGATATGGGATTATGATCCTGCCTTTGCAAGGGGCCTCTGCCATGAAAGTCGGTGCGCCGCGATAGCCGGCTGATCGCATTGCCGGTTTCATTTCCCATGCGATAGTCGCCGATATGTGGGAGATTCTGTCCGTCTACTGGCCGCATATCCTCGGCTTTGCCTCGCTGGTGCTGACCGTGGTCGCGGCGAGCCATGCCGCGATGACCAAGGACGAGGTCCGCGCCGCCATCGGCTGGGTCGGCGTCATCGTGCTTTCGCCGATCGTCGGGCCGCTGATCTATGCGGTCGGCGGCATCAACCGTATCCGCCGCGCTGCGATCGTCTCACAGCGCAAGCCGAAGCTCGGCGCCTATCCGCTCGCGCAGACATTCGAGGTCTCGGATGCCGAAGTCGCTGGCGATGTCGGGCGCCGCTTCGCCGCGCTGAAGACGCTGGGCGACAAGGCGACGCTTCGCCATCTCAAGACCGGCAACGCGATCGCGGTGCTCAGGACCGGCGACGAGGCCTATTCTGCGATGATCGCGGCGATCGCGGCAGCCGAGCGCTCGATCATCCTGGAGACCTATATTTTCGATCGCGATCCCATCGGCCTGCGTATCGCTGACGCGCTGATCGAGGCTGTCAGGCGCGGCATCGCGGTGCGCGTGCTGATCGACGCCGTCGGCGCGCGCTATTCGGTGCCGAGCATCGTCGGCTATCTGCAGAAGGGCGGCGTACCGGTCGACGTCTTCAACGGCAACATCATCATGGGCCTGCGGCTGCCCTATGCGAACCTGCGCACCCACCGCAAGCTGTTGATCGTCGACGGCCGCATCGCCTTCGCCGGCGGCATGAACATCCGCCAGGGTTTCACCACCGAATTCGCCGGCGAAGCCGCTGGGCACGACACGCATTTCCGCGTCGAGGGGCCGGTCGTCGAGGATTTGTTCGGCGTCGCCGCCGAGGATTGGCGCTTCGCCTCGGACGAGGAACTCACCGGCGATGCCTGGGCGGTCACGCCGCGGGCGGCCTCGCAGGGCCCGCTCGTGCTGATGCGCGCCGTGGCCTCCGGCCCCGACGCCAGCCTGGAGACCAACCACAAGCTGCTGATCGGCGCCTTCTCCGTGGCCCGGGAGTCCATCCGGATCATGTCGCCCTATTTCCTGCCGGATCGTGAATTGATCAGCGCGCTGGTCACCGCGGCGCGGCGCGGGGTCGCCATCGACATCGTCGTGCCCGATGTCAACAATCTCGTCCTGGTCGACCGGGCCATGCGGGCGCAGTTCGACCAGGTGCTGAAGGACGGCTGCAAGGTCTGGCGCGCCACCGGCTCCTTCGATCATTCCAAGCTGCTCGCGATCGACGGGGCCTGGGCCTATGTCGGCTCGTCCAATCTCGATGCCCGCTCGCTACGGCTGAATTTCGAGATCGATCTCGAAGTGCTCGACGAAAGCTTCGCCCGCGGCATCGAGGAGCGCATCGATGCCGCGATCGTCGGGGCGCATCCGGTCACGCTGAAGGAGCTGCGGGCGCGGCCCTTCCCCTTGCGCCTGCTCGACCGGATGCTCTGGCTCTGCTCGCCCTATTTGTGAGGTGCTTGCTGGAGAGCCGAAGCTTAGGCGTCGAACACGCCCTTCAAAAAGTCCTGCTTGCCGATCTGGAAGCCGTTCTCGCGCAGGATGTCGTAGGCGGTCGTGGCGTGGAAATAGAAGTTCGGCACGGCAAAACGCGTGAGGTAGTCGGCGCCCTTCATCGTCACGGTCGCCGAGGGGCCGCGCGGGAAAGTGACGTCCTTGTCGAGCCCGGCGTCGAGCGCCGCCTTGTCGACCGAGGCGATGAAGTCGAGGGTCCTGGCGATCCGCGCCTTCAGCTCCTCGAAGCTCTTCTCCTCGTCGGGAAAACGCGGATTCTCGGCTCCGCTCACGCGGGCCGCGGCGTTCTTGGCGAAGTCCGACATCAATTGGAGCTGCCGGGTGAAGGACAGCATGTCAGGCGCAAGCCGGCTCGCCAGCAGCACCTCCGTCTGGATCTTGCGCTCGGACGCCTCCGCCACCGCCTTGTCGAGGATGGCGTCGAGCGCCTTCAGGGTCTGGATGAAACCGGGGAAGACGGCGTCATAGGCGGAAAGCGGCATGGTGGCTCCTCGACAACGAAAACGGGCCCGGAAAGGGCCCGCTGCGTCTGCCGATATAAGCCTTTCTCCGCCGATGTCAGCGGGGGGCGGCGTCAGTCCTTGGCGCGCTCGACATAGGAGCCGTCGGCCGTCATCACCACGATACGGGTGCCAGCGCCGATATGGGGCGGCACGGCGGTGCGCACGCCGTTGGTGAGGATCGCCGGCTTGTAGGAGGAGGAGGCCGTCTGGCCCTTGGTCACCGGCTCGGTCTCGGCGACCTCGACCGTGACGCGCTGCGGCAACTCGATCGCGACGGCCCGGTCCTCGAACACCGAAAGCGTGACCTTCATGCCTTCCTGGAGATAGGGCGCCATGTCGCCGACCACGTCGCCGTCGACCGGGATTTGGTCGTAGGTCTCGGGGTTCATGAAGACGTACTGCTCGCCGTCCTGGTAGAGATAGGTGAAGTCGCGATCCTCGACATAGGCGCGCTCGACCTGTTCCGTCGTCTTGTAGCGCTGGGTCATCTTCACGCCGTCGGCGATCCGGCGCATGTCGATCTGGGTTGTCGGCGTGCCCTTGCCCGGGAAGAAGCTCTCGGCAGAGATGACTGTGCAGAGATGACCGTCGAGTTCGAGGACGTTGCCCTTGCGGACGGAGGAGGCGATGACCTTGACCACGTGTGATTTCCTTGGCTGGCGCGGGCTGCGTCCGCGCGCTATCCGAATTCCTGTGCCGCGCCACTACCGCATTCGAGGCGCAAACGGAAGCGCGCAGGCCGGTTTGCGTGGCTTTCGCTATAGAGAGATGTGATGAGCCAGAGCCATCCGCCCTTCTGGCGGCCGGACGTTCATGCCGACCGGCGCCCCATGCTCCTTGCCCGTAGTCGGATCAAGGCGGCGCTGCGTCGCTGGTTCGAGGCGCGCGACTTTATTGAGGTCGAGGCCGCGATCCTTCAATTTTCGCCGGGCAACGAGACGCATCTGCACGGCTTTGCCACGACGCTGATCGACGATGCTGGCGCCGGCCACCCCTATTATCTCCACACCTCGCCGGAATTCGCCGCCAAGAAGCTGCTGGCGGCGGGTGA
>DASYHC010000005.1:0-11077 GCA_035998995.1 Allobosea sp.
GATCACCCGTCTCAAGCTCGTTAAGCGCCAAATGTACGGCCGCGGAAAGATCGATCTTCTCCAGGCGCGTCTGATTGGCGCGACATGAGCCCCAAACGTCAGCGAGATTGCGTCAGACCCAAACTTGCACGCCGAAACACAATACGGCGCTCAAGATCGCGATCGCTTATCAACGCGCCATCGGCCAAGGCACCCGCACAAGGCTGATCGGCCGCGAGCGTGGCTATCACGGCGTCGGCTTTGGCGGTATCTCCGTCGGTGGCCTCGTCAACAACCGTCGCGTTTTTCCGCAACTTCCCGGCTCAGACCATCTGCGCCACACCCACGACCTGAAGCGTAACGCCTTCACTCGGGGCATACCGGAACATGGCGCCGAACTCGCCGACGATCTCGAACGCATTGTCCAGCTTCATGGCGCTGAAACTATTGCCGCTGTCATCGTCGAGCCGATGGCAGGGTCCACCGGCGTCCTAGTGCCGCCGAAGGGCTATCTGGAGCGCGTGAGAGAGATCGCGACGCGCCACGGCATCCTACTAATCTTCGACGAGGTCATCACCGGGTTCGGCCGCCTCGGCGCGCCGTTCGCCAGCCAATATTTCGGAGTGATACCCGACATCATGACGACGGCGAAGGGACTAACCAACGGTACAGTACCTATGGGCGCCGTATTTGCGAGCCGAAAAGTCTACGATGCATTGATGACGGGTCCCGAAGCCGTGATCGAGCTCTTCCACGGCTACACCTATTCGGGCCATCCTGTCGCCTGCGCCGCCGGCCTTGCGACGCTGGACGTCTATGCCGCGGAGGGCTTGCTCACCCGCGCCGCAACGCTGGCCAAAGCCTGGGAAAACGCGGTGCATTCGCTCAACGGCGAGCCAAACGTCGTTGATGTCCGCAATATCGGGCTTGTAGCGGGTATCGAGCTCGCCTCGCGTTCAGGTGTGGTCGGAGCGCGTGCTTACGACGTCTTCATCGACTGCTTCGAGAAGGGCCTGTTGATCCGCGTGACTGGTGACATTATCGCGTTGTCCCCGCCGCTGATCGTCGAGGAAGCTCAGATCAGCGAGATGATCGGTATCCTAAGAAGCGCGCTTGTGCGTGCCGCCTAG
This sequence comes from Allobosea sp., assembly GCA_035998995.1. Lineage (GTDB taxonomy): Bacteria > Pseudomonadota > Alphaproteobacteria > Rhizobiales > Beijerinckiaceae > Allobosea. The sequence continues at coordinate 1,110 of DASYHC010000005.1, forward strand.
CCGATGCGGCCGGGCGCGACCTGCATCGATTTGCCGAAGATCCTTCGAGCGACTGTGCGGCATCTCGTCCGTGGATCAGAATCTTGAATAACTGCGACTGGTATAAATGGGCACCGAAGTTTCCGCAGATGTGGGTTCTACCGAGGTTTCGGTGCAGTTCAGCCCATGATTCCGGCGCGCAGCAGGCACAGATTCGCGCGGCCGTACATCGAGCGCTTGATGAGTTTGAGCCTGTTGATCTTGCCCTCGACCGGGTGGGTGTTCCACGGCATCGTCAGCGATGGGATACGGCCTCAATATCGCGCCGGAGCCCACGAGCGAAGGAGGCGTGAGCGCTCTCAAGCGCCGCAGGAGGCCATAGTTCGAGGGCGTGAGCGTCACGATCGACCAGCGTCATATGGGAGCGGTAAGCAAGGTCGGTCGCCGCAACGCTTCCACGAAGGTCCTTTTCTCGCTCGACAGTCTCTCGTCAAGCATTCCCAGCGAGCGAGCGAGCGAGCGGCCGACCGGCAGGAGGACCACTTTGGACGCCGATCACGGGCCCCGGTTCCGAGACCGATTGACAGTCAGGACATTCGGCGCCTCATCCCCACCTCTGGCGCCGCCTTCGCGGTGAGCGTCACCGATCAATACTTCACCGAACGCAAGGAGGCGGGTAGGGCGCTGATGAAGGCGATCCTGACGCTCGTGCAGCTCCGGCACGAGGGCGAAGCGATCGTCGCATCGATCGGTGGCTTCGGCATCTCCTATTCCGGCGAGCGCTTCGGCCGCGATGGCCCTCGATGTCGAGAGCGGCACAGAGAGCAATCCGTCGCGGCTTAGGCGGGGGTCCCGCGCAGTTCCTCGATCAGCTCGGGGTGATGGTCGAGGAGACGAAGCAACTGGCTGGTGGGTCCGCTCGGCTCGACCAGGCCACGCTCATATTTGTCGAAAGCGTTCTCGCCGACCTTCAACAGGCCCCCAGCCTCGCGCTGCGACAACCGCAGTTTCTCGCGGACCCGCCTGATGGTGGTGGGCGACGGGATGCCTTCGATCTCTTCCTTCAGATTGCGCAGGGCCATGTCGGTGACGGCCATGTCGTCGCCGACATGCACACCCTCGTCGCCGTTCTCCGGGTAATAACCCGGCAGCTCCACGGTGATGTTCTTGCCCTTGTAGCTGACGATGAAGGGACGCACGTCGCGGCGCAGCGTCTCCCCGGTCTCGGGAGAAACCATTGTCTCGGGCAGCTTCTGCTTCGATAGCGCCATGGTCATCTCTCCTTGAACGACATCACCGTGAACTCGGTGACGATGTCCGCCTGGAACTTGACGTAAAGCATCAGGCCGCGGGCCGGCACATGATAGACGTCCTGCCAGATGCGGTGATCGGCGAAGGTCGTCATCGACTTATAGAACATCGGTCGTTCGATTCCGCTGATCGCCTCGACCACACCAGCCCGATCGAAGCCCAGCGCTGTTGCGTCGCGCAGGGCGGACGATGTCATCGCGAGCTGGTCGACCGATCCAAAAGCTACCTTGATCGCTTCGAGATCATAGGTCGGACGGCGCTTCTCCATGACTCTCTATGCCACCATTAAGGTGGCAATTCAACCTGCCAGTTTTCTCCATTGCCGGCAATCTGCGATGTGTCGATCAGCGCAGGCGATGCTCGTCGTCGATGAGCTGCAGTCGTGCCGGAGCGTTCGAACCCCAGCGCCAAAGCACGAGGTTCAGATCTTCGATCGTCGCGCCCCGTGCGAAACTGCGCACCAGCAATCCATCATAGCCATCTTCGACCAGCCGGCGCGCGAAGGCTTGCGTCCTCGCCTCGCCGGCTCTTTTCATCTGATCGCGCCATGTCGTGTCGCAGAGCGCGGCGGCGTCCATCTGATAGGCGAGCAGTGCTCTCTCGTCCCGGCAATCGAAGACGCGCTCGATCTCGGCATCGTAGGACACCAACGTCGTCGGCTGCAGGTTGCCGACCTGGTTTGCCTCCCGCAAAGCCGTCATGATCGACAGGGATGTGTACAGCGCCGCCGCCCCCTCTCGGTTGAACCGGCCACCATGGAGTTCTGCGCCGCGACCCGATAGCGGCTCGCGCGCATAGACCGGGTTGAGAGCCCGGTAGAGCTTGCCATCGTAGCGCAGCATCACGGTCAGGCGTGGACCCCGGCGTCGACGGCATCGATATAGTCGAGAACGTCGTCGGCTCGGCCGTCGCGGACGAGCCGCATGGCCGTCTGACCGGAAAAACCGGGCAGCGGCTCGGAGCGATACCAGGCATAAGCCATCAGCGCCGAGCCGAAGCGCGGCTCGACCTTGTTGATGACCTCGATCATCTCGCGCAGGCGTCGCTGCGTCCTGTCGGAGCGGATCCGGTCCTTCCGCTGGATCGCATCCCTGCCGAGGCCCGCCGTCCGCGCGATTTCCTCGCTGGTGGTCCGCAAGGCTTCCGCGATCCGGCGCGGGGCAAAGACGCCATCATCGGCATATTGAGCGAGCCCCATCGGCTGCCATCCTCACATAAAGCCAAGAATATTGACGCAATATAGCGTCAAGTAGGGAGGCATTCAAGGATGAGGGGAGGGAGAAAAGAACGGTTTCCTCGCGGATCGGTGGCACCGCCAGCGCTAGCGCTCAAGCACCGCGATCGCGATCCCAGCCCGTCATCCTCGCAGGGCTTCTCAGCCCCGCTCGGCCATCCGGTCAGGGATGCTCCGCCGCACTTGTGCCGGTCCCCCCGCTCCGCGGGCCGGAAGGGGTCTTCGGAAAGAAGACGGAACAGGACCAGGAAAGCCCCTTGCGTCCGCAACTCTGACGGAGCGTTTCCATGCATCTCATCAAAGTCGATCCGCGCGCCCTCAAGGATAATCCCGATCGCACCCGCCGGACCAAGGCCTCGCCGCAGGCCGACGCGCTGCTGCTCGCGACCATCAAGGCGGTCGGCATCATCCAGCCGCCCGTCATCTTTCCGGAAACGGATGGTGGCAATGGCTACATCATCAATGCCGGCCATCGCCGGGTTCAGCAGGCCATTGCTGCGGGTCTCGAGGAGATCGAGGTCCTCGTCGCGGAGCCCGCGAACGACAACGGCGCGATGAGGTCCCTGGTGGACAATATCGCGCGCGAGCCCCTGAACCCCGTCGACCAATGGCGTGGAATTGAACGCCTGGTCGCCCTCGGCTGGACCGAGGAGGCAATCGCCGTCGCACTCGCGCTTCCAGTCCGGCAGGTCCGCAAGCTGCGCCTGCTCGCGAACATCCTGCCCGCGATGCTCGACTGCATCGCGACGGGCAATATGCCCAACGAGCAGCAGCTGCGCGTCATCGCGGCCGCGTCGCTCGAGGAACAATCGGCGGTCTGGAAGGCCAATAAGCCGAAGAAGGGCGATCCGGAGGTGTCCTGGTACAGAATCGCGAACGGCCTCACCAAGAAGCGCATGCATGCGCGCGACGCCAGCTTCGGCGATGACCTCGCCCAGGCCTATGGCATCGAATGGATCGAGGACCTGTTCGCGCCGGCCGACCAGGACAGCCGCTACACCACCAATGTCGAGGCGTTTCTGGGGGCCCAGCAGGAATGGATGACGCAGCATCTGCCGAAGCGCGGCGTCATCGCGGAGACCAATAGCTGGGGTGAGGTTGCGCTGCCGCCGAAGGCCGAGCGCGTCCACGGCAAGCCCGGCAAAAGCGACCGGGCCGCCATGTATCTCGATCGCGAGGGCAAGGTGCAGACCGTGCACTTCCGGATGCCCGAGGCGCAAAAGCCGAACAGGACGGGGCAGGCCGACGATGCCGAAGCGGACGACGTCGTCATGGCCAAGCCTCGCCCCGACGTGACGCGACATCGCCATGATAGGTGACTTTCGGACGGATGCGCTGCATGAGGCCCTCGAACGTGGCCCGATCGAAGACGACACGCTGATGGCGTTGCTGGTGCTGGCGCTGGCTGGCCGCAACATCACCGTGGCGTCGGGCGCAGGAGGCGATGTCTACGGCTTCGCGCGCATGGAGCGGCATGCTGTTCGGCTGGTCGCGGATGACGGCACGCTCGCTCACGACATGGTCACATTGCGTTCGGCGGCGCGCGCGGCTTTGATCGATGCGCTGTCGGCTCGCGTGAACCGTAGCGACAGCGGCATCGTCGCCCGCATCGCCGGCACCGCTATCGGCGCGGACGGCTTCCTGCCCAATATGGGAACGGAGGATTTCCTCGACTGCCTGTCGCGAGCGGCGCTGGAACGCTCCTGCAAGGACACCCCGGTCCTGCTGCGGGCGCGTGTGAGGGAGACGCGCGCAGCGCTCGTCGAGCATTTCGCGACGGGGCGCTTCGTCCACGCGGCCGCGCTGTTCGCGCCGGATGCTGCGGAGCTTTCCAAATGGCTCACGTCCAACACGGCCGCAGTGAACGATGACGAGGAAGCCGAGACGTCTGAAGAGACGCTCGCCGAGGATCCGACCGGCGACCAGCCCGGCGAGTTCCTCGAAGCCGCCGAATAGCAGGTGCTCGCCATCCGCTTCCGAATGAAACCCCGCCGACGGCCATGCCGGCGGCGGTCTCGTTTTCACACCACGCTCACGAGGTCTTCCATGTCAGTGCATAGCATTTTCGACAGCCCACCCATCGGCTCGATCGTCTCCTGGGTTGACGGCGCGCCGCGGCCAGATGAGGTCGGCGCCGATGTGGTCGACGGGAGAGCGTCATGAGCGCGCTCCCGTCCGATCGTACCTCGTCTGACCTCGAGACTTTTCCTGCGGTCGAATTCGGACTGTGCAGCGACGGCTTCCCGGTTGCGCGCGTCGGCGACAATGCCTTCGCGATGTTGCCGGCGCGCGGCGGTCGGCATTATCTCGCATCGGGCTGGCGCATCGGCCGACCGCTTGCCGAATGGCGGCGGTCGGATTTCTGCGGCCATGACGGTGAGCTCTCCGACGAGGCCGCGTTTCGCGTCAGGGTCGCGGAAAACGCCGAGCATCAGCGTGAGCGCAAGGCACTCGAGCGGCGCGAGGTTCATTCTGGCGCAGCCACGCCATGGGGCGTGTCTCAGGGGGCGAAGATATATGCCGAGGGCATCATCTGCCACTCGACGGCGGCGCATGGCGGCTTCCACCTGTCGGCTGAACGCAATCGGGAGGTTCACCCTGCGTTGCGGGTGAATGACGGCTTCTATGAAGAGGATGCCGCCTGGGCGATCGTCGCGATCACCTTCCCGCATCTCTTCACCGGTTTCGAGCGCCGCAGTGCTGAGCAGACCGTGAAAGATGGTTGGCCAGACGCTTGGGAGACCATCTTCGGAACAGTTCTGCAGCCGGGCGAGTCCGTCGAGAGGGACCGCTGCACTTTCGAACGGGAGCATGTCGAGGACTGGATCGTGACGTCGGCGATCACGTCCGGCCACCAGAAGGGCTTCGTCGAATGCGCCGCCACGCTTGGTCGCAAACGCGGGTCTGGTGCGGAGGAACGGCGCTTTCTTGTTCCCTCGGGCGAATATCAGGTCGGCAGATTCGGTTTTGTCATCGATCCTGCCCGGCACCCCGTCTATCGCGGCCCGTCCGATTTCGTTGGCTGGCGGGTGGGGAGGGCGCCATGACCTTCGTTCCCGGATCGGCAGCCCGGCTCCACCGCATGGAGCAGGCGCGGCGCCAGATCCAGCACCAGATTGATGTGATCGATCGGCAGATCGTTCGCCGCATGATGGCGATCATTCCCAGCCTGGGGGCGAAGCGCAGGACCTATAGACGGGGCAGGGCTCCCGATCCCCGTACCTTCCTCGAGCGCTATCGCGGGCACCTTGCCGCGCTCACGGCCGAGCGGCAGCCGGAAATCGATGCCCTGTCGCGCAAGCTCGCGCGCCAGGACCGGGCGATCGCCGCATTGTGTGATCGCCATGACATGCGGGCATCGCCGTGACCGTTCGATGCAGCCGCTCCGGCAACGCCTAGCCGGGTCACCCGACCGCCCACCAACCCTAAACGACATGCTGGTGCCGCGCTCGGGATGGCGCACCGACGGGCTTCTATGCGCCGCGCAGCGCGACCGCACGGCGATCGCGTTCCTGCCGTGTCGCGGGAGGCTGGCCCGGTTCGAGCTCAGTGGTGCGGATTGAACCTGACCCATATGGCGCCGGAGGCCTCCCCCTGGCGCCAGTCCCCGAAACCAATCACGCCCAGGAGGGCGCCATGCCGGTCTACACGATCGAAACGACCTACCATCTGCCGGTCTATCGCCGACGCAGCTACAACGCCGCAACGCCGGAGGAGGCCTGCCGTCTCGCGATCGACGACGATGGTTGGGGAGATGCAGATGAGGACGTCGATTCCTCTGGAGAGACCTATGTCACCGGAATCTGGAAGGGCCACGATGCTGCTCATTCCGGCGAGGAGGTTGCGATCCCCGACGCGTTCGACGAGACCGTCCAGCGCAAGGCGGCGCTGCTCGATGAATTGGCCGCGATCTTGAGGGAGCCGGCCCGGCCGATGGGGCTGTCGCTCCACGAGTTCGAGACGTGGCTACCCCGCGCGCTGGCGGCTCTCGCGAAGGTGGACGCGATCACCACCCCGGTAACTCCGGAGCGGTGAGCACCTTCGGGTGGATTTCTCGCAGGCATCTGCCATCATCCACGAGACCGACCGGGAGTCGAGCATGGAAAATACGACACGCGCCGCACTTGAACGGCTTCTCCGTATCGCTGCCAGCGACACGCACCAGGCCCGCCGTGTCACCAACTTCATCCTCGCCTGGTGGAATGCCGAAAGTCTCGGGGGCTTCGATCTCGCCGATCTCTTTGCAGTCGATGCTTCAATTGCCGCTGACATGGCGCTCGTCTTCAGCCATGTCGCCCAGCTCTCCAATGCAGAATATCCGAACGAATACCGTACGGAGATCGAGGCCATCATCGCGCAATGGCGGCCGGAGATCTGGGCGCGTGCCACGGAAACGGCGTGAGACAGCTCGCCCTCTCTGCGAGCCAATGGACGTGAGGTTGCGGATGCGGTGGACCTGAATTCCCGCCCACCTCGCCATCCTGACCGACCGGGCCTGGAAACCCGGCAAGCCCGTCAGTGCGGATGGCGCCCCAAGCGGGGAGCGTAGTCCGGACGTTCCGACACCGGCCTGATGCAGCGGTTGGCATCCGCCGTTTCCGTGTCGCGCTCGCATGTGTCGAGCGGCTTCCCGTCCGGGAGCAGCGAGGTGCCACGTCGTCATTCTCCGGCTGCACCCCCGGCTTGAGCCGCGCTGGCCGGCATCCCCTCGGGCTGGTTGCGGTCTGAACCGTCGGCCGTGCGCTTCAAGGCCGCGTCCCGCGCCGCGTAGCGGCCGCCCTCTGCCGATCTCGCAAGCCGGGCCTGCCTCCTTCGCGGGGCTGAAAGCCCTGCTCGTCCGCACTCCCGGCCCGCTCGCCTGGCATAGGCCGGGCCTGTGAACCGCCCGGCTCGCGCCGGTTCCTTTCGACCGCACCCGAGGGGACGCCGGCAGCGCCGGCGAAGCTCCCGGGAGAACCGAAGAAAGGATGACGATATGGCCAAGACCGCTCAATCTCCCCGTCAGACCGCCCGCGTCGTGCAACTGCGCAAGGGCACTACCCTCGAAATGGTCCGCCTCGCCTGCCCCGACGCCACGCAGGCCATGCGCATCTCCGAGAGCTTCGGGCTCGCCGCGCTCGACAGCGACGGCATCCGCGACCTGCACGAGCGCCTGCTCGTCGAAACCGCGGATAGCCTCGGCGAAGGGCTCGCAGAGCGGGCGATGCAGATCCACCTGCAGCGCATTGTCGGCGCCTATGTCGGCTCGGCTCACGGTGCCGGCCAGTTCTACTCGCGCGCCGTCACCGAGGCGCGAGACGCCACGGCCAAATCAGCCTGCGAGGCCCGAGACGAAGACATCGGCGGTCCAGTCGGCTTCGACGGACAGGCCCAGCGCCGCCGGGAGTTCGCTGCCGACATGGGGCTTCAGGCTCATGCGCTGCTTATGGCCGCAGAGGGCGCCGTTCGCGCCTACGAGCAGGTCGTCGGCGAGCGCTGGAAGCCCTTCGAGCGCCACACGGACACAATCGGCGCGACCGTCGACCGCAAGGCGGCGGAAGTCCAGCTGGCCGCCTTCGGCTAGGCCTCATTACCGGGCGGAGCTTCGGCTCCGCCCATTTCGTCGATCTTGCGCATGTAGATGGAGCTATCTACATTCGACTTAGATTCGATCTACATCGAGGCTATCGTGCCGATCAATGTCAATAATCCGGAGGCCGACGCGCTGACGCGGAAATTCGCCACCATGGCCGGCGTCAGCATTACCGACGCCATCGTCATCGCCATGAAGGAGGCGATCGAGCGGCGGCGCAACGTCGAGACGCCGCAGCAGACCGCGGCGCGGTTGCGAGAAAAACATGGCATCGCCCTCAACGAAAAGGCAAGAGAGCCGCTGCCGCGAGAGGCCTTCGACGACCTCTGGGATGAGACCTGATGTTCGTCGACGCCTGCGCCATCATCGCCGTCTTGTCGGACGAGCCGGAAGCCGAGCGCGTTTCCCGCGCGCTTGCCGGCGCGAAGAAGCGGATCACATCCCCGGTTGCCGTGCTCGAGGCCGTGCTGGGGCTGGCGCGCCCGGACAAATTCAACCTGTCGGTCGAGGCGGTCGAGACGCTGGTGCTGGAGTTCCTGGACGAGCGTGGCGTCGATATCCGGGATCTGCCGCCGGCAAGACGTGCCACGGCGCTCTCCCTCTCGGCAGCTCATCGCTATCGTTCCGGGCGGCGCGGCCTCAACCTGGGCGACTGCCTGCACTATGCCTGCGCGAAATACTATCGTGTCCCGATCCTCGCGACCTCCGACGAGTTTCGCGAGACCGACCTTGAAACCGTGCCGTAATCTGAAACAGCCTGTCTAACCGCAAACGGCTAGCCGGGTGAGAGCCGGACGGGGCGGTCGAGCTCGCGCTTGAACTCGACGCTGTGTCGTCGGTTCGCCTCCGCCGATATGTCGCGACGTTCAGCCTCCGCGCCGACCATGGCCACGCAAATGAACGAGAGGAGGAGGGGAGAAGCGCTCGCCTCGCCCCGTCTCGGCCGCGGCCCTGCCGGGGGCGGGCCGGTCGCGCAACGGCTGCGCCGTCCTCCACATGCGTTCCGGCCCTTCGCCACCCCAGTGACTTCGCACTGAGGCCCCGGCTTGGGTGCGCGCCTCCCCTGATCACCCCGGCTTTTCGGACCGCCGTGACGGGGTCGCGAGCGGCGCGACCTCTAAATCGGAGGTTCATTGTCATGAAGCGGAAGAACGAAGGTGAGCGGACGGACATCTACACTCGGATCACCGAGAAGATCGTCGCGGATCTTGAGAAGGGCGTGCGGCCCTGGATGCAGCCTTGGCGTGCGGGAAATGTGGCCGGGCGGGTGACGCGCCAGCTGCGACACAACGGCTTGCCATACGCCGGCATGAATGTGCTGTTGCTCTGGTCCGAGGCAATGGCCCGCGGCTTCACCTCGCCGATCTGGATGACCTTCAAGCAGGCCATCGAGCTCGGCGGCGCCGTCCGCAAGGGCGAAAGCGGAACCACCGTCGTCTTCGCCAGCCGGTTCACCAGGACCGAAATCGGTTCCTCTGGCGAGGAGTTCGATCGGGAGATTCCGTTCCTGAAGGCTTACACTGCCTTCAATGTTGCGCAGATCGACGGTCTACCCGATCGCTACTATGCCCGGACCGAGCCGGTCCGGGACCCCGTGGCGCGCATCGAACATGCCGATCGCTTCTTCGCGAACACCGGTGCGGTGATCCGGCATGGAGGCGACAGGGCCTTCTTCTCGCCGGCCGGGGACTTCATCCAGATGCCGCCCTTCGAGGCATGTGTTTCGGCGTGCAAGTTTGACCCCGTGAGGCGGGGGATCGGCTTCCAACTTTGACCCCCTTGAGCCGGTTTCGGTGAGACTGCCCGTCCTGGTTTCGGATGGGCGGGCGGGGGATGAAGGGCGTGGATACGATTGCGCGGATCCGGCGCGAG
>DASYHC010000008.1:0-12169 GCA_035998995.1 Allobosea sp.
CCGGCTCTCGACCTGGAAGACGCCGAGCGACTTGCCCTCGCAGAGCATGTCGTAGGTCTCGTCATCGTCCTGCGGGACGTCGGCGAGACCGAAGTCAACGCCCTCCTTGTCGCGCAGCAGGTCGAAAGCCTTGCGGATGCAGGTCAGCATGCCCAAGGCGAGCACATCGACCTTCATCAGCCGCAACGCATCGATGTCGTCGCGATCCCATTCGATGAAGGTGCGATCGTCCATCGCGGCATTGCCGATCGGCACGGTCTCGTCGAGCCGCCCGCGCATCAGCACGAAACCGCCGACATGCTGCGAGAGATGGCGCGGGAAACCGAGCAGACGCACGGCGAAGCGCACGGCCTGCGCGATCACCGGATTGTCGGGATCGAGCCCGGCCTGGCGGATCTGGTTGCGGGTGATGTCCGAGCCCCAGCTGCCCCATTGCGTCGAGGCGAGGCGGGCGGTGACGTCCTCGGTCAGCCCCAGCGCCTTGCCGGCCTCGCGCATGGCGCTGCGCGGCCGGTAATGGATCACGGTCGCGGCGATGCCGGCACGCTCGCGGCCATAGGTCTTGTAGATCCACTGGATCACCTCTTCGCGCCGCTCATGCTCGAAATCGACGTCGATATCGGGGGGCTCGCGGCGTTCGGTCGAGATGAAACGCTCGAACAGCACATCGCTCTCGGCTGGATCGACCGCGGTGATGCCTAGCACGTAACAGACGGCCGAATTCGCTGCCGAGCCGCGCCCTTGGCACAGAATGCCGCGGCTCTCGGCAAATTCGACGATCTGACGGATGGTGAGGAAGTAACGGGCATATTCGAGCTTCGCGATCAGCGCGAGCTCCTGCACCAGCAACTTCTGCACCTTCACCGGCACACCGTTGGGATAACGAATTTCGCAGCAGCGACGGACAAGCTCCTCAAGCCAACCCTGCGGTGTCCAGCCGGGCGGGATAGGTTCGTCCGGATATTCATATTTCAGCTCGCCGAGGTCGAAGTCGATGCGACCGAAGAGATGCTGGATCTCCTCGATCGCCTCCGGCGCCTCCTTGAACAGCCTCGCCATCTCCTGCGGAGGCTTGAGATGGCGCTCGGCATTGGCTTCGAGCAAGCGGCCGGCCTTGTCGATCGTCGTGCCCTCGCGAATGCAGGTCAGCAGGTCCTGCAGGTCGCGCTGCTCGGGCGCATCGTAGAGCACGTCATTTGTGGCGATCAGCGGCGTGCGGGTCGGCGCCGCGATGCTCCGGAGGCGGGCGAGGCGGCGGCGATCGTCGCCGCGGCGCGACATGCTGGCGGCCAGCCAGACCGCGCCCGGGGCGGCGGCATCGAGCCGGGCGAGGACCTCGGAGAGCCCGTCGAGCCGGCGCTCCGGCATGACGATGAGCAGGAGGTCGCGGGCATCGTTCAGGAGGTCGTCGAGGGTGAGGATGCACTCGCCCTTGGCCCCGCGCAGATTGCCAGATGTCAGCAGGCGGCAGAGCCGGCCCCAGCCGGCACGGTTGGCCGGATAGACGACGATATCGGGCGTACCGTCGGCGAAGACGAGCCGGCTGCCGGTGACGAGCTTGAACGCCTTCGCCATCGCCTGGAGCTGGGGCAAGGTGAAGGGCAGATCGGCGAAGGCCGGGTTCTCGACCCAGATATATTCGCCGGGGCTACCGCCCTCGCGGATCTTCTCGGGGGCCAGCGCGCCATCCTCGCGCAGATCGCGCAGCGCGCTCCAGGCCCGCACCACGCCGGCAACCGTGTTGCGGTCGGCGATGCCGAGGCCGCTCTGGCCGAGCAGCAGCGCGGTCATCACCAGATTCGGCCCGGGCGAGGCGCCGCGCAGGAAGGAGAAATTGCTCGCGGCGACGGGTTCGGCGTAAGTCGTCATGCGAACAGCCCGTGCAGATACCAGCGCGGCGCGGTCGTCTCACGACCATAGAGACCGGCGCGGAAGAGCCAGAAGCGACGCCCTTGGGCATCCTCGACGCGGTAATAATCCCGCGTGTGCTCGCCGGGACCGTCGCGCCACCAGTCCGGCGCAATCCGCTCCGGCCCCTCGGCGCGGGCGATCTCGTGCAGCACGCGCCGCCAGCGGAAGCGCAAAGGCGGCCCGTCCGGCACCTCGGCCAGGGTCTCGACCGGCTGGGGCGGCTCGAAAAGCTGGAGCGGGCGGGCCGGCGGCTCGTCCGGCTGGGCAACGGGCCAGGGCAGTGCCTCGTTCGACTTAGCCGCAGCCGGGACCAAAGCCGCTTCGCGTTCGGGCTGATGGCTGTCCTGCGCGACGAAGCGCAAGACGCGCTCGCGGCCGAAGCGGGCGACCAGCCGGTCGACCAGATCGGCGACCGCCTCCTCCTCGACGGCGCGCCCGTCGAGGCTGGCCTGCGGCGTGCCGAGCGGCTCGCAGACCGGTACGGAGAGCCTGATCGCGTCATAGCCGAAGCCGGGATCGAGCGGGTCGGCCAGGCTGTCGATGCGCTCGCGGTAGAGCCGCAGGATCGCGGCGACGTCACGCGAGGGCCGGCCGGTCTCCAGAGCGAGGCGGCGCACCGCGCCATCACTGCGGAAGAAGCTGACCTCGAAGGCACGCCCGCCCTCGCCGCGCGCCTCGAGCAGGCGCCCGGCCTCGCCGAGCAGGCGGGCGACGATCTCCTCCAGCCCGTCTGTATCCTGCAGCGGATCAGGGAAATGTCGCTCGACCACGCAATCGGGCGGCGGCCGCAAGGGCGTGATGCGGGCATCCTCATGGCCGAGAACGCGGCGCAGCTTCGTGACGAGGCCCTCGCCGAAGCGGGCGGCGAGCGTGTGCGAGGGCCGGCCGGCGAGATCGCCCAGCGTCTTCAGCCCGGCGCGCGACAAAGCGATCACCGTCTCGGACGAAGCCTCCAATGCCGAGACCGACAAAGACAGCGTCCGCTGCTCATCCTCCCCCGGTAGCGAGATGGCGCAGCGGCCGAAGCGGGAGAGGGCGCGGGCCGCCTCCGGCGTCCCTGCGATGCTGGCGAAGACGGTAAGCCCCAGCCAATCCATGCTGCGGCCGACGCGCTGGCGCAGCGCCGCCTCGCCGCCGAAGAGATGGGCGCAGCCGGTGATGTCGAGCACGAGGCCATGTGGCGGATCGAGCGCGACGAGAGGGGTGAAGCGATCGCAGAGCGCGGCGAGCCATTCGATCAGGCGCTGGTCGGCGGCCGGGTCGGCCTCGACCACCGTCAGCTCCGGGATACGGGCGCGGGCATCGGCCAGGGTCAGGCCGCGCGTCAGGCCGAGCGCGACGGCTTGGCTGTCGCAATCGGCGAGGCGCAGCGCGCCGCGATCCTTTTCGACCAGGACGAGCGGGCGCTCATCCGGCCCGGCGGAGGCCCGCCGGCGCAGGCGTTCGCTCGCCAGATAGGGAAACCAGAGGGCGAGATAGCGGCGCTGCATATCCCGCTCCATTCTTGCTGCCTCCCTCTCTCCCGATCCTGTCCTGGAAACATCCTTCGTCACGGTTCCACTCCACACGCCACTCACGCTCACCAAGGCCGCCGCGATGGCGCAGCAGCCGTAATCCGAAGGCGGGATCGCCCGGCGCCTCCGCCTCCCGCGCCCGCGACGGCAGGGTGCGCACCTGCCAGCGCGTGCTGGCGGCGCTGGGCTCCGGCTCGGCTGCCACTCGCAACAGCAGGGTCAGGACGCCTGAAGTCTCCGCCGCCAGCGCCAGGCGGCGGCTGGCAGTCAGGTCGAACTGGCGCGGCGCGCCCCAGGGCTCGATCAGCGTCGCCCCGAGCGCAGCGCAGCGGGCGGCTTCCGCCCCGGCCCGCAGCGCGCCTTCGCCATCCCTGACCCTGACCAAGAGGATCTGCGCGGGATCGAGCCCGAGTTCGGCCAGGCCTGGCGGGTGCAGACGTCCGGCCTCGGCGTCGAGGAAATCCTGCCGGACCCAGAGCACTGGCCGCGATCCGGCGGCGCGCAGGGCCAGGGCCGCGGCGAAACCCGTCGCGGCAGGAAGGTCAGCTCCGGCCGAAGCGTAGACCTCATGCAAGGCGGCGCGCGCGATCCCTCCTCCCAGCGGCTCGTCCAGTGACGGAGTCCCGAAGGCGACCCTCTCCACCGGCGACAGCTCGCGCGCCAGCCCCGCCAGAGCGAGGCTCTGCCGCAGGGCAGCCAGGGATCGGGTGGGTGCATCGGCCATAGCAGCGTATGTTCACTTTTTGTTCCGTACATAAAGCGACTCCAAACCGTTCCGGAGTCAAGCCTGCATACGCTCGCGCTTGCCTGAGGGCGGCTCGCTGCTGTCATATCAGGGCAAATCGAACCCCTTATCAGCTGCGTGCCGCCCGCCCCGCGGCCTCACCTGGAGACCGCCATGAGTTCGGGACTGTTCGCCCTTCTCGACGACGTCGCAGCCCTGGCCAAGGTCGCCGCGGCCGCGCTCGACGATGCCGCGGCACAGGCGACCAAAGCCGGCGCCAAGGCGGCCGGCATCGTCATCGACGATGCCGCGGTGACGCCGCGCTACGCCGTCGGCTTCGCGGCGGAGCGCGAACTGCCGATCATCGGCAAGATCGCGCTCGGCTCGCTCAAGAACAAACTGCTCTTCCTCTTGCCGGCGGCGCTGGTGCTCAGCCTGGTCGCACCATGGGCGATCACGCCGCTCTTGATGGCGGGCGGCGCCTATCTCTGCTTCGAGGGTTTCGAGAAGGTCTACGAGATCGTCATGCCGCATGCGCATCACGACGAGATAACCGGCGAAGGCGGCTCCGACATCCTCGATGCCAAGCAGCTCGAGGAGCAGAAGATCGCCGGCGCGATCAAGACCGACTTCATCCTCTCGGCCGAGATCATGGCGATCACGCTCTCCACCATCACAGCCTCGTCCTTCTGGATGCAGGCGCTGGTGCTGGCCGTGGTCGGGCTCGGCATGACCGTGCTGGTCTATGGCGTTGTCGCTCTGATCGTGAAGGCGGATGATGCCGGCGTCGCCCTGTCGCGCAGCGGCATCCTCCCGGTCCGGCTCATCGGCCGCGGCCTCGTCGCCGGCATGCCGCCATTCCTGAAGGTGCTGAGCGCGGTCGGCACCGCGGCGATGCTCTGGGTCGGCGGCGGCATCATCATCCACGGCTTCGCAGGCTACGGACTCGCCGGGATCGAGCATGTCATCCACGATGTCGCCGTCATGGTCGGGAAGGTCTGGCCGGCGCTCACGGGCGTGCTGGAATGGCTGACGACCGCAGCCGCCTCGGCCGTGTTCGGGCTGATCGTCGGCGGGCTCTGCCTCGTCGGCATGCATTTCATCGTCGAGCCGATCCTGAAGGCGCGGCGCGGCGGCGTGAAGCCGACAGCCCTGCCGGAAAAGCAGGGCCACTAGGCAGCAACGGAACACATAGCGGCCCGAAATCTGCTAGAGCCGGCAACCGGTCCGGCTCGCGGACCGCGGTGACTTCATGCTGCAATTCCTCGCCACCAGCACGCCCTTCTTCGCGGTGATCGCGCTCGGCGCCTTCACGGCCTGGCGCGGCCTGTTCAGCGCCGATGCGGTCAGGGTGTTCAACACCTTCGCCTTCATGGTGGCGACGCCAGCGATGGTGCTGCGGGTGATGTCGCGCCAGCCGATCGCCGAGCTCTGGAACGGCATCTTCTTCGCCGCGCTGGCGCTGATCGGGGTCGCGGTGCTTGCCCTCGCCATCGCGCTACAGCGGCGCCTGCTCGGCCTGCCCTTCCCCAACGCCGTATCGCGGGGGCAGGCGCTGGTCGGCGGCAATTTCGCCTTCCTCGGCATCCCGCTGATGCTCGCCTTCCTCGGCGACAGCGCCGCGGCGCCTATCGCGATCGGCCTGATCTGCGACACCGCCCTGATCGTGCCGCTCTCGATCGGGCTGATCGAGGCCGGGCGCGGCCAGGGCTCGCCGCTGGCGATCGCGTTCAAGCTTGTGCGCGGCACGATCGTCAACCCGTTCATGCTCTCGATCCTGGCCGGCATCGCCCTGTCGCTGAGCGGGGTCGCGCTGCCGGAGCCGGTCGACCGTTTCCTGCTCTTCCTCGGCGCCTCGGCCGCCCCGGTCGGCGTGTTCGCGCTCGGCATCGCCGCCTTCCAGTGGAGCCGCGAGGGCAAATTGCCCCTGCGCGGCGTCCTGCCGCTGGTCGTCGGCAAGCTCGTCCTGCATCCCTTGCTGACCTGGGTGGTGCTGGCGCTGGTCCTGAAGCTCGATCCGTTCTGGGTCCAGGCCGGCGTGCTCTATGCGGCGCTGCCGATCGCGGCCAATGTCTTCGTCATTTCCGAACGCTTCGACACCGGCAGCCGCCCGATCGCGGCGGCGATCGTGATCTCGACCGCCGCAGCCGCCCTCACCTTCCCGCTAGCGATCTGGCTGATCTCGCCCTGAACCGCCATCATACGCGTCCGAAACCGCCTGTCCGGAGACGTTCATGCCCAGCCAGCTCTTCCAGCCCTTCGATCTCGGCGGCCTGCACCTTTCAAACCGAATCGTGATCGCGCCGATGTGCCAGTATTCGGCTGAAGACGGCTCGGCCACCGACTGGCACCTGATTCATCTCGGGAACCTCGCTCTGTCGGGCGCCGGCCTCCTGATCATCGAGGCGACCGCGGTCGAGGCGGACGGGCGGATCAGCCCGGACGATCTCGGCCTGTGGAGCGATGCCAACGAAGCGGCGCTGGCACGCGTGCTCGAAGCCGTCCGGCGCCATTCCGACATGCCTGTCGGCATCCAGCTCGGCCATGCCGGCCGCAAGGCCTCGGTCTATTCGCCCTGGACCGGCGGCGGCCAGCGCCCGCTGGAGGACCGCGGCTGGCAGACGCTCGCTCCCTCGGCGCTGCCGATGCAGGCCAAGGACCGGCCGCCGCTGCCGCTCGACGCCGCCGGTTTGAAGCGAATCCGCGAAGCCTTCGTTGCGACGGCACGCCGGGCGGTGCGGCTCGGCCTGCAGGCGATCGAGCTGCATTGCGCCCATGGCTACCTGCTGCACCAGTTCCTGTCTCAACTGGCGAACCAGCGCGACGATGCCTATGGCGGCTCGCTGGAGAACCGCATGCGCTTTCCGCTCGAGGTTTTCGACGCGGTGCGCGAGGCGGTTCCGGCCGCAATCCCGGTCGGCGTGCGCGTCTCCGGGACCGACTGGGTCGAGGGCGGCTGGGACATCGCGCAGACCGTCGCCTTCTCAGAGACGCTGAAGGCGCGCGGCGTCAGCTTCATCCATGTCTCCAGCGGCGGCGTCTCGGCTACGCAGAAGATTGCGCTGTCACCGGGCTACCAGGTGCCGCTGGCGCGGGCAGTGAAGGCGGCGACGGGCGTGCCGACCATCGCGGTCGGCCTGATCACCGATTATGAGCATGCCGAGGCGGTCGTCGCCGGTGGCGATGCCGACATGGTCGCGCTGGCGCGCGGCATCCTCTACGAGCCGCGCTGGCCCTGGCATGCCGCCGCCCATCTCGGCGCCAGCGTCAAGGCGCCGAAACAGTATCTGCGCTCGCAGCCGAGCCGGTTCCGGACCCTGTTCGAGAGCTGAGAGCCGGGCTTAATCGCCCGGCTGCGCGCCCTCATAGCCCTCGATGATGACGAGATCGACCGCGCCGACCTTGGCGAGATGTTGCACGGCGGCCTGGTACTCCGGCGAGTCGTAGCAGGCGCGCGCCGTCTCGATGTCCTTGAACTCGATGACGACATTGTGCTTGCGGCCTTCGCCGCGAGCGAGCTTGTACTCGCCGCCGCGCACGAGGAACTTCGCGCCGTATTTGGCGAAGGCGATGGCGTTGAGCGAGCGATAAGTGGCGTATTCCGACTCGTTCTGCACGTCGAGCCGGGCGATCCAGTAGCCTTTCGCCATGGTCAGGCTCCCTCGACAGCGATCAGGTCGATCTCGCCGGCGCCCTCGCGCAGCTTGCGCGCCTCGGCATATTCGGCCGAGAACAGATAGGCCTTGGCCGTCGCATAGTCGGGGAATTCGAGGACGACGTTGCGGGCCACGCCCACGCCCTCGCCGACCGTCATCTGGCCGCCGCGCACCAGAGGCGTGCCGCCATATTGCTTGATCGCCTCGGACGCCTTCGCGGCATAGACCGCCCATTGCGTCGCATTGGTCACCTTGGCGCGACCGATCACATATCCCTTGGGCATTGCCGTATCCGTATCCGATGGAAAGGAGGCCGGAGACTAAGCGGCGCTCGCGATCTCGTCCATGACCGCGGCGGCCGCTGCACGCGGGTCTGCCGCGCGGATGATGGGACGCCCGACGACGAGATGGTCGGCGCCGGCGCGGATCGCCTCGGCCGGTGTCAATGTCCGCTTCTGGTCGCCGACGGCGCTGCCGGCCGGGCGGATGCCGGGGGTGACGATCGCCATGTCCGGCCCGATCACATCGCGGACGATCTCGGTCTCGGCTGCGGAGCAGACGATGCCGTCGACCCCGGCGGTGCGGGCCTGCTGGGCGCGCATGCGCACGAGATCGCGTACCGCGAGCCCGTAGCCGGCATCCTTCAGGTCGCCATCGTCATAGGAGGTCAGGGCAGTGACGGCGAGCAGCTTCAGCGCCGCCTCGCCGCGCCCCTCGACCGCGCCGCGCATGGTCTGCGGATAGGCGTGCACGGTCAGGAAAGTGACGCCGAGCTTGGTCAGCGATTCGACCCCCTCGGTGACGGTGTTGCCGATGTCGTGGAGCTTGAGATCGAGGAAGACCTTCTTGCCCTCGGTCACGAGCTGGCGGGCGAGATCGAGCCCGCCGGCGAAAGCGAGCCGGTAGCCGATCTTGTAGAAGCTCGCCCCGTCGCCCAGCGTCGAGACGATGCGGTAGGCGTCCCAGACCGTCGGCACGTCCAGCGCGACGATCATGCGGTCCCGGAGATCATTGATCTTCTGCGTCATCGCCCTGCCCTCCACCTGCTCCTTGGTGAAAGGCACGATTCGAGTTGGCGCGCAAGGATTATCTCATTTTTGAGACAGGTCTTCTTTTCGAGCTGAGCGCAAAGGCGCGCCGCGGAACGCGTCACTCATCCTCGTCATGAGGCTTCGCCGCCAGCACCTGCGCGAACACTTGCGTCCAAACCTCCGGCGGCTGGGCACCGGACACCGCGAGCTTGCCGTCGACGATGAAGAAGGGCACGCCGGTGACGCCGACCTTCTGGGCGTGCGCCTCCAGCCCGATCACGGTCTCGCGCAATTCGTCATTGGCGAGCTCGTCACGCGCCGCCTGCTCGTCGAAGCCCTGCTCGGCGGCGATCGCGACCAGCGTCTCGATATCGCCGATGTCGCGCCCATCCTGCCAATAGGCCTTGAACAGCGCCGCGGTCATCTCGCCACCGCGCTGCACGGTCGCGGCAGCGGCGACGAGCATATGCGCCATGCGGGTATTGACGCTTTTCGTGACTTTCGCCCAGTTGAAGGTGACGCCGCTCTCCAGCGCCGCCTCGGACAGGCGCAGTTCGATCTCGCGGCGCTTGCCGGGGCCGAACTTGGCGTCGAGATAGGCGGTGCGGTCCATGCCCTCGGCCGGCATCTCCGGATTGAGCTCATAGGGCAGCCAGGTGATGGCGACGCGCTCGGTGAGGTTGTGGTTGGCGAGCGCGGTCTCGAGCCGGGTCTTGCCGATGAAGCACCAGGGGCAGGCGATGTCCGAGACGATCGCGAGCGGCAGCTTGTCCTGCATTGATGATCTCCGCTCAAACTGTTTGGACCGGGTCGCCGTAATGGGCGAGCAACGCGTCCGAAGTCAAAAGTGTCAGGCTCTCGGCCCGAGCCTGCGCGACCAGCATCCGGTCGAACGGGTCCTTGTGATGGCTCGGCAGCCTATCCAATACGAGTGCGTGCTCACCGAGCACCGGCATCTCGCGATAACCGTTGTCGAGCAGGCCACGCCGCAGAACCTGCAAACTGACCGAGAAATCCGCCCTTCCGAGGGCATTCTTGATCGCGATCTCCCACAGGCTGACGACGCTGAAGAGCAGTTCGTTGTCAGGATCCTGCAGCAGGTGCAGAGCTTTCGCGGACAGCCGGTGTGGTTGTCCCGCACTCCATAACAGCAAATGCGTATCCAGCAGCAGCTTCACGAACGGCTTTCGAACAGGCCAACGATCTCCTCGGCTCCCATTCGGTCGAAATCGTCAGGCACGCTGATCTCTCCATCCATGAAGCCTATGCGCCGAACCAATCGGAGCTCCCCCTCATCGAGCGGAACGAGCTTGACCATCGGCTTTCCGGCCTTGGCAATAACGACGCTCTCGCCCTTGGACACCCGCTCGACCAAGCGCGAGAGATTGGTCTTGGCTTCGTGGATGTTCACGGTCTTCATGTCCGCTCTCGAACTTAGTTCATCGGACTTAGTCTAGCACCTAGCCTTTGGGACCGATACCGCCGCCTATATCGGCGGATAGGCGTGGAGGTCGCCATGGCGATCCTCCGCGAAACCTTGCGCGCCGGGCGTCTCGCAGCCCGAAAGGAAGGCGGGTGCGACCGGAATCTTGCCGGCCCCGCCAGGGATGTCGAGGATATAGGTCGGCTGGCACAGGCCGGAAAGGTTGCCGCGCAGGCTTTTGACGAGGGCCTGCCCCTCGGCCAGCGACAGCCGGAAGTGAGATGTGCCCGGCGCGAGATCGGGGTGATGCAGGTAATAGGGCTTGACCCGGTTCTCGACGAAGGCGCGCATCAGCGCCGACAATGTCGCGATATCGGCGTTGACGCCCTTGAGCAGCACGCTCTGGCTGATCAGAACATGGCCGGCATCGGCGAGGCGCGCCAGCGCAGCCTTTGATTCCGCAGTGAACTCGCGCGGATGGTTGGCGTGGACAGCGATGTAGCTCGCCTTGCCGGGAATGCGCAGCGCGCGGGCGTAATCCTCGGTGATGCGTTCGGGCTGGACCATCGGCACGCGCGTATGCCAGCGCGCCACCTTGATCTGCGGGATCGCGGCAAGGCGCCTGGCCACCTCACGCACCCGCCTGCCTGAGAGGATCAGCGGGTCGCCGCCGGTCATGATCACCTCCCAGATCTCAGGGCGGGAAGCGAGATAAGCGAGCGCGGCCTCTAACTTGTCGCCGGTCAAGGCGTCGCCGCCGGGTCCGACCATCTCGCGGCGGAAGCAGAAGCGGCAATAGACCGGGCAGGCATGGACCAGCTTGAGCAAAGCCCGGTCGGGATAGCGGTGGACCACGCCCTCGACGGGCGAATGCGCCTCGTCGCCGATCGGATCGGCGAGTTCCTTCGGCAGCGTGGTCAGCTCGGCCGCAGCGGGAATGAACTGGCGGGCGATCGGATCGGCCTGGTCGGCCGGATCGATCAGCGCCGCGATCGCCGGCGTCACCGAGACGGCATAGCGCTTCGCCACTTCGCCCAGCGTCTGCCGCTTTTCAGGCGCGATAAGACCACGCTCGACGAGAGCGTCGAGCGTCCTGAGCGGCTGGCCGGGCGGCTGGTGGATCGTCATCGCCCTCCCCTGCCCGGTTCCGCGACCGGCGTCCAGAGCACATCCTCGATCCGGCGCGCGCCCGTGGCGAGCATGACGAGGCGATCGAAGCCGAGCGCGATGCCAGAGGATTGCGGCATCAGCGCGAGCGCAGCCAGGAAATCCTCGTCGATCGGATAGCGCTCGTCATAGATGCGCTGCTTCTCGTCCATGTCGGCCTCGAAACGCCGGCGCTGCTCGTCCGGGTCGGTCAGTTCGCCGAAGGCATTGGCGAGCTCGACGCCGCAAGCATAGAGCTCGAAGCGCTCGGCGACCCGCGGATCACCCGGCTTGGGCCGAGCCAGCGCCGCCTCCGAGATCGGGTACTCGCACAGGATGGTGGCGCGGCCGCGACCGAGCTGCGGCTCGACCTTCTCGGAGAGGACGCGGCTGAAGACGTCGGACCAGCTGTCGTCCTCGGCGAGACGGATGCCGGCGCCCCGCGCCTGCGCGGCCAGCGCTTCGCGATCGGTCGCTCCGTCGTCCGCGATCGTCGCCAGCAGATCGATGCCCGCATGGCGGGCGAAAGCCTCGTGCAAGGTCACGCGCTCAGGCTCGGCGAAGGGATCGACCTCGCTGCCGCGCCAGCGCAGGATGGTCGTGCCGGCAGCACGGGCAGCCTCGGCGAGCAGTGCCGCGCAGTCCCGCATCAGCGCCTCGTAATCCTCCCCGGCGCGATACCATTCCAGCATGGTGAATTCGGGATGGTGCAGCGCGGTGCGCTCGCGATTGCGGAAGACGCGGGCGAAATCGAAGATTCGCGG
>DASYHC010000020.1:0-19961 GCA_035998995.1 Allobosea sp.
TCTGCTGCTGGCCGGCATGCTGGGAGCCGAGATGGGCTCGCCGGTGCTGGCGCAGACGATGGACGCGGCGCTGGGGCGTGCCTATTCGGCCAATCCGACGCTGAACGCGCAGCGCGCCGCAGTGCGCGCCACCAATGAGAACGTGCCGCAGGCGCTCTCCGGCTACCGGCCGCGCATCACGGCCTCGGCCGATATCGGCGCCAGCATCACCGAGAGCGACACCCCGTTCAACGCGCAGGGCACCGGCAGCGCGCGCAACCGCAATGTTTCGCGTCTCAACCCGCGTGGCGCCGGAGTGCAGGTCGACCAGAACATCTTCGACAGCGGCAAGACCCGCAGCAGCGTCAGCCAGGCCGAATCCCAGGTGCTGGCGGCGCGCGCCACCCTGCGCAACACCGAGCAGAACGTGCTGCTCGACGCGGCGACGTCCTATATGAACGTGCTGCGCGACACCGCGATCCTCAACCTCAACCGCAACAACGTCGAGGTGCTGGAAGAGCAGCTGCGCCAGACCAAGGACCGATTTCAGGTCGGCGAGGTGACGCGCACCGACGTGGCCCAGGCCGAGGCGCGCCTGTCCTCGGCGCAGTCGCAGGCGATCCTGGCGGAATCCAATCTCAAGACCTCGATCGCGCGCTATCGCCAGAATGTCGGCGCCGAGCCGAAGCAGCTCGCCCCCGGCCGTCCGGTCGAGAATCTCTTGCCGAAATCGCTGCCGGTCGCACTGAACGGCGCCTTGCAGGGGCACCCGGCAATCATCGCGGCGCTGCACGGCGTCGACGCGGCGGAATTGCAGGTCAAGGTCACCGAGGCCGATCTCGGTCCGGTCGTCGGCGTACGCGGCCTCGTGCAGCAGCGCTACGACAACCAGTTCTTCGGCGACAACCGCACCTCGGCCAGTGCGGTGGCGACGCTGACCATCCCGATCTATGAGGGCGGGCAGGTCTATTCGCGCACGCGCCAGGCCAAGGAGACGGCCGGGCAGCGCCGGATCGAGGTCGACACCTCGCGCGACAACGTTCGCGCCGCGGTCGTGTCCGCCTGGGGCGCGCATGATGCGGCCAAGGCGCAGATCACCGCCGCGCAGGCGCAGGTGCAGGCGGCCGAGACTGCGCTCGCCGGCGTGCGCGAAGAGGCCAAGGTCGGCCAGCGCACCACGCTCGACGTGCTCAACGCGCAGCAGGAACTGGTCAGTGCCCGCTCGACGCTGGTTACTGCGCAGCGCGATCGTGTCGTGGCGTCCTACGCCGTCCTCTCCGCGATCGGCAAGCTCTCGGCCGAGACGCTACGGCTCAAGGCGGAGATCTACGACTCCCGCAAGCACTATGATCAGGTCAAGGGCCTGCTCTGGGGCACGCAGACGCCGGACGGACGCTGAGCCGGCGCTCTGGCCGGCGCGTAGACGCGCCGGCGCAACACTCAGGATTTCTCCTGTGGGCCGGCCTCCGGCTGCCTTGCCTGCCGGTTTTCCGGTGAAATACTCATGCAGCGGGGCGCACTGATTCCATGGGCGCTCCATGAGTCGAGTGACCGGAATCAGCATGAGCGCGCAGCCCAAGGCCAGTGAACCTTCGATGGAGGAGATTCTCGCCTCCATCAGGCGGATCATCGCCGATGACGAGAAGCCTGCCGCGCCGCCGGAGGAGGCCGCTCCGGAGCCGGTCGCATTGGCCCCGCAGTCCGAGCCTGAACCCGAACCAGAGCCAGAGCCAGTCGAAGACGACGTCCTCGATCTCGGTGCCGAGGCCGAGCTGATCGCGGAAGACCCGGCCGCGCCCATCGTGGCAGCGGACGATATCGCCTTCGTCGAGCCGCAGGTTGCGGCGCAGCCGGCGCCGGAACCCGCGCCGCCTCAGCTTCAGGCCTTCGTGCCGCCCCCGATCCAGCCGCAACCTGCGCCGCCGATGGACATGGCAGCGCTGATCTCCGACCAGACCGGCGCTGCCGTGCAGAACGCTTTCGGTGCGCTCGCCAACACCGTGCTCAGCAATAATGCGCGCACGCTGGAAGACCTGGTCAAGGAGATGCTGAAGCCGATGCTCAAGACCTGGCTCGACGACAACCTGCCGGCGATGGTCGAGCGACTGGTCCGGTCTGAGATCGAGCGCGTCGCCCGAGGTGGGCGACGCTGAAGGCTGCAAGCATCGGACCGAAAAGTGGAAGCCACTTTTCGGTTAATCCGATGCGATCACAATGTGATAGATCATTGTGACCGCGCCCGATCGGGCACGCGATGATCTAGCTGCGCCGCCTTCGGCGCTGCGTTCTGGGCGGCCCGAACGCCCCGCCTTCGTTGAGGCTCTGGATGGCATAGCCGGCGAGCGCCATGAGCGCGGTCTGCGGGCCGAGCCGCGAGACCAGAAGCTGCATGCCGAGCGACAGCGGGCGCGGATAGCGGCCGGACGCTGCTTCGGAGGCGACCCAGGCGCCGACGAGATGAACGAGAAGTCTCATCGCCGGCCTCCTCAGAGCAGGACTTTGCGATTGCTGCCGAGGTCAGGCCGCGAGCCGGTGACGGCTGCCGCGGCCATCTTCACCGTGGTCACGATCTTGCCCGGGCTGTCCCAGAACTCGGCCATGGCCGGGCGCACCTTGAGGATGCGGATATTGGGATCATCCTTGCTTTCCCAGAAGGCGCGCGCCGCCGTCGACCATAGCTCGGCGACGCGATTGCGGTCGTCGAGCAGGTTAGCCGTACCACTGACCGAGACATATTTATACGAGCTGTTGTCGCCGAAGCAGAGGCAGACATTCTCGTTGATCTCGATCTCCTCGTCCTTGTGGGAGCGCAGATCGGTGAGGAAATAGATCGCATCCTCGTCGCGGCGGGCATGGGCGCTCATCGGGCGGGCCCGCAATTCGTCGCCATGGCCGTCATGGCTGACGAGCATGCACAGGCCGATCTCCTCGATCAGCTCCCAGACGCGGGCCTGGTCGGTCTTCCTTGTCATCGGGCGGCTCCTTCTGCGGTTGCTAGCCCAACGGCTGAAGCGTAGCCGAGGTTCCGTTCCCGCAGGTCGCCGAATTGCCCGGATTGCTGGTAAGCTCGCCTTTCACGAGGCGTGAGGTTTGCCATGGCCAAGTTCAAGTCCCGCAACGACCTGAAATCCAACACCAAGACTGCGATGATCGAGCTGCTCAATGCGCGGCTCGCCGACGGCATCGATCTGGCGCTGGTCACCAAGCAGGCGCACTGGAACCTGAAAGGGCCCGGCTTCATTGCCATCCATGAGATGCTCGACGGCTTCCGCGGCGAGCTCGACACGCATGTCGACACGGTGGCGGAGCGCGTGGCGCAACTCGGCGGCATCGCGCTCGGCACGGTGCAGGATGTCGCCGGGGCGACCAAGCTCAAGCCCTATCCGACCGACATCGTCGCGGTGAAGGACCATCTCGCCGAGCTGATCGAGCGCTATGCCGAGGCCGCGAAGTCGGTGCGCGCCGCGATCGATTCCGCCGACGAGGCCGGCGATGCCGACACCGCCGACATCTTCACCGGCTATTCGCGGGCGCTCGACAAGGCGCTGTGGTTCCTCGAATCAAATGCAGCCTGAGCGCGGCCGCTAAATCTCAACCACTCTCGGCAGGGAGGGCGGTCCTTGCGTCGAAAACGTTGACGCGGGGCCGTCGCATGCGCTCTTAAGACCGCAGACCTTTTGGCTTTCGTTTTTCGCGGCCGGGGCAGGCTCCCCGGCCTTTTGGCGTTCGAGCAGAGCGATGATGGACAAGACATTCGAGCCGGCCTCCGTCGAGGCGCGCATCAACAAGGCCTGGGAGGAGGCGGATGCCTTCAAGGCCGGCCGCGGCGCCGCGCCCGGGGCCGAGCCCTATTGCATCGTGATCCCGCCGCCGAACGTCACCGGCTCGCTGCATATGGGCCATGCGCTCAACAACACGCTGCAGGATCTGCTCTGCCGCTTCGAGCGCCTGCGCGGCAAGGACGTGCTCTGGCAGCCCGGCACCGACCATGCCGGCATCGCGACGCAGATGGTGGTCGAGCGCAAGCTCGCGGCCGAGAACAAGACCGATCGCCGGACCATGGGCCGCGAGGCCTTCCTGGCCGAGGTCTGGAAGTGGAAGGAAGAGTCGGGCGGGACGATCGTCAACCAGCTGAAGCGCCTCGGGGCTTCCTGCGACTGGTCGCGCGAGCGCTTCACCATGGACGAGGGGCTCTCGGCCGCCGTCCTCAAGGTCTTCGTCGGCCTGCACCGGCAGGGGCTGATCTACCGCGCCAAGCGGCTGGTGAACTGGGATCCGAAGTTCCAGACCGCGATCTCCGACATCGAGGTGCTGCAGCTCGAGAAGACCGGCACGTTCAAATGGCAGCGTGGCGGCGAGGAGGCGTTCGACGCCAACAAGCTGGAGAAGGCGCTGGCCAAGGATCCGAACGGCCATCTCTATTATTTCGACTACCCGATCGAAGGCGTCGCCTACGATCCGGAGAATCCTGAAACCTACATCACCGTCGCCACCACCCGGCCGGAGACGATGCTGGGCGACACCGGCGTCGCGGTGCATCCCGAGAACGACAAGCTCAAGGAGCTGATCGGCAAGAACGCCGTGCTACCGCTGGTCAAGCGCGTCATCCCGATCTTCGGCGACGACTATGCCGATCCGGAAAAGGGCACCGGCGCGGTCAAGATCACCCCGGCGCACGACTTCAACGATTTCGACGTCGGCAAGCGCAATTCCCTCAGGGTCGTCAATATCCTGGACGGCGAAGCTCGCATCCTGATTCAGGATAACGCCGACTTCCTGGAAGGCGCCACGCCCGAGGCGGAGACGCTGGCCCTGCATGGGCTCGACCGCTTCGCCGCGCGCAAGATGGTGGTTGGGCTGATGGCAGCGCGCGGCCTGCTGCGCAAGGTCGAGCCGAACACCCATACCGTGCCGCATGGCGACCGCTCGGACGTGGTGATCGAGCCCTGGCTGACCGACCAGTGGTATGTCGACGTCCAGCCGCTGGCGCAGCGTGCACTCGCGGCGGTTCGGGACGGCAAGACCAGGATCACGCCGGAAAGCTGGACCAAGACCTACAACGACTGGCTCGAGAACATCGAGCCCTGGTGCGTCTCGCGCCAGCTCTGGTGGGGCCACCAGATCCCCGCCTGGTACGGGCCGGATGGCGAGTGCTTCGTCGCCGAATCCGAGGCCGGCGCACAGGCGTTGGCGCTTGCCCATTATGGCGGGCCGGTCGAACTCCGGCGCGACGACGATGTGCTCGACACCTGGTTCTCCTCCGCCCTGTGGCCTTTCTCGACGCTGGGCTGGCCGGACGAGACCGCCGAACTCAAGCGCTATTACCCGACCGCGACGCTGGTAACCGGCTTCGACATCATCTTCTTCTGGGTGGCCCGGATGATGATGATGGGCCTCAACTTCATGGACGAGGTGCCGTTCCGCGACGTCTATCTCCACGCGATGGTTCGCGACGAGAAGGGCGCGAAGATGTCGAAGTCGAAAGGCAACGTCATCGATCCGCTCGTGCTGATCGACACCTATGGCGCCGATGCGCTGCGCTTCACCTTCGCGGCGATGGCGGCGCAGGGGCGCGACATCAAGCTCGCGACCTCGCGCGTCGAGGGCTATCGCAACTTCGCGACCAAGATCTGGAACGCGGCGCGCTTTGCCGAGATCAATGGCTGCCTGCGGGCGGAGGGTTTCGATCCAGCGGCGGTCAAGCTGCCGCTGAACCGCTGGATCCTGTCCGAGGCGGCGCGTACGGCCGAGGCCGTCGCAGCCGGTATCGAGAGCTTCAAGTTCAACGAGGCGGCGGATTCAGCCTATCGCTTCGTCTGGGGTCAGTTCTGCGACTGGTATCTCGAACTGTCGAAGCCGGTGCTGCAGGCCGAGGATCTCGACGCGGCCGGCACCGCAGCGCGGGCGGAGACACAGGCGACGGTCGCCCATGTCATCGACCTGATCTGCCAGCTGCTGCACCCGTTCATGCCGTTCCTGACCGAGGAGCTCTGGGCGCAGAAGGCCAATGCCGGCGCGCCCCGCACTGTCCCGGCCGGGGAGGCGGGTCTGGTCTGCCTGACGCGCTGGCCGGAACTCTCCTCGCTCGTCGACGAGAAGGCAGAGGCCGAGATCGGCTTCGTCGTCGACCTGATCTCGGACATCCGCTCGATCCGCTCGGAAACCAATGTGCCGGGTGGGACCCAGGTGCCGCTGGTGTTGGTCAAGGCGAGCGACGCGACCAGGGCCGCGGTCGAGGCCTGGGCGCCGATGATCGAGCGGCTGGCGCGGCTCTCTGCGATCGAGTTCGCCGATGAGGCCCCTGGCCAGTCGGCGCAGATCATCGTGCGCGGCGAGGTCGCGGCGCTGCCGCTGGCGGGGATCATCGATCTCGACGCCGAGCGCGGTCGCTTGACCAAGGAACTCGGCAAGCTCGACCAGGACATCGCCGCGGTCGAGAAGAAGCTCGGCAATCCCGACTTCATGGCGCGCGCGCCGGAGGAGATCGTCGAGGAGAATCGCGAGCGCAAGGCGGCTGCCGAAGCCCGCAAGCTCAAGATCAAGGAAGCGTTGGAGCGGCTCGCCTGAGCCGCTCCCGCAATCTCGTCACGAATCCGTCGCGCAATTGACGGAGACATGCGCGATTGACTCTAGCCCAAGAGATTAGTGGCCTGATCGCGCCAATTGGATTAATGCATAGAACGCAGGGCAGCCCTGCAACCGGCGCGAGAACCCAGGATCGGTTTCCCCTACATGCTCAAGCGTGCTTACGACTGGTGCGTTTCCTACGCGTCACACCCGGCTGCGCCCTGGCTGCTCTTCGCCATCACCTTCGTCGAAAGCTCGGTGAGCCCGCTGCCGCCGATCCCGCTGCTGATTCCGATGTGCATCGCCAGGCCCGATCGGGCCTGGTTCTATGCCGGCGTCTGCTCGCTCGGCGCCGTCACCGGCGGCTACCTCGGCTATGCCATCGGCGCGCTGCTCTATGAATCGGTCGGCGCCTGGCTGATCGGCATCTACGGTCTGCAGGAGAAGGCCGCGCACCTGATCCATACCTCGCAGGACTACTGGTTCTGGGTGCTGCTGACCAAGGGGCTGACGCCGATCCCGTTCAAGATCGTGACGATCATGTCCGGCTTCCTGCATTTCGACATCTGGAAGTTCACGGTCGGCATGGTGATCTCGCGCGTCACCTTCTTCGCGATGATCGCGGTGGCGCTTCGCTATTACGGCGATGACATCCGCATCTTCATCGAGAAGCACTTGCCGATGACGGCGCTGGCGCTGGTCGTTGTCGTCGTCGGCGGGTTCTTCGTGCTGCCGATGGTGCTCTGAGGAGGCGAAAGCCCCTCAGACCTCCACAATCTGCTGACGGATCGGTTTCACGCCGCCTGACCTTCGGGCGACGTTGCCTTATGGTCGCTCCGACAGGACAGCGGTGGAGGGTTCGATGCGCCCATTCCAACGATCGGATGGCGGGAGATGAATGGTCGCCGTCCCGACCTCGCCGAACTCGATTTCGGCCATTTCGCCCGGCAGTTCGACCGCTGCCTGCGCCAGGACAAGGTCATCGCCTTCTCGCGCTGGCGCGACAATGTCGCGGCGGTGCCCCCTGGCCTGCAGGACTTCTTCTGGCGCGTCGTCGAGGTCAATCTCAGCCCGGCCGGCGAGATGCGGCTGCGAGGCTTGCGCGAATGGGGCGACTTCTACGGCGAGATCCTCGACGCCCGCTTCCGCCGCCCGTCGGCCGACCGCCCGCAATTCCGCACGCCGAAGCAGGCCTTCGATTCCTACTCGGCGATCTTCTGGCGCTTCGGCTCGGCGCAGGCGCGTTTCGACCTGCGCTTCGGCCGCCTCGTCCTGCTGGCGCTGCGCAAGGAGAGCAGCACCATCGCCAACCACGGCAAGGGCTCCTATGACGATCTCGTTGTGGTGATGCGCCGCACCGGGCGCTTCCGCGAGCTGTCGAGCTTCCCGATCTGCACCGAGCCGGGCGCGCAGTACTCGCAGCGCGCCAGCACCAGCGCCGACAAGCGCTACAAGGGCGTGAAGTTCAGCAAGCCCGAGGGTAACGACATGGATGGAGACGGCATCAGGGATGCCGGACGGCTGACCGAAGGCACTTATCAGTACTTCGAGAAGAAGGGCGGCTATCTCGGCGACCGCGCCTTCATCGTCGGAATTGACCAGATCGTCGAGCGCGATACTGACGGCGACGGCCGCTTCACCCAAGAGGACAAGAAGCGGATCGATACGAAGGGCGCCGGCAAGACCATGTACATCCACCGCGGCGGGGCGGACAATGTGCTTGAACCCAACACCTGGTCGGCCGGCTGCCAGACCATCCCGAAGAACCGCTATCCGACCTTCCTCAAGGCCGTCGGCAAGCCCAACGCCTTCTACTATGTGCTGGTCAATGCCGCGTCGTGAGGTCCTTGCCGCGAGCCTGACGGCGGCTCTGCTGCTAGCGGCGCCGGCTGTGCGCGCGCAGTCGGAGAGCGTCGCGCCGGCGCCAGTGGGGCAGGTCGCCTGCTCCTTTGGCGCCTTCGTCAGCGAGACCGATCCGGAGGGGCTGAACGTACGCGCCGGGCCGGGCACGACCCATAAGGTGCTCGGGACGCTGCCGCCGGTGAAGCTCAGCTCCGACGATCCGCCGGTGCGCGCCATGGTCGAGGTCGAGGTCTCGGCCGGCGCCAATGGCTGGTTCAGGATCGCCCGGGCGCGCGACAACGAGATGCTGACCGACGCGCCGCCGCGGCCGATGTTCAAGGGCTCCGGCTGGGTGAGCGGGCGCAAGCTGACGGTGAAGTCGCAGGCGACCGCCGGCCGGCAGCGCCCCGACGCCAAGGCGCCGGCCGTGCTGTCAGGTCAGGACGGGATGAGCTTCGACGGCGACGCCTTCCTCCAGAACGGCCGCCTGCTCGGCTGCAGCGGCAAATGGGTGCTGGTCGAGTACGGCCTGCCGGCGGACACCGAGGTTCTGTCGGGGCTGGAAATCAAGCCGGCCGCGAAGGCCGGAGCAGAGGCCGGCCGCTTCCGCGCCTGGGTCGACCGCATCTGCGCGACGCAGGAGACGAGCTGCGACGGGGGCTGAATGCTCAGATCCGGCGAAACACCACGCTGAGATTGTTCGCCGGCATCGCTGTCACCGCTGGTTCGCCGAAGCCGGCGGTCCTCGCCAATTCCGCGACGGCGTCGAGCTCGCGCAGACCCCATTTCGGATTGCGTCGGCGCAGGCTGTCGTCGAAGACGGCGTTGCTCGCCGCCAGCGGCACGTCTGCCTGGCGATAGGGGCCGTAAAGATAGAGCGGCCCGCCCGCAGGCAGCAGCTGCGCCGCCTGCCGGATCAGCCCCTCGGTCGCCGTCCAGGGCGAGATGTGGATCATGTTGATGCACAGGATCGCGTCGGCCTCAGCGACCGGCCAGCGCGGCGCGGTCGCATCGAGCCGGATGGCCGGGCGCAGATTGGGCAAGGCGCTCTCGCCAGCCCAGGCATCGATGCTGGCGAGCGCGGCCGGATCGGGGTCGCTCGGCTGGAAGGTCAGGTTCGGGAAGGCGCCGGCGAAGTGGATTGCATGCTCGCCCGAACCGCTAGCAACCTCGAGCACCAGCCCCTGCGCCGGTAGAATCTCGCGCAGCACGGCGAGGATCGGCGCGCGGTTGCGTTGCGTCGCCGGCGCATATTGGCGGGAATCGTCCTGGGTCATCGCCTTCTCCCATCGCGTTCGGCCGTCAATGCGTTATAAGCGGCAAAGAAGCAGGCCGATAGCGAGCGCGGTCCTGCAGCCCTCGAGCCGGTTTTGTTTACGGAGATATTGGTCGTCATCGTCCTCACCGTCATCAACGGTGTGCTTGCCATGTCGGAACTCGCGGTCGTCTCGTCCCGCCCGGCACGGCTCAAAGTCCTCAGTGATCAAGGCAGCAAAGGGGCCGCGACGGCGATCCGGCTGGCCGAAAATCCGGGCCGCTTCCTGTCCAGCGTACAGATTGGCATCACGCTGGTCGGCGTGCTCTCCGGCGCCTTCTCGGGCGCAACGCTCGGCGCGCGCCTGTCTGAGTGGCTCGGTACGCACGGATTCTCGAACAACGTGGCCGATGCGCTCGGTGTCGGCACTGTCGTCGTCCTGATCACCTATCTCTCGCTGATCGTCGGCGAACTGGTGCCGAAGCAGATCGCCTTGCGTGATGCCGAGCGTGTCGCCGCGCGTGTCGCGCCGACGATGGTGATCCTGGCCAAGGTCGCGGCGCCGCTGGTCTGGCTGCTCGACGCCTCGGGCAAGCTGGTGCTGGCGCTGCTCGGCCAGAAAGGTGAACCGGAGGAGACGGTCACCGAGGAGGAGGTCCGCACCATCATCGCCGAGGCCGAGAATGCCGGCGTGCTGGAGCGCGACGAGCGCGAGATGATCTCCGGGGTCATGCGCTTCGCCGACCGCTCGGCAAGGGCGCTGATGACGCCGCGGCGCGAGGTCGAGGTGATCGACCTTGCCGATACGACCGACGAGATCAAGGCCCAGGTCCGGGCCACCCGGCGCTCGCGCCTGCCCGTGCAGGACGGCGAGGCCGACGCCATCATCGGCGTGGTCACCGTCAAGGACATGTTCGACGCGCTGTCCGACGGCGACGGCCGCGACCTGCGCAGCCTCGTGCACGAGGCGCCTGTGGTGCTCGACACCAGCGGCGCGCTCGACGTGCTGCGCGCCATTCGCGCGTCCAGCGTCCATCTTGCGCTGGTCTTCGACGAGTACGGCCATTTCGAGGGCATCATCACCTCCAGCGACGTGCTCGAGGCGATCACCGGCGCCTTTCAGGACGAGGACGAGGAGGAGCCGGCGATCGTCACGCGCGCCGATGGCTCCTTCCTGGTCGCGGGCTGGATGCAGGTCGACGAGTTCTCGCATGAGCTCGGCATCCATGTGCCGCGCGATGCCGACTACCAGACCGTCGCCGGTTTCGTGCTGGCCGAGATGAACCGGCTGCCCAATGTCGGCGAGAGCTTCCAGAAGGGCCATTGGCGCTTCGAGGTGGTCGATCTCGACGGCAGGCGGATCGACAAGCTCTTGGTCAGCCGGGTGGATTGAAGCCGGCGGACATAGTCCTCCTCGTCATGGTCGGGCTTGTCCCGACCATCCACGTCTTCCCTTCGGCAAGGTGGTGTTCAAGACGTGGATGCTCGCCACAAGGGCGAGCATGACGGTGGTGGCGGTTGACGCCGCTCAGGCCAACTGATGTAAGATTGACTTAGGGGCCAATCGCGACCGCCCCGTGAGGCGTCAGCCCAAGGATCGCGTCCACTCTCCTTGATGCAAGGATGGACGCTCATGTCTTCCAATATCCAGATCACGCCTGCGCAATTGTCCCGGCTCGTCGGCCTGCCCGATGCGCCTGTCCTGATCGATGTCCGCATCGACGAGGACGTCGCTGCCGATCCGCGCCTGCTGCCGACCTCGGAGCGCCGCAGCCATCGCGATGTCGCCGACTGGGCCTCCGCCTACGCCGGCCGCAAGGTCGTCGTCATCTGCCAGCGCGGGCAGAAGCTCAGCGAGGGCGTCGCCGCCTGGCTTCGCCATGACGGCGTCGCGGCGGAAAATCTCGCCGGGGGATACGAGGCCTGGCGCGAGGCAGGCGGGCTGCTGGTCGAGACCGGCAAGCTGCCGAAGCGCGATGCCAAGGGGCGCACGGTCTGGGTGACGCGGGCGCGGCCCAAGGTCGACCGCATCGCCTGTCCCTGGCTGATCCGCCGCTTCGTCGATCCTCACGCCGTCTTCCTGTTCGTCTCGGCCTCGGAGGTGCTTGACGTCGCCGACCGCTTCGGGGCGACGCCTTTCGACATCGATGACGTGTTCTGGAGCCATCGCGGCGAGCGCTGCAGCTTCGATACGATGATCGAGGAGTTCGGCCTGTCGTCGCCGGCGCTCGACCAGCTCGCCACGATCGTGCGGGCGGCTGACACCGCCCGGCTCGACCTTGCACCGCAGGCGGCCGGCTTCCTCGCCGCTTCGCTCGGCCTGTCACGGATGTATCGTGACGATCTGGCACAGCTCGAGGCCGGCATGCTGCTCTACGACGCCTTCTATCGCTGGTGCCGCGACGCCAGCGAGGAAACCCATAACTGGCCGTCCGCGACGGTGAGGAACTGAGGACCGGACGATGACGGCCACGACGAATGAAGGGGCGGCGACGGCCGCCCCAGCCACGCCAACGCTCGCCGAGGCGACGCGGGTCTGGCTCAGGATCGGCCTGCTCTCCTTTGGCGGGCCGGCCGGGCAGATCGCGCTGATGCACAAGGAGCTGGTCGAGGAGCGGCGCTGGATCGGCGAGCGCCGGTTCCTGCACGCGCTCAACTACTGCATGCTCCTGCCCGGCCCCGAGGCGCAACAGCTCGCCACCTATATCGGCTGGCTGATGCACCGGACGGCGGGCGGGCTGATCGCCGGTCTGCTCTTCATCCTGCCGGGCGCACTGGTGATGTGGGGCCTCTCGCTACTCTACGTGCTCTACCGCCAGGTGCCGCTGGTCGATGCGCTCTTCTTCGGCGTCAAGGCGGCGGTGCTCGCCATCGTCGTCGAGGCTGGCCTCAGGATCAGCAAGCGCGCGCTGAAGAACCGGGCGATGGTCGCGATCGCGATCGCCGCCTTCCTTGCGCTCTTCCTGCTGAAGGCGCCGTTTCCGCTGGTGATCTTCGGCGCCGGGATCATCGGCTGGCTCGGGAATCGCTGGGCGCCGGCCCTGTTCGGCGGCGGCGGCCATGCCGGCAAGGACGGCGCGCCGGAGTTCAAGGGCGTGGTCGACCTGATGTTCGAGCGCGGTGAGCTTGCCCATGCCGAACCCTCGGCGGGGAAGGCGCTCAAGGTGCTGGCGGTCTGGCTGCCGCTCTGGCTCGGCCCGGTCGTGCTGCTCTGGGCGCTGCTCGGTAGCGGCAATGTCTTCACCCAGATCGGCGCTTTCTTCAGCGCCATGGCGGTCGTCACCTTCGGCGGCGCCTATGCCGTGCTCGCCTATGTCGCGCAGGCGGCGGTCGAGACCTATGGCTGGCTCGTCGCCGGTGAGATGGTCGACGGGCTCGGCCTCGCCGAGACGACGCCCGGCCCGCTGATTCTGGTGTTGCAGTTCACCGGCTTCCTCGCCGCCTGGCGCGGCCATGGCGGGCTCGACCCGCTCCTCGCCGGCAGCCTCGGCGGTTTGCTGACGGTCTGGGTCACCTTCGCGCCCTGCTTCCTATGGATTTTCCTCGGCGCGCCCTACATCGAGGCGCTGCGCGGCAACAAGGCGCTCTCGGCGGCGCTGACGGCGATCACGGCAGCGGTCGTCGGCGTCATCGCCAATCTCGCGCTCTGGTTCGGCCTGCATGTGCTGTTCAGGACGGTGCAGCCGGTCGTGGTGGGGCCGCTTGTGCCCGACCTGCCGGTACTGGCCTCGCTCGACTGGCGGGCGGCCTTGCTGGCGGCTGTCGCGATGATCGCGCTGCAGCGCTTCAAGCTTGGCATGGTGCCGGTGCTTGCTGCCTGCGCGGCGGCGGGCGTCGTGCTGGTGCGGTTTGCGGCATGACAAAGATTGTTGCGTCAACTGGAATTCTGAACTGTTGACTGCGGTGATTGCGAGTCGAGACTGAAATGGTCATCTCGTCGGGCGGAGGCCCGCAACATGACCCACCGTTTCCTAGAGATCGCAACGACACCGGCCGTGAAGGCGGCGCAGGAGGCGCAAGGCAGCCGGCGCGCCTATGCCAGGCAGGAGGAGGGCGAGCCGCACAACCACCTCCTCGGCGAGGCCGAGGCGGGCTTCATCGCGGCGCGTGATTCCTTCTATCTGGCGAGCGTGTCGGAGACTGGCTGGCCCTATCTGCAGCACCGCGGCGGGCCGGCCGGCTTCCTGCGCGTGCTCGACGAGAGCACGCTCGGCTTCGCCGATTTGCGCGGCAACCGGCAATATCTCAGCCTCGGCAACCTCTCGGCCGATGACCGGCTTTGCCTATTCCTGATGGATTACGGCCATCGGGCGCGACTGAAGATCTTCGGCCGGGCGCAGTTCCATGATCTCGCCGCCGAGCCGGAGCTGGCGCGGCGCCTGATCGTACCCGGCTATCGCGCCGTGCCGGAGCGCGGCATGACCATCAAGGTCGAGGCGTTCGACTGGAATTGCCCGCAGCACATCACACCCCGCTTCAGCGAGGCCGAACTGGCACCGGCACTTGCGCCGGTGCGGCAGCGGCTCGAAGAGTTGGAAGCGGAGAATGCCCGGCTGCGGGCCGAACTCGCGGCCCGCGCCAATGTCTAGCGGCTAGCGCCGGTCGCCGGGCTCGATCACCCGGTATTCGGCGTCGACGATTTCGCCGCGGGCAGAATCCTGCGGCCTGCGCTCGAATGGATTCTGCGGGTCGATGCCGGCAGCGCGCATGCGGCGGCGCATCCGCCAGGCGGCGAAGGCGCCGCCGGCAATCACAAGCGGCACGAGAATCAGCGCCAGACTGGCCGCGACCAGGAAAATCAGCACCCCGACCACGAAGGCTCCGGCCATGACCAGCCAGCTTGCCCAGCGGGGCAAGCGGACCAGGCGGGCGCTGGCGGCGTTGTTGAGGTCGATACGGATCATTGGCTCGTTTCGTTTCGCGTCACCCGACGACAATCTAGGAAGCGAATGCGGCGTTGACGAGATCGCCCGAGCCGAGGCGATGACGATTTCGTCAGGATGGCGCGCACAGCCGTCGTCATTGCGAGGGTAGCGAAGCAATCCAGTCTTGTAGAGCTCCGCCCCTGGATTGCTTCGTCGCTTCGCTCCTCGCAATGACGGAAAGTGCTCAGCCCGGCGCGCACCAGTCATAAATCCAGGCATGGCGCTGGCGCATGCCGTCGGGGCCCATGCGGCGCATGGCGAAGTCGCGCGCAAAGCTCCAGGGCCGGCCGAGATGATAGGCCTCGCCATTCTTGCGGCTGGCCTGCTGAACGCGGGCGGCGCGTTCGCCGCGCGCCTTGGCATAGGCCGCCAGCGCCGCCGGCACGGAGACCGATCCTTCGCTCGCCAATCGCGTCGCAAGCTCGTGGGCAAGCACGGCGGCGTCCTCGATCGCGAGCGCTGCGCCCTGGGCGAGGAAGGGCAGGATAGGGTGGGCGGCATCGCCGAGCAAAGCGAGACGGCCTTTCGCCATCCGGGCGGGCGCACGGTCGTAGAGCGACCAGATCCGCCAGTTCGGCGCGCGCTGGATCAGTTCGCGCAGGCCCGCTCCGGCATTGCCGGCGATCTCGGTCAGTTGCGAGGCCTCGCCCTCGCGCGACCAGCCGGGGCGTGCCTCGCGCGCTGCGCGGATCAGGACGAGGTTGATCTCCTTGCCGCCGGAGACGGGATAATGCACCGCATGGCGGGCTGAGCCGAGATGCAGCGCCACCGCCGGGCGGCGCAGCGCCTTCGGCAATCCTTCCGCCGGGATCAGCGAGCGCCAGGCTTCCCAGCCAGTGAAGCTGGGTTCGGCCGTATCGCCGAGGAGGGCGCGGGCGCGCGACCAGAGGCCATCGGCGCCGATCAGGGCCATGGCTTCAACCGTTTCCGTGCCGCCGCTCTCGCTGGCGAGCGTGACGGTGACGCCTTGTTCGGTCTCATGCACGTCTGCGAGACCGCGGCCGATGATCCAGCGGATGTTCGGCAGGGTCCTGGCCGAGTCGA
Source organism: Allobosea sp. (assembly GCA_035998995.1). Taxonomy (GTDB): domain Bacteria; phylum Pseudomonadota; class Alphaproteobacteria; order Rhizobiales; family Beijerinckiaceae; genus Allobosea. Next base: position 15,613 of record DASYHC010000020.1, read on the forward strand.
GCAGCAGCTGGTGCAGATCGGCCCGTTTCAGCGAGCGCGAGGGCGTCGCGCCTTCGACCGGCGGGGCGAAGGGCATGGCGAGCAAAGGCTTGCCGCCGCCCCAATGGCCGATCGCCAGCGCCTCGGGCCGGATCGCGGCGCGGCGCAAAGCGAGGCCGAGATCGAGTGATTCGAGCACGCGCCCGGCATTGGGCGAGACCTGGATGCCGGCGCCGGCCTCGTCGAAGCGGGTGCGCTTCTCGGCGATGGCGACGGGAATGCCGCGGCGGGCGAGCGCGATCGCGGCGGTCAAGCCGCCGATGCCGGCGCCCGCGATGAGGATCGGGAGAGTGGCCATGATGTCATGTCCTGCCGCGCCCCCGGCAGGATGTCCTCACGCCGCCTTGGCGGCGGTATCGTGATACTCGCACTCGGCCGGCTTGCAGTGGCCGTGGCCGACAGACGGCTCGTATTTGAACAGCGTCGAGCAATAGGGGCAGACGATCTCGTTATCCGAGCCCATGTCGAGGAAAACGTGCGGGTGGTCGAAGGGCGGCTTGGCGCCGATGCACATGAACTCGCGCGCGCCGACATGGATCACGGCGACGCCGGGATCATTGTGGAAATGCGGGGTGCCGTGATCGGCCATGGTTCTCGTCCTTGCAAATTCGGCGGCACCATAATCGTTCGCCGCGGGCCGCGCCAGCGTGTGAGCGACAGATCGGCTGGAATGCAGCCGTGACCTGTCGCCGCTGAGCGAAGCGAAGTGATCAGGGTTGGCGGGCGCAGCTCTGGCCGATCTCCCGAGCCCGTTCGATTTCCGCCGGGCTCAGTGCGTCGGCCGTTGCCTTGACCCAGAGATTGGCCTGCTTGAGCCCGTCCATCGAGCAGGAGCAGACGCGCTCGCAGATCTCCTTCGGCGAGCCGTTTCCGGTGCAGGAGCGCTGGCAGGCGGCCATGAACGGAGCGGCCTCGGCGTCCGGAAGCTTCGGACCGGCCATCTGGCCGGTCGCCTGCATGAACAGGAAGAGCGCGCCGATGAAGAGCGGGTGGTGGACGAGATAGACGAACAGGCTGTTGCGGCCGCCAAGGACGACGAGCTTGGCGGGAGCGGATGTCGCGCGCCAGTTCGCCCAGCTGCTGCCCGTAGCTCTCGGAAGGGCGATCCGTGCCAGCGCCATGCCGGCGAGGACGCAGCCGAACCAGGGGAAGACCGGGACGAAATCGGCGGTGAGCGGCCAGGGGCCGAAGCCGAGGAAGGCGAGCCAATCCTGCGTGAACAGGTCGTGGCCCAGGATGAAGGGCAAGGCGAAGACAACGATCGCCGTGAGCGCGATGACGGCTGTCGGCAGGAACAGGAAGGGCAGGGCCAGCACGCTCGCCAGCGCGATATGGTGCAGGATGCCGAAGAAGATGAAGATGTCCGGCAAGGCGAACCAGGTCGCGGAGGTGACCAGCACCGCGGCGCAGGCGACCAAGGCGAGGCGGCGCAGATAATTGCCGCGGTCGAAGCCCTTGCGCGTCGCCAGCACCAGGCTGAAGCCGACGATCGCCAGGAAGGAGCCGGCGATCAGCCGGGCGAAGATGCGCCAGCCGGGGTCGCTGACGACATCGACCCGGATCAGCCGGAAATAGGAGAGATCATAGGCGAAGTGGTAGACGAACATCGCGAGCAGCGCGATGCCACGGGCCAGATCGACCAGTTCGATACGGCCGCCGGCCGAGGATTGGGCTTGCTCGCTCATGGTCTCGTCTTAGGCGGTGCGATGCGGCGGGGGAAGGGGTGGTGCGCAGCCGCAAGCCGCCGAAGCGCTACCCAAAGCCGCGCCGTCATGGCAGACCTGCCTGAAGACCAGAGCAGCCGGCGGCAGGGCCATGCAGACATTCGATTCCGACGGCGTGTCGATCGCCTATCTCGACCTCGCCCCGACTGGCGAGGGCGCGGGCGATCCGATCGTGCTGATCCATGGCTTCGGCTCGAGCCATGCGGTGAACTGGGTCAACACGCAGTGGACGAAGACGCTGACCCATGCCGGCTATCGCGTGGTGCTCTACGACAACCGCGGCCATGGCCGCAGCCAGAAGCTCTACGATCCCGAGGCCTATCACTCGAACATCATGGCCGAGGATGCACGCCGGCTGATGGACCATCTCTCGATCGAGCGCGCCGACATCATGGGCTATTCGATGGGCGCGCGGATCTCGTCGCATCTGACGCTTGCCCACCCTGAGCGCGTGCGCTCGCTGCTGCTCGGCGGGCTCGGCATCCATCTGGTCGAGGGCGTCGGCCTGCCGCTGGGAATCGCCGATGCGATGGAAGCGCCCTCGCTCGCCGATCTGACCGATCCGATGCAGCGCATGTTCCGGGCCTTCGCCGAGAACACCGGCAGCGACCTCAGGGCCCTCGCGGCCTGCATACGCGGCACGCGCCAGACGCTGAGCAAGGCGGAGGTCGGCAAGATCGCCGTGCCGACCCTGGTCAGCGTCGGCACCAAGGACGACGTCTCCGGCTCCGGGCCGGAGCTGGCGGCACTAATCCCCGGCGCGCAAAGCTTTGCCATCGAAGGGCGCGATCACAATCTCGCGGTGGGCGACCGCACGCATAAGCAGGCAGTCGTCGAGTTCCTGGCGCATCGGCCGTAGAATAACGTTCTCCCCAGGTAGAATATTATTCTACGGCAATGGCTTGCGAGACTTGTCTCGCAAATCGATTCTTGTTCTTCACGGCTTGATTCAGCTAGAAGGCGGCACCACGTGCTCTGGCGCGAGCCGATCGCGCCAGTTTGATCTACGAGCGAACCGCAGCGGAGAACGCCATGCCATCCGGGCGCCCGAACATCGAGATCCGCGATCCCGCCACCGGTCTCGACCGGCTCGATCCCGTCTGGTCGCGCCTGCGCAACGAGGCCGAGCAGGCGATCGCGAGCGAGCCGGCTATGGCAAGCTTCATCCTGGCGACGATCGCGAACCAGCCGAGTTTCGAGGCCGCTGTCGGCCATCGCATTGCAGCGCGCCTCGGCCATGGCGCCGTGCCGGCCGAACTGATCGCCCAGGCCTTCGACGAGGCGATCGAGGCCGATCCCGAGATCGGGCAGGGCATCCGCGCCGACGTCGTTGCCGTGCTCGACCGCGACCCCGCCTGCTACCGGCTGATCGAGCCGGTGCTCTATTTCAAGGGCTTCCACGCGCTGCAGACGCACCGCCTGGCGCATTGGCTGTGGCGGCAGGATCGGCGCGACTTCGCGCTCTATCTGCAGAGCCGCTCGTCGGAGGTGTTCCAGACCGACATCAATCCGGCGGCGAAGATCGGCAAGGGCGTCTTCCTCGACCATGCCACCGGCCTCGTCGTCGGCGAGACCACGGTGATCGAGGACAATGTCTCGATGCTGCAGGACGTGACGCTGGGCGGCACCGGCAAGCAGGGCGGCGACCGCCACCCCAAGATCCGCAAGGGCGTGCTGATCGGCGCCGGCGCCAAGATCCTCGGGAACATCGAAGTGGGCCAATGCGCCCGCGTCGCCGCCGGCTCGGTCGTGCTTGCGGCGGTGCCGCGCAACACCACGGTCGCCGGCGTGCCGGCCAAGGTGGTGGGCGAGGCCGGCTGCGCCGAGCCCTCGCGCTCGATGGACCAGATCCTGGCCGGCGATTGCGGCGGCGGGATCTGAGCCCGCCCCGAAACTCTACTCCAGCGGCCGTCTGACGGCCTCTGAGACGTCGATGCTAGAGGCAGGGCCGCTCAGCCCTGCACGAGCTTCTTCTTGTGGTCGTCGAGATGGCCGAGGTCGCGCTCGGGGTCGAGCCGGTCGCGCACGCGCTGCTTGAGCTGCTTCACATCGGGGAAGCCGCCATCGACGGTGCGGTCCCAGATCAGATCGCCATCATAGTGGATCTGGAAGATGCCGCCGGTGCGCGGGATCAGCACGACCTCGCCGAGATCCTGGCCGAAGGTCTGCAGCAGCTCCTGCGCCATCCAGGCTGAGCGGAGCAGCCAGTTGCACATGCTGCAATAGGTGATGGCGATGCGCGGGCCGGGCTTGGGTTCGGTCATGGTCAACTCCGAAGCGGTGCCGACCGAGGGGCCGGCGGATTCGAAATCGGTTCTGCCGCCACGGCGCCACGACGGCAAGCGGCCACTGGGAATGGCGCTTCGGCGCGATATGTTGCCTTCAACTTGCATCCCGCCCCAAAACCCCCTAATGCGACCGCGTTTTCCGGCCCCGCGCGGGCGCCCGTCAGGAACAAGGTGTCATGGCCAAAGAGAAGTTTGCTCGCACGAAGCCGCACTGCAACATTGGAACGATTGGTCACGTTGACCATGGCAAGACGTCTTTGACGGCTGCGATCACGAAGGTTCTGGCGGAGTCGGGTGG
>DASYHC010000036.1:0-69212 GCA_035998995.1 Allobosea sp.
GAACGAGGTCTTGTAGCCGCCCGGCTTCAGCACCTTGGCGAAGAACTGCGCCTTGGGCTGGGCGTTGAGGTTCACCTTGACGCCGATGCGGGCGAGCATGCCGACCACGGCCTGGCAAATCTGGCCGTCATTGACGTAGCGGTCGTTCGGGCAGTCCATGCCGACCTCGAAGCCCTGCGGGTAGCCGGCCTCGGCGAGCAGCTTCTTGGCGGCCTCGGTGTCGAACTTGGCGCGGGTGAAGCCGGCGGTCGGGAACAGCTCCGGCGCGATCATCAGCGGCGACGGGGTCGAGAGCCCGCGCATGACGCGGCTCTTGATCGTCTCGATATCGACCGCCTGGTAGAAGGCCTGGCGGACCTTGGGATCCTTGAAGGGATTCTTGCCCTTGACGCTGGATTCGAGCAGCTCGTCGCGGGTCTGGTCGAAGCCGAGGAAGATGGTGCGGAGCTCAGGCCCGGTCAGGACCTGGGCATTGCCGGAAGCGTTGACGCGCTGGATGTCCTGGATCGGAACCGGCTCGATCACGTCGACCTCGCCGGAGAGCAGCGCGGCGACGCGGGTCGCGTCCGAGGAGATCGGCGTGAAGATGACCTCCTTGATGTTGCCTTCGATCTTCTTCCAGTAATTCTCGTTGAGCTTGAAGACGGTCTTCACGCCCGGCTGGTGGCTCTCGATCCTGTAGGGGCCGGTGCCGTTGGCGTTGAGCGAGGCATGGCTCGGCGTGGTCGCTGCCGCAGGCGTCGGGGCGACGGCGTTGTTCGCCTCCGCCCACTTCTTCGACATGATGTACCAGGTGTCCCACTGCGCGTTCAGGATCGGGTTCGGCGTGGTCAGGATCACGTCGACCGTGTGGTCGTCGACCTTGACGAGCTTGGCGCTGGTCGGGATGCGGGTGGTGAAGTTCGAGCCCTGGGCGCGGACGCGGTCGGCCGAGAAGATCACGTCATCGGCGGTGAAATCCTCGCCGCCATGGAACTTGACGCCCTTGCGCAGGAAGAAGCGCCATTTCAGGCCGTCCTCCGAGATTTCCCACTTCTCGGCGAGGGCCGGCTCGATCTTGAGGTCCTTGCCGCGCGCGGTCAGGCCCTCATAGGGATGGCCGAGATGGGCGTTCGTGGTGGTCTCGTTGACGGTGTAGGGATCGAGCGACTTGAGCTCGCCCTGGTTGGCGTATCGCAAGGTCTGCGCTTGCGCAGCTCCGCACATCAAGGCCAGGGCCGCAACGGCTGCCAGGCAATGGGTCTTGAACGACATGTGAGACTGCTCCCGGTTGGTTAGAAACCACTCCTCCCCAGGAGCGGTGCCGGCTGCCTGCTTATTTTGGCGGCGCGCCGACGAAGGCGGCAGATTAATGACGGTTCGAAGCCCGCGTCCAGTGCAGCCGATCGACTTCGTTCCAGATCGAACTTTGTTGCGAATCCAACTAATGTGGCGCACGAAGCTGCGAAGAGCGAGGCCAACCCGTGCAAGGAAGCGCCCCGCCCTGCGTCCTCAGCGGGACAGATCCGCGATCAGTGCGCGGACGAAGGCCGTCCCGGCGTCGAGCTGGGCCACGGTGAGGAACTCGTCCGGCTGGTGTGCCTGGGCGATGTCGCCGGGTCCGCAGACCACCGTCGACCAGCCCGCCGCCTGGAACAGCCCGCCCTCGGTGCCGTAGGCGACGACATGGCTGGCGTTGTCGCCAGTGATTCGCCGCGACAGCATCTCGGCGGCGCCTTCCTTCTCCGGAGCCAGCGGCGGCGTCTGGGAGGTGATCTCCATGGTGATCCCGGTTTCGGGCGCGATCGCCTGCATCGGCCCCTCCAGTTCGGCGATCTTCGCCCGGTACCGCGCGACATAGTCGGTATCGTCGCCCGGCATGACGCGAACCTCATGGCTGAAGGTCGCATGCTCGGCGGTGATGTTGACCGCCGTGCCGCCGGCGACGACGCCGACATGCAGCGTCGAGTAAGGCGGCTCGAACGGAATGCCGGGCTTCGCGTTCGCCTTGTTCTGCGCCATGACGTCATCGTGCCAGGCGATCAGCTTGCCGGCGACCATCACGGCGGGAACGCCGATATCGACGCGGCTCGAATGCACGGCGTGGCCCCGCACCGTCGTCTTCATGCGGGTGCCGCCCTTGTGACCAGTGACAACCTGCATCATCGAGGGCTCGCCGACGATCACCGCCGAGGGCTTCAAGCCCGCCTCGGCCATTGCGTCGATCATGATCGCGGCACCGATGCAGCCGACCTCCTCGTCATAGGAGAGCGCGATATGGACGGGGCGCTTCAAGCCCGCCTCCAGCATCTCCGGCACCAGCGCCAGCGCGATGGCGTCGAAGCCCTTCATGTCGCAGGAGCCGCGGCCATAAAGCTTGCCGTCGCGCTCGGTCAGCGTCCACGGATCGGAGCTCCAGTCCTGGCCTTCGACCGGCACCACGTCGGTGTGGCCGGAGAGGACGATGCCGCCTTCGACCTTGGGCCCGATGGTCGCGTAGAGATTGGCTTTCTCCCCGTCCGGGCTCGGCACGATCGTGCTCTCGACGCCATGGGTGGCGAGATAGTCGCGGCAGAAATGGATGAGATCGAGATTGCTGCGCCAGGACTCGGTGTTGAACGACACCAGCTTGGCCAGCATCTCCTTGGGGGAATAACGCACGGGTGAAAATCTCCAGAAACTGGCCGACAGGCATGAACCGTGCCGGCAGGCTACGCTGGCATTGCCTGTCGTCAATCGCTTCTGCGCGCTTGACCGGGCTGCGCCCGGCGCGCTCATGTGCCGGCCAAGCAAGAAGCTCCGTGAGTCCGCCATGAACTTCGACGTCACCCTCGCCGACATCCAGGCCGCCGCCAACCGCATCGCCGGCAAGGTCCGGCGCACGCCGACCTTCATGAGCGCCGGCCTCTCGGCCAGGCTCGGCGTCGAGACCGTGGTCAAGGTCGAGAGCCTGCAGCTCGCCGGCTCGTTCAAGGTGCGCGGCTGCTACAACAAGCTGCTCGGCCTGTCCGAGGCCGAGAGGGCGCGCGGCGTCGTCACCGTCTCCGGCGGCAACCACGCGATCGCCGTCTCGTTGGTCGCCAGCATGCTCGGCATCAGGGCGCTGGTGCTGATGCCGAAGAACGTCGCCCCGCTCAATATCCGCCTGACCCAGGAAGCGGGCGGCGAGGTCGAGCTCTGCGAGGACGCGCTCGCTGCCTTCTCCAAGGCGGAGGAGTACGAGGGCAAGGGCATGACCCATGTCCATTCCTATGATGACCCGGCGATCATCGCCGGCCACGGCACGGTCGGGCTCGAACTCGCTGCCGATGCGGGCGGGCGGATCGACCATGTCTTCATCTCGATCGGCGGAGGCGGCTTCTCGGCCGGCGTCGGAGCGGCGCTGAAGGGGCTCGACCCGGCGGTGCGCATCCACGGCGTCGAGACTGAAGGCGCCACGACGATGACGCAGGCGCTCGAAGCCGGAAAGCCGGTGCCGATCCGCCCGACCTCGATCGCCCGCACCCTCGGCGCGCCCTTCGCGACCGAACGCACCATGGCAGCGGCGCGCCAGTTCCTCGAAGAGATCATCGTCGTCCCGGACGCGGAAGCGGTGCGCGAGCTGGTCTGGGTGCTGCAGAATGGCCGCGTCCTGCTCGAACCGGCAGCGTCCTGCACGGTCGCCGCGGCGATGGCGCGCAAGGACCAGTTCAAGCCGGGCGAGCGGATCGCGCTGGTGCTCTGTGGCTCGAACGTCTCGCTCGACGACATCGAGCGCTGGCGGGGAGAGTTCGGGGTCTGAGACGGCCGGACGGCGCGTCGGTTAACGACGCGCCTTCGATTTCGTATTCCGATTCTACGGAACGACTGCCCCACGAGCCCGGCCGCCTGCAACGCGGCAGGAGCAACCGGCGCCGAGATCGGACGGGTTGATCAGCTGGCAGGTGCGCACGGGCGTTTGGCAATAGTTGCCGATGCCCGATGAGACCGGGGCAGCATAATAGGGGCCGGTATAGTACGATCGACGGTACGCGTAGGGCGCCCCGTAATAGTAGGGATCGCCGTAGTAATAGGGCGAGGCAGCGGCTGCGCCCAGAATGGCGCCGGTGGCCAAGGCTCCTGCGCCCCATCCCCAACCGCCGCCGTAATAGCCGCGCCGCCAATAGCCCGGGCGCCCGTAGAATCCGCCGCCCCAGCCACCCGGCCGATAGCCCCAGCCGGCGCCGCGGTAGAAGCCGCCGCGATAGCCATAACCACCAGCGCGGAAGCCGCCAAAATTCCGTCCTGCCAGACCGAAACGAGCCCCGCCACCGAACGCGCCGCCACCGGCGCGGATGCCTCCGCCGTGGAAGCCTCTGCCGCCAAATCCCTGCGCAGAGGCGTCATCGGCAGTAAAAACAAACAAGGGAACGAGCGAAGCGGCGAGAACGATCAGGCGGCGCATGGCGGCCTCCCTCGACGACAAGGACGGACCACCATTAACGCGCGCGCACTGCGGCTGTTCCGTGGCGCCGACTTTGGGCTGCCGGGCCGAAGTCCGCCTCAGAAATAGCGCGCCAGATTCCGCCTGATCCGCTCCAGCGGCGCAATGTCCGCCGCCGGCCGCTCGAAGACCTTGCCGGTGATCGTCTCGAACGCCTTGATGTAGACCTGCGAGGTCTGTTCGATCAGATCGTCCGGGATTTCTGGAATCGGCTCATTATAGGGGTCGCAGCGCGCCGCGACCCAGTTGCGTACGAAATCCTTGTCGAAGCTCTCCGGCTTCTCCCCCTTCGCGAAGCGCTCGGGATAGCTGCCGGCGAACCAGTAGCGGCTGGAATCAGGCGTGTGGATCTCATCGGCCAGAATGATCCTGCCCTCGGCATCGGTACCGAATTCGTATTTGGTGTCGGCGAGGATCAGGCCGCGCTCGGCGGCGAGCTTCTGGCCACGGGCGAAGAGCCTCAGCGCGTAGTCGGAGAGCGTCTCCCACTGCGCCTTGGTCAGCAGGCCCTGCTCCAGGATATCAGCCGGCGAGAGCGGCTCGTCATGGCCGCCGTCGAAGGCCTTGCTGGTCGGGGTGATGATCGCTTGCGGCAGCGCCTCGTTGTCGCGCAGGCCCTCCGGGAAGCGCTGGCCGTACATGTCGCGCGCGCCCTGCTTGTACATGGTCAGGATCGAGGTCCCGGTGGTGCCGGCGAGGTAGCCGCGCACCACGATCTCGACGGGAAGGATGTCGAGCCGCTGGCCAACGACGACATTGGGATCGGGATAGTCGAGGACGTGATTGGGGCAGATGTCAGCGGTCTGCTCGAAGCAGAAGCGCGCCGTCTGCGTCAGCACCTGGCCCTTGAACGGGATGCAGGCGATGGCGCGGTCGAAGGCGCTGAGCCGGTCGGTCGCGATGATGATGCGGCGCCCGTCCGGCAAGTCGTAGTTCTCACGGACCTTGCCGCGATAATGGTTTGGCAGCTCCGGGATCGTGATATCGCGGATCGTGTTCGCCTCGGACATCGCAGCACTCGTCAGCTCGGGGTCGCCCGGAGCGACAGCCTCCGGGCTCGCCGCTCTTAACCCTTTCGCGGTGATGTGGACAGCGGTCCACGACGCATTCGCCAGCTTCCCACCCCTCATGCCGCATTCGGCTTGGACAGGACGCACGGCTCCGGGCTAGCGTGCGCGGCTGGCAACCCGTTTTCTGCCAACTCCTTCGTGCAGAGCCGCGACCCGTCGAGGATACCATGCCCAAATCCGATCTCATCGCCGCGATCGAACCCGAGATCAGCGCGATCCGCCGCGACTTCCACCGCCATCCCGAACTGCTGTTCGACGTGCAGCGCACCGCCGGCATCGTCGCCGACAAGCTCAAGGAGTGGGGCCTCGACGAGGTGGTGACCGGGATCGGGCGCACCGGCGTCGTCGGCGTGATCAAGGGCAAGGGCCAGGACTCCGGCAAGATCATCGGCCTGCGCGCCGACATGGACGCGCTGCCGATCCATGAGGAGACCAATCTCGAACACCGCTCGACCGTGCCGGGCAAGATGCACGCCTGCGGCCATGACGGGCACACCGCCATGCTGCTCGGCGCCGCCAAGTATCTGGCCGACACCCGCGATTTCGACGGCACCGCGATCGTGATCTTCCAGCCGGCCGAAGAGGGCGGTGGCGGTGGCCGCGAGATGTGCAAGGACGGGCTGATGGAACGCTTCGGCGTGCAGGAGGTCTATGGCCTGCACAACATGCCGGGCCTGCCGATCGGGCAGTTCGCCATCCGCAAGGGGCCGATGATGGCCGCAGCCGACCGCTTCCTGCTCAAGCTCGAAGGCCGCGGCGGCCACGCCGCCAAGCCGAACGAGACGATCGACCCGCTGGTCGCCGCCTGCCAGATCGTCACCTCGCTACAGACCATCGCCTCGCGCAATGCCGACCCGCTCGATTCCGTCGTCGTCTCGGTGACGGCGCTGCAGGCCGGCGAGGCCTTCAACGTCATTCCGCAGCATGCCGTGATCAAGGGCACGGTGCGCTCGCTCTCCCCGGAGATGCGCGACCTTGCCGAGAAGCGTTTCCGCGAGATCGTCACCGGCACCTGCCAGGCTTTCGGCCTGAAGGTCGAGATCGAATACGAGCGCGGCTACCCCGTCACCTTCAACCATGCCGGCCAGACCGACTTCGTCACCAGCGCGACCAAGAGCGCCTTCGGCAAGGAGGCGATCGACACCACCGTGCCGCCGACCATGGGCTCGGAGGACTTTTCCTTCATGCTGGAGGAACGTCCTGGCGCCTATATCTTCATGGGCAATGGCGACTCCGCCGGGCTGCATCACCCCGCCTATGAGTTCAACGACAAAGCGATTCCCGTGGGCATGACCTATTGGGCGAGCCTGGTCGAGATGGCGATGCCGCAGCGCGCGGCATGAGCGACATCGACTGCCTTGTCATCGGGGCCGGCGTCGTCGGCCTCGCGACGGCGCGCGCGCTTGCGCTCGCCGGCCGCGAGGTCGTGATCGCCGAGGCGGCAGACGGCATCGGCACCCAGACCTCGGCCCGCAACAGCGAGGTCATCCATGCCGGCATCTATTATCCGCCGGGCTCGCTGAAGGCGCGGGTCTGCGTCGAGGGGCGCCAGCGCCTCTACGCCTATCTGCGCGAGCGCGGCCTGCCGCACAAAGCCTGCGGCAAGCTGATCGTCGGTACCCATGCCGGCCAGCGCCCGGCGCTGGAGACGATCGCGCACCGCGCCGAAGCTTCGGGCGTGACCTCGGTGCGCTGGCTCAGCGGGGCTGAGGCGAAGACGCTGGAGCCGGAGGTGACCTGCGAGATCGCCCTGTTCTCGCCTGAGACCGGTACCGTCGACAGCCACGCGCTGATGCTGTCGCTGCTCGGCGAATGCGAGGCGGCTGGCGGATCGCTGGCGCTGAACACGCCGATCCTGTCCTGGCGCCGCGAAGCCGGCGGCTTCAGCGTCGATTTCGGCGGCGAGGACCCTGCGACCTACACGGCGAACACCGTGGTGAACGCGGCCGGCCATAATGCGCCGCGGTTGCTCGGCAAGCTCGACGGCTTTCCGGCCGAGCTTGTGCCGAAGCAGTATTTCGCCAAGGGCAACTACTTCTCGCTGCTCGGCAAGCAGCCGTTCTCGCATCTGGTCTACCCGGTGCCGGAATCGGCGGGCCTCGGCATCCACGCCACGATCGACATGGCCGGCCGGGTCAAGTTCGGCCCGGATGTCGAATGGGTCGAGAACGACCAGGACCTCGTCGTCGATCCCGCCCGCGCCGAGAAGTTCTATGCGGCGATCCGGACCTATTGGCCCGGTCTGCCGGACGGCGCGCTCGTCGCCGACTATGCCGGCATCCGGCCCAAGCTGCACGGCCCGAACGAGCCGATCGTGGATTTCCGCATCGACGGGCCGGCGGTGCATGGTGTGCCCGGGCTGGTCAACCTGCTCGGCATCGAAAGCCCGGGCCTGACGAGCTCGCTGGCGATCGCGGATCTGGTGGTGGAGCGGCTGGCGCGCTGAAGCGCCGGCCTCACACCGCCTCCGCTCCCAACTCCGCACACCAATGTGCCAGCCGAGCCTTCATGACACGTTCGCGGCCGGCTTCCAGCGCCTTCTCGTCGAGCCGCTCGATCTCTTCGAAAACGAAAGCGCCCTCGCCATGGGCGTTCCATGCCGCCTGTAGACCACGCCCGCGATGGCTACCATGGCGCAGCGTGAACCAGATGCGGTTCTGGATCGTCGACAGGTCCGGCGCCTGACCGGCCCAGCCCTCGCCGGTCGCAAGGCAGCGCACCAGATAGATGCCGGCGACGACCTTGCGCTCCTTATAGGCCGCGACGGCGACCTTCCTGTCCTCGTGACGCATCGCGCCCTCCTTTCGGTGAGGTCGCGGCAAATATCACCCGGGCAATATTGACTCAAGTATTTTTATCCGGGTATTTAATGACGTCACTTGGAACCGATCATGTCCGACGCAGACCGCCTTTCGACCGCCTTCGACGGCAACACCATCCTGGCCCGCGGTCGCCTTGCCGAGGTCGCGCTCGCCGTGCGGCAGCGCCTCGACGAGCACCCCGAAGCCATGCTGCTGACATTCGACGACGCGACTGGGCGCGTGATCGATCTCGATCTGCGCGGCACGCCGGTTGAGATCGTCGCCCGGCTAGGCGACGAGCCGCGCGGGCGCGGCCGGCCCAAGCTCGGCGTGGTCGCGCGCGAGGTGACCTTGCTGCCGCGGCATTGGGAATGGCTGTCGGCGCAGCCGGGTGGCGCCTCGCAGGCGCTGCGACGCCTGATCGACGAAGCACGGCGCGGCGATCGCGGCGAGACTCAAGGGCGGATCGCCCGCGAGGCCGCCTACCGCTTCATGAACGCGCTCGCCGGCAACCTGCCGGGCTTTGAGGAAGCGACACGCGCGCTCTTCGCCAATGACGAGATCGGTTTCTTCCGGCAAGCGGCGGGCTGGCCCGCCGACATCCGCACCTATGCCCAGGAATTGGCCTGGAGCGCGGTGCGCAGCGAAGATTGACGAGCGCCATATGGCTCACCCGTCATAGCGAGCGTTAGCGAAGCAATCCAGGAGGGCTCGCTCGACGGCCCCTGGATTGCTTCGTCGCTTCGCTTCTCGCAATGACGGTCAGCGCAGCTCGGCGACCTTCTCGCGTGCTTCGCGTGACAGCTTCGTCACCTGCGCCCAGTCGCGATTTTTTACCGCGTCGGCCGGCACAAGCCAGGAGCCACCGACGCAGATCACCTGCGGCAGCGCGAGATAGTTGCCGAGATTGGCGAGCGAGACGCCGCCAGTTGGGCAGAACTGCATCTGCGGGAACGGGCCGGAGAGCGCCTTCAGGCCAGCAACGCCGCCAGCCTGCTCGGCCGGAAAGAACTTGCAGGTCAGGCGTCCGGCTCCCACTGCGCGCATGCAGTCGGAGGCGGTGGCGACACCCGGCAGCCAAGGCAGCCCTGTCTTCTTCATCGCCTCGTCGACGCTTTCCGTGAAGCCGGGGCTGACAACGGCGAGCGCGCCGGCATCGTAGACCTCGGCCGCCTGCGCCGGCGTCACCACCGTGCCGGCGACGGGCAGGATGCCGGGAACCTTCTTGGCGACGACTTCCAGCGCCGCCATCGCGGCAGGGCGGCGCAAGGTGATCTCGATCACGTCAATGCCGCCGGCGAGCAGGGCTTCCGCCAGCGGCACGGCGATCTCGGCCTCGTCGATGACGACGACGGGGACGACGCCGCAGGCCTTGAGGCGGGCGATTTCGGCGGGCATGGACATCAACACTTCTCCTGATCTCACCCTCAGCCCTCATCCTGAGGAGCGAGCATAGCTCGCGTCTCGAAGGATGCTCCAGCAGGTTCCGGAGACATCTCGACCATCCTTCGAGACGCAGCCTACGGCTGCTCCTCAGGATGAGGGCTGAGGATGTCGCTTACGCCTTGGCCCAGTAGACGTCGAGCCCCTGCGGACGCGAGAGCAGCAGGCCGACCGGGAAAGCCGCGGGCAATTCGACAGCCGAAGCCAGCACCCGCTCCTTCTCCTGGCCCGAGATCAGCAGTGCGACATGGCCGGCGCTCTGCAGCCTTGCCGGCGAGAGCGATAGCCGCGGCGGCAAGTCGGGCGGGCTAGCGGCGAGCGCATGAACCGAGGCTGGCGCGGCCAGGGCCGCGGTCTCACCGGGGAAGAGCGAGGCGACATGCCCGTCCGCACCCATGCCGCTGACGACGATGTCGAGCGACGGCAAGGCCTTGAGCACGCGGTCGAGGCTGGCCGCGGCCGCGGCGAGATCGTCGCCGGCATTGTGGAAGGAGACGAACGGGGTCCGCCCGGCTCGCAGCGGCGCGAAAGCGGCCCGGATCATTCGCTCGTTCGACGCCTGATCGCTTGGAGCGACGAAGCGCTCATCGGTCGGCATCAGCGTGATACGCTCCCAAGGCAGGTCATGCGCGCCGAGCGCGGCGAGGAATCGCGCCGGCGTCGTCCCGCCGGGCACGGCGACGAGCGCCCTGCCCTGCTGCGCGACGAGCGCGCGCAGCCGGACCGCGACGGCCTCGGCCAACGCCTCGGAAGCATCCGCCAGCGTCTCGAAGCGATGGCGGACCAGCGGGCCGGCCGGGCTCATTCCGTGAACTCCGGATCGGCCCAGGAGCGGCCCTCGCGCTCGATCAGGCCGATCGCTTGCGACGGCCCCCAGGAGCCGGCGGCATAGCGATGCGGCTGCGGATAGTACTCCTGCCAGCCGGCGAGGATCGGATCGATCCAGGTCCAGGCCTGCTCGACTTCGTCGCGGCGCATGAACAGGGTCTGGTCGCCGCGGATGACATCGGTGAGCAGGCGCTCATAAGCGTCGGGCGTGCGCACGTCGAAGGCGGTCTCGTAGCGCAAATCGAGCTGGCGCGGTACGACCTTGAGCTTGCCGGAGCCGGGCACCTTCATCATCAGCTGGAGCTGGACGCCGTCATTGGGCTGGAGCCGGATGACTAGGCGGTTGGCGTAGAGCTCCTCGCAGCCGGGGGCGCGCCCGAAGATCGAATGCGGCACCGGCTTGAAGGTGACGGCGATCTCGGAATAGCGCTGCGCCATGCGCTTGCCGGTGCGCAGATAAATCGGCACGCCGGCCCAGCGCCAGGTGTCGAGCTCGCAGCGGATCGCAACGAAGGTCTCGGTGCCGCTGCCATGGCCGAGCTCCTCGGAGTAGCCCTTGACCCGCTGGCCGTCGATCGCGCCCGGTCCGTACTGGCCGCGCACGGTGTGGCGCTGGACATCGGGGCCGACGATCGGTCGCAGCGCCTTCAGCACCCTGACCTTCTCGTCACGGACGGCATCGGCCTCGAGCTGGTTCGGCGGCTCGATGGCGAACAGGCAGAGCAGCTGCAGCACATGGTTCTGGACCATGTCGCGCAGGTGGCCGGCCTTGTCGTAATAGCCGGCGCGGGATTCGAGCCCGACCGTCTCGGCCACGGTGATCTGGACATTGTCGATGTCGCGGCTCGACCAGGAGCGCTCGAACAGCGTGTTGGCGAAGCGCAGGACGAGCAGGTTCTGCACCGTCTCCTTGCCGAGATAATGGTCGATCCGGTAGGTGCGGCTCTCCGGCAGGATGCGGGCGACGGCGTCGTTGATCTCGCGGGCCGAAGCGAGATCGCGTCCGAGCGGCTTTTCCAGGATGACGCGCGAGGTCGGCGTCAGGATGCCGGAGCTCGCGAGGTTCTCGCAGATCGGGATGAACAGGTCCGGCGGCGTCGAGAGATAGAAGGAGCGCACGCGCTGGGAGTCGCCGAGCGCCTGCTTCAACGCCCCATAGGTCTCGGGCTGCACCGCATCGAGCAGCACCATGGTCAGGCGGCGGCGGAAGGCGGCGATGCGCTCCTGCGACAGGCCTGCAGCCGCGAGCTTGTCGGCAATCTGGTTGGGGATGCCCTCGACATCCTCCTGCTTGCGGACGATGCCGATGATGCGGCTCTCCTCCGGCAGCACGCCCTCCTCGTTGCGCTGGGCCAGCGCCGGAAAGAGCTTTCGCAAGGCAAGGTCGCCGCCGGCGCCGAAGATCACCAGATCGAAGGGCGGGACCGGCGTGCGCTCCGGCGCAGCCTCCGGCTTCAGCAGGCGTTCAGCGATCGCGTCCATGGCGGCATGCTCCTGATCGGCCGACATGAGGTCGGCGCGAAGTCTCATCGATCGATCCGTTTCGGGTCGATCGGAAAGCGCGCGCCAGTCGAACCGAATCCTGCGACGACAATGCGACCAAGCAGGCGGCTTGCCAAACGGTTTAGGTGAAGTGGCCGCTATGTCGTCATTGCGAGGAGCGTAGCGACGAAGCAATCCAGGGGGCGACAGAGCTCTATGTCCCCTGGATTGCTTCGCTGCGCTCGCAATGACGGGGTGCTACCCCACCCGCCGAAAACCCTCGCTCGCCGTCAGCAATTGCTGGGCATAGGCCGTCTGCGGGGCCCGTGCGGCGAGCGTCGCGGCCGCCATCTCCTCGACGCCGCGGCCGAACTGCATGACGAGGAGCCGTTCGCACATATGGCCGACCACGGCGAGGTCGTGGCTGACCAGGATATAGGTCAGCTTGCGCTCATGGCGCAGCGCCTGCAGCAGGTTCAGCACCTCGGCCTGGATCGAGACGTCGAGTGCCGAAGTCGGCTCGTCGAGCAGCACGATCGTCGGCTCCAGTACGAGCGCGCGGGCAATGGCGACGCGCTGGCGCTGGCCGCCGGAAAGCTGATGCGGATAGCGGAAGCGGAAGGAGGTCGGCAGGCCGACATCCTGCATGGCGCGGCTGATCTTCGCCTCGGCGTTGCTGATGCCGTGAATGGCGAGCGGTTCGGCCAAGGTGTCGTCGACGGTCTTCTTCGGGTGCAGCGAGCCGAACGGGTCCTGAAAGACCATCTGGACGGCGCGATAGAAGGCCTTGTCGCGGATCTTGGGCTGGCGCTTGCCGAGGATGTCGACCTCGCCGCTCCAGTCGCGATTGAGGCCTGCTAGGACGCGCAGCACGGTCGACTTGCCCGAGCCGGATTCGCCGACGATGCCGTAGCTCTCGCCCGGCTCGACCGCGAAGGAGAGGTCCTTCACGACATGCGAGTCGCCGAAGGAGACGTTGAGCTTGTCGACGTTGATCGCGGAGTTCGTGCTCATGCCAGCCATGCCGGGTCGCGGTTGAGGGTGGCGAGCTTCTCGCGCGGATGGTCGAGATCGGGCAGGCAGCCGAGCAGGCCACGCGTGTAGGGATGCTGTGCTTTGTCGAGCTCGCTCGCCGGCAGCGTCTCCATCGCCTTGCCGCCATACATGACGATGACGCGGTCGCAGAACGACTTAACCAGATGCAGATCGTGGCTGATGAAGATCAGCCCCATGCCGCGGCTGGTGACGAGATCGTCGAGGATCTTCAGCACCTGCAATTGCACGGTGACGTCGAGCGCCGAGGTCGGCTCGTCGGCGATCAGGATCTCCGGCTCGGCGATCAGCATCATCGCGATCATCACGCGCTGGCCCATACCGCCGGAGACCTCGTGCGGGTAGAGGTCGTAGACACGGGCCGGCTCGCGGATCTGCACGGCCTCCAGCATTGAGAGGCTGCGTTCCTTGGCCTCGCGCGCGCTCGCCTTGTGGTGGACGCGATAGGCCTCGGCGATCTGGTCGCCGACAGTCTGGACCGGGTTCAGCGAGAATTTCGGATCCTGCATCACCATGGAGATGTGGCGGCCGCGCAGTTTGCGGCGGCTCGCCTTGTCCATCGCCGTCAGGTCCTTGCCGCGGAACTCCATGCGCTTCGCCGTGACCACGCCGGGATGCGGGATCAGGTCGAGGATGGCGCGGCCGGTCATCGACTTGCCGGAGCCGGATTCGCCGACGATGCCAAGCCGCTCGCGGCCAAGCGTGAAGGAGAGGCCGCGCACCGCGTTGACGATGCCGGTCGGGGTATGGAAATCGACGCGCAGATCGTCGAGCGCCAGCAGAGGTGCATCGGTCATGGTGCTCACCTCGCATCCAGCACGTCGCGCAGCCCGTCGCCGAGCAGGTTGAAGCCGAGCGCGACGACGCAGATGGCGATGCCGGGGAAGGTCGCGACCCACCACTGGTCGAAGATCTGCTCGCGGCCGGTCGAGATCATCGCGCCCCATTCCGGGATCGGCGGCTGGGCGCCGAGGCCGAGGAAGCCAAGCCCGGCGGCCGTGATGATGATCCCGGCCATGTCGAACGTGGTGCGCACGATCAGCGAGGGCATGCACATCGGCACGACATGCTTCAGTACGATCCGCATCTGGCTCGCGCCCTGCAGGCGCATCGCCGAGATATAGTCGGCATTGCGGATGATCATCGTTTCGGCGCGGGCAACGCGGGCATAGGGCGGCCAAGCGGTGACGGCGATGGCGATGACCGCGTTCTCCAGCCCCGGCCCCAGCGCCGCGACGAAGGCGAGTGCCAGCACGAGACGGGGAAAGGCGAGGAAGACATCGGTAATGCGCATCAGCACCGTGTCGACCCAGCCGCCGAAATAGCCGGCGGCGCAGCCGATCAGCAGGCCGACAGGCCCGACCGTGATGACGACGAGCATGACGATCACCAGCGTGACGCGGGCGCCGTAGACGACGCGGCTGAAGATGTCGCGGCCGAGCGCGTCGGTGCCGAACCAGTGCTTGGCCGACGGCGCCAGCAGGCGCTGATCGAGCGCCTGCGCCAACGGATCGTGCTGCGCGACCAGCGGCGCGAAGGCCGCGATCAGCAACAACGACACCACGATCGCCAACCCGACCACGGCGGCCGGATTCTTCTTGAAGGCGAGCCATTGCCGATAGAACTGACCGAGCCTGGCCTGCCGACGCGATTCCGGCGACGTCGTGGTCAGCCAGGAATGCCAGGTGATGGAGGCGGCGGTTTGATCGCTCATGACCATCCTCCTCAGCGGGCCCGCGGATCGGCCAGCCGGCCGAGGATGTCGGAGAACAGATTGACCGCGATGAAGACGGCGCCGACCACCAGCGTGCCGCCGAGCACCGCGTTCATGTCGGCGTTGAGCAGCGCATTGGTGATGTAGCGGCCGAGGCCCGGCCAGGCGAAGATCGTCTCGGTCAGCACCGAGCCCTCGAGCAGGTGCATGTAGGAGAGCGCGATCACGGTCACGAGCGGCACGAAGGCGTTGCCGAGCGCATGGCCGCAGACGACGCGCCATTCGGACAGCCCCTTCACCCGCGCCGCGACGACATATTGCTGCTGCAGCTCGGTGATCATGAAGCTGCGGGTCATGCGGCTGATATAGGCGACCGAGAGCAGGCCGAGCACGGAAGCCGGCAGGATCAGGTGCCAGAAGGCGTCGACGACCGCATCCCATTCGCCCTGCATGGCGGCATCGAGCATGACGAGGCCGGTCACCGGCGTGACGAAATCCTGATAGGCGACCGAGAGGCGGCCGGGACCGGCAACCCAGCCCAGCTTGGCGTAGAACAGCAGCAGCCCCATCAGGCCGAGCCAGAAGACGGGGATGGAATAGCCGATCAGGCCGATGACGCGGGCGATCTGGTCGATCCAGCGGCCCTGGTTGACGGCAGCGAGGATGCCGAGCGGGACGCCGAGCGCGACGCCGATCAGCGTGCCGAGCGTCGCCAGCTCCAGTGTCGCCGGGAAGACGGTCTTGATGTCGTCGGTGACCTTCTGGGCGGTCAGCACAGAGGTGCCGAGATCGCCGGTGAAGACCTTGCCGATATAGGTGGCGAATTGCTGCCAGTATGGCTTGTCGAGGCCTAGCGCGAGGCGCGCCTTATCGTAGACGTCGGCCGGAGCGCGATCGCCGACCACGGCGAGCACCGGGTCGATCGGCATGACGCGCGCGATCAGGAAGGTGACCAGCAGCAGGCCGAAGATGGTGATCGCGACCGTGGTCAGCTCGCGGCCGAGAATCTTGGCCCAGCGGGCGGCGCGGCCCTTGGCGCGCGGCGGGGCGGGTGGGGTCGGTGCGCTGATGGCGACCATCGTCGGCTCCGTCCTTTCTTGTTCTTGGGGGCATCGCCGGCCCGCATAGGGCGGTAAAGCAAGAACCCGCCGCAGCCTGGTGAGGGGCTACGGCGGGTTCCGCTGGCGGGAGCCTCAGTTCTTGGTGATCGGAGCGTAGAAATTGGTGTCGGAGCTCGGTCCGATCACCCAGTTGTCGACGCCCTTGCGCTGCGCCGAGACCTCGATCTGCTGGAACATGATGACGAAGGGCGAGACCTTCTGGTGGTCACGCTGCAGCTCGCCATAGACAGCGGCGCGCTTGCTCGCATCGCTCTCCAGCACGTTGGCCTGGGTGACCTTGGTCATGTCCGGGATGTCCCAGGCATTGCGCCAGGCCAGCGTCTTCGACTTGGCATCCTCGCCATTGTCCTCGTTGATGGCGAAGGTCTCGGCATTGGTGTGCGGGTCGAGATAGTCCGGGCCCCACTGGCCGATATAGATGTCGTGGGTGCGGGCGCGGTATTTGGTCAGCGTCTGCTTGCCGTCACCGGGAAGGATTTCGAGCTTGATCCCGGCCTGGGCCCAGGTCGACTGGATCGCCTGAGTGATGTCGGTGATCGGATTGACCGAGCGGGTGTCAATGGTGACGGTGAAGCCGTTGGGCAGGCCGGCCTTGGCGAGCAGCTCCTTGGCCTTGGCGACGTCGAGCTTGTAGGGCCTGTCGTCGATCGCGCCGAGGAAGCCCTTGGGCAGGAAGGACTCGTGGCCCTTATAGGTGCCCTCGACGATGTTCTTCTCGATCGCGTCGTAGTCGACCAGCCATTTCAGGGCTTCGCGGACCTCGGGCTTGGCGAGGTTCGGATTCTTCTGGTTCAGGCCGAGATAGAGGATGTAGCCCTTGTCGCCCTGGATGATCTTGACGTTGGCGTTGCTCTTGACCGCGGCAAGCTGGTCCTTGGAGAGGTTGCGGGCGACGTCGATGTCGCCCTTCTCCAGCAGCAGGCGCTGCGAAGCCGGCTCGGCGACATGGCGGACGATGATGCGCTTGGTCTTGGGCGCGCCCTTGTACCAGCCCTCATTGGCGTCGAGCGCATATTGCTCGTTCGGGCGGTAGGCGCGGACCTTGTAGGCGCCGGAGCCGGCCGAGGCGAGCTTGAGCCAGCCATTGCCCCAGTCGCCGTCCTTCTCATTGGCCTTGACCAGCTTGGAATCGACGATCGAGGCGACGCCCGAGGTCAGGCAGTTCAGGAAGAAGCTCGGCGCGAACGGCTTGGAGACGGTGATGACGACGGTGTTGTCATCAGCCGCCTTGACCTTGTCGAGCACCGTGTCCTTGTTCAGGCCGAACTGGGTGAGGATGAAGCCCGGCGACTTGTTCAGCGTCACGGCGCGCTGGAAGGAATAGACCACGTCGGCGGCGGTGAGCGGATTGCCCGAGTGGAACTTGACGCCCGGCCGGAGCTTGAAGGTGTAGGTCAGGTTGTCGGGGCTGACCGTCCAGCTCTCGGCGAGTTCGCCAACGAGCGCATTGTTCTTGGCGAGATCGACCCCGATCAGCTTGTCATAGAGATTGGTGACGACCTCGACGCCCGAAAATTCGAAGGCCTCGGCCGGATCGAGCGTGATGATGTCGTCGATCTGCTTGGCCATGACGATCGTGTCTTTGGGCGTCTGGGCCTGGGCGGTCGTCGCCAGCAAAGCGGCGAAAGCGGAAGCCGCCATCAGTTTCGCTACATGACGCATGGAAATCCCCATTGTGCTGTCTGCGGGCACTCCCGGGCGCCCGTTGGCGCGCACTCTGTGGCCAGATCGTGGCCGATGTCCAGCGGGGGCGGAGCAGAGTTCGAGGGATTGCGCGCAGCATGCACGCTTGTTGCGCAACAGCCTGAATTGCCGGCGCATTCCTGCGCAGGAACAGGCTTGCCCCGCTTCTCCCTGCCGTTATCGTAACGGTAGCGGCCAGCCCGGCCGGACCGTGGCACAGCAGGGTTTGAGCTCTTGGCCATCATCGCCGCACTGCATCACCTGACCCATTATCGTTACGACCGTCCGGTCACGCTCGGGCCGCAGATCATCCGCCTGAGGCCGGCGCCGCATTGCCGCTCGGCGGTGAAGAGCTATTCGCTCAAGGTCACGCCGGCAGAGCATTTCGTGAACTGGCAACAGGACCCGAACGGCAACTGGCTGGCGCGCTATGTCTTCCCGGAGCCGGTCACCGAGTTCCGCATCGAGGTCGACCTCGTCACCGAGCTCTCGATCATCAACCCGTTCGACTTCTTCGTCGCCAGCGAAGCCGAGGAGTTCCCCTTCGCCTATCCGGAGGAGCTGAGCGACGAACTCGCGCCCTATCTGGTCAAGGAGGAAGCCGGCCCGCTGCTCGCCGCATTCCTGGCGACGATCCCGCGCGACAAGACGAACACCGTCAACTTCATCGTCGACCTCAATGCACGGCTCCAGCAGATGATCGCCTATGGCATCCGGATGGAGCCGGGCGTGCAGGAGCCCGAGCAGACGCTGCAGCTCAAATCCGGTTCCTGCCGCGACACCTCCTGGCTGCTCGTCCAGATCCTGCGCCATCTCGGCCTCGCCGCCCGCTTCGTCTCCGGCTACCTGATCCAGATGAAGGCGGACATCGATCCGCTGGAAGGGCCGCGCGGTACCGACAAGGACTTCACCGACCTGCACGCCTGGGCCGAGGTCTATCTTCCCGGCGCCGGCTGGATCGGGATGGACCCGACCTCGGGCCTGCTCACCGGCGAGGGCCATCTGCCGCTGGCAGCGACGCCGCATTACCGCTCGGCCGCCCCCGTCAGCGGCGTCGCGAGCTATGCAGAGACGCAGTTCGCCTTCGACATGAGCGTCACGCGCGTGCATGAGGTGCCGCGCATCACCCTCCCCTTCTCGGACGCATCCTGGACCGAGCTCGACGCGCTCGGCGAGCAGGTCGAGATGGACCTCCAGACGCAGGATGTCCGCCTCACCATGGGCGGCGAGCCGACCTTCGTCTCGATCGACGACCAGACCGGCGAGGAATGGAACACCGCCGCCGTCGGGCCGACCAAGCGCGAGCGCGCCGACGTCTTGATCCGGCGCCTGCGCGAGCGCTTCGCGCCGGGCGGCATGCTGCATTATGGCCAGGGCAAATGGTATCCGGGCGAGAGCCTGCCGCGCTGGGCCTTCGCGCTCTACTGGCGCGAGGATGGCGAGCCGATCTGGCGCAATGCGGCACTGATCGCGCGGGAGCCGGGCGCCAAGACCGGCGGCGACCGCGAGCATGAGGTGGTGCCGACCTCGGCTGCGGTCGAGACGCTCGCTGCCGGCCTGTCCGAGCGGCTGGGCCTCGGCGCCGACTATGTGCTGCCGGCCTATGAGGACACTGGGCACTGGCTGGTGAAGGAAGGCCAGCTGCCCGAGAATGTCGACCCGCTCGACCCGAAGCTCTCCGACCCTGAGGAGCGCGCCCGCATGGTGCGCGTCTTCGAGCGCGGGCTCGGCAAGCCGAGCGGCTATGTCATCCCGGTGCAACGCTGGCAGGCGGCGGGGGAGGACCGGCGCTGGCGCTCGGAGAAATGGAAGCTCCGGCGCGGCAAGCTCTTCCTGGTGCCGGGCGATTCACCGGTCGGCTTCCGGCTGCCGCTCGGATCGCTGCCGCATCTTCCGGAAAAGGCCTATCCGCATATCCACCCGCAGGATCCGCTGGAACCGCGCGGGCCGCTGCCACCCGCCACGACCGGCTCGCCAGGCGCGCCGCGCGCCGCCGATCCACCGCCCGTCTTCGAGGGTCCCGTCCAGCCGACGCGCCCGGCCGGCAGCAGCGCACCACAGGCCGCGCGCCAGGACATCGTCGAGCAGGAGCTCGGCGCCGAGTCGGTGCGCACCGCGCTCAGCATCGAGGTGCGCGACGGTGTCCTCTGTGTCTTCCTGCCGCCGGTCGAGCGGCTGGAGGACTATCTCGACCTGATCGCCAGCATCGAGGCGACTGCGGAAGAGACGGGCCAGCCCGTGCATATCGAGGGCTACTCGCCGCCACACGACCCGCGCCTCAACGTCATCAAGGTGACGCCAGATCCCGGCGTGATCGAGGTCAACATCCACCCGGCGAAGAATTGGGCGGAGGCCGTCGCAATTACGCGCGGCGTCTATGAGGAAGCGCGGCAATCCCGGCTCTGCGCCGAGAAGTTCATGGTAGACGGCCGCCATACCGGCACTGGCGGCGGCAACCACGTCGTGCTCGGCGGGGTGACGCCGGCCGACAGCCCGTTCCTGCGCCGGCCGGACCTGCTCAAGAGCATCGTGCTCTACTGGCAGCGCCACCCGTCATTGTCGTATCTGTTTTCCGGCCTGTTCATCGGCCCGACCAGCCAGGCGCCGCGCATCGACGAGGCCCGCCACGACCAGCTCTACGAGCTTGAGATCGCGCTGGCGCAGACACCCGGCCCATATGAGCCGGCGATCCCGCTCTGGCTGGTCGATCGGCTCTACCGCAACCTCCTGATCGACGTCTCCGGCAATACCCACCGCACCGAGATCTGCATCGACAAGCTCTATTCGCCGGATGGGCCGACCGGCCGGCTCGGGCTGATCGAGTTCCGCTCGTTCGAGATGCCGCCGGATGCGCGGATGTCGCTGGCGCAGCAGCTCCTGATCCGGGCACTGATCGCCTGGTTCTGGCGCCAGCCGCAGACAGGCAAGCTCGTGCGCTGGGGCACCAGCCTGCATGACCGTTTCATGCTGCCGGAGCTCGTCTGGCAGGATTTCCGCGACGTGCTCGCCGATCTGGAGCGGGCCGGCTACCGCTTCGATCCCGCCTGGTTCGCGGCGCAGCACGAGTTCCGCTTCCCGTTCTTCGGCAGGGTCAACCAGGGCGGCGTCGAGCTGGAGTTGCGACAGGCGCTCGAGCCCTGGCACGTCATGGGCGAGGAGGGCGCGATCGGCGGCACCGTCCGCTATGTCGATTCCTCAGTCGAGCGGCTGCAGGTCAAGGCGAGCGGGCTGACGCCCGGCCGGCATGTGATCACCTGCAATGGCCGGGCACTGCCGATGACCGAGATCGCCGCCGGCACCAGCATCGCCGGGCTGCGCTTCAAGGCCTGGCAGCCGGCCTCTGGGCTGCACCCCACGATCCCGGTACATGCGCCGCTGACCTTCGACATCGTCGATATATGGGCCGGCCGCTCGCTCGGCGGTTGCGTCTACCATGTCGCCCATCCCGGCGGTCGCAATTACGAGACACCGCCTGTGAATTCCTACGAGGCGGAAGCCAGGAGGCTGGCCCGCTTCGAGGCGATCGGTCATAGTCCGGGGGCGCTGGCGATTCCCGCAGAAGAGCGTAGTCTGGAATTCCCGATGACCCTCGACCTACGCCGCCCGCTCGGGGTTTGAGGTCAAGGATGGCTCTGCAGCGCCGATCGAGTTCGACGCGGACGCGCAACGAGCGCCGCAACGCCCTGCTCGCAGGCTATCGGCCGCTGCCCGGCGCCTATGACGAGCTGATGGCGCCTGACGGCTCGATCCGGCCGCATTGGGAGCCGTTTCTGGCGGAATGGTCGGCGCTCTCCGGCGACGAGTTGCAGCGCCGCTTCGGTCTCGCGGACCGGCATGTGCGCGACACCGGCGTCTCCTACCGCGTCCATGGCGATCTCGACGAGAGCGACCCGCTCGCCGGCGAGCGCTCCTGGCCGCTCAATCACGCTCCGCTCGTGCTCACCGGGCAGGAATGGCAGGTCATTGCCGCCGGCGTCGCGCAGCGTGCGCAACTGCTGGACGCCGTGCTTGGCGACATCTATGGCCCCGGCCGGCTGATCGCAGAGGGCGCGCTGCCGGCCGCCGCCATCACCGGCAGCCCCGATTATCTCAGGCCCGTGCAAAGCACGGCCGGCGCCGGGCAGCTCCAGATCTATGCCGCCGATCTCGGCCGCGGACCTGACGGGCGCTGGTGGGTGCTGAATGACCGCACCCAGGCGCCTTCCGGGGCGGGCTATGCACTGGAGAATCGGCTTGCTCTCGGCCGCGCCTTCCCGGACCTGTTCCGGACGATGAATGTCGAGCGGCTCGCCGGCTTCTTCCAGGGCTTCCGCGCCGGCCTCGTCTCGCGCGCCAGGCGGGTCGAGCCGCGCATCTGCCTGCTGACGCCGGGCCAGATGCATGAGAGCTATTTCGAGCAGGCCTACCTCGCCCGTTATCTCGGCTTCCTCCTTGTCGAGGGCGGCGACCTCGTCATGCGCGACGGGCTGGTGCATGTGCGCACCATCGCCGGCTTCAAGCGCGCCGATGTCATCTGGCGGCGCATCGATGGCGACTTCGCCGACCCGCTGGAGCTCAACGCCCGCTCTGCGCTCGGCGTGCCGGGCCTGGTCGAGGCGGTACGGGCCGAGAATGTCGTCGTCGCCAACGGGCTCGGCTCCGGGGTGGTCGAGGCACGGGCGCTGATGGGCTTCATGCCGCGGCTGGCGCGGGAGGTGCTCGGCGAGGAGCCGATCCTGCCGAACATCGCCACCTGGTGGTGCGGCCAGTCGCGCGAACGCGGCATCGTGCTCGACCGGCTCGACGAGATGAGCGTCTCCGCCGCGTTCCGCGCGCCCGGCGACGGGCTTGATGGCGGCACCGTATTGGTCGCCGATCTCGGCAAGGCCGAGCGCGAGGCTTTGCGCGCCCGCATCGCCGAGCGCGGCCTCGACTATGTTGGGCAGGAGGTGGTCGGCCTCTCGACCATGCCGGTGATGCAGGGCGGGCGGCTGGAGCCCCGGCCGATGACGCTGCGCGTCTTCGCCGCCGCGACGCCCGATGGCTGGCAGGTGATGCCCGGCGGCTTCTGCCGCATCTCCGAAGAGGGCGATGCGCGCGCCGTGACGATGCGCTCGGGCGTGCGCTCCAGCGACGTCTGGATCACCTCCGACCAGCCGGTCGAGCAGGTCACGCTGCTGCCGAGCCCGGACCGGATCGCGATCCGCCGCATCGTTGGCATCCTGCCGAGCCGCGCCGCCGACAACCTGTTCTGGCTCGGGCGCTATCTCGAGCGCAGCGAGGCGACGCTGCGGCTGGTGCGCGCCCTGCTCGGGCGCCTGATCAATGCGGACGACCAGGCGCCGGGCCATGCCGAGACGATCAAGCGACTCGCCAATCTGCTGGTCGCCTGGGGCGCGGCGCCGACGGCGTCCAAGGCCCGCTCCGTCGCGGCGCAGGCGCGTACCGCCCTGCACGATCTCGACCAATACGGCTCGGCTGTCGCCTCCGTCCGCGAAGCCAGGCGTACCGCCTCGGTCATCCGGGAGCGGCTGTCGGTCGACGCCTGGCGGCTGTTCGGCGACCTGCAGCGCCAGCTCGCCGACCCTGGCAAGCCGACCAGCGAGGGCGAAGCCTTCGAGATCGCCGACACGGGCCTAAAATCGCTCGCCGCCTTCTCAGGCCTGTCGCAGGAGAACATGGTGCGCGGCGCCGGCTGGCGCTTCCTCGACATCGGCCGGCGGATCGAACGCGGCGTCACCACCTGCCGCTTCGCTCGCCATTTCGTCGAGAACGACGCGCCGGGCAACAGCCTCGACGCGCTGCTCGACCTGACGGATTCGCAGATCACCTATCGCTCGCGCTACATGCTCGGCGCGGCGCTGCAGCCAGTTCTCGACCTCGTCATGCTCGACCCCTACAATCCGCGCTCCGTGGCTTTCCAGATCGAGCGCCTCGACGCCGAGATCGCGGCGCTGCCTTCGCTCAACGACGACGGCATGTTGGAGGAGCCGCGCCGGCTCGCGCTAAAGCTCGCCGCCGAATGCCGCACAGCCGAGGCGAGCCGCCTCGACCGCACCGGCATCCTCTATTTCGAGCAGTTGCTGATGGGACTCTCCAACGCAGTGGCCGAGCGCTACTTCCTGCAGAATTCGAGGCCGGAACGATCGCGGATGACGCGTTTGGCATAGTGGACAGCGTGTGATCTACGACATTCGCCATCTCACGGCCTACAGCTACAGCCGGCCGGTCCCGCTCGCGCGCTGCATCCTGCGCGTGCTGCCGCGCGACGGCGTCGGTCAGCAGGTGCTGACCAGCCAGCTCTCCGTGACGCCGCGCGGCGCAGAGCGCCGGGACGGCGTCTGCTTCTTCGGCAACCGCACGACGACCCTGACCATCGCCAAGCCGCATCGCGAACTCAGGATCGAGATGACCTCGCGGGTCGAAGTGACCCGGGCGGCGGCGCCCTTCCCGGCCCTGACGCGCGGCTGGGAGGAGGTTGCCGAGCTCGCATTGCAGGCGCAGAGCCTCGCCGCGGATTCCCCGGCCCAGTATCTCTATCCCAGCCGCCTCGCACCGACTGTTTCGGAAATCACCGGCTATGCCCGCATGAGCTTTGCAGCGAAGCGGCCGGTCTTCGAGGCGGCGAGCGAGCTGATGGCCCGCATCCGCAAGGAGTTCGTCTACGATCCCGAGGCGACCGAGGTCTCGACCCCGATCCGTGAGGCCTTCGCTGCGCGCCACGGCGTCTGCCAGGACTTCGCCCACATCATGATCGCGGGCTTGCGGGGCCTCGGCCTGCCGGCCGCCTATGTCAGCGGCTACCTGCGCACCATCCCGCCAGCGGGCCAGCCACGGCTCGAGGGCGCCGATGCGACACATGCGTGGATCATGCTCTGGTGCGGGCCGGAAACCGGCTGGATCGGGCTCGACCCGACCAATGACCTCGTCGTCGCCGACGACCATATCGTGACCGCCACGGGGCGCGACTATGCCGATGTCTCGCCGCTCGACGGCGTGCTGGTCGGGCCGGGCAACCAGAAGCTCGACGTCAAGGTCGACGTGATTCCGGTGACGTGATGACCCGGCCAGCCATAAGCGGCATCCTGTTCGACAAGGACGGCACGCTGATCGACTACCAGGCGAGCTGGGCGCCGACCAATCTCGGCGCCGGCCGGCTCGCCGCTCGCGGCGATGCCGAGCTGGCGGCGCGGCTGCTGACGGTTGCGGGGGTCGATCCCACAACCGGCTACGCCGTCTCCGACGGGCTGCTCGCATCGGGCAATACCGAGGACGTCGCCCAGGCCTGGGCGGAAGCGGGTGCGCAGTTCGATGCTGCGGAGTTGACGGAGCAGCTCGATATCTTGTTCCAATCCGCGGTCGTCGCCGCCGTGCCGGTCTGCGATCTCGCCGTCCTGTTCGCCAGCCTCAGCGACCGGGGGCTGGCCCTCGGCATCGCCTCCAGCGACAGCGAAGCGGCAGTCGCAGCGACCGCCGAGCGCTTCGGCCTGGAACCGCATCTGGCGTTCCTGTGCGGCTATGATTCCGGCCATGGCCCAAAGCCGGAGCGCGGCATGGTCGACGGCTTCTGCGCCGCGACCCGGCTCTCGCCGGAGGCGGTCGCCGTCGTCGGCGATTCCACCCACGACATGCATATGGCCGCTGCGGCAGGCGCAGGCTATCGCATCGCCGTGCTGACCGGCGCCGGCAGCGCCGAGGTTCTGCGTCCCCTCAGCCATCTGCTGCTGCCGAGCATCGCCACGCTGGAGCAGGCTCTGTTCGGCTGAACTGGAGCACCAGAGCGACGGGCCGCGCCGGAGAGGGTCCCTCGTCAGCGAGCGATGTTCATCCCGGTCCGATGGTCATCGAGCCTCGCCGCGGCGATACGGTTGGCAAGATGCCGGCCCAGCAGACCGAGGCCCAGCACTGCCACCGAGCCGCCGAAGCCGGGGATCATGCTGGAGCCGACCGTGCCGAGCACCTGGACGACGCTATGCAGCGCGCCGCCGGCCGGCAGATTGCCGGCCAGCAACTCGAAGACGTTGGAGGCGGCGGGCTTGGCCACCGCAGCGCCGTTGACCGCGTCTAGGAACTGCCGCAACTCCGGGAACCGCGCCACGAACTCCTGCGGGAGCAGGCCCCGAATCTGCTGCACCGTTTGCACCGCTTCCGGCGAGAGCCCGCTGCCGAGGCCCTCGCGCAGTGTCTTGGCCTCTCCGGCCAGCCTTGCGAGTTCAGCCGTCGTCGCCCGGCCGGCCTCGCTCAGGCGTTGCACGTCGACGAGGAAGGGCAACAGCGCATTGCCGGCTTGGCCGCCGGTGCCGGTCGTGCCAACCGCGTTGACGACCGCGCTGTTGCCGATGCCGAGGGCGCCGAAGGCAGCCGTGATCCAGCTCGCGATCCGGCCCATGCCCGCATCCTTGATGATGCGCGAGCCGCGGGCGGCCAGATCCTGCTCCGTCGCCTCGGTGCGGGCCGGCGCGAGCGGACGCTCGACCGGCATCTCGAAAGCCCGTTGCGTCGGCGCATCGACGATGCCGGTCGCCGGCACGTCGTTGTCGGCCTGAAACTCCAGCAGGGCACCACGGGTCAAGGTGCCGAACTTACCGTCGACGTCGCCGACGCCGTAGCCGAGCCGCACCAGCTCGTTCTGCAGTTCGGTGACACGCTTGCCGCTCATCCCAATCTGGAGGAACTCGCTCGCAACGCTCTCGCGGAAGACGATGATCGGCTCCTCCGTGCCCGCCGGGCCAGCCCCGTCCAGGTCGAAGCGGTAGAGATCGTTCTTGCGCATGATCGACTTGAGCTTTTGACCGTATAGCGAGTCGGTCGCATAGATGCCGGTCAACGCATCCGCAAAAGCGTCGGGATCGTCGCCGAACATGCGCGCCTTGACGTAATGCTTGCTTGTGCCGAGCAGCTCGGCGTGCTTGATGAAAGCCTCGTCGAGACTGTCGAAGACGCGGAATGGCTGCTGCTTCGAGACCAGCCTGCCGCCGATCTCCTCCTTAGTCATCGCGGCAACGCTCTTCTGGCCGGGAAGCGCCTTGATCCCGAACGGGTTGTTCGACCCCATCGGCATGCGCTTGCCATAAGCGCTCTCCAGCGCCCATTGCGCCAGGGTGATCGAGGCCGGCACGCCCCATTTCCGCTGCGAGGCCTGGGCGGCCCTGATCACCTCGATGGAAAAGCGCTCGGGAATGTTGGCAAGGTCGATCCCCGTCGGCCTGACGACGATGACGTCGCTCAGCAACGGTTGCGGCCGGATGGTGATGCCGGGCGCGGGTCCGCCCGCTAATGTCGGCATCTCGATGCCGAGCGCCTTCGCGGTCTCCGGGCCGACGACGCAATCGGCGCCCAGCTGATCGAACAACCGCTTCTGGAACTCGTAAAGCGCGATCAGCGTGTTCCGGCCGAACTTGTCGTCAGGCGTGCCGATCTCGAAGCCGGCCTTGACCAGAGCCGCCTGGACTTGACCGACCAGAGCCCCGCGCGAGCCATACCGAACGAGCTGGATCAGCTCGCCATCCTTGCCGCTTGCGACGCGGGCGACCTCGTCCGCCTCGAACAGCATGCAGGTGAATTCCTGCTGACCACCCGTCTGGTCGTAGGCATTGCGGCGAAAGGCCTTCCATGGCCCGCGCTCGGTGAATTTGCCGCTGGTGGTCGACGGGAAGCCGCAAACCACGAGGCAACCCTCGCTCGAATAGCCCGGCTTGGCGGCGTCGTCATTGTAGGCGGCATGGATATTGTCCCAGACGAACTCCTCCGCTTTGGCGCTGCGGGCGAAATCAATCGCGTCGGCAAGGTCGAAATCGCCATCGTCGCGGGTTCGCTGCACCGGCAGGAAGATGTTCTGGCGGAACGCGTCATGCCCACTGGGCGAGCTGCCTTTGTGGCGTCCGCGGACATAGCGGAAGCAGCCGGGGATGACCTGATTGGCCTTGGTCTTGCCAGCCAGGGCGGCATCGATCGATTTACGGTTCGGCACGGTCGAACCTGCAAAGAGCGCCAGCGTGCCGTCATCGAGCCTCCACTGCACGAAAGTGCACCGCATGTGCTCGTAGTCGAGACCGATCTCGCGGATCGTTCGACTGGGCGCGAAATCGTTGTCGGCGAGATCAGCCGGCGTCCCGCCACGAATGCAGACGAAGACCATGCCGGTATCGGGCACGGCAAAATTGTTGCGCCGCGCAAGCCGCCGTAACAGGTCGGGCGTCAGCTCGATAGCCGCCATCACCCCCTCCTCGCCCGCTATGGTTGCATACTGACGCGAGCGAGGAGGTCAATGCAAGCATCTTTGCGTAATCAGCCGTAGCAGAGGCCGTAAACTCTCTCGACTGCCTTAATCAGCTGCGACCGGCACCGGTGAAATTCGTGTCTTTCCTTCGGTCAGGTCAGATCGAATGCTTTCCCGTGCTTGGACACAAAAAAGGGCCGCGCCTCGCGGCGCGGCCCCGCTTCCTGCCTGAAAGCCCGGCTCAGGCGAGCGTGTAGGAGGTCTTCACCGTGGTGTAGAACTCGCGGGCATAGGCGCCCTGCTCGCGCGGGCCATAGCTTGAGCCCTTCCGGCCGCCGAAGGGCACGTGGTAGTCGACACCAGCCGTGGCGAGGTTGACCATCACCATGCCTGCCTCGGCGTTGCGCTTGAAGTGCGTCGCGTGCTTCAGCGAGGTCGTGCAGATGCCCGAGGACAGGCCGAACTCGGTGTCGTTGGCGACGGCGAGCGCCTCCTCGTAATCCTTGACGCGGACGACATTGGCGACCGGGCCGAAGACCTCCTCGCGCGAGATGCGCATGGCGTTGGTGGTCTCGGTGAACAGCGCCGGCTGCAGATAGAAGCCGGGGTTCTCGCGGTTGAGGAGTTCACCGCCCCAGGCCAGCTTGCCGCCCTCGTCGCGGGCGATCTGGATGTATTTCAGGTTCTGGTCGAGCTGACTCTGGTCGACGACCGGGCCGATCGTGGTGCCGGCCTTCAGCGCATCGTCGACGGTGATGCCCTTCAGCCGCTCGATCGCCGCCTCGACGAAGCGGTCATGGATGCCGGCCTGAACGATCAGGCGCGAGGAGGCCGTGCAGCGCTGGCCGGTAGAGAAGAAGGCGCCCTGCACCGCGCATTCCACGGCGACCTTGAGGTCGGCGTCGTCGAGCACGACCAGCGGATTCTTGCCGCCCATCTCGAGCTGGACCTTCTTCATCGGGTTCCCGGCGATGCAGGCGGCCGCGACCTTGCGGCCGGTCGAGACCGAGCCGGTGAAGGAGATCGCGTGCACATCCTTGTGCTCGAGCAGCGCCTGGCCGACGACCGAGCCGCGGCCCATCACCAGGTTGAGCACGCCCTTGGGCAGGCCGGCGCGCTGGATGATGTCGACCAGCGCCCAGGCCGAGCCGGGCACCAGGTCGGCCGGCTTGATCACGACGCAATTGCCGTAGGCGAGCGCAGGGGCGATCTTCCAGGCCGGGATCGCGATCGGGAAATTCCAGGGCGTGATCATGCCGACGATGCCGACCGGCTCGCGGGTGACCTCGACACCAACGCCAGGACGCACGGAGGGGATGCTCTCGCCGTTCAGACGCAGGCACTCGCCGGCGAAGAAGGCGAAGATCTGGCCGGCGCGGGTCGCCTCGCCGATGCCTTCCGGCAGGGTCTTGCCCTCCTCGCGCGAGAGCAGCTTTCCGAGCTCCTCCTTACGGGCGAGGATCTCGTCCGAGGCCTTCTTCAAGATCTCGTAGCGCTCTTGCGGGGTGGTGCGGCTCCAGGCCGGGAAAGCGGCCTTGGCGGCGGCCACGGCATTGTTCAGGTCCTCGACCGAGCCCTGCGAGTACTCGCCGACGACGTCGTTGGTGTTGGAGGGGTTGATGTTGCGCGAAGCGTTCTGCGAGCCGGCCCATTCGCCGGCGATCAGGTTCTTGAAGGGAGCATTCATCGCAAAACCTCGTGCCTTACCGAAAGAGGAGCCGGTCTTAACCGTTTTACCTCGCCAAGGCCATGCAGAATGGCCCCATGAATGGTGATGCAGGCCCCGCCGTGAGCGCATGCGGCGCGCCGAATAGCGGGGCCTCCGCGCAGTTTTGCGCCCGCCATTTCAGCTTGCTTTCACCTTTGTCTGCTTTGCTCTGACGGCAATGAAGCTTGCCCGCAACGTCTTTTCCAGGAATAGCCGCAACCAGGAGCAGGCAGCACTGTCTCGCCTGCCGCCCTGGCGTGCGGCGGCGCTGGTGGCAAGCATCGTCTTCGCTGCGGCACTGTTCGGTCACCTCACCCGACCGCTCGGCTTCCTCTCCACATTCTGGCCAGCCAATGCCCTGCTGATGGGCGTGATGGTGCGCAATCCCGGTTGGGCCGGTCCGCTCGGCTGGATTGGCGCCGCGATTGGTTATCTCGCCGCCGATTTCGCCATGGGCGGCGGCCTCGGCATGACCCTCTGGCTGACGGCGGGCAACCTCACCAACGCCTCCGTCGGCTACTTGCTGTTCCAGCGTGTCGCCGACATGGATCGCCGGCTCGAACGGCCGCAATCCCTGCTGTTCTTGCTGCTGGTCGCCTTCGCTGCGGCCAGCGCCGCCGCCATCGTCGGCAGCGGCTGCCTCGTCGCCTATTTCGGCCAGTCGCCGATACAGGCCTTCGAGTTCTTCTTAACCAGCGAGTTCTCCAGCAATCTCGTGGTGCTGCCGATGGTGCTGACCGCGCCGCCATTCGTCGTGCTGATGAAACGGCTCGGCGATGCTGCCGCGCCGAGCACATGGCGGCCGAGGGCGGCCCTTCCGGCGATCGCGCTGCTCGCCTCGATCTTGGTCGCCACCGCGATCGGCGGTTCGAGCGCGATCGCGATCCCGGTCCCTGCGATCCTCTGGTGCGCGCTGAATTACGGTATCTTTCCGACCGCGCTGCTGACCTTCGGGCTCGGCCTCTGGCAAAGCACCGTGCTGCTCGCGGCGTTGACCCCGGGCACCGCCGAGTATGCGACCGCCCTGACCTCGCATCGCTTCGGCGTTGCGCTCTTCTCGCTCGGGCCAATCATGGTGGCGGCGATCAATGCCGCCCGCGCGCGCCTGCTGGAGGAACTCGACCTTGCCGCCAATCAGGACGTGCTCACCCGAATCCTGACGCGCCGGGCCTTCCTGATGCGGAGCGAAGCCATTCTGGCGAACAATCACGGTTCGGGCCGGCCGGTGGCGCTATTGATGCTCGATGTCGACCGCTTCAAGCTGATCAACGACGAATATGGTCACGCGGTCGGGGACCAGGTGCTGGTGAGCCTGGCGGAGCAGATCTCGGCGTTGCTGCGACGCGACGATCTCTTCGGGCGGCTCGGCGGCGAGGAATTCGCGATCCTGGCACCCGGCCTGACGCAAGTCTCAGCGCTCGCCTTGGCCGAGCGGCTGCGCGACGGCTGCGCCCAATTGCGTGTCCCAATCGAGGGCCGCGCCCCACTGATGGTCACCGTCAGCATCGGCCTGGTCTGGGGCGTGGCGGGCCCTGGCTGCTCCTCGCAGAGTTTACTGAAGCAGGCAGACGACGCGCTTTACCGGGCCAAGCGCAGCGGTCGCGACCGCGTCGTCGAGACCTCCCTGGCTGCCTGAGCAGAGGGGCGCTCAGAACTCGGCATCGAGCTCCTCCAGCTCCTCCGGTTCCAGCTTCGCGGCCTCGATCCAGCGACGCAGCGCCGGCCAGGCCATGATCGTCTGGCAATAGCCTTCGCTGACCGGATCGAGCACGACGTCATAGGTCAGGAAACGCAGGCAAACCGGTGCGTACATTGCGTCGGCCATGCTCAGTTCGCCGCCGAACAGGTAAGGCCCGCCATAGCGGCCAAGGCAGTCACGCCAGATCTCCGTAACGCGATCGATGTCGGCCTGCGCGCCGGTCCAGACCTTGAAGCCCGGATAGTGAGCCTTGAGGTTCATCGGCAGGGCCGAACGGAGATTGGCGAAGCCGGAATGCATCTCCCCCGAGATCGAACGGCAATGAGCGCGCGCCGTTACTTCCCGCGGTAGCAATCCGGCATCGGGCCTGAACTCGTCGAGATAGCCCGCGATCGCGAGCGTATCCCAGACCTCGACGCCGTCGTGACGGAGGCAAGGCACCAGGAATGACGGCGAGAGCAGCAACAGCTCCGCCCGCGCTGACGGATCATCCACCGACAGCAGGATCTCTTCGACCTCGAGCCCGGCCAGCTGACAGAGCAGCCAGCCTCGCAGCGACCAGGAGGAATAATTCTTGCTGCTGATCGTCAAGGTGGCGGCCATCGGCGGCATCCTCCGCATGCTCGATCAAGGTTCATAGCAAAACATGTTCCAGAGAATGCGACATCGAAAACGCGCTTGCGAAACACGATTGCTGCAATGCAACATGACCCTGCGCGCTTGCCGCAGGCTCTATCAGGGTCGCTGACGGATGCTCTATCTCGCCTATCAGGCCCAATCGGACCTCATCAATCCGGCCCGTACGCTCGCGCAGGCCGCGATCGTCGCACTCGGCAGCCGGGCGATACTCGGCCAACCCTTGAGCGCGTCCGCCGCCGCTGCGGGCTACGAACTGGTGACACGCGCCGGGCTGACCCATGACCGGCCGCCCTATGGCATCGACAGGGTGGTGAGCGGCAATCGCGAGGTGCCCATCACCGAAGCGGCGGCTCTGACCCTGCCCTTCGGCACGCTGCTGCACTTCAGGAAGGATGCCGACCTGCAGCAGTCGAAGGTGCTGGTCGTGGCGCCACTCTCAGGCCACTTCGCCACCCTGCTGCGCAGTACCGTGGCGACGCTGCTGCAAGACCATGACGTCTACATCACCGACTGGCACAATGCGCGCGAGGTGCCGCTCTCGGCGGGTACGTTCGGCTATGACGACTATGTCGACTATCTGATCCGCTTCATCGAGACACTCGGCCCGGAGACCCACGTGGTCGCCGTCTGCCAACCTTGTGTGCAAGTGCTCACCGCAGCGGCAGTGATGGCCCAGGCCGCTCACCCGGCACAGCCGCGCAGCATGACGCTGATGGCGGGGCCGGTCGACACCCGCATCAATCCGACGACGGTCAACAAGCTCGCCACCGACAAGCCGATCGGCTGGTTCGAGAAGAACCTGATCGCCCGCGTGCCCGCACGCCATCCCGGCGCTGGCCGCAAGGTCTATCCAGGCTTCATCCAGCTCGGCGCCTTCATGGCGATGAACATGAGCCGCCACATCAACGCGCATATCGACCTGTTCACCCATCTCGCCACCGGCGAGGTGGAGAAGGCGGAGGCGATCAAAGCCTTTTACGACGAGTATTTCGCTGTCCTGGACCTGCCCGCCGAGTTCTATCTCGAAACGGTGCAGTGGATCTTCCAGGAGGCGCGGCTGGCTGCGGGCACGCTGACCTATCGTGGCGAGAGGGTGGATTGCCGCGCCATCCGCCGGACCGCCCTGATGACCGTCGAAGGCGAACGCGACGACATCTGCTCGCTCGGGCAGACCGCAGCAGCGCACGACCTGTGCTGCGGGCTCAAGCCCTTCCGCAAGCGCCACCATATGCAGGCCGGCGTCGGGCATTACGGCGTGTTCTCTGGCCGCAAATGGGACGGGCAGATCTACCCGATCGTGCGGAACATGATCCTGGCGAACAGCTGAACCGTCATTTCTCCTTGATCGAGAGGCCGTTCTTGCCGACGGAGATCTCGACGCCCTCGGGCTGCTTCTTCTCCTGATAGAGCGCGTAGCTGACGGCCCCAAGGCCGATAACGAGCAAGCCGATCAGAAGGACAAGCGTATTGCGGGACAGCGTCATCAGGAACTCCGTTGCAGACGCGCCAATGCGGCGCTCCCATCAACGCCGATGCCTGCGCCCGGTTCCGGCCTTGTCAGCCAGTGGACTTGCCATGTGCTGAGATGGCCTGGGCGAGATTGCCCTCCGTCCGGGCCGCAAGTCGGCCGATGAGGAAGGTGGCGAGGCTCGACCACGCGACGCCCAGGCACCAGCCGCCGAGGACGTCGCTCGGCCAGTGCACGCCGAGATAGATCCGGCTGAGACCGATCGCGATCATCAGGGTCCAGGCGACCCACAGGCAGAGCCGGGCGATATCGGCGCGGCGCGAGGCGATGCCGACGAAACTGGCGATGCTGAGCAGCACCACCGCAGCAAGAAAGGCGTGGCCGCTCGGGAAGCTCGCAGTGAAGGTCAACGCGGCGTGCTCGACGATGTCCGGCCGCTCGCGGCCGAAGGCGAGCTTCAGCACCGTGCTCGCGACGGTAGCGGCCAGGACGCTGACCAATAGGCCGATCGCAAGGGGGCGGTGACCGCAGAGCCGCAACGTCAGGGCCGCGATCACTGTCGCGATTCCGAGCCCGATGAAGCTGCCGAGCGCGGTCAGGTCGCGCATCATCTCCCGGAACCATGCGGGACCGATCGGCACTGATGGGTTGGCTGAATCCCGGAACAGCATCACCAGCGTGCTGTCGATCGCGGAACTGCCATCGGAGACGACGTAGAAAGCCAGGCCGATGAAACCGAAGATCGCCGCGACGGGCAAAAGGAAGCGCGGCTGGAGCAGGAACATCGAATGCCTCATGAAGGGAACTGGTACTCGGCCGGATAAGGCAGAGGTTCGATCTCGGCCGGCCGGGCGGCGATCACCCGCAGCGCTCCCGGCAGCAGGCGGTAGGCGAACGGGCTGGCGCAACGCTCGACTTCGCCATCGAAGGTAACGTGGCCACGGCGCTTGTCACGGCGGGTGATCGTCACCGAGGTGCCCGTTAGTGAGATGAGATTGTGCGAGTTGCGCCAACCGCCAGTCAGCATCGAGAACGCAGCCTTGGCGCGTGAGAGCAAGCCGCCGGTATCGAGGATGTGGACCTCGAACTCGCCGCCATTGAGACGCGTGCGGCGCCATTCGGCACCGTCGAACTGGTTGACGGTGACCAGGACCGCATCGGCTTCGACCTTACGGCGTTCGCCGGCGATCTCCATCTCGATACGGATCGGATGGGTGAACAGGATCGAGCGCGTCGCGGCGAATAGGAAGGCGATAAGCCGGCTGAACGGGAACTGACGGCGGGCGTATTCGCGCTGGCGCGCCATCAGGCTGAAGAAGCCCATGCCCGAGATCGAGTGGAACAGGCGGCCGTTGACGCTACCGATGTCCATTGCGACCGGCTCACCCTGGCAGATCGCAGCGATCTGCTCCTCCACCGTGCCGGTGAGCCCAAGGTCACGGCCAAGCACGTTGACCGTGCCGAGCGGCAGGACCGCCACGGTACGCTTGGACTCCATCAGGATCGGCAAGGCGCCATTGATGCTGCCGTCGCCGCCGGCGATGACCGGAATCGTCGCGTCATCGGCGACCGCCGCCCGCAAGCGCTCCTGAAGCCGGCGCGGCGGCACGAGCTCGACTTCGGCCCGGCAGCCGGCAGTCTCGAACGCCGCCGCGATGCGCTGCGCGAAGGCGTCGGCGCCCGCTTCCAGCACCGTGCCGGCGCGCGCATTGGCGATGACGCGGAAGCAGCGTGGCTGCGCTTCCGTGTCAAGTTCAGGCAGCGGGTCCGACAGATTCGCCATCAAGCGGCGATATGGGAGTGCCTCTTGTCGGGAACAAGGCGAGCCATGGTCGGTGCGTGCCGAGCGTCGTCGTTCTCGATCTCCTCGGTGATGACGTCAAAGCGCTGCAGCCAATGCGGCCCGAACGAGGTCAGCATCGGCACGTCGGCCGCGTCGCGGCCGCGCGCGATGACGACGCGGCCGATGCGACGCTGGTTGTGACGGGCGTCGAAGGTATACCAGCGCCCGCCGAGCCAGACCTCGAACCAGGCGTTGAAATCCATCGGCGCCGGATCTGGCGGCACGCCAATATCACCAAGATAGCCGTTGCAGTACCGCGCCGGGATGTTGAGGCAGCGGCACAGAGCGATCGCGAGATGGGCAAAGTCCCGGCAAACCCCCATGCGTTCGTTGAACGCTTCGGCAGCCGTGCGGGTGTTGCGGGCAAATGCGTAGCCGAAGCTGATATGGTTATGGACGAACTGGGTGACGGCCTGGACGCGGGCCCAGCCCGGCTCGACCTGGCCGAACAGGCTCCAGGCGGTGTCCGCCAGCCGGTCGGTCTCGCAATAGCGGCTGCCGAGCAGATAGGGCAGCACAGCGTCCGGCAGCTCTGCCGGGGCGACTTGATGCGCAGAAAAATCGGCGTCATCGAGCGCGCCGTCATCGTGTATGAGGCCCTCGCAGGCGAGCACCACGCCGCCCGCCGGCGCAGTGAGGCGGCGACAGATATTGCCGAACGGGTCGATATGCTGGCTGAGCGCGATTGGCCCACCCCGTCCCTGAAGCGGCGTTGCGCGCATCTCGTCCGGGCGGATCAGATCGTGCCTGCGGGACGGGTGGACGTCGAGCAAGGTGAGCAAGGCGGTGGGCTGCTCGCAAACGAGCTCGATCCGGTAGCCGTAACGGATATGCATGATGACCTCGACGCTGCGCGATGGGAGCCGCCCCGCCGCGGCGGGGATGTCCCCGGCCGGCACTCAAAGACGCTCGGCATCTGGCGAAGTTCCCCGTCAATCGCATGTTTTCGTGCATAAAAAAGGTGCGGGCCTTTCGGCCCGCACCACGCAATCACGACGATCCGGCTGGGGGGATAGCGACCGCCGCGAGTTGCGCCTTGGTGTGGAACGCCGGCCCTGTGGCGCGCTCTCACATCATCCAGTACGGCATCGTGCCGTAGTAATCGTGGACGCGCTTGCCGTACTCCTTGTCGTGCCAGTCCGGCTCGCCGTCGGCGCCGTACATCGGCGCGGCCTCCAGCTTCTCGCGGGTCAGCGGCACGACATAGCCGCCCTTCTCGACATCGTAGTCGAGCATGCTCCACGGGATCGGATGGTATTTCTCGCCGAGGCCGAGGAAGCCGCCGAAGGACATGATCGCATAGGCAACCTTGCCCGTCGCCTTGTCGAGCATGACGTCGTAGATCGAGCCGAGATGTTCGCCGGCGCTGTTGTAAACTTCGGTGCCGGCGACGCGCGCGCCGGCGATCAACGGGTTGGCGGCGTGAGAGGCTGCGGTCATCGTAGCGCTCATCGGTCCCTCCATGAATAGCGTGTTGGGCCGACATTCGAGCCGGCTCGTCCCATCAACCCGGGGACAGCGACCGAGTTCCCTGAACGACAGACAAAATCGCATAGCGTGAACGGATGCCCGGCGATGCATCCGGGCAGGCCGCGGAACAAATGCCGGCCAATGTGGTTTTGACCATCGACCAAGCGTGCGGCCGAAGCCGACACGATCAAGTCGGCGAACGGGCGCGAACGAGCGCTGCTGCGCTTTTCAACTGCGATGGCAGGACGAGACCAAGGGAGGGAAACCCCAATGATCAAGAAACTTCTTCTGGTAACCGCGGCGGTCGCCACGCTAGGCGCCTGTACGCCGCGCGAAGAGCGAACCGCGACCGGTGCACTGATCGGCGCCGGCGCCGGCGCGCTGATCGGTGGTGCCGCCACCGGCCGGGCCGGCGGCGCGCTGGCGGGGGCTGCTATCGGCGGCGTCGGCGGCGCCGTCATCGGCAATGCGACCGCGCCGGATCAGATCTGCTACGGTCGCGACGAATGGGGCCGGCGCGTCCGCTACGCCTGCTGACATGAAGCAGATCGCGAGTGGCGGCTGACATTCGCCACTCGCTTCAGACCGCCCCGTAAGGCCCGAAGCGTCCGACGAAGCGGTGGCGGCCGCCGGGATAGAGTAGCCGCACCGCGGTGATCGGCTCGGCCTGGTTCCAGGTCCGGCGCTCGACCAGCAGGCAAGGCTCGCCCGCATCGATCTTCAGGAGTTCAGCTTCCTGCGGCTCGGCGGCGATCGCGCTGATCGCGTGCTCAGCCTGCGTCCACAGACTGTTCTGCAGCAGCCAGTCGCCCGGCGGCGTCTCGGCGAAGCCCTCATCCGCGGCCTGCGGGATGGTCGACAGGTGGATCACCCGATCTTCCAGCACATGCGGCGCGCCATCGGCGAAATGCAGCAGGGTGAGGTGCGCGACATTGGCTGCGCGGCCGAGCTCGAAGCGAGCGGCGAGTTCGCGCGAGGTCTTGCCGTCGCGCCGCTGCAGGATGCTGTAGCTGTAGACTTGGCCAAGCTCGCGGACCTCCTCCGGGATCGAGAGGATGTCGAGCATGGCATGGCTCGCCGGCGGGCTCGCCACGATCGTGCCCGAGCGGCGCCGGCGCAGAATCAGCCCTTCGCGAGCGAGCTGTGCCAGCGCCCGGTGCACGGTCATGCGCGAAGCGCCGAGTTTTTCCATCAGCGCATGCTCGGGCGGCACGCCCGTTCCCGGCGGCCAGGTTCCGGCCAGGATCAGATCGCGGATGGCGCGGCGGATCTGGTCATAGAGCGGCCCGGCTCCGTCCAGCGTCACGGCGTCGATCTGAGTGGCTGACATGGCTCCCTGACGTTCAGGCGAGAAGATTGCGGATCACCTGGCCATAGCGGGCAGCGATGCGGGCGCGGTCAATGTGCCGGCCGCCACTGACCACAGGCTTTCCACCGACGATCACCTCCGCGACCGGCAGGGCCGGCGCGGCGAAGATCGCGCTGTCGAGCACGAAGTCACCGGCCTTGCCGACGATCGCGGGATGCTCGGTATCGAGGGTGACGAGGTCGGCGCGATGGCCGACGGCGATCGCGCCGATGCTGCGGCCGCAAGCCTGGGCGCCGCCGGCGCAGGCATCCGTCCAGAGCCTGATGCCTGCGGAGAGGCCGGGCTCAGCCCAGAGCGCGCGGCGCCGATCGCGCAGGCGCTGCGAATATTCGAGCAGGCGCAATTCGCCACCGGCGCCGATCTCGACATTGGAATCGCTGCCGACGCCGATGCGCCCGCCCTTCTCGCGATAGCGTACGCCGTCGAAGATGCCGTCGCCGAGATTGGCCTCGGTGATCGGGCACAGGCCGGCGACCGCGCCGGAGAGCGCCATCGCATCGCGCTCGGCATCGCTGAGATGGGTGGCATGGATCAGGCACCAGCGCTCGTTCACCGCAGTGTTCTGCATGAGCAACTCGACCGGGCGGCGGCCGGTGATGGCGAGGCTGTCTTCAACCTCGCGGGTCTGCTCGGCGACATGGATGTGCAAAGGCACGCCCGAGCGCAGCTCTGCGACCCAATTCAGATCTTCGAGCGCCACCGCCCGCAGCGAATGCGGCGCCATGCCGACGCGGGCATCGGGAAGGCCGGCGACCGCCTTCTCGCTACCTTCGATCAGGCGGGCATAAGCATCGCGATCGTTGAGGAAGCGGCGCTGGCCCGCCGCAGCCGGTGCCTTGCCGAAATTGCCATAGCGATAGAGCACCGGCAGCAGCGTCAGGCCGATGCCGGTTTCCTCAGCCGCCGCA
This sequence comes from Allobosea sp., assembly GCA_035998995.1. Taxonomy (GTDB): domain Bacteria; phylum Pseudomonadota; class Alphaproteobacteria; order Rhizobiales; family Beijerinckiaceae; genus Allobosea. Next base: position 38,939 of record DASYHC010000036.1, read on the forward strand.
GCGATCGCCCCGCCCATGGCGGCGATGTCAGCATAAGCGGCGCCGTCGGTGTCGTGATGGAGATAGTGGAACTCCGCGAGCGCGGTGAAGCCGCCTTCCAGCATCTCAACCATGGCCTGCGCCGCGATCGCCTGGACATCGTCAGGGCTCAGCCGGTCGAGGAAGCGGTACATCACCTCGCGCCAGGTCCAGAACGAATCCTCGGAGGCGCCGCGGCGCTCGGCGAGGCCCGCCATGCCGCGCTGGAAGGTGTGGCTGTGCAGATTGGGCAGGCCGGGCAGAGCCAACCCTGAATGTTTCACCGCCCCCGCAGGAGTCGCCTGCCCAACCGCGACCGACATGATCACTCCATGATCGAGCGTCAGCGTGACGTTCGAGGCGAAGCCATCGGGCAGCAGCGCCTGGGCGAGATGCAGGGTCGTGGGTCCGGTCACGCGGGCTGTCCTTTTTTCATTTGCATATGCAAATCAAGCTTGCTATTTGCATATGCAATTGTCTAGCATAATCGTAACGAAAACGAAGTCGAGAGGAGGCGACGTGGCGGCGACCCCTTCCCCCAGCCACCGAGTGTGGACCAATGCCCGGCTCGCGACCATGGCGGCCGCTGCGAGTACGCCCTATGGCGTGATCGAGGACGGCGTCATCGTCGCCCGCAACGGCCGCATCGTCTTCGCCGGCCCGCGGACCGAGGTCTCGAGTATCGGCCAGGCCGAGGTGATCGATTGCGAAGGCCGCTGGATCACCCCCGGCCTGATCGATTGCCACACCCATCTTGTCTACGGTGGCGACCGCGCCCATGAATTCGAACTGCGCCTCCAGGGCGCGAGCTATGAAGAGATCGCCCGGGCCGGCGGCGGCATCGTCTCATCAGTCAAGGCGACGCGCGCGGCGAGCGAGGATGAGCTCTTCGCCAGTGCCGACAAGCGCCTCGCCGCGCTGATGTCCGAAGGCGTCACCACGGTCGAGATCAAGTCGGGCTACGGGCTCGACATCGACAGCGAGGTCAAGGTGCTCGCCGTTGCCCGTCGGATCGGGCGCGAGCGTCCGGTCGGCGTGCAGACCACTTTCCTCGGCGCCCATGCCGTTCCGGCCGAGTTCAAGGGCCGGCAGGGCGACTATGTCGACCTCGTCTGCGGGCCGATGCTCGACGCCGTCGCCGAGCAGAACCTCGCCGATGCCGTCGACGTCTTCTGCGAGGGCATCGCCTTTTCGCCCGAGGAGACGGCGCGCGTCTTCTCTGCGGCCAAGGCCAAGGGGTTGCCGGTCAAGATCCATGCCGAGCAGCTCTCCAATCTCGGCGGCGCGGCGCTGGCGGCCGGCTTCGGCGCGCTCTCGGCCGACCATCTCGAACATCTCGACGAGGCCGGCGTGATCGCGATGCGCGATGCCGGCACCGTCGCGGTTGTCCTGCCCGGCGCCTTCTACTTCCTGCGCGAAACGGTGCAGCCGCCGGTCGAACTGCTGCGCCAGCACAAGGTGCCGATCGCGCTCGCCACCGACGCCAATCCCGGGACCTCGCCGCTGACCTCGCCGCTTTTGACCATGAACATGGGCTGCACCCTGTTCCGGCTGACACCGGAGGAAGCGCTGGCCGGGATGACCCGCAATGCAGCGCTCGCCCTCGGGCTGCAGGACGAGATCGGCACGCTGGAGGCCGGCAAGGCCTGCGATCTCGCGATCTGGGAGATCGAGCGCCCGGCCGAGCTCGCCTACCGCATCGGCTTCAACCCGCTTCACACCCGCATCCGGAACGGACAATGACCACGCTCTCGCTCACCCCCGGCAAGGCCGGCCTCGCCGACTGGCGCGATGTCATCGACGGCGCCACCGTCGCCCTCACCGAGACCGGTGCAATCGCAGGCGCCCAGGCGATCGTCGACGACATCGTCGCCGCCGGCACCGTCACCTATGGCGTCAACACCGGCTTCGGCAAGCTCGCCAGCGTGCGCATCGCCGATGACGACCTAACCACGCTGCAGCGCAATCTCATCCTGTCGCATGCGGTCGGCACCGGCCCTGCCTTGCCCGATTCCGTGGTCGCGCTGATCCTGGCGATGAAAGCGGCGAGCCTGGCGCGCGGCGCCTCGGGCGTGCGCCCCGTCGTGGTCGAGGCGCTGATCGGCGCGCTCAAGGCCGGCGCGCTGCCGGTCGTGCCGGCCAAGGGCTCCGTCGGTGCCTCCGGCGACCTCGCCCCACTCGCGCACATGACCGCCGCGCTGATGGGCGTCGGCGAGATCCGCCTCAAGGGCGAAGTCCTGCCGGCCGCCGAAGCACTGAAGCGCATCGGCCAGCAGCCGCTCACGCTCGGCGCCAAGGAAGGCCTGGCGCTGATCAACGGCACGCAGGTCTCGGCCTCGCTGGCGCTGGCTGGGCTCGCCAGCGTCGCCCGCGTCTTCGATGCGGCGCTGATCGCCGGTGCGCTTTCGGTCGATGCGCTGAAGGGCTCTGACACCCCGTTCGATCCGCGCATCCAGCAGCTGCGCGGCCAGCCCGGCCAGATCAAGGTCGCGGCGTTGCTGCTCGACCTGATCGCCAAGAGCGAGATCCGCGAGAGCCACCGCTTCGGCGACAGCAAGGTGCAAGACCCCTATTCGCTGCGCTGCCAGCCGCAGGTGATGGGCGCGGTGCGCGATCTCCTCGGCAATGCCGCGGCGACGCTTTCGATCGAGGCCAACGCCGTCACCGACAATCCGCTGGTGCTGGGGCCGGGCGAGATCGTCTCGGGCGGCAATTTCCACGCCGAGCCGGTCGCCTTCGCCGCCGACATGCTGGCGATGGCCGTCTGCGAGATCGGCAACCTCGCCGAGCGCAGGATCGCGCTGCTGGTCGACCCCGTGATGAGCGGCCTGCCGCCCTTCCTCGCCCGCGATGCCGGCCTCAACTCCGGCTTCATGATCGCGCAGGTGACGGCTGCGGCGCTGGCTTCCGAGAACAAGCAGAGGGCCTATCCGGCTTCGGTGGATACCATCCCGACCTCGGCCAACCAGGAAGACCATGTCTCGATGGCGACGCATGGCGCCTTCCGCCTGATCGAGATGGCCAAGAACGCGGCGAGCATCGTCGCGGTCGAATTGATGGCTGCCGCCGAGGCGATCGAGCATCATCGGCCGCTGAAGACCTCGCCGCGCCTGGAGCCGGTGCTGGCGCTGATCCGCGACAGAATCGCGCCGCTGACCGAGGACCGCTATCTCGCGCCCGACCTCGCGGCGGCGACAGAGCTCGTGCTCTCGGGGGCGCTCGGCAAGGCCGCCGGCGTCGACAGCTATGGGGAGCTTTCGGCGTGAAGCGCTTCCCCTTTCCGTCATGGTCGGGCCTGTCCCGACCATCCACGTCTTCGCTGGTCGAGCGTGGCGTTCAAGACGTGGATGCTCGGCACAAGGCCGAGCATGACGTTGGAGTCAGGGCATGACCGATATCGTCTCCCTCACGCGCGGCGCCTCGCCGCTGGTCCTGTCGATGCCGCATCCCGGCACCGGGCTGCCGGCCGAGGTCGCGGCGCAGCTCAATGCGCGCGGAAAGCTGGTCGAGGACACCGACTGGCATATGCGCCAGCTCTACGGCTTCGCCGAGCGCTTCCAGCCGACCATTGTCGAAGCCGGGCTCTCGCGCTTCGTCATCGACCTCAACCGCGACCCGGCCGGCGTCTCGCTCTATCCCGGCCAGGCGACGACCGAGCTGGTGCCGACTACCACCTTCGATGGCGCGCCGATCTGGAATACCGCGCCCGACGAAGCCGAGATCGCCCGCCGGCGCGAGGCCTATTTCAAGCCCTATCACGACGCCCTCACCGCAGAGATCGCGCATGCCAAGGCGCAGCACGGCTTCTGCCTGCTCTGGGACTGCCACTCGATCAAGTCGGTGATCCCGCGCCTGTTTCCGGGCACGCTGCCGACGCTGAATCTCGGCACGAATTCCGGCGCCAGCGCCGCGCCCGCCGTCGAAGCCGCCGCCACCGCTGCGATGGCCGGCAGCGCCTTCACGCAGGTGGTCAACGGCCGCTTCAAGGGAGGCTGGATCACCCGGCATTACGGCCAACCGGCCGATCACGTCCACGCGCTCCAGATGGAGATCGCGCTCTCCGCCTATCTCGACGACGAAGCCGCGCCCTGGAACTTCGCTCCGGGCAAGGCCGCCAGCCTGCAATCCGCCCTCTCAGCCATGATCGAGGCCGCGCTCGCGGCCGCCACCCAGCTCGAACGGACGAAGCCATGACCCGCCTGGACAATACCCGCGTCATCCGCCCCGCCACCGGCACCGAGCTCAGCGCCAAGAGCTGGCTGACCGAAGCGCCACTGCGGATGCTGATGAACAACCTGCATCCTGATGTCGCCGAGAACCCGCAGGAGCTCGTGGTCTATGGCGGCATCGGCCGCGCCGCCCGCTCCTGGGAGGATTTCGACCGCATCGTCGCGGCCCTGCGCCAGCTCGAGGCCGACGAGACCTTGCTGGTCCAGTCCGGCAAGCCGGTCGGCGTGTTCCGCACGCACAAGGATGCGCCGCGCGTCCTGATCGCCAATTCCAACCTCGTGCCGCATTGGGCGAACTGGGACCATTTCAACGAGCTCGATAAGAAGGGGCTCGCGATGTACGGCCAGATGACGGCCGGCTCCTGGATCTATATCGGCACGCAAGGCATCGTGCAGGGCACCTACGAGACCTTCGTCGAGGCCGGGCGCCAGCACTATGGCGGCAATCTCAAGGGCAAGTGGGTCCTGACCGGCGGCCTCGGTGGCATGGGCGGCGCCCAGCCCCTCGCCGCGGTGATGGCCGGCGCCTCCTGCCTCGCCGTCGAGTGCAACCCGGACTCGATCGATTTCCGCCTACGCACCCGCTATCTCGACGAGAAGGCCTCGAGCCTCGACGAGGCGCTGGCGATGATCGAACACTGGACGAAGAACGGCGAGGCCAAGTCGGTCGGCCTGCTCGGCAACTGCGCCGAGATCCTGCCCGAGATGGTCCGCCGCGGCATTCGTCCGGACATGGTCACCGACCAGACCTCGGCGCATGACCCGGTCAACGGCTACCTGCCGAAGGGCTGGACCATGGGCCAGTGGAGGCAGGCGCGAGAGGGCAATCCGAAATCCGTCGAGAAGGCGGCACGCGCCTCGATGCGCGAGCATGTCGAGGCGATGATCGCCTTCCAGGACATGGGCATCCCGACCTTCGACTACGGCAACAATATCCGCCAGGTCGCCAAGGACGAGGGGCTGGAGAACGCCTTCGCCTTCCCGGGCTTCGTGCCGGCCTATATCCGCCCGCTGTTCTGCCGCGGCATCGGCCCGTTCCGCTGGGCCGCCCTCTCCGGCGACCCGGAGGACATCTACAAGACCGACGCCAAGGTGAAGGAGCTGCTGCCCGACAACAAGCACCTGCACAACTGGCTCGACATGGCGCGCGAGCGCATCGCGTTCCAGGGCGTGCCGGCGCGCATCTGCTGGGTCGGTCTCGGCGACCGCCACCGGCTCGGCCTCGCCTTCAACGAGATGGTCAGGAACGGCGAGCTCAAGGCCCCAGTCGTGATCGGCCGCGACCACCTCGATTCCGGCTCGGTTGCCTCGCCGAACCGCGAGACGGAAGCGATGAAGGACGGCTCGGACGCGGTCTCCGACTGGCCGCTGCTCAACGCCCTGCTCAACACGGCGTCCGGCGCGACCTGGGTCTCGCTGCACCACGGCGGCGGCGTCGGCATGGGCTTCTCGCAGCATTCGGGCGTCGTGATCTGCGCCGACGGCACGGATGACGCGGCAGCCCGCCTGTCGCGCGTGCTCTGGAACGACCCGGCCACCGGCGTGATGCGCCATGCCGATGCCGGCTACGACATCGCGCTGGACTGCGCCCGGGAGAAGGGGCTCAACCTGCCGGGAATTTTGGGCTGAGGAACCTCATTGTCATTCCGGGGCGCCCGAAGGGCGAACCCGGAACCCACGACCGGGTGTGACGCCTTGACTGGGCCGGCCTCGCCCGGTCGTGGGTTCCGGGTTCTCCGCTACGCGGAGCCCCGGAATGACAAGGGTGGCCGCTTGAATTCGAAGGACCGTTCCATGCGCATCATCCGCGCCGCCGACTGCCTGGTCATGCCGTGGAAGAACGGCGGCGGGACGACCACCGAGATCGCGGTGGCGCCCGAGGGCGCCTCACTGAATGATTTCGACTGGCGCATCAGCATGGCCCATGTGGGCGCAGACGGGCCGTTCTCGTCCTTCCCCGGCATCGACCGGACGCTGTCGGTGCTGACCGGGGCCGGCATCACCTTGGCCTTCGGCGATGGCGAGCGCGTCAGGCTCGACTGCACCAGCGCGCCCTACCCTTTCGCCGCCGACCGTGCGGTCGACGGGGTGCTAGTGGATGGGCCGATCGACGATCTCAACGTGATGAGTCGGCGCGGCCGCTGGCGGCACCGGGTCGAGCGCCTGTCGGGCACCGGCTCGCTCAGCGCGAGCGAAGGCCTGCTGGTACTGGTCGCCCGCAAGGGCGATTGGCAGGTGAACGGCGCGGTGCTCACCGCCGGCGACAGCGGGGTTTTGGATGCGCCGGGGCGCGTCGAGCTCACCGCTAGCGGCGGCGAGGCGGAGCTTTATGCGGTTTGGTTGACGACTGAGGCCTGACCCAGGGCGTCATTCTCGGGCGAAGCGAAGCGCAGACCCGAGAATCTCAGGACGAGAAGACGCCTGCTGGCGCTCCCTCCGGCTTGAGATGCTCGGGTCAAGCCCGAGCATGACGATCCTTCAAGCCGCCTGCCTTGGCTGCGGACCGACATAGACCGATTGCGGCCGGATCAGACGACCGGTCTCGATCTGCTCGCGGGCATGCGCGAGCCAGCCGGTGGTACGGCCGAGCGCGAAGACGCAGGTGAACGCCTCCGGCGGGAAGCCGAGCGCCTCCAGCAGCAGCGCCGTATAGAACTCGACATTGGTCTCCAACGAACGGCCCGGCTTGCGCTCGCGCAGGATGGCGAGCGCCGCCTGCTCGACCGCCTCGGCATGGCGCAAACGCCCCGCATCGGCGCCGAGCCTGGCGATCGCCTGCTTCAGCGCATCGGCGCGCGGATCGCGGACGCGATAGATGCGATGGCCGAAGCCCATCAGGCGCTCGCCGCGCCCCAGCGCATCCTCCAGCCAGGCGCGGGCATTGGCCGGCTCGCCGATCGCATCGAGCATCTCGATCACCGGTCCCGGCGCGCCGCCATGCAGCGGGCCCTTGAGCGCGCTGATCCCCGCCAGCACGGCCGAGACCAGCCCTGCCCGCGTCGAAGCAACCACGCGTGCGGCGAAGGTCGAGGCGTTGAGGCCGTGATCGGCGACAGTGACGAGATAGGTGTCGAGCGCTGCCGCCTGGGCCGCTGTCGGCGCCTCGCCACGCAGCATGCGCAGCGTGTCGGTCGCCTGTGACAGCGCCGGATCAGGGGCGATCGGGGCAAGGCGACGCTGCTGGCGGACGGCCGCGGCGGTGAAGACCGCCGGCGCGGCGAGCAGTTTCAGCGCGGTGTCAGGCCCCTCGCCATCGGCGATCTGAGCGGTCCAGGCCCGCACTGCCTCAACCGGGCCGAGATCGGCTGAGAGAGTGGTGCGCTCGACGATGCCGAAGAGATCGGCGCGGGCCTTGCCGAGTGCCGCCGAGAGCTCGCGGCCCTGCGGCAGGCCGGGCAGCAAGCCGTCGAACATCAGCGCGGCCATCTCCTCGAAGCTGGTGCGGCCGGCGAGCTCGGCAAGGCTATGGCCGCGGATCACCAGGCGGCCGGCGGCGCCGTCAACCTCGGAGAGCACGGTATGGGCGGCAACGACGTCATCGAGACCATCGGACATGACATGAACTCCTCAAAAGCAGTCATCCTGAAAATCGGCTTGTGCGTTGCAACAATCAATCTTGAACAATATAATCAATATATCTGGTGGAGGAGCCATGCAGGACTGGTTGACGGCACAGGAGGCGATGGCGCGGCTCGGCCTGAAGCCGCAGACGCTCTACGCCTATGTCAGTCGCGGGCTGATCGAGGCGCGCGGAGACGAAGGCGATTCCCGTCGCAGCCTCTACCGGGCCGAGGACGTCGCCCGGCTGGAACATCGCAAGACGCGCGGACGCCGCCCAGCAGCGATCGCAGAGGATGCGATCGCCTATGGCGAACCGGTGCTCGCCTCCGCCATCACCACGATCGAGCGCGGCGGCCTCTGGTATCGCGGGCAGGATGCGGCGCGTCTTGCCGAAGGCGCCAAGCTGGAGGATGTCGCGCGGCTGCTCTGGGATTGCGGCACGCAACGCTTCCCGCCTTTGGCGACGATCGTGCCGCCCGGCGAGCCGCTGGCGCGCATCTTCGGGGTGATCGCGGCGCGGACCGCGACCGACCGGCCGATGGCGGGACGGGCCAAGAAGGCGCTCTATCTCGAAGCCGCCGCCGTGCTCGACACGCTGGTCGACGCCATTGCCGGTGGGCCGGGCGAAGGGCCGATCCATGCGCGGCTGGCACGGGCCTGGGGCTGCGAGGCTGAAGGCTCTGAGCCGATCCGGCGGGCGCTGGTACTGCTCGCCGACCATGAGCTCAACGCCTCCACCTTCGCCGCCCGCGTCACCGCCTCGACCGGCGCCTCGCTCGCCGCCTGCGCGCTGGCGGGGCTCGCCGCCCTCTCCGGCCCCTTGCATGGCGGCGTCGCACCTCGCGTGCTCGCATTGATGCGGGAGATCGCGCGCGACGGGCTGGAGACTGCGCTCGCGGCAAGGCTGGAGGCCGGCGCCAAGCTGCCCGGCTTCGGCCATCCGCTCTATCCCGACGGCGACCCGCGGGCGCGCGCGCTGTTCGCGGCGTTCGAGCCGCCGCCAGCCTATGCGCAGGCGCAGGCCGCCATCAGTGCATTGACCGGCGAGGAGCCGAACATCGATTTCGCCCTGTCGGCGTTGGCGGCCAAGCTCTCGCAATCGGAGACGGCGCCATTCCAGATCTTCGCGGCGGCACGCTGCACCGGCTGGCTCGCCCATGCGCTGGAGCAGAACGAGACCGGCCGATTGATCCGCCCGCGCGCCCGCTATGTCGGGCAGCCGCCCGCGTGAAAGCGGAGCATCGATGGAGCAAGCGCGCTATTGCGCCTTCGCCTGCAGCGCCTCGAAATCCTTGTCGAGCCGGGCGAGCGAGGCCGTGATCCGCTCGCGCCGTTCCCTGATCCAGGCGCCCTGCTCCGCGATTCGGGATTTGGCGCCCGCGAGCATCCGCTCCATCTCGGCCGGCTGCGGGCCGCCTGCAGTCGCGCGGTTGCGCACGATCGCGACGGGATCGAGCGCGGCGCGGAACTCAGCCTCGCTGATCGGGAGCTCGGTCGGATAATCGGTGCCCTTCACCGCAGCGGCGTAGATGCGCTTAGCCTCGGCATAGGGGAAACCGAGCGGCTTGATGTCGTGATCCTTGGCGTGGGTGACGACCTCGGAGGCGAAGTGATGGCCGACGCGGAAGGGCAGCTTGTATTTGCGCATCAAGAGGTCGGCGAGCTCCTGCGAGGCGGTCCAGTCGCTGTTCAACTCCTCCAGCGCCCGCTCGGGACTGATCACCAGCCCTTTCAGGATGCGGTCCCAGTTGGCGAGCACGGTGACGGCGCTCTTCACCATCGCGCTGTTGGGTTTGACGTCCTTGGGGTCGCTCATGCCCGGGGTGATGTTGTGGGCCTGGATCGCGGCTCCCATCGCAAGCGAAACCGCGGTCGAGGCCTGCTGGCGCGTGGTGTTGAGCAGGCCGGGATTGCGCTTCTGCGGCATGGCGCTGGAGACATAGGTGTTTCCGTCGCCTTCCTGCAGCAGCATCCAGGGCCGCGCGAAGGCGTATTGCGTCATGACGTCCTCGACGAAGGCGCCGGCGTGGAGCGCGATACTGGTGACGATCGCGCCGGCCTCGACCGGATGCTCGGACGACGAGATCTGGCCGGCGTCATAGGCGTTGTCGACGATCGCCGCGAAGCCGAGATAATCGGCCATGCGCTTGCGGTTGAGCGGCCAGCTCGTGCCGTTTAGCACGGTCGTGCCCATCGCCGAGCGGTCGATCCGGGCATAGGCCTCGCGGATGCGCTGGGCGTCACGGTCGAGGCCGGCGGCATGGCCGAGCAGAGTGTGGCCGAGGCTGTTGGGCTGGGCCGCGACGCCGTTGGTGTAGTTCGGCACGATGGTCGCCGCGTGCTTCTCCGCCAGCCCGACCAGCGTCGCCGTCGTGCGGTTGAGCTGGTCGGCGAGCGCCAGCATGTCGTCGCGCAGGATCGCGGCACGGTAGGTCGCGTGCATGTCCTGGCTCGAACGGCCGGCATGCAGCAGCGTGACCTCTTGCCCGCCCGCCGCGATCAGCAGCGGCTCGAAGCTGATCACAGTCGATGGCCGCTTGCCTCCCGGCTTGGCGCCATCGCTCAGAACCTTGACGAGGCCGGCGGCGACGCGCGGAGCCAGCGCCTTGTCGAGCAGGCCCTCATCCGTATTGATCACGGCTGTCGCCTTGTTGATCTCGCCGAGCCAGAAGAACTCGTCGCGGGCCTGTCGCTCCTGGGCCAGAGCTGGAAGAGCTGACATCTGCGCCGCCACCGCGAGCGCAATCATCAATGATCGCACGATCGACCTCCGCTGGTATCCCCGCCGAGCCGGAGCCTAGCGGGGGCTTTGCGGTAGCTCAATCGCGTGTGTCTCAGGCCGCCCGGTCGACCGTCTCGGCAACCCTGCCCTTCTCGCTCATGTAATCCCGCGTCATCGGCAGGGTACCGAGCCGCTTGGCAAGCTGGAGCTGGAAGACGACGAGGCCGTCATGGCGGAAGCTCGCCTCCGATGCGGCGAGGTAGAATTCCCACATCCGGGCGAAGCGCTCGTCATACATCGCCACCGCCTCCCGCCGATGGGCGAGGAAGCGCTCGCGCCAGGCCTTCAGCGTCTGCGCATAATGCAGGCGCAACACCTCGACATCGGTGACGATCAGCCCCTCCTTCTCCACCGCCGCCGTGATTTCCGACAGCGCCGGGATATAGCCGCCGGGGAAGATGTATTTGGCGATGAAGGGATTGGTCGCGCCCGGCGGCGTGCTGCGCCCGATCGTATGGATCAGCGCGACGCCGTCGTCCTCCAGGAGTTCGCGGACCTTGCGGAAGTAGTCGCGATAGTAGCCGACGCCGACATGCTCGAACATGCCGACCGAGACGATGCGGTCGAAACGCTCGGGCACGGCCCGGTAGTCCTGCAGGCGGAACTCGACCGGCAGCCCCGATTCCTCGGCTCGCTTGCTCGCAGCGGCGAGTTGCTCCTCGGAGAGGGTGATGCCGGTGACCTTCGCTCCGGTCTCCTTCGCGATCGAGAGACCAAGCCCGCCCCAGCCGGAGCCGATGTCGAGCACGCGCTGGCCCGGCTTTAGCGCCAGTTTCGCCGCGATGCGGCGCTTCTTGGCGGCCTGGGCTTCTTCGAGCGTCGCACCCGGATGCTCGAAGAAGGCGCAGGAGTATTGCTGGTCGGCATCGAGGAAGAGCCGGAAGAACTCGCTCTTCAGGTCATAGTGATGACTGACGTTGCGCTTGGCCCAGCCCGGCGTGTTGTGCTGCTTCAGCCGCCTGATCGCGGTGCGCAGCCGGCTCAGCCCACTCGCCCAGGCCGAAGGCGGCTGTCGCGACAGGCCCCGGACCAGGGTTTCCAACAATTGGTAGATCGTGCCGCGCTCGACAATGACGCGGCCATCCATCACCGCCTCGCCCAGAGCGAGCTCCGGGTCGAGCGCCAATCTGAACTCGGTTTCACGGTCGGCGATACGCAAGGTGATCGCGGGCGCCGACCCTCGCCCGGCCGAATGGAGCGTTCCATCGGCGAACACGACATCAACCCGCGGCTCGCAAATGAGCCGGGACAACATATTCATCAGCAAACTGCGCATGGCGCCACCTCACGGCAGTGCCCCTTCGCCATCAAAGATGGCGATCGCCCGCGGCAGCGTAACAGTGGGTTCGGTGCAAGGCCGATCCCCATCAGCCGCATGCAGCTGTCAGCCTCCTGACAGGAAAATGGGGGCGACGGGCCGTTTTTGCCAGCCCACCCCCCCGTCCGGGCCCTATCTGATCATGCCCATGGTGCGCGGCAGCCAGAGCGTCAGCTCGGGGATGAAGGTAATCGCGATCAGGGCCGCAAAGAGCGGGATCAGCCAGGGCAGGATCGCCATGGTGGTGCGCTCAACCGAAAGCTTGGCGACGCGCGAAAGCACGAACAGCACCATGCCGAGCGGCGGATGCAAGAGCCCGATCATCAGGTTGAGCGTCAGGATCAGGCCGAAATGGATCGGATCGATGCCGAGCTTCAGTGCGATCGGCAGGAGGATCGGCACGACGATGGTGATCGCCGCGATGGTATCGAGGAAGCAGCCGATGAAGAGCAGCAGCAGATTGACCAGAATCAGGAACACCCACTTGTTCTGGGTGAAGCCGAGGATCAGGTCGGAGAGCAGCTGCGCCGTCTGCGAGACCGTCAGCAGCCAGGCGAAGATCGAGGCGGCGGTGACGATGAAGAGCACCGAGGCGGTGGTCTCGATCGTGTCGAAAGTCGCCTTGGTCAGGCTACGCATGGTCATCGAGCGGTAGCGCACGAGGCCGAGGAAGAGCGACCAGATCACCGCAGCGGCCGCGGCTTCCGTCGGCGTGAACCAGCCCATGGTCATGCCGCCGATCAGGATGACCGGCGTCATCAGCGCCATCACCGCCGAGAAGTTGAAGTAGTAATCCATGGCCAGCAGCACGGCGAGCGCGATGCCGATGGCGAGGTTGGGGTCGAGCCCGGCGAAGACGAGGGCATAGGCCAGGACCGGGAAGCCCATGACGACCAGCACCTCGACGCCGGCCGAGCCGAGCTCGCGCAGCGAGAACTTGGTGTCCGAGCCCCATTTGTAGATGCGGGCGAAGATCGCGACCGTCAGCATCATGAACAGGGTCATCACGACACCGGGGATGACGCCGCCGAGGAAGAGCGCGCCGATCGAGGTGTTCGCCATCATGCCGTAGATGACGAAGGGGAGCGACGGCGGGATGATCGGCCCGAGCGTCGCCGAGGCGGCGGTGACGCCGACGGCGACCTCGGTCGAGTAACCGTGGTCCTTCATCGCCTTGATCTCGATCGTGCCGATGCCGGCGGCATCGGCGATCGCGGTGCCGGACATGCCCGAGAAGATCACCGAGCCGATGATGTTGACCTGGGCGAGGCCGCCGCGCATCCAGCCGACGAGGGCGACTGCGAAGGAATAGATGCGGCCGGTGACGCCGGCGATGTTCATCAGGTTGCCGGCGAGGATGAAGAAGGGCACCGCCAGCAGCGGGAAGCTCTCGACACCGGCGATCATGCGCTGCGCCAGGATCACGTCCGGCACGGTGCCGGAGACGAGGATGAAGGCGAGCGAGGCGACGGCCATCGAGATGGCGACCGGCACGCCGAGCACCATCAGGCCGAGGAAGGTTCCGAGCAGGATCAGCATGGATCAGGCCTCCGAGCCGTCGAAGGCCGAAGGGCGCTCCAGCACGGAGTAGCCCCGGCGCCAGTTCTGCCAGGCGACCTGGATCGCGCGCAGCGTCATCAGCGCGAAGGCTGCGACGACGGCGTAGAATACCGGCGATTTCGGGAACTGGATCGTCGTCATCATCTCGTCGGGAATGAGCTGAGCGTAGCGATGGGTCAGCACCGTGCCATAGGCGAAGAAGGCGATGCGGATGACATCGACGGCGGTCGAGAGCGCCCTGCCCGCGCCATGCGAGAGGTAGCGATAGAGGAAGTCGACCTGGATGTGCCTGGAGGCGCGCACGCAGAGCGACGATCCCAGGAAGACGACGACGATCAGGGCGTAGATCGCGATCTCCTCCGTCCAGGCGAAGCTGTCATTGAGGACATAGCGGGTGAAGAACTGGGCCACGACGCAGGCGACCATCAGCCAGAAGGCGGCAAGCGTCACCCAGTCTTCGAGGCCGTAGCCGGAGAGGTCGGCCGGCGGCGCCGCCTCGTCGAAGACGTGGGCGATCTCCTCGCTGGTGACTTGGGTGTGGACTTCCGGCGTCGTGGTCATGGCTTGATTCCGGTCTTGGACAGGGCGCTCGCCGTCATTGCGAGCGAAGCGAAGCAATCCAGAAGGGCTCGCTCGACGGCCCCTGGATTGCTTCGTCGCTACGCTCCTCGCAATGACGGCAAACCGTCACGGAAGGAGGCGGGCGATCACTTGATCGCCTGGATGCGCTCCCAGTCGGCCTTGCGGTAGCCGTACTGCTCGAAGGTCACGTTCTTCTGGACCGCGGCGAGGAAGTCGGCCTTGTCGATCTCGGTGACCGAGAGGCCCTTGTCCTTGAAGACCTGGACCAGCTTGGTTTCGTCGGCCTGGATCTTCTTGGTGGCGCGCTCGGCCGCCTCCTGGGCGACGTCGGTGAATATCTTCCTGTCCTCGGGCGAGAGTTTGGCCCAGAGCTGCTTGGAGACCACGGTGTTTAGGTGATCGACGATGTGGCCGGTCAGCACGATGTGCTTCTGGACCTCGTAGAACTTCTTGGCGTCGATGGTGTTGAGCGGGTTCTCCTGCGCCTCGACCGTGCCGTTCTGCAGCGCGAGATAGACCTCGGCGAAGGCGATCGGCGTGGTGTTGGCGCCGCAGGCACGCGGCATGGCGAGATAGGCCGGCACATCGGGCACGCGGATCTTCAGGCCCTTCATGTCGGCGCAGGTCTTGATCGGCTTGTTCGAGGTGGTGTGGCGCGTGCCGTAATAGGTCACGGCCAGGATCTGGTGGCCGCTCTTCTCCTCATAGCCCTTGGCCATCTCCTTGAAGACATCGCTCTTCACATAGGCGAGGAGGTGATCAGGGCCGCGGAAGATGAAGGGATAGTAGGTCACGCCGATCGGCGGATAGGCGCGCGCCGCGAAGCTCGAGCCCGAGATGATCATGTCGACAGTGCCCAGCGTCAGGCCCTGGTTGATGTCGGTCTCCTTGCCGAGCTGAGAGGCCGGATAGACCGTGATCTCGTATTTGCCGTTGCTGCGCTTCTTGATCTCCTCGGCGGCCCAGACAGACTCGGTGTGGAACGGCTCGGAGGTCTCGTAGACATGGGCCCATTTCAGCTTGGTCTGGGCCTGCGCCGGCGCAGCGGCGAAGAGGGCGCCGGCGGCGAGCGCGGCAAGGGCGTAATGCAATTTCATCGTCTGTCCTCCCTGAAGGTCACGGATGTGATCTGGCCTTGCGTCATTTGATCGGGCGTGGCCGGCGCTGACGCTCGCCTGCCCGCTTGAGGTCGGTGTCGCCGAAGCTCTGCGAAAAGCGCTCCTGCGAGGCCTGGAGATGAGCGCACATCGTCGCGCGCGCCGCGTCACGATCGCCTCGGGCAAGCGCGGCATGAATAGCGCGGTGCTCGCGCGCCGCGGTGCGCCAGGACTCCTCGTTCTCGAAATATTGCGCGAGCTGGCGGAAATAGGGGCTCATGCGCTGATCGAAGAGCTCGCCGACGCAGCGCACCAGCACGGTGTTGCCGAGCATCGCCGCGATCTCGACATGGAAGGCGCGGTCAAGCGCGATCAGTCGCTCGGCCGGCAGCCCGGGCTCTTCCATCTGGTCGAGGATTCCTGCGAGTTCGGCGAGTTGCTCCGGCGTCGCCTGCGCTGCGGCGTCTGCCGCAATCGCGCCCTCGACCAGCCGGCGCGCGGCGAGCACTTCGAACGGCCCCTCGACGGGAAAGCCGGCACCAGCGAGTTGCGCCGCAGCCTGCGCAGGGTCGACGACATAGACGCCGGAACCCATGCGGATACGGACGCGGCCCTCGACTTCGAGTGCGATCAGCGCCTCGCGCACCGAAGGACGGGAGACGCCGAGCTTTTCCGCGAGCTCGCGCTCGGGCGGCAGGCGGCTGCCGACCGGGAATTCGTGCTGGTCGATGAGATGGCGCAATTGATCGGCGATCTGCCGATATAGACGCGGCGACTCGACGACTGCGAGCGGCATCAGCTCCCCGAACCCTTCCCTGCGCCACCTGTTCAGGCGGCTTCGATTTGGCCATGTGGTCAGGCCAATTTTCGGCAGGGAAAGAACCACCATACCGGTCGGGAGTCAACCGGTATGGTGGCTTGCTATCAGTGGCTCTCGGCCGCCAGCACGGCTTCGACCCGGATCTCCTCGACCAGCCGCTCCTTGAGCGCGACGAACTCCGGCGTGGTCTTGATCGTGTAGGGCCGGGGATGGGGCAGCTCGACCGGGATGTCGGCCTTGATCCGGCCAGGCCGCGCGCTCATCACGACGACGCGCGATCCGACGAAGATCGCCTCCTCGATATCGTGGGTGACGAAGAGCACGGTCTTCTGCTCGCGCTCCCAGATGCCGAGCAGCATCTCCTGCATCAGCGCGCGGGTCTGGTTGTCGAGCGCGCCGAAGGGCTCGTCGAGCAGCAGGATCTTGGGATCGTTGGCGAGCGCACGGGCGATCGCCGTGCGCTGCTGCATGCCGCCGGAGAGCTGCTTCGGGAAATGGTCGACGAAGCCGGAAAGCCCGACACGCTCGGCCCATTTGCGGGCGATGTCGAGCCGCTCGCGCTCGGGCACGCCCTTCTCGCGCAGGCCGAAGGCGATGTTCTGCACCACGCTCAGCCAGGGGAAGAGCGTGTAGCTCTGGAAGACGAAGCCGCGATCGGCGCCCGGCCCGGTGACGGGGGCGCCGTCGAGCAGGATCTTACCCTCGCTCGCCGTCTCCAGCCCGCCGATGATGCGCAGCAGCGTCGACTTCCCGCAGCCGGACGGGCCGAGGATGGTGATGAAGTCGTTGTCGGCGACGGTGAGCGAGGTCGGCATCAGCGCGCGCGTCGGCTGGCCCTTGCCGCGGGCCGGGAAGACCTTGCCGACCTGGTCGATCAGAAGCTTGCTCATGCCTGCGCCCACGGAAATAGGCGCTGGTTGACCGCCTTGAAGAGGAAATCGGAGATCAGCCCGATCAGGCCGATGACGATGATGCCGAAGATGATCTGCCCGGTGTTGAGCAGCGCCTGGCTGTCGGTGATCATGTGGCCGATGCCGGAGGAGGAGCCGATCAGCTCGGCGACGATGACATAGGTCCAGGCCCAGCCGAGGACGAGGCGGAAGATCTCGGCGATTTCCGGGGCGGCATTGGGCAGGAGCACCCGGCGCACCACCGAGGAATCGCTGGCGCCCAGCGTATAGGCGGCATCGACCAGGTCGCGCCTGATGCCGCCGACCGCGACCGCGATCATCAGCACGAGTTGGAAGAACGAGCCGATGAAGATGACCAGCAGCTTCTGCGTCTCGCCGATGCCGGCCCAGAGGATCAGCAGCGGGATGAAGGCCGAGGCCGGCAGATAGCGCGCGAAAGAGACGAAGGGTTCGAGGAAGGCTTCTATCGGCTTGTAGGCGCCCATCAGGATGCCGAGCGGCAGTGCGAAGACGACGGCGAGGATGAAGCCGCCGACGACCCGCCAGATCGTCATGCCGATATCGACGATGAAGCCGTGATTGACCAGCAGGTTCCAGCCTTCGCCGACCATCGTCAGCGGATCGGCGAGGAAGAGCTTCTGGACATAGCCGCCGAAAGTCGCGATCGACCAGACGACGACGAAGAGCGCGAAGAAGGCGACGCCATAACCGACACGGGCGGCGGCGGAAACCGGCTGAAGTGGTTTCATCGTCAGAAACTTGTTTCCTTCACGAGAGCGGCGAGTTCACGCCAGGGCTCGATGGACCAGTAGCCGGATGCCGCCCCGGAAGTGGACGGCAGGATGAAGACGCGGCTTCCTACAAGCGGGGACGGCTGGAGACCATAGACGAGCTTGAGTCCCCTCTCCTCCCCCAGCGCAGCCCGGGCGGCACGCTTGCCGTTGAAAGCGACGATCGCGGGAGCGTGCGCACGAAGCTTTGCCTGGAACCCGGAGATATCGAAGTGGCGCCGCAGCAACGCTGTGTCCGGGCCGGACGTCCGCTTCGCGACGTCAGTGAAGCCGATGCCGTATCGCGGCAGGTCCGGGAAATCAGCGGGCCCGAGCGGCTCAGGAATCAGCCCGGTCTCGAACAGGGTTTTCCAGAACTTGTTGCCGGGGCCGGCATAGTAGGCGCCCCGCCGGGCGGAGACCGCACCGGCCTGCGTGCCGCAGAAAACGACACGCAGGCCGGCAGTCAGTACATCCGGCAGAACATCGCCGGTCACTTGCCGGCGACGTACTTCGTGTCGACCAGCGTGGCGATATCGGGCTTGGCCTTGATCAAGCCGATCTCCAGCAGCAATTCGGCTGCCTTGGTGGTGAAAGCCTGCCACTCGCCCGCGAAGAAGGCCTTGTTACCGGCCGCATCCGACCAGCGCAGATAACCGGCCGACTTGCCGAACTGCTCGCCGGTCTGCTTCACATCGGCGCCCATGATGCCATAGGCCTTGGCCTGATCGGCCTTGATCAGGTCCAGAGCCTCGAAATAGCTCTTGGTCAGCGCCACGGCGGCCGCGTCGTTCTCGCCCAGGAACTTCGGCGTGCAGCCGAAGGTGTCCATCACCATCGGATAGTCGAGGGTGGTGGCGATGATCTTGCCGGCTTCGGGCTTCTCGCGCACGGCCGAGAGATAGGGCTCATAGGTCATGGCGGCGTCGTTCTGGCCGGCGATGAAGGCCTGCGCAGCCGGGCCGGGCTCCATGTTGACGACGCTGACGTCCTTCACCGACATGCCGTTCTCCTTGAGGATCCAGGCGAGGGCGAAATAGGGCGAGGTGCCGGGCGCGGAGGCCGCGACGGTCTTGCCCTTGAGGTCCTTGATCGAGCTGGTCGAGCCGCGCACGGCCATGCCGTCGGCGCCATAGCTCTTGTCGAGCTGGAAGATCTGCTTGGTCTTGATGCCGGCGGCATCCCAGACGATCCAGGTCTCGACCGTGGTCGCGGCGCACTGGATGTCGCCCGAGGCGATGGCGAGGTGGCGATCCTTCTGCGGGATTTTCTTGATCGATACGTCGAGGCCGTTCTTGGCGAAGATGCCGGCCTCCTTGGCGAGCACCAGCGGCGCGAAGCCGGTCCAGCCGGAGATGCCGATATTGACCTTGGTCTGCGCCTGCGCGCCGCCGGCGGCGATGAGAGCCGCAGCGCCGATCCCGGCCAACATCCCGATACGCTTCACACCTGTCATGACGAACCTCTTCCCCTCTTGTTCCCGCCTGCGGCGGGCACCCCGGCCAACGCAGCCCGATCGCGCCCGATAAAGCAAGCTTCGTTCCAAATCACGTTAAATGCATATGCAAACCGGTCAAGGCGGCATCACGCGGACTAGGGAAAGCAATGACATTCTCTTGTTTGACACTCGGGTAGCGATCCCTTCCCCTCGGCATGACGGGCGCGAAGCGCCTTTGGCTATTAAGAGGTTCTCCCGGATGAATGGCGCCGACCGCCTGTGCGACACGCTGCTGGTCAACGATGTCGATGTCTGCTTCGCCAATCCCGGCACCTCTGAAATGCATTTCGTCGCGGCGCTCGACCGCAAGCCGCAAATGCGCTGCGTGCTCGGCCTGTTCGAGGGCGTGGTCACTGGCGCGGCCGACGGCTATGCCCGCATGGCCGACAAGCCAGCGGCGACGCTGCTGCATTGCGGGCCCGGCATGGCGAACGCGCTCGCCAACATGCACAATGCAAGGCGCGCCTATACTCCGATGATCAACGTGGTCGGCGACCATGCGACCTATCATCTCCAGCATGACGCGCCGCTGACCAGCGACATCGAGAGCCTGGCCTGGCCGATGTCGCAGTTCGTGCGCCGCATCGCCTCGCCGGAGGATGTCGGCCCGGCGATCGGCGAGGCCTATGCCGCCTCGCTGTCGCTGCCCGGCGTCACCACCGTGATCCTGCCGGCCGACTGCGCCTGGGGCAGCGTCGAGCCAGCGGAGCTGAAGCGGACGCCAGTCCCGGCGCCGAAGCAGGTCGATGCGGCACAGATCCGCGAGGTCGCAGCTC
The DNA here is from genome assembly GCA_035998995.1 of Allobosea sp. Taxonomy (GTDB): domain Bacteria; phylum Pseudomonadota; class Alphaproteobacteria; order Rhizobiales; family Beijerinckiaceae; genus Allobosea. The sequence goes on from DASYHC010000036.1 coordinate 58,861, forward strand.
TTCTGCGCAAACACGGCTCGCGCGCCGCGATCATGCTGACCGGCTCGGCCTTACGCGAAGGACCGATGAACATGGCGGCGCGTGTCTGTGCCGCGACCGGCGCGCAGATCTTCGCGCAGATGTCGAACGGGCGGATCGAGCGCGGCGCCGGCCGCGTCGCGATCCCGAAGGTGTTCTATCCGATCGACATGGCGCTGCAGCAGCTCGCCAATATCGACCTGCTCGTCCTGATCGGCGCCAAGATTCCGGTCGGCTTCTTCGCCTACCCCGGCAAGCCGGGCCGGCTGGTGCATGAGGACTGCCAGGTCGAGCAACTCGCCGTGCAAGGTGACGACCTGCCGGGCACGATCGAAGCGCTCGCCGACGAGCTCTCGGCCAGGGCGACGCCGCCGGCCCTCATCGCCGCGCCGCAGAACACGGACAATGCGCTGCCGACCGGCACGCTCGACGCCGACAAGGTCTGCACCATCGTTTCGCGCCTTCTGCCCGAGAACGCGATCATCTGCGACGAGTCGGTCTCGTCCGGCCGCAGCTTCTACTATGACTGCCATGGCGCGCCGCAGCACGACTACATCCAGCTGACCGGCGGTTCGATCGGCGAAGGCATCCCGCTTGCGGTCGGCGCCGCTGTCGCCTGCCCCGACCGCAAGGTGATCGGCATGCAGGCCGACGGTTCGGGCATGTACACGGTGCAGGGGCTGTGGACGCAGGCGCGCGAGAATCTCGACGTCGTCACCGTGGTCTTCGCCAACCGGACCTATGCAATCCTGCATGGCGAGATGCGCAATGTCGGCGTCAACGATTTCGGCCGCAACGCCAAGCTGATGCTCAATATCGACGAGCCGGCGCTGGACTGGGTTTCGATGGCGAAAGGCATGGGCGTTGAAGCCGCCCGCGCCACGACGGCCGAGGAGTTCACCAGGCTGTTCAAGGGTGCGATGGGGCGGAAGGGGCCGTTCCTGATCGAAGCGGTGATTTAAGAACCTGCCGTTACCTCAGAGCCCTCTCCGTCGTCTTTCGCGCACTATCGCGGCGTAGCGCATATTGAACCAGAACTGGCTAACCATGAGCGATGCCACGTCGATCCAAGCTGGGCCGTCGAGCAAGGCGCCCAGGATGGAGGCTGCAACCGTGAAGACCATCGTGCGCCAGACTCCGGCCCAGATGCTAGGCACATCCCAAAACCACGCGCTGATCGAATCCCAAAGGCTGAGCATGCCTCTCGATACAGCTCATAGGCGAAAGATCGATTAAGCCGATCCAAGAAAGTGTAGGACAGACAGAGCCATCACGGGGTGGCCGCTTTCAACGAGCAGCGTTGCCAACCGTAACCTTATGCGCCGACATGGCGAACTCAGGCCTCGATGCTTATCTGGGCGACAGCAAGGAGGTTTGACATGACGGAACGTGCTGTACTGGCAGGCGGTTGCTTCTGGGGCATGCAGGACCTGATCCGCAAGCTCCCCGGCGTCGAGACGACCCGGGTCGGCTATACCGGCGGCGACGTAGAGAATGCGACCTATCGCAATCACGGAACCCATGCCGAGGGGATCGAGATCACCTTCGATCCCGCCAAGATCGGTTACCGGCAGCTGGTCGAGTTCTTCTTCCAGATCCACGACCCGACCACGCTAAACCGCCAGGGCAACGACCTCGGCACCAGCTATCGCTCGGGCATCTACTATGTCGACGAGACGCAGAAGAAGATTGCCGAGGAGGTCATCGCCGAGGTGAACGCCTCCGGTCGTTGGCCGGGCCGCGTGACCACGGAAGTGAAGCCCGAAGGCGATTTCTGGGAGGCGGAGCCTGAGCACCAGGATTATCTGGAGCGCTATCCGGCCGGCTACACCTGCCACTGGGTCCGCCCGGACTGGGTGCTGCCGCGTCGCGAAGCGGCGGAATAGCCGAGCTCCAAAGCCGCGCACGGCCGTTGACGCAGCCCCTTCTCCCCTCGGGGGAGAAGGTCCCGGCAGGGGGATGAGGGCGCTACGACTGGGTGAACGAAAAAGGGCCGCTTACGCGGCCCTTCCCTCATCCGACCCGGCTACGCCGGGCCACCTTCTCCCCCGAGGGGAGAAGGGAAGGTTTATTCCTTGAATCCACCCAGGAACGCGTCGAGGCAATCGCCGATCGCCTCGATCGCGTAGCCACCTTCCTGCACCACCAAGGTCGGCAGCCCGAGCGCCTTCACCCGCTCGCCGATCGTGCCGAAATCGGCGGCTTCGAGCTCGAGCACGCCGATCGGGTCGTCCTTGTGGGCGTCGTAGCCGAGCGCGATGACGAGCGCTTCCGCACCGAACTCGCGGATGGCGCGGCCGGCGCGGTCGATCGCCGCTTCCATCTCGGCGCCACCGGCGCCATGGGCGAGCGGCAGGTTGAGGTTGAAGCCTTCGCCCGGCCCGTTGCCGCGCTCGTCCTCATACCCGGTGAAGAACGGGTAGTAGTTCACCGGATCGGCATGGACCGAGATGGTCAGCACATCGTCGCGACGATAGAAGATCTGCTGGGTGCCATCGCCGTGATGCGCGTCGACATCGAGGATCGCGACCTTGCCGAACTTCGAGCGCAGGCGCTGCGCCGCGATCGCGCTGTTGTTGAGGTAGCAGAAGCCGGTGGCGCGGTCGGCGCGGGCATGGTGGCCCGACGGACGGCAGAGCGAATACACCGCACGCTCACCGGCGAGGATCGCATCGGCACCGGAAACCGCCGTCTCGGCCGAGCGCAGGGTCGAAAGCCAGCAATGCTCGCCGACCGGGACCGAGAGATCGCCGAGATACCAGCCGAGCTGGCCCATGATCCCGGTCGGCCGGCAAGGCGGGCGGACGTCCTCGTCGGTGCGGCCGCTCCAATAGGGGAAGGTGTTGGGCCAGGCCTCGGGCCCGCGCTCGGGCAGAGCGAGCCAGCGCTCCCACAGCCCTTCGAGGAAGCGAACGAAGCCTTCATCATGAATGGCGAGGATCGGCGCCATGCCGTGCTCGACTGAGCGCTCCGGCGTGACGCCGTGCTTGGCGAGCGCGCCGAGCAGCCGTTCGGTCCGCTCCGGCAGGTCCTTCGGCGCGACGATCTGGCCGAAGCGCATATACTGCTGCGGATCGTGCTTGGACTGGTCGGGATGATAGAAGGCGCGCATGCAAGGCTCCGATATCGAAGCCGGCATAGCGCCACGAAAACCGCGCTGCGACCAGTGCGCCTGATCAGGCGGCGGCACTATCCCCGTGCATGGCGTCGCCCTTGGGCAGCAGGTCCGGAAGCTGCAGCAGCCAGGGTACGCGGCCAGCTGGGGCGGGCCTGGCGTAGCGATAGCCTTGCGCGCACCGGCAGCCCTGCTCCTGCAGAAATGCCTCCTGCTCAGCAGTCTCGACCCCCTCGGCGATGATATCGAGACGCAGATCGGCGGCGAGCCGGATCAGCGCTCGCACGATCGCCGCGTCGCCGCCCTCCTCCGTGACATGGCTGACGAAGCCGCGATCGATCTTGAGGGCGTCGACCGGGAAGCGCTTGAGGTGGGTGAGCGAGGCGTAGCCCGTGCCGAAATCGTCGAGCGCGACGCGCAGACCAGCGGCGCGCAGCGTCTTCAGCGTGCGCTCGGCCTCGTCGCCATTGCGGGTGAGCAGCACCGTCTCGGTGACCTCGACGCCGAAATGGCTGGCCGGCACACCTGCCGCCGCGAGCTGGCCAAGCAGGCGCTCCGGCAGCGCCGGATCGCGGAAGACGCTGGCCGCGAGGTTGACGCAGACATGACCGACATCGAGCCCGGCATCGAGCCAGCGCCTGAGATCGCCGATCACCGCGCCGATGATCGCGTCGCTGATCCCGTTGGCGATCTCGGCGTCCTGGAATCCCTCCTGGAAGGCTGCGGCCGGAATGATGCCGCGCTCGGAATGCCGCCAGCGCGCCAGCGCCTCGAAGCCGACGATCCGACCGGTATCGACCGCGACCTGCGGCTGGTAATATGGCAGGATGCGGTCGTCCTTCAGCGCAACGGCCAGCCCCTGGCAGACGGCGACGCGGCGCGCCATCGCCGCCCGCATCGCCGGCTCGTAGACGATCGCCATGTTGCGGCCATTCGCCTTAGCCCGGTAGAGCGCGAGATCGGCGTCCTTCATCAGTTCGACGCCGTCGCGGTCATGCTCGGGCGCAAGCGCGATGCCGAGACTCGCCCGCGTCGCGATCATCTGCCCGGCATGCTCGCAGGGCCGGCGCAGCACCTCGATCAGCGCCTCGCCCTTCACCAGCGCCTGCAGCGCGCTGAGCCGCTCAGTGGTGAGCACGATGAACTCGTCGCCGCCAAGGCGGGCGACCAGGTCCTCGGGGCCGATCGCAGCGGCGAGCCGCTTCGCCACCTCGATCAGCAGCGCATCGCCGGCATCGTGACCGAGCGTGTCGTTGATCGACTTGAAGTCGTCGAGATCGATCAGGAAGAGGCCGACCGCCCCGCCCTTGCTGGCCATTTTGGCCAACGCCTGCTGCATTCGCTCGCCGAACAGCAGACGGTTGGGCAGGTCGGTCAGCGCATCATGCGTTGCCTGGCGGCGCGTACGGGCCTCGGCCGCCTTGCGATCGGTGATATCAACGATGCCGGCGACGACGGCCGGCGTCTCGCCGACAGGCAGGGTCGTCGCGGTGATCAGCACGTCGCGGACCGCGCCGCTGCCGTCGCGCACCTGTGCCTCATGGCTCTGGATCTGCTCGCGCTCGTTGAGCAGGCGGGCGATGATACGGCGATTGCCGCCATCGAGCAGGATGTCCTGGACCTGCGCCTGCGTGACCTCGTCGCCGAAATAGCGCTTCGCCGCATCGTTGCCGCGCAGGAAGCGGCCATCGCCACGCGCGGTGACGACGAGCGGAATCGGCACCGCCATGAAGATGCGCTCGATCATCGCCTGGCTGGCGCCGAGCTCGTCCTTGGCCTGGCGCTCGGCCTGGGTGGCGGCCCATTCGAGCCGGCGCAGGCGGTTGCCGTGGACGACGACCAGCCCGAGCGCGAAGTTGAGCATGACAAGGACGAGGATCAGGCCGGGCAAGGTCGACGGCATCGGCCCGGCGCCGAGATAGCCGGCGAGCATCAGGGCGCTGCAGCCAAGCCCCAGCAGAAGCGTCCAACGGAAAGCGGTCGGCGCCACCAGATAGAAGATCGAAGGCAGCATCAGCACGACGAAGAGGGCAAGATCGCTGCGCGACGAGACCAGCAGCGCGACCATCAGCGCCGTCGAGACCTCCCACAGGATCAGCACGGCTTGCGCCTGCGAGAAGCGCGTCGCCTTGCGCACCAATGCAAAGCAGAGCAGCGAGACGAAGATGACCATCAGCCGCGCCGGCACGGCGACGAAGAAATGCGGGGTGCCGTGGAAACGCCAGTCGCTGGCGAGGAAGAGCGTGTTGAGAACCGCCGAGATCAGGAAGATCAATCGGCACTGACGCAGTGTCTCGCCAAAGCGCGCATCGCGGAACGCGCTCTCACGGGCGAAATCCCGGAATTCCCCACCAAATCGAAACAGGCCATTGCGCGTCATGCCGCAACTTCGTCCGGCAGCGGTCAAGGGCAGGTTAAGGCACAGCGGTCAGCTGGTCCGGATCATGTCCTTCGTCGCGACCAGCGCCGCGAGTTCCCCGGCGAGTTGCGCGATGTCGAAGCGCCCCTCGCGATACCAGTCGACCGAGCCGTTCATGGCGCCGAGCAGGAAAAGCCGCAGCCGTTCCGGCGCGATGCGGGGCGCGAGCGAATCCGCCTTGGTGAGTTCTTCGATCAGCAACCGCCAGAGCTCGTCATAGGCGCGGCGCGTGCTACGCACGCCCTCCGGCGTCGGATTCTCACCGAAGCTGAAGACCTTGATGCTGGCGCAGGTGTAGTCGGAATGACCGTGCAAGGCAGACAGGTGCGCCGCAATCGCGGCCTCGAGCCGACGACGCGGATCGGCTCCGCCAGCAGCCTCCAGCGCAGTGAGAACCGCCTCATGGACGAAACGGACGCCGTCATTGACGACCGCCTCGACGATCTCCTCCTTCGAGCGGAAATGATGGTAGAGGCTGGCCTTGCGGATGCCGACCGCCTCGGCGATCTCGCGCAGGCTGGTCTGATGATAACCGTTGCTGCGCAGCAGGCGCGCTGCATGGTCGAGGATCAGGCGGCGCGCGCCGCCTTCGAGCTCTGCCCGCTCGGCGCGTCCGGTCACGACCGTCACAGCCGCTTCGCCACCTCTTCGAGCATGACCTCGGTTGCGCCGCCGCCGATCGCCTGGACGCGCGCGTCGCGGGCCATGCGCTCGATCGCGCTCTCGCGCATGAAGCCCATCCCGCCGTGGAACTGGACGCAGGCGTACATGACTTCGTTGACCAGCTCGCCGCAATAGGCCTTGACCATCGAGACCTCGCGCGTCGCATCGAAACCCCTGGTATCGAGCCAGGCGGCATGGTGGACGAGCTGGCGCCCGGCCTCGACCTTGCCCGCGAGCATGGCGAGCTTCTGGCGGATCGCCTGCTTGTCCCAGAGCGGGGCGCCGAAGGCGGTGCGGGTGCGGACATAGTCGACCGTCAATTCGATCGCGGCCTGCGCCTCGCCCATCGCCATGGCGCCGATCACCGTGCGCTCGTTCTGGAAGTTGCTCATGATCGCGTAGAAGCCGCGGCCCTCGCCGCCGAGCAGGTTCTCGGCCGGGATCCGGCAGTCCTCGAAGACCAGCTCGGCCGTGTCGGAGGAACGCCAGCCATGCTTGTCGAGGGCGCGGCTGACACGGAAGCCCGGCGTGCCCTTCTCGACCAGGAACATCGAGACCGATTGCGAGGGCTTGCCGGACGGATCGGTCTTGGCGGCGACACAGTAGAGATCGGCATGGACGCCATTGGTGATGAACATCTTGGCGCCGTTCAGCACGTAGCTGTCGCCGTCGCGCCGGGCGGTGGTACGGATGCCTTTCACGTCGGAGCCGGCGTCGGGCTCGGTGACGGCGATGGCGCAGATCACCTTGCCGGCGACGATATTGGGCATCCAGCGGTCGCGCTGCGCCTTGCTGCCGGCATTGAAGAGATGAACCGAGGCCATGTCGGTGTGGACGAGCGCGGTGATGGCGAAGCCGGAGAAGGTCGAGCGGCCGAGCTCCTCGGCGAGCACCACGGTCGCCAGCGTGTCGAGTTCCGAGCCGCCATATTCAGTGGGGTACCTGATGCCGAGGAAGCCAAGCTCGCCCATGCGGGCCAGCACATCGCGCGGCACCATGCCGGCCTCTTCCCAGGCGAGCCCGTGCGGTTTGACCTCGTTCGTGACAAAGCGGCGCAGCTGGTCGCGCAGCGCCTCGTGCTCCTCGCTGAAATAGGGTGAGCGCAGCGTCCCGCCGCCGACCGCATCGAAATTGTCCATCGCCGCCATCATGCTCCGCTAACTCCGCGTGATGTTAACCTACCGATCGGCAGGTAGGCAACATCCCGACACGATCCATGAGAAGAGGGGCGACGAGCGCCCCTCTTCTCACCTCCACTTGCGCCGCATGCTTGGCCGAGCCTCCTCAGGGATCAGTTGCAGCCGCAGCCATGCCCGCCATTGCCGATCCCGATGCCGCCGCGGCCGACGCTGACCCGGTTGCCGTTCAGGATGCCGTTGCCGCTCAGCACCGAGACGTTGTTGAGGACCTTGACGCTCGAGACGGCCGTCGTGACCGAGGCCACCGAGGTGACCAGACCGCCGAGAAGGCCGCCGCCACGGCCGCCCTTGCTGCCAGCGAAGGCGGGGGTGACGGCAAAGGCGGCGACAGTCGCAAGAACAAGCGCGTATTTCATCTTTCTCTCCCTGCTTTCGCTCCGGGGATCGAAGCGATATGCACGTTTTGAGAGCATTTTGTTTTTAATACAACCTATACACATCATTAACCATACTTGCTAGCCTTAACTGGCGCCGCGCCCAATACATCAATCTAATTATCCTAGATAAATCCATATTATCTGAAATCTACTCTTTGAATTACGATCGAAAACTTAGCTATATTAACCTTGCATTAGGCATGATTATCTACTCTCAACTGAGAGGGGTGATGTCCATGCGTGTTGTCCGCTCAGTATTCGCGCTCTTTTACGTCCTGCTCAGCGCCTTGCCGGCCGCCGCCGGAGAGGACGCGGCCGAGACTCTGGTCTCGACGGCAGTCGTCGGATTGCGCGGCGGCTTCGACTCCAGCCCGACCAACAGCAAGGGCGAGAAGGGCAGCCCGACACTGACAGGCTTCGCAAGCTGGAATTATCTGCGCGGCACGCTGCAGGACGGCTACGGGCTCGACCTCCTGCTGGTCGACACCCAATATGATCCACGCCTACTGGCAGCGAGCCGGCTGCATACGCTGACGCTGAAGCATGCCACCGGGATCGGTGAGAATCTCTCGCTGCAATCCTCGCTCGCAGTCGAGAACGAGCAGACCTGGTCGCGCCGCCGCAGCAGCCTGAGCTGGCGCGAGCGGCTCAATCTCAGCCTCGGCTCCTTTCGGCTCTTCGCCAATGCCGAGGCGCGGCTTGCCGCGTTGAACGAGCGCAACGTCTTTGCCTATGGCGATTTCCTGCCGCAGGACGAGAACCTCGCAACGCTCGGGATCACGCCGGGCATCGCCTGGCGCCAGAGTGAGACCGAGATCGGCGTCTCCTTCATGGCGTCAAGCACGCGCTTCACCAATGGGACCGACTATCTCGGCATGCGCCGCGACAATTACCGGCTGCAGCCGAACCTGTTCGTCTCGACAGCGCTGAAGGGAGCAACGTTCGAGGCCTCGCTCTCGCCGCTGCAGATCATCTTCCCGGACAAGGAGTTCGAGAACGAGAAGACGCTGCTCTATACGGCCAAGCTGCGCATTCCCTATGAGTGGCTGACGCTCGACCTGTCCTCGGGACGCACGGTCGAGGACACCACCCTGCCCTTCGCGGTGATCAACCTCGTGACCCAGCACGAGGGCAAGCTCACCGCGCGCTTCAACGACACGAACGCGCTCTCGCTCACCGTCCGGCAGAAGCTGGAGGATTATCTCGGGCTAGACTCGACGACGCGCATGTCGAGCATCGGCCTCGACTATGCCCGCGGCCTCGGCAGCGGCATGACAGCGACCGCCTCGGCCGCCTGGCGCAAGACCAAGGACACCGGCCTCGAAGCGGTGCCGGCCTTCGTGGTCCAGCTCGGCCTGCAAAAGCAGCTCGATTTCAGCGAGCCGGGCAAACCGGCCAAGAAGGGTGGCTGAAACAGCTGCGGCGCGCCTTGCAAGGCGCGCCGCAGCGACTATCGGAACTGGTCTTGGCGATCAGGCCAGCTTGCCGCCGACCGCCTTCTCCAGGATCGCCCAGGCCTCGTCGCCATATTTGCCCTTCCACTCGGCGTAGAAGCCGGCCTTCTGCAACGCGGCGCGGAATTCGTCGGCCTTGGTCTGGTTGATGACCATGCCCTTCGAGGTCAATTCGGCCTGCAGGCCAGCATTGAGCTTGGCCACGTCGGCGCGCTCCAGCATGGCGGCGGCGTCGATGTTCTTGGCGACGATCGCGCGCAGGTCCTGCGGCAGCCGATCCCAGGCGCGGCGATTGGCCAGGAACCAGAAGCCGTCCCACATATGGTTGGTCAGCGAGAGGTACTTCTGCACCTCGAACAGCTTGGCGGTCGCGATGATCGCGAGCGGGTTCTCCTGGCCGTCGACGATCTTGGTCTGCAGCGCAGTGTAGACCTCGGCGAAGTTGATGCTGGCCGGGGCCGAATCGAAGGCCTTGAACATCGAGGTCCAGAGCGGCGAGACCGGCACGCGGATCTTGAAGCCCTTGAGGTCGGCCGGCGAGTTGATCGGTCCCTTGGACGAGGTCATCTGGCGGAAGCCATTGTCCCAGATCTTGTCGAGGACGTGCAGGTTCGCCTTGGCGATCTGGCCGCGGACGTAAGTCCCGAGCTCGCCATCCATCGCCTTCCAGACGGAGTCATAATCCGGGAAGGCGAAGCCGATGCCGCTGACCGAAGCATTCGGCACCAGCGTGGAGAGGATCAGCGGCGACAGCGTGAAGAACTCGACGCCGCCGGAGCGGACCTGGTTCAGCATGTCGGTGTCGGAGCCGAGCTGGTTGTTCGGGAAGATCTGGATGACGACCTTGCCATTGGTCTCGGCCTTGATCTTCTCCATCGCCTCGGCGGCGCGCACGTTCATCGGGTGCGCCAGCGGCAGGTTGTTGGCGTATTTATAGGTGAATTCCGGCGTCTGGGCGCGGGCGACCGAGAAGGTCCCTATCGTGGCGGCGGCGGTGGCGCCCTGCAGGATCGTGCGGCGTGAGATCGACATGGGGGGTCCTCCCGGGATGAATTATGACTGATGACGGCTTGTGCCGTCATTGCGAGCGAAGCGAAGCAATCCAGA
>DASYHC010000039.1:0-21630 GCA_035998995.1 Allobosea sp.
GAGATAATCGCGCTTGCCGAGTTCGAGGAACCGGCCGAAAGGCTTCAGCAACCGGAAGCTCGCTAGCATCGCGGCACCGGCCAGCGAATTCAGCACGAGATCGACGCCCCCGAACCGGTCGCGGACAGCCTGCTCGAAAGACTCATTCCGGGATTCGAAAGCGTGCCCGGCTCCTGCGGCCAGAGCCAGTGCTTGCCGGGCACCGCCGCGTGCCGTGGCGAGGATCTCCGCCTGCTTGAGCTTGGCGATCTGAATGGCGGCAAGGCCGACGCCACCGGCGCCGCCATGAATCAACACCGTCTCGCCGGCCTTAATGCGGCCCTGCTCGACAAGTGCGTACCACGCCGTGGCGAATGCGACGGGTATCGTCGCCGCGGCTTCCAGAGTCATTCCCTGCGGAACCGGGAACATGTGCGAGGCGGGGCAGACCAGATGCGAGGCAAAGGTCCCGGCAGCAAAACCCATGACCCTGTCGCCCGGGCTCAATGTCGTGACGCCGGCTCCGACACGGACGATCGTCCCGGAGCACTCGAAACCGAGCGCTGCCCGGGTCAGCCCGGCTCCCAGCAGATCGTCGTCAAGCACGCCCAGCGCAACGAGCAGGTCGCGATAGTTCAGGCTGGATGCAGCGACCTCGACCTCGACCTCTCCTTCCGCGGGCGCTTCTCGCGGTTCCTTGCGCCATTCGAAGCCGCTGAGGCTGCCGCTCTCCCCGAAATGGAGAACGGCCCGCTCGTCCCGGTCGAGCGCCACATCTTCGACCATGCCGCGACGCATGCGGTTGACGCAAATGCCTTCGCGGCAGATCCGCCAGTCGCGTTCGCCGCCCGGATCCCCGACGATGTCGACCATCCGCGACGCGAGATCGGCGGCTTCCACGTCGACCAGCCGCAAATCCAGATCGGGAAACTCGTTGATGGCGACCCGAACGAAGCCCGCGATCGCCGCCCTGACGGCCAGCGACGCGCCCGCGTCTTCACCGGCGGCTTCCGGCATGGTCACGACCATGAACAGCAGCGTGCGCCGGGCTTCGCCGAGCCTGTAGAGCAGGGCGATGAGGAGATCGAGCCGGGCTGCCAGGACAGCGCTGTCGCAATCCTTGATGGCGAGCGGAAGCAGGATGGCCGAATCCTCGTCGGAGCCGGCCGCCAGCCAGGCATCGAGTTCTTCGGACGCTGACGCCTCGATAACATCGGCGGCCTTGAGGCCGAGTGTGCCGGGGCTGACGGGAGCCTCCACTATCGACAGCAGCAGGACGCGGCTTCTCGTGTTTGCCGCCGTCGGACGCTTCGGTGCCCGCCCCCGATAGAGGGTGACGGCCGCGTCGACGAGCCCTTCGCCACTCAGATCGACCACATTTGCGGCCATCAGCCATTCGCGGAACGTCGGCGGCAGCGCCAGTTCGGCCGCGGGCATGCCCGCTGCCTGCAGGAAAGCCGTATTGCCATCGACATCCGCGGCACCGATCAGGATCGCTGCATCGGGGCCGAGCTGACCAACGAGCGCGGCAAGTCCGGTTGCGCCATCGCTCAGTGGCTCCGATCCGTAGAGACCGACCAGCAGGTCGAACCGATTGGCTCTCTCGCCCGCCTGCAATGCGGGATCCGGCAGGTTCGTTGCATCGAGAAGAACTGTCAGGTTGGCGATACCGGGATCGAGTACGTCCGTGATCGCCCCGGCCAGGATCGGCCCCGCCTCTCCCGTGACAAGAATCCGCAGACCCGGGCGATCGGCCGCGATCTGCGCGACCTGGACTGCGATCGTCTCGGCTGCTTGCCGGGCCTGCAGGGATGAAGCCCACCAGCTTTGCCTCGGCCGCGTGGCGGATGCCTGCGCCGGCACGGACGGGGCGAGCAGAGCATCGACCCCGGCCAAAGCCTGCGACACGAGTTGAATTTCCGTATTCGCTTGCGGAAAGCGCGCGCAGATCGTCGCGAGAACGGCCTCCGGCGCGGGGACGGAGAAGCTGGTAGAGAGGACACGCCCCTCGGCCCCGCCTTCGAGCGCGCCCGCCGTTTCGAGAAGCTCTTCTGCCGCCTGCATGAGCCATTGCGGAACGGTGTCCGCCACTGCTGCGCTTTCCGAGAACAGACGCTGTGCCAACCCGATCGCCGTCGCCTTCAGCAGCAGGCGGACATGCGCGGCATCCCGCCAATCGCTTGAGGCAGGCCCTTCAGCGGCGAGCGCCTCGCTCAAACGGACGGGCGCTGGCGCGACGGGAATCTGCGTTTCGCGGAACGTGCGTTCGGCCACGAACGGCTTGATCAGATGCACGGCCCGAAAGACGGCTGCGTCAACCGAAGCGACGACGTCATCGCCCTCACCGAGAAGGAAGACCCGCACCGACTTGAAACGGTCGGTTTCCCTCACGAGCTCTGTGACGGCTCGCAGCACAGGCTGCCTCGGACGCCAGACCCTGATCTTGCGAAAGCGGATCGGCAAATAGGCTTTGCGTTCTCCGTCTCGTTGACGACGGGCCAGAAGCAGGCCGTGAAATGCCGCGTCGAACGAAACGGGATGGAGAATATGGTCGCTGGCGAACGCTCCGGTTCCCCCGCGCGCGGGCTTCAAGACCGAATGGCCGACAGTCTCGTCCCAAATCCCGCTGGTGACGAGTTGAAAGGCCCGGCCGTAGCTGAGCCCCGCCCGCTCCGCTGCGGCATAGACCTCCTGGGCGGTGCTGAGCCGTGGCGAAACGGGCCGCGGAAGCTCATCTTGCGGCGCTTCTGACAACGGCAGAGCCCGGATCACGCCCCGCGCATGCGGCAGCCAGTCTTTTCCGGATAGACGCTTTCGGCTCCAGATCTCGATCGTCTCGGTTCGGTTGGCATAGCGGATCGAGATTTCGTGCGTCTCGTCCTCCCCGAATGTCAGTGGGCGGAGAATATCGAACTCGTCGAGTTCGAGCCGCGCGCCTGGATGCAAGGCGTCGGCCACGGCGAGAGCCATTTCGACGAAGGCGGTGGCTGGGGCGATGACCGCGCCGTTGACGACATGGTCTTTGAGATAGGGCAGCAAAGTCGTGTCGAGTAGATAGCGCCATTCCGGCGATCCCTGGGCCATTCTCGTCCCGAGCAGAGGATGGAGCGAGGACGAGGCCATAGGGCGCCCATAGACGCCGATCGCCTCCGATGTCTCGCCGAGATAGAAGTCCTCATCCTGAAACGGGTAGGGCGGCAGGAACGTCGGACCGGCCACCCTGTCGCCGAAGACGGCCGCATGATCATGGCGAACGCCGTGAGCAACCAGGCTCGCAGCCACAAAACGGACCGGGTCGCCCGATGCTGTCTCCTGCGCCGAGAGCGTCGCCAAGACCGGGTTCGTCTTCTGATGCTTGCGAAGGATGTCGTTGACGACGCTGCCGAGGATCGGCCGGGCGCCGATTTCGACGAAGGCAGCGTCCGGATAGGTCTCCAGGGCGGCTTCGATCGCTGGCATGAACCGCACGGTCTGCCGCATGTTGTCAGCCCAGTAGAGCGCGTTGATCGACGAACCGGCCGCGCGCTGACCCGTGACGGTCGAAAAGAAGTCGATGTCGCCCACCCTGCCGGTGAGGCTGCCGAGATCCGCGACGAGGTTGTCATGGAGCGGCGCGAGCAGGGCCGAATGGAAGGGATATTCGACGTCGAGAGAAACGCTCGCCATCCTGTTCTTGCGGGCGGCAACAGCGAGGGCGTCGATCTCCTCGTTGGACCCCGCCACGGTCGTGGAGCCGGGCCCATTGATCGCAGCGATGTCTATGGTACGGTAGCCGCGCTCCTCGATGAACGCACGGACGACCTGCTCCTGCGCGGCCAGGACGAGCATCTTGCCGGTCCCACGGGTCAACTGCTGGTGGGCGCTTCTCGCATGTATCACGCGCAGCGCTTCTTCTCGCGAGAGAATTCCAGCTGCTTCCGCAGCCGCGATTTCGCCAATGCTATGCCCGACGACGGCCGCCGGGCGCAGGCCATACCCCTTCAGAACGGCCGCCAAGGCCGACTGAACGGCGAAGATGAGCGGCTGCGCTACGGAGGTCTGGGCCAGATCATCGCTGGAGACGCCGTCCCGCAGGCGATTGGCGACCGACCAGCCCACCATTTCAGCACAGAGCTTGTCGATCTCCGCGATCTCGTGCCGGAATGCGGCGCTGGCGGCATATGCTATCTTGCCCATGGCGGCGTACTGGCTGCCATTGCCCGAAAAGACGAAAATCGCAGGGCGATCGTCTTGTCGCGCCCGTATATGCACGACCTCTCCTGTGGCAGAGATCCCGTCCGCGAAATCGCGGAGAATGCGCGAGGCGACGAGGCCGTCGTCGGGCACGGGAAATGCAACGCGGTGAGGCAGCCACTCGGCTTGATGACCAAGGGCGCTCGCCAACTCGCCGACATGCAAAGACGAGTCGAGGCCATCCGCCAACTGGCGAGCGCGAACTTTCAGAGCATCCTCGCTCGCGGCACTGACGAGAAGGACTTCGGGCGCGCGCGGTTCGCTGCCGGGCTTGGCCGAGACGAGGCGCGGCCGCGGCCTGGCCTCCGCGACCGGGCTGGAGGCCTTGCGCAGGATCACATGCGCGTTGGAGCCGCCGAAGCCATAATTGCAGACTCCCGCGACCGTCTCCTCGAAAGGCCGCGCCGCCGAGATCAGCTCGAGATTGAGGTCCGCAAAATCGATCGACTCGCTGGGAACGTCCGAGAAAAGCGATCGCGGCACGACGCCGTGCTCGAAGGCGAGCATCGATTTGAGCAGGCCGGCAAGGCCCGAGGCGGCCTCCAGATGGCCGATATTCGACTTCACCGAACCGACCGGCAGAGGCCTGCCGCGACGCTTGCCGAGCGCGCGGCCGATCGCCATGGCCTCGACAGGGTCGCCGATCTTGGTGCCGGTTCCGTGCGCCTCGACGAAGGCCAGATCCTCGGCGGAGACGCCGGCGGCCGCATACATGTCTTCGATGAGCGTCTGCTGCGCCTGGAACGAGGGCAGCGCGATGCCGTTCGTCCAGCCGTCCGAATTCGTTCCGGCGGCGGTGATCACGCCCCGTATCCGCCGCTTCTGGCTTGCCGCATCGAAATGGCGCTGAAGCAGCACGGCGGCGGCGCCCTCGGCGCGGACATAGCCGTCGCCATCGTTCGAGAACGGCCGGCAGGCGCCGGTGGGAGAGAGCATCCGCGCTTGCGAGAAGCCGATGAACGGGGCCGGCGAGAGCAGAAGATTGACACCTGCGACGATCGCCATGTCGATCTTGCCCGCCTCCAGAGCGGTCACGGCCTGCGTCAAGGCGATGAAGGAGGAGGAGCACGCCGAATCGACGGTGAAGCTCGGCCCCTTCAGGTCGAAGACGTAGGAAATCCGGTTCGACAGAATCGACAGCGAATTCCCGGTCATGAAATGGCTGCCCATCAGGGCGGGGTCATGCGACGCCGCGCTCTGATAATCGACCACCGAGGCCCCGACATAGACGCCGACGTTCCGCCCCGCGACCGACGACGGGGCGATGCCGGCATCCTCGAAAGCTCTCCAGACCGTCCGCAGCAGAAGCCGCTGCTGCGGATCCATCTGCTCGACCTCTCGCGGCGACAGGCCGAAGGGAGCGGGATCGAACGCGAGCGGCCGCTCGATGTAACCTCCGGCAAACGTATAGGTGAAACCGGGTGACGGTTTGCCCGGCCTCAGAAAGCGCTCGACATTCCAACGCCCGACGGGCCTGGGCGAAACCGAGTTCCGCTCGCCCTGCATCAGCTCCCAGAACGCCGCGAGATCCGGCGCGCCCGGCAACCGGCAGGCTGCACCGACGATAGCGGTTTCGCTGACAACGATTGCGGACGTCGGTGACATCGGAGGCTCGGCTTGCGTGATGCTCATTTTTCGGTGGCTCGGCCGGACAAGGCGGCGACGTCGCCAGCAAAGAAGCTCTTCATGGTGCGGAGCAACAAATGACGCAATACCGTTCCATCATCCATTCCACGGGCCAGGGCAATTCGGACAAGCTTGTGGCTCACAAGTTGCAACGCGTCATATTCCGCCAAGCTCGTTTCACCCATACGATAACAGCATATCCACGATCAACCAGCGGACCCTGCGATTACTAGAATCATTGAATCCCAAATTGATCGGTGTTCAAACTTAAATTCGATGTACGAAGGATAGAGAAGTTTCAATCCGGATCTGGCCTGGCGTGACGCCTGATCCTTGGGATGTGATAGCGCGCATCGAGAGCAAGCTCGGTCCGCATTGCGAAGGCTGCAACGTCGAGGCACAGTTTCACTTATGCCTGCGAAACTTCCCTTACCAGACGTGCTGCCGGCGGCCATGCGGGCGCTCCTCAATGCCGCGAGGGTCGATCCCGACGCCTTTGTCGCCGAGAGAAAAGCTCTGGAAACATGCTGGACCTTCCTCGGCTTCGAACATCAGGTGGCCGGCGAGGATGACTGGTTCCGCTCCGAACTCGGGGGGCGCTCCATCGTCGTCCAGCGCTTCAGCCAGGGCATCGCCGCCTTCGAGAACAAATGTGCGCATCGTGGTTATCCGCTGAGACAGGATGACAGTGGCAACGGGCCATTGCTTTGCGGATTCCATCACTGGCGCTACAATCACGAAGGACTCGCGCTCGGCATCCCCAACTGCGTGGACATGTTCGGCAAGACCCCGCGCGAGATCGATGCGCGGCTGAAGCCGGTCGAGCTCGCGCAGGCGGGCGGGCTGATCTTCGGGCGCTTCGCCGACCGGGGCGGCCCGAGCCTGGAAGAATGGCTGGGACCGGCATTTCCCATCCTCCGGCATGTCTTTTCCGTCATGCCGAAGCAGACCGGGCGCACGAGCTTCGACGTGAAGACCCACTGGCGATACATTCACGAGATCTCGCTGGACGACTACCATATCGTGGCCATCCACCCCTCGACCTTCGGGGCGCATGGCTATCTCCCCGGCGAGGAGACACGGTACGAGCAGATCGGTCCGCACAGCATGTTTTTCCGCGCCGGCGACGAGAACTCGCTCCAGGACATGGTCGCTCAATGCGAGGACGGCGCTTTCTTCCCGCCTCGCTATCGCATTCTCCAGGTTTTCCCCGGTTTGGTGGTCAGCTTCACGCCGGCCACGCGCCTGTTCGGCGAGGGCTATTGGTACGTGGTCGTACTCCACATCATTCCTGTGGCGCATGACCGCTCGAAACTCGTGACATATTCGTTCCGGGCTGCGCAGCCGGAGACGACACAGCGCTGGCGCAGGATTGCCCGCCGGCTCGCCTGGCCGGTGATCGATCCCATCTTCGCCTTTTATGCACGCCGGGTCATGAGGGAGGACAACGCCGCCTGCGAGCTCCTGCAGGCGCACGCGGCCGCCGACGACCCGCCGCCGCGCCTGGCGGCCCATGAGGAACGGATCGGCTGGTTCGAGGAAGCCTATGCGCTCGCGGTTTCAGGCGTGCGCAAGGGCGCGTTCCGCTGGCCAGGTGCGTCCGTCGTTTCGCCTCGCGCTCCTCCCCCGGCGAGCGAGGTTTCCGGAGCGCCGGAGGCGCCGCCGGCAAATCGCGTCATGTCCGCGAATCTGGCGCCCGACGCGGCTCCACCCCCGCCATGAATCCGTCGATCTGCGCGAAATAGCCTCGCCAGTCCGTTAGCCGCAGACCGGTGGTCTCGGAATGCGAGAGGCCGTCACGCTTTCCGCCATGCCGCTCCAGAACGGAAAGGACGGCTCGCTCCCACCCCGGCCCGTCGATCGGGTCCACGAGGAGCGCGAATGCCGGCGCCACCTCGCGATGTGCCTCGATGTCCGACGCGACGACCGGCGCGCCCAGCGCAGCCGCCTCGACGATCGGTAGGCCGAAGCCTTCGATGAAGGACGGCATCAACAGGCCCGCGGCCCCCGCCATCAGATGCTTCAGCGCGGCCGTCGAGAGCCCTTTGACGATATGGATATGAGTGCCCGCGATGGGAGCGCGCCCGATGCGATCCTCGATGAAATGGGACTGCCAGCCCGGTGCGCCGACGATGATCAGCAGCGGCGTAGCGGCGCCCAGGCGCGCATGCAGTCTTTTCCAGACCTCGAGCAGGAGAAGATGGTTCTTGCGCGGCTCGATGGCCCCGCAAACCAGGAAATACGGCCTGTCCGTCAACGGCGGCTCGCCAACGGCCTCGTCGCGAAACGCCGTCGGGACCGGAAAGGGCAAGGCCAGCACCGGCAGCGCCGGCGCGCCGCGCTCCGCCAGCGCCGCGCACACCGCCGCCCTGGCGGACTGCGTCGTCACGATGAGCCCCGCCGCGTATCGCGCGGTGTGCTCCACCATGCGGGCGTGGCCGCTGACGCCGGCCGGCTCGACATATTCCGGCGTCTGGAGCGGAATGACGTCGTGAAGCATGAAGACGGGCCGGACGTCGGGACGGCGCCCCAGCCAGCGCAGCAGCAGAGGAACGGCCAGCGAGACCTGGCCGACATTCAGATAGATCGCCCGCTCCGGCAGGGTCGTGCCGACATCGCTGCCGAAGGCGATTCCCGTGGCGCGCAGCAGCGAACCCATTCGTCTGGCCCGGACCGCCAAGCTGCTTCTGGCGCCATGCCGCATCGCGCGACCGCCGGGCATGCCCCCGACCCGCTCTTTCAGTGCGAGCCAGGCACCGTCCTCGTTCAGATCGAGACGTTCCGGCCAGAGCTCCTCGAGGCGATCCAGCCCCCGCAGGGCACGTTCGCGTGAATAGATGCGGATACCCCAGGGAGTCGGGATGATCGCGAAGCAATCTTGCGGTGAATCGCGAAAGAAGTGCCGCGCATATTCGAGTTCGATTCGGTCGATCCCACGCGGCGTGAGAGACAACGGCCCGAGAAACAGCCTCGTCGCGTCATATCCGATGACCAAAACGGCATCCCATTCGCTTCGGCCCTGACACGGAGAGGCCGAACGGGGCCTAGCAAGAGCCGCTATCCTTGGCATAGGATAGCGGTCGCGCGAGCGCAATGACGCTTGAATTTCAGAGGCCGTTTCGCGATAGCGATTCAAATTTTGCCCAGGGGGCGTCATTGATCCGCATCAATACGAGCATAACGGCGCAAGTCGAACGGAAGCTGCTTATTTGGATGGCGTTGCGTTTGCCGCGATGGATCAAACCCGATCATCTCACGATTTTCGGAGTATTCGGCGGATTCGTGACGCTTCTGGGCTATGCTCTGACTTTCCTGTCGCCCGCGTTTCTCTGGCTCGCCTCCTTCGGCCTCGTACTGCACTGGTTCGGCGATTCCCTCGACGGAACGCTGGCCCGCGTCAGGCAAATCGAACGGCCGCGCTACGGCTATTTCCTGGACCAGACGGTCGATGTCATCGGCAATCTCCTGATCTGCGTCGGAATGGGCATCTCGCCCTTCGTCAGGATGGACACGGCGCTGCTCGCCTTGGCTGGCTACCATGCGCTGTCGATATACACCTTCGTGCGGACCACGATCTCGAACGAGTTTCATGTCGCGCTGCTGGGCAGCGGGCCGACTGAAATCAGGCTGATGATCATCACGATGAACCTGCTGATTCTCATCTTCGGCGCCCCGCAATTCGGATGGATGGGGATCGAGATGGCGTGGTGCGATATCGCCGTGAGCCTAATGACGTTGATTTTCTTCGTTATCTTCACCGGCCTGGTGTTCTCCTACGCCGATGAGCTTCGGCACAAGGAAGGTTCGAAAGCCGCCGTCGATGCCGAGATCGCCAGAGACGCGTCGGCATCGCTCAAGATGACGTTAGAAGCCGGCCGGGGGTCGTGGCGAAAGCGAGCTCCGTCCCGAGCGACCGGTTAGCCGGAATGCGCCGCGGAATGCTCGCGAATGCCGGTGCCGATCAGCCAGAAGATCAGGTACAGCAGCAGCGACCAGCCGAGCACCGTCAAGATATTGGCGATCCGGCGCGGCCGCGTCGCCTTGTCGGCAAGGTGGGGCTCGACGATCCGTTCTAGGAAGATCTGCTGCCGCCGGCCTTGAGCCTTGGCGATGGTCAAGGCTGCGACAGCCGCGGCGAGCCGGCGGGTCGCGAATTGCTGCTGCAAATTGAGGCGTTCGTACTCCGAGACCTTGTCCGCAAGGCCGCTGCCGGCCGACGACACGAGCGCGCGCTGCGCCTCGATCTGCTGCTTCAAGGAAGCTGCATGCACGTTCAGGGGGCCGAGTTGCGGATTGTTCGGCGCGCTTTGCCGCAGCTGCTCGATCTGGGCGAGCGTGCTGGCGAGCTCCGTATTCAGTTTGCCGATGAGCTCCGCCAGCAGAACCGCGTTTCGTTCCGGGTCGAGAACCAGCTCGCGATTCCTGAACTGGGTCAGCGCCACCTGGCTCGCGATCAGCGCCTCCTCGCCCCCACGAACCTCCTCGTTCGCCGACCGGATACTCTCGGACTGCACGCGCTCATTGATGCGGTTGACCATCGCCTCGGCCAGATCGAGCAGACCGGAGGTCACCGCCTTGGCCATGGTCGGGTCGAAGGCCTGAACCGCGATCGTAAGCACGCCGGTCTCATGGCTGGGAGCAGCCGAGACCATCGTCAGGTAATAGCGGTAGAGTTCCTCATCGGTCGCTCCATAGATCAGCGATGGCCAGCGCGCGATGAAATCGGCCCCGCGAGGGCCGAAGATTTCGCTGATCGGCAAACGCTGCTGCAGACCGCGGACGGCGTCCCGCGACAGCACATAGGCCTGCACGATGCTCACGTCGTCGGCCCCGCCACTGATGCCGGCCGATTTGAGAAAGGATGCGAATCCGCCCCCTGAACCCGCATCCGAAGCGCGCCGAACGACGATCTGCGCCTCCGAGACATAGCGGTCGCTCGCGATGACCCCGTAATAGACAAGCGCCAGCACGGTCGGCAGCAGGACGATCAGCCAGGACCAGGGAACCCGCCGCAGGAACGGGGAACGGCTCCCGAACGGATGCGTGCCGAAGTCCGCAGTGGCTTCGACCACGCCACGACCAGTCCGCGCGGGGAAGATCTGTCCCATGAACCCCAATATTCGTCTCCGTAGGCCTGCGATGCAATCCGTGCGGGCGGCAGCTCAGAGGGATTGGTAGATCTCTGTCGCGAAGGCCACGTCGTGAAAGACCCGGCCGCGCCCCCGCTTGAGCACGAGAGCCGAGGTGCAGTGCTCCCGAACGAAACCGCCATCATGGATCGCGATGATCATGGCGCAGTCCTTTCGGCGCACGAAGAGTTCGTCATGGCATCTTTGCTGGAAGCGCGGGTCGCCGACGGCCAGGACCTCGTCGATGAGAATGCAGTCGAAATCGATGGCGAAGGACAGCGCGAAGGCGAGGCGCGCCCGCATGCCGGTCGAATAGAATCGCATCGGCATGTGAATTTGGCGGCCGATCTCGGCGAAAGACTGAACGTAATCAAATTTCTCTTCGAATGGTGCTCCATAGACGCGCAGGATGAAACGGGCGTAGTCGTAGCCCGTCATTTCGCCCTGGACGGCCCCGTCGATCGCAATCGGCCAGGACATGCTCAGCCCGCGATGAATAGCGCCCGAACTCGGCAATTGCAGACCGCATAGCAGGCTGATCAGCGTCGATTTGCCGGCCCCGTTGCGCCCGAGAATGGCGAGGCGCTCTCCCATGCGGACTTCGAACGAAATGCCGTCGAGGACGCGCCGCCGCCCGATCTCCGTGTCGAACTCCTTGACCAGGCTATCGGCGACGATCGCCTCGGCATGGAGCGGTGCGCCGTCGCCCGGGCGCTCACCATCGAAAGGCTTTCGTCGCAGCCGCGCGACGAGACGCTGCAACGGCGCCGGCTCCCGCTCCATGATCGAAGCCATGGCGCTCGCCCCGCTCATCGGCCGTGATGTGCCCGAGAATCGCGCACGATGAACCGCAGGATCGACCAGGCCGAGAGCGAGACCACGAAAACGAGCAGAATCATCAGGGCCCGCTTGGGCTGGGTGCTGTAATCGGCGAGCGTCGGGCCCGAGATCCTCTCGATAAAGGCGCGTTGGCGCTGGGCCTCCGCCCGGGCCGATTCCAGCTGTTCCAGCGACGCCGCATAGATCCGGTTGGCGAATTCGCTCTTCAGGCTGAGCTGCGCATACTCGGCCAGAACCGGCGAGATCGAGCCGTCCGGCCCGGTCAGCTTGCGCTGCTCGGCGGCGATCTGCTCCTCGATCGAAGCGATCTGGTTCCGCAGGATCCCCGCTTGCTGGTTGTTGGGCGCGTTTTTCCGCAGGTCGGAGAGCTGGGCCTTCAGGACGATGCTCTGGCTGACGAGCTGGGCGATGGATTCGAGGACCACACCGCTCATCTTGACGGGGTCGACCATCTTTTCGCGCAGCCGGAACGCCGTCAGCTGCTGCTGGGCCGTGACGACCTGGCTCTGCGCGGTGTCGGCCTGCTCCTGCGCCGCTCGTATCGCATCCTGCCGGCCGCGCAGATCCATGCGGTTGACGATGGCCTCCGCGCTGGAAATCAGCGCCTCGCCGATCGCCTTCGCGTCTTCGGGGCGGAACGCCTCGGTCGAGAGCTTGATGACGCTCGTCGTCGGATCGTAGGACACGGACACCATGTCCTCGTAATAGCTATAGAGCGCGTGGTTGGTGTCCTTGCCGCCGAAACCGGGAAAGCGGGCGATGAAATCCGCCTCCGGCCTCGCGAAAACCTTCCGCAGATCGAGCGCGCGATCGACGACGGCCATGCCGTCATGCGATTCGATATAGGTCGCGACCGCTTGGGAATCGCGGTCCCCGCCGATCGAGAGCCCGCTCGACACGCTGCCGCCGGCATGGGAAGCGATCATCGCCGAAATCCCGGACGCGTCCCCTGAGCCGACGCTGCGCAGGACGAATTCGCTGCGGGAGACGAAGCGATCCGCCGCGATGAGGCCATAGTAGACCATCGCGGCGAGCGTCGGCAGGACCACGAACAGTGTGCCCCCGAACCGGCGGTCGAGATCGAACCAGCTGCGCTTGCGCAGCGCCGCATGGTCATAGCTGCCGGCGGGCTGCTCGGTGAAGCGGCGCAGCTCCGTCAGGGGCGCGAAGCCGCTGGAAAGAGCGGGAGGCGGAGCCGGATTCGAAGCAGCCGGCATGGCCTGCGACCGCCGGTCCGGCAGCAGCCTGCGCAGACGCGGCGGGATCAGAACGTCGCGCATAGCAGCTTCGCCGAAGCGCAAAATCGGATCATAGACCTTGCATCTTTCGCCATTATTCGTCCCGTGTCTTGCACCTTCCCCTTGGATCGCGCAATCAGTTTCCTCATATGGCTGGCTGGACCAGCCGGGCCGGAGCGAGCGATGCGAGCGACCTTCACATCAGACCACGCTGTTCCGCCGAGGCGCACCAGACTGCCCGAACCGACGCTCTCCACCCGCCTCGTCAATCAGATCGGCGTCATCAAGGCGCTGATGATCCGCAACATCGTGGCGAAATACGGTCGCGGCAATCTCGGCTTCCTCTGGCTGATCGTCGAGCCGATCTTTCTGCTCGGCGGCGTGATCGTCATCTGGACGCTCCTGCACCCGAATGGAGCACACGGCATATCGCTGACGGCCTTCGTGATGTCCGGCTATCTGCCCCTGACGCTCTGGCGGCATCTCTCGAATTCCGTGCGTGTGATGTCGGGAAGCTACGGGCTTCTCTATCATCGGCGCATCACAGTATTCGACATCATCATATCGCGCACGCTGACCGAGATCGCCGGCGTCGCCGCGGCCGGCGTGATCGTCTATTTCATGCTCCTGTCTCTCGATTTCATCTCCCCGATCGAAGACGCCTCCTTCGTGCTGCTCGGCTGGCTGATGATGTGCTGGTTCGGCTTTGGTGTCTCCTGCCTCGTTGCTGGCCTGTCCGAAAAGTCGGAAGTCCTGGAGAACCTGATTCAGCCGACCCAATATCTGATGATGCCGATTTCCGGCTGCTTCTTCATGGTCACCTGGCTGCCGAAATCGGTACAGGATTACGCTCTGGCCGTGCCGCTGGTTCACATCTATGAAATATTCCGCGCTGGCTTCTTCGGGCGGGCGGTCGAGACCCATTATTCGATCGCCTATGTCGTGGTCTGGTCCATTGGCATGACCGCCCTCGGCATCTGGGCGATGGCTTCTTCGCGCAAGCGATTGGGTGGGCGCTGAACAAAGCTGCGCAACGTCAAGGCCGGTTCCGCGCCGCCGCACGTATCGCCCTGGTCGCTTCCCCCGCGAGCTTCAGATAGAGATCGTTGCCGCCCCGACATCCTGAGCCACGATCTGGAACGAGCAAATTAGCTCCCGCAGGCAGCTTTAGCGGGTCTTGCTCAAGCTTGAAGATCGCCGTGCCTTCATCGGCCTCGTCGAACATGGCGGTGAAGAGCATGTCGGCGCCGCTCTTCAGGGCACTGTGGACCTGCGCCTGATAGAAGGCGCCGCACTGGCGCGGAATCTGATCGAGCGGGCTCTTGCCCTGTCGTAGGTTGAACCAGGAGAAGCCGGGAAAGACCACAGGCATATAATCTTGCCCCCCCCGCCTTGCCGCAGTCATATCTGGCGCCATCACCGCCTGGCCGAAGCCAGCAGCATCATTCGGAGAACGAAAACGCCCCACAGTCCAGGGGCTAAGCACGTCGAGGCTGGTATAGACGGACTTCCATTCCGGCTCCGGTCGAGCATCCCGCTCAAGCGTCCTCCAATAGGTCGGCACGCCACCCAATACCGTCACATGTTGCGACTTGAAAAAATCGACCAAGCGCCGGGCATCCGCCGCGCCAAGCTTCACATGACTGAACCCGATGCCCCAGAGCGCGACCACGGGCTTGCCCTTGTGATGGATATAGGCTGCGCTTGAGGTCGTTCTTTCCTCTGTAAGACGCAACCAATCGGCCTGGATTGATTCGAGTAGCTGCTCGCTTGTGGGCCCGGACAAGTCGTACATGATAAAAAAGCCACGTCGCTCGGCTTCAGCAGCCGTGCGGACATTGCGCAATACCTTGTTGATCCCCTCGAGCTGCACCTTATTGGACAGTTGGGTCGCGAAACGCATGAGTGCCGCGCCATCTATGTCGTATTGCCGCATCCACTGGAAATGCCGAGCAACGACTTCGGCGTTCGCGGACGAAAACAGCGTTGCTTCTTGCCCCGATGGAAGGGGCAAACCGGTAGCGCAGCGTTCCGATGAAGATAATTCAGACTGATCTGGCCAGAGATCGATCGTGAAATTCGAGATAGACGGCGGTTGACTTCCACGAAACCAATGAACCCAACCGCGTTGAGTGCCATCGCCAGGGCATCCGAACCAGCCTTGATAGCCCACGATATGCTTCCCCTTGAGGGAAGTGACGGACTGGGCCCAAACCGGACAGCACATGTTTGCAATGATGAGAAGGAGTAAGCAGATTCGCATTGGCATCCTCTCATGCGCTTTTCCGCCTATTGCTCGACGCTCCCGACCTGACGAGCAGACGACATCAAGCCCTCACTCCACTCCAGACTGAAACCATCGCCCTCTTGATTTCGATCGGTAAAAGAAGGGTTTTGAAATGATTTAGAGCCTCTTTACATGAATAATGAAACCATGACACCCACCATGGTCGGTCTTCGTCATGTAAACTGGCGCACCAGGCGCAAGGTCAAGAATCGCCATCACTCGACTGAAGTCGTAATCATACATCGACATTCCACCTGATGACGCAAAATCGACCGTATAATTCTCCACACGATCGCCATCATACCGGAAGAGTTGAATATCGCGATTGATCTCGCCAACATGCCTGCTATCTTTGTAGGCTGTCACATGGATCGTCATAATCCCCCCGGGAGCCACAATTCCCCAGAGGCGCCGGATAATGTCGTAGCCTCGGGCGGGAGGGATATGCTGCAAGACGATATAGGAATTGACCCAATCGAAAGTCGAGCCCTCCGGTATCTCCGCCGTGAAGTGAGCATTGACGCCGAATTCTTCAGCGTGCCGCGCGGCGAGCTTGAGCATTTCGGGCGCGACATCGACCCCCGTTGCGACCTGGCAGATCTTCGCCATCGGGATCACGAGTCGACCGACGCCGCAACCGAAGTCCAACCCGCTTTTCGGCTCGAAAGAGCCGAAGACATGGCGGCATCTGCTTATCGTCGCAGCCATGTCGTGCTCGCCGCTTTCAAAAAAAGCAGCCAGATCAGATGCGTCCGGATTCAAAAAGCGCTGGTCTGCCAACACGCCGAAATAGGGGTGCCGCGCAGAGATTTCCTGCCAGTCTCGATCTGTATCTCTCACGCATGAATCTCCGCGCGATCTTCACTTCAGAATGGCGACCATCAGGCCCGGCGTGACAAGAAGAAGCCACTCCTCCTGGAGTTCTCACCGTTTCCAGCCTACATCAAATTCGAATCTGGCTGGATTTTGGGATAGTCGCCCTTCTTCGGCGCGCAAGCACCAGCCAAGTCATCTCAATTGAGCCTGCTGTTCGTAATCACGCAGACGAGCTGCTTGGAGCTGCCGCGACGCGGCCTGATGTCCTTAATCCGATAATCGGCCGACAGTCGCTTGAACGCATAAAGCCACCACGCGGGAGGCTCAATCGTCATATGGCTATGCCCATCGTCATAGCAAGCAATGACATGATAATTGATGAGAGCTTTTTCGTGAAGTCTCTCGATAATTCTAAGAACATCGTCCCTAGAGAAATGCTCCAGAACGTCAGCAGAGCAGATTAAATCCGCAGCTGGAATTTCACCAACCGTCACATCCGCCTGAATAAACTGAACGTTATTTGGCAATTCCGCCGACAGCTTCGGCGATCGCGCGAAATCGAGTCCTGTCACTTTCTCGACTCGTTCGGCGATCGCTTGCAGGAAACGCCCGTTCCCGCAACCGATCTCGACGACGTGCCGCGGTTCATGGCGCAGAATATCTGCAGCCTCTGGCACCATCCAATTATTGACCTGATACCCGTTGTTCTGATCGTGAAGGGACTGATAATAGTCAGCCTCTCGGACATCGTAGGATGGAAGGGAGGCAGGGCTAGCGCCTCCCGCTTTGGTTATCAGTTCTGCCAAGCTCGTATGGGCATCGATTGAGACCTGCCTGAAGGCTGCAACACCCGCATTGTCTTCGTCACTCTCCGGCTTCGGCGGAAGCCTGACCGATCGGGCATATTCCGAGGCAGGCTCGCGCGCAAAACGCGCGATTGCCGCTGCGGTATCCCGTGTGAATCGCCCCGTGATAGGCCCAGGGAGAAAAAGAGAGGCAAATGGTTCAATCTGCTCGGGACGCGGGCCCTGCGAAACCAATGCCCGAAGATCCTCGGCGCTCGAAACGCGCGGCAAAGAAGCCATCACGCCGCTTGCCAATGGGCTCTCCAGCCCCCCCTCGAAGATCGCAGACGGCCGCCCGAGAAATGCAGCCTCCATGGAAGCCGTCGAACTGAAGGAAACCACTGCGCCCGCATGATAGAGGAGAGTAGTTATCTCGACAGCCTCGGTATGCGCACCCCGATCGACAACGGCGACGTGGTCCCCACCGATACGCTTACATAGTTCGGCCCTGGAAAAGAATGCACTGGTCGCTTCTTGAGGATGAGATTTCACAACCGCATAGAAGTCATCCGGTGTCTTGCACGCGAATTCCGTCAACGCGACCTGCGCATCGAAAAGCGGCCTGCCCCATTCGCCCTCGGCGAAAAACTGCCCGATGAAAAGAATGTAATCTTTCTTGGGATCGTCGAGTCCAATCTCGGAATAAACTTCTTCCCTCGTCAGACTAGGCTTGAAATCTAAGTATGTATCAAGCCGCGGCGGCCCCGTAACGATCGAAAGTCCGCGATAGCCTCGCTCTCGAAATATCCTCTCGTGGACATGGCCCCAAAGGCAAGCATACTGCGTTATTGGAGGCTTGCGTGCATACCATTGCTTCTCGTCAAGAAACATGCCTTCCGACTGAACGAGGAACGTCTTCTTGCCTCGTTCATTGAAAGCGCGGACAAGTTCGGCGTTCTGATTCCAATCGGAACCAACGATAAGCCCATCGTACTGAGCAATCTTATCGACAAGATCTTTCCTAAACGAACAAATATCAACATTAATGGAATGCTTCGCTTTAAGTTCCAAAGCGAGTGGATAGAAATTCTTCGTATCCAAAAGGCCATTAATCGATACAGCCAGCAAATGCATTTATCTGAATTCCTCTGGCTTCAGCGACGACACGACCGATATGCTTCCCATATTCGGTTTAGCTTCAAGTGCGAGCCTCATCGAAAACGCATCGAGAGCGCCGCCTCACACAAGCGCCGCCCGCGGGAAGCGGCGGGCGATTCCATTGAAATCGTTCAAGACGATGGCCTCGGTCAAGGCGTGTCTCTGCCCGGCGTCTCCGCTGGGGCAGACATAGAGCCCCTTGACGCCAAGCGAAGCCTTGCGTGGGTCGACGCCTTGTGTCGGGATAGAGAAATCATCGATCGCCGCGCCTGAAACGCGCAGCACCGCGATGCGGCTAGACTCCCGCCTCAAGCGCACCGGTACCCGCTCCCACCATTCTTCTCCGGGCCGGCGGCCGGCGGAGCTCGACCACTGCCCGCCCGGCACCGATACTGTGATCGTGTTGGGAATGTGTGGTGATGACATCAGCCGGATGAAGACTTCGAACTCCTCCTCACCCTCCGGCAGACGGAATGCGATCTCGCCCATATGGCCGCGGACCCAACAGCCCCAGGGCTCCGGAGCATGCCAACCGCTGCCACGCCGCAGAGGATCGCCACTGAACCAAATGTTGTCGATGCGGTCGTGAACATTCCGCATCAGTCCGTAATAGCGACCGGACTGGATCTCGGGAGCCGTTTCTGCCGCCTTCGCCTCGGTCGGGGGCAGCGTCTTCAGCTCACTCAGCATCTCATCGCCGATCTCGCGCCAGGGACGCAGCGGTTGGCCTCTCGCGATCTTGCCCTCCAGCACCTCGCGAGCCGGATTGTCCTCGATGAGCTTGGCGAGCTTGGCGCGGAAGTCGCTTTCCGAATCGAGGTCGAAATAGACGGCGAGATCGCCGCCCGCTTCGGGATGCGACGAGATGTTGGAGACCAACGGCACCTTGCCATGTGCCAGCGCCTCGGAAATCGGCAAGCCCCAGCCCTCGTAGAGGCTCGGGAACAGGGTGAACATGCAACGGCGATACAGCAATTGCAGGAACTGGTCGGAGACATCGCGCAACACGACGACGGATTGGCCGAGCGCCTTGTCCCGCTCCAGGCGTTCATGGAAGGCATCGTTCATCCAGCCGGAACCGCCAACGCAGACGAGCTTCGGCACAGGCCCCGCGGGCGCCTTCTTCAGCATGCTCGACCAAGCATTGAGGGCGAGCATGTGGTTCTTGCGCGGCTCGATTGTCGAGACGAAAAGCACGTAATCGGTGACATCGAGGTTGTTCAGACGCAGAAGCTCCAGCGCTGCGAGATCCTCGTCCGGAGGCGTATCGTTCTTGCCGTACTCGCCGTTCAGCCGAAGGATGCTGACCGGTGGCAGCGCCACGCCCATCTGCACCGCTACGGCCGCCAGATCCTTCCGAGTGTTCTCTGAATTGCTCAGGATCAGGTCCGCCTCGACGAGCATGTGCGAAATCCAATTAATGAAGTCGCAGACGAGGTTTGGATTGCAGAACTCGGGGAAGAGCAGCGGAATGCAATCATGGATCATCGGGACGTAGCGGATGCCGAAGCGACGCTTAGCTTCCCTGACCGTTAGAAAATAGTTCAGGAACCCCCAGGATGTGCCGACATTGACGAGGTGCTCCCCCTGTTGGAATTCGTAAGGAGGGCGTGTCGTAATCGCGGATTTCAACCGATCCACGATCTCGGTTCGGGCTTGGTCGGTCCGAGTGACATTCGTCACTACCTCCACGATGTCGTGAACCTGCGCCACGTCGACCTCGTAGAAGTGCGACGAGATATGCTCATAATAAATAAAATGCGGCGGCTCCTCGTCGCGGAGGTATGCTTCGGCCAGACACAATTGCACGCGCTGAATGCCTGTCGGATAGCGCGCGCGCTGCAGATGGTCGATCAGGTCACTGAGCTCGAACGCGATCGAGAGGCTACTGTCGGCGGACTTTTGCTGGTCAGGATCGGCCACGTTTTGGCGCTTGCGGAGCCGCGCCGGATTCCAGTTGAAATTGCCGAGTTCTGCGCGCGCGTCTTTCAGGTTGGGTTGTCGATCGAAAGCGCGCAGATAGTCCTGCTCCGCTTCCCGTAGTCTGCCCATCAGTTTGTGGAGATGGCCGAGCTGCAAATGGGTATCCGCAGAATCCGCAAGCGTGAGCGCCTTCTGATAGGCGATCTCAGCGCCGGACAAGTCACCGCTTTCCTTCAGCGAGTGACCATACTGAACCCACACATGTTCCAAACTATCGTCGAGATCCAATACCGTGCGATACAAGCGCGCACTCTCCGCCCAGTTGCGGCGATCTCGCTGCTCGTCCGCCACAGCAATGTGGCGTTTGATATCTCGGCTCTTCCCGACCAGCGAGTCAACAGCCTTCCTTAACATCACATTGCTCCAGCACCAGTACGGCATAGCGTAACGCCCAAGGAAGTTTCAAGCTGGGCACTCCGCCTTCGTCAAATATAACCCTCGCGCCATGTTATTCATGGCATGACCGATCGCCATTCTCGGTTGGTCCTGCATGGAAGATCCAAACGGCAAACCTCTGTACGGAGCAGCTCGGCCTCGACAACCCGAATCAGAGAAGATTATTCAACGCGCATATAAATGTCCTCGATCCGCACGATGTCATCCTCTCCGAGATAGGAGCCGACTTGCACCTCGATCAGTTCGAGCGGAATCTTGCCCGGATTGGCCATGCGGTGGATGCAGCCGATCGGCAGATAGATCGATTCGTTCTCATGCACCATGACGGTCTCGTCGTTGCGCGTTACCTTGGCCGTGCCACGTACGACAATCCAGTGCTCGGCGCGATGGTGATGCTTCTGCAGCGAGAGCACGCCACCGGGCCTCACCGTGATGCGCTTGACCTGATGGCGCGCCCCTAAATCGATCGAGACAAACTTACCCCAGGGACGTTGGATCTCGCGATGGGCGCCAGCCTCCGACTCGCCCGCGGCGGTGATCCGTGCCACCATCTCTTTGACCTTGTCGGCCTTGGCTTTAGGTGCGACGAGCACCGCGTCTCGGGTCGCGATCACCGCGACATCGTCGAGACCGATCAGTGCGATCAGGGCTTCCTCCGATCGAACTAGGTTGCCCGACCCTTCGAGTACGTAGCCACGCCCTTCGACAACATTGCCACTGCTGTCCTTATCGGCCAGGTCCCAGACTGCGGCCCAGCCTCCGACGTCGGACCACCCGAACCGGCCGGCGACCACAGCGGCCTTCTCTGTCCTCTCCATCACCGCGTAGTCGATTGAGATCTTCTGTGCCCGGTTGAAGGCTTCAGCATCGAGTCGCAGGAAGTCTAGGTCCGGCTTCGCCCCGGCGACGGCCTCGGCAACTGGGCCGGCGACATCGGGGGCAAAGGCTTCGAGTTCGGCCTGCATGATCTCCCCGGAGAAGATGAAGTTGCCCGAATTCCAGAAATAGCCGTCGAGCAGATATTGCGCCGCGCGGGCGGCGTCCGGCTTCTCGACGAACGCGGCAACCTCGTGCGCATCCAAGCCGATCTCCTTGCCTGGTCGGATATAACCGTATCCGGTCGTCGGATGGGTCGGCGGAACACCAATCGTGACGATCCG
>DASYHC010000046.1:0-11377 GCA_035998995.1 Allobosea sp.
GAACGAGACGCTCTCGATCACGTCGGGATAGAGCGTGCCCTGGGCAAGGAAATCGGCGCCGCCCAGCTTGGCCGCCTCGGCATCGAAGACATCGATGAAGAGCCGGCCGATGGTCTTGCGCTTGGCCTCCGGGTCGGCGCCGCACTTTGCGAGTTCCGAGAGGAAAAGCTCTTCGGCTTCAACATGCACCAGCGGGATGTTGTAGTGGTCACGGAACAGGCGAACGACCTCCTCCGCCTCGTTCATCCGCATCAGGCCATGGTCGACGAAGACGCAGGTGAGCTGGTCGCCGATCGCCTCATGGATCAGCACGGCCGCAACCGCCGAGTCGACGCCGCCCGAGAGCCCGCAGATCACGCGGCCCGTGCCGACCTGCTCGCGGATCTTCTTCTGCATCTCGGCGCGATAGGCCGACATGCTCCAGTCGGGCTTGCAGCCGCAGATGTCGACGACGAAGTTGCGCAGCAGCTTGCCGCCATCCGGGGTGTGCACCACCTCGGGGTGGAACATGGTCGAGTAGAAGCGCCTGTCCTCGTCGCTCGCCACCGCATAGGGCGCGTTCTCCGAAGTCGCCTTGACGGAAAAGCCGGCCGGCAACTGCGTGACGCGGTCGCCATGGCTCATCCAGACCGGGTAGCGACCGCCCTGCTCCCAAATGCCTTCGAACAAGGCCGATGGCGTGACGATCTCGACATCGGCGCGGCCGAATTCGGCGGCATGGCCGCCCTCGACCTTGCCGCCGAGCTGATGGGCCATGGTCTGCTGGCCGTAACAGATGCCGAGCAGCGGCAGGCCGGAGGAGAACACCTCCTGCGGCGCGCGCGGCGAATTGGCGTCTGGCACCGAGGCCGGGCCGCCGGAGAAGATCACGCCCTTGGGCTTCAGGCGCTGGAAGGCCTCGGAAGCCGACTGGAATGGCGCGATCTCGCAATAGACCCCGATTTCGCGCACGCGACGCGCGATCAGCTGCGTCACCTGACTGCCGAAGTCGATGATCAGGATGGAGTCGTGAAGGGCGGGGTTCTGGGGCTGGGCGCTCATCGCGCCCGGTTACGCCATCGCGCGCGAGCGCGCAACGGCGCTGAGGGCGGATCAGCCCGGCATTGCGAGAAGCCTCAGGATGAGACGCGGTCGAGGAAGATCAGTCGCAGGGGCTCAGCCAGCAGGTCTCCGGCCTTCGCGGCGAAGGTCTGGAAATGCGGCGTCGCCTTGTGGGCCTCGAGCGCCGCCGCGCTGGTGAAGGCCTCGCGCATGTTGAAGGTGCCCGGCTCGTCGCGCAGTTCGAACAGCACATAGTCGAGGCAACCCGGCTCGGCGCGTGTCGGCTCGATCAGCGCCAGCAGGCTCTGGCGCAACTGTTCGCGCTGGCCGGGCTTCGCTTTCAGGACAGCGATGGAAATCAGGGTCTCGTCGGCGATCTGCATCATGGTCGGCACCTCTTCTGATGAAGAAGCCAAGGAGATGTCGGCGCGGCCGAACTCTCGCAAGACGCACAAATCGCGCCCTTAGGGACAAGGTTGATACCGGCCTCGGGCTGCCGGAAGATCAGCCCGGCGCCGAAAGGCAGCTCAGATAGAACCCGTCAGTCCCGGTCCGGCGCGGTGAGAGCTGCAGGCCGAAGCGGGTAGCGAAACGGGCGAGCAGTCCGAAATCGACCTCGCCGGTATCGAGCAGCGAGCGCGTCGCGACAGGCTCGAAGCGCTGGTGGCGTGCCAGGAAGGCCTCGACCGCGCCGTCGTTCTCCTCCGGCAGCATCGAGCAAGTGATGTAGGCGATGCGACCATGCGGTTTGACCAGACTCGCGGCACGGTCGAGCACCTGCGCCTGTTCCTTGACGCGCTCGGCCAAGGCCCCCGGCCTCACCCGCCATTTCGCGTCCGGATTGCGCCGCCAGGTGCCGGAGCCGGTGCAGGGCGCATCGACGAGCACGAGATCGACCGTGCCCGCGAGATCGGCAAGGGCATCATGGCCGCGACTCTTGGGGACGCGCACCTCAACATTATCAGCGCCCGAGCGGGCGAGCCGGTCATGCAGCGGCGCCAGCCGGCGGCTGTCGAGATCGGTGGCGAAGATGCGCCCCTTGCCGCCGAGCACCCCGGCGAGCGCCAGCGTCTTGCCGCCGGCACCGGCGCAGAGATCAACGACGGTCATGCCCGGCTGCGCGCCGGCGAGCAGGGTGACGAGTTGCGAGCCCTCGTCCTGGATCTCGAACTCGCCGTCGAAGAAGCTCGGTTCGCTCTGCAGCGACGGGCCGCGGCCGTCGGGTCCGGGCAGGAAGCGCAGTGCATCGGGCGACCAGGAGCCCGGCTCCGGCTGCAGGTGAGCGAGCGCAGCGCGCAACCGGCCGCGATCGGTCTTCAGCCGGTTGGTGCGGATATCGGCAGGCGCCCTGCCCGCCAGCGCCTGGCCTTCGGCGACCGCATCCTCGCCGAAGCCGGCCATGAAGGAAGGCCAGAGCCAGTCAGGCACGTCGGCGCGAGCCCAGCCGGGCGCAGCGTTGAGGTCGTAGGCAACGAGTCCCGCAACCTCGAGCTCGGTCAGCGGCCCCGGCGCGTGATTCTGTCCGTTGAAAAGGGCCGAGATCTCCTCGACGCCCATGCCGCGCTGGCTGACCAGCATGCCGAGCACCAGCGCCCGCGGCGTCTCCTCGCCCAATGCATGGGCCGAGGAGGCCCGGCGGCGCAACGCGTCATAGACCAGCGAAGCGATGGCGGCGCGATCCTTGGAGCCGGCGAAGCGGCGCGCCAGCCCCCAATCCTTCAGCGCATCGGCCGCCGGGCGCCGGCGCTCGATCAGGTCCGTCAGGACCTCGATGGCGGCGCTGAGGCGGGCGGCTGGGGTCATGTCCTGCGGTTCCTGTCACTGCTCTTGGTCATGGCGCTCGGGACCGGCGCGATCTGGAACGATTCCGAAGCGCGACAGCACCCTTGACGCCCTCGTCCCACAGGGCGCAAGACGATACAACTCCTTCCGCAACGCCAACCGCCTCGGAAACCTGCTATGACCGCCCTCTCCCGCCTCGCGCTCGCCGGCCTGTTCTGCCTGTCGCTCGCCGCCTGCGCCACCCAGCCGGTCGACACCACGCCGCCGCCGGCCAAGCGACTCGACGCCAAGACCACGCTGGAAGGCCGCCGCTGAGCGCCACTGGTCGGGCTCCTGAACCCGGTCCAAAGCCTGACATCGACGACATTCTCCTGCGCGGCACCCACCACGACAGTCGGGCGCCGCGCCGAGCAAGAAGGCCTTCAACGGCCTGTCATATCCGCCGAGCAGTTTCGCCGCCTTCCGCAGGAAACGAGGATCGGACGAGATGAAGCCCCTGTTGCAGCCGGCCACCATGCTGGCGACCTTTGCCCTCACGCTTGTCTCGCCCGCTCTGGCGCAGAGCCCGGCCCCTACCCTCGACGGCAAGCCGGCTCTGATCGTCGCCCATCGCGGCGCCAGCGGCTATCTCCCCGAGCATACGCTCGAAGCCTACAAGCTCGCGATCGAGCATGGAGTCGATTTCATCGAGCCCGATCTGGTCTCGACCAAGGACGGCCACCTCGTCGTCCGCCACGAGCCGATGCTGTCGGGCACCACCGACGTCTCGACGCGGCCGGAGTTCGCCGCACGCAAGACCACCCGCAAGGTCGACGGCGTCGACACCAGCGACTGGTTCGCCTCCGACTTCA
This sequence comes from Allobosea sp., assembly GCA_035998995.1. Taxonomy (GTDB): domain Bacteria; phylum Pseudomonadota; class Alphaproteobacteria; order Rhizobiales; family Beijerinckiaceae; genus Allobosea. Next base: position 3,675 of record DASYHC010000046.1, read on the forward strand.
CGCTCGCAGAGCTCAAGACGCTGCGCGCCAAGCAGGCCTTCGCCGACCGCGACCAATCGCATAACGGCAAATACGAGATCCCGACGCTGCAGCAGGTCATCGACCTCGCCAAGGCCGAGAGCGCCCGCACCGGCCGCACGATCGGCATCTACCCCGAGATCAAGCACTCGACCTATCACTCGGCCATGGGCCTTGCGATCGAGGACAAGCTGCTCGATCAGCTCAAGGCTGCCGGCTGGAGCGAGAAGACCTCGCCGGTCTTCATCCAGAGCTTCGAGACCGCGAACCTCAAATATCTGCGCGGCAAGACGCAGCTTCGCCTGATCCAGCTCGTCGACGCCGACGATGTCGACAAGGATGGCGGCATCGTGCTCGCCGCCCCGTTCGACAAGCCCTACGACTTCGTCGTCACCGGCGACAAGCGCACCTTCAAGGACCTCGTCACCGCCGAGGGCCTGAAAGAGGTCAAGACCTATGCCGACGGCGTCGGGCCCTGGAAGCCCTATCTGATGCCGGCCAAGCAGGTCATCGGCGACGACGGCAAGCCACGCGACCTCAATGGCGACGGCACGGTCGACGAGCGCGACCGCGTGCTGCTGCCGCCGACCGACGTAGTGAAGAACGCCCACGCCGCCGGCCTGTTCGTCCACACATGGACATTCCGCAGCGAGCCCAAGCGCCTTGCTTCCGATTTCAAGAACGACCCAGCCGCCGAGTACAAGGCCTATCTGGCGCTCGGCATCGACGGCTTGTTCTCCGATTTTCCGGATCAGGCCGTGAAGGCGCGGAACGCCAAGTAACCGCCGGACAAAACAAGACCGCCGCACCAACTGGGTGCGGCGGTCTCGCCTTTATCTGACGCAACTCAACTCACGGATTAGTCGCAGACGCGCGTCGTGCGACGCACCTCCCCGCGCGGGGTCTCGCGAACCTGCGTCACCGTCCGGCAATCGCGCTCGGCCCGATAGGCACGACGGCGTTCCCAGCGGTCCCGCTCGCGCATCCGATCCTCGCGGCGGATGTCCCGATCGATCGCCCTATCGCGCGGAGAGCGCGGATCGACACTCACCCCACCGGGGCCGATATTGATCGATTGGGCATAGGCGCCGGTACTACCGAGCAGCAATCCAGCGACCATAGTCGTGATAACGAGTTTCATGTTGTTTCCTCCGATTTCGAGGGAAACAACCGCAATCAGCCCGAAAAGTTCCGAAATGGCGCGGCAAGCGCCGGCAGGACCGTCTTGATCGCGGCCGCCGACATGCAAACGGCGCCCCGGGGGGCGCCGTCGCAAGGAAAGCAAGAGGTCGGCCGGATCAGTGCAGGATCTGGCTGAGGAAGAGCTTTGTGCGCTCGTGCTGCGGGTTCTTGAAGAACTCGTTCGGCTCGTTCATCTCGACGATCTGGCCGGCGTCCATGAAGATCACCCGATCGGCGACCTGGCGGGCGAAGCCCATCTCGTGGGTGACGCAGAGCATGGTCATGCCCTCATCGGCGAGCGAGACCATGGTGTCGAGCACCTCCTTGACCATTTCCGGGTCGAGCGCCGAGGTCGGCTCATCGAACAGCATGATCTTCGGGCTCATGCACAGCGAGCGGGCAATGGCGACGCGCTGCTGCTGGCCGCCGGAGAGCTGGCCGGGATACTTGCCAGCCTGCTCGGGGATCTTGACGCGCTTGAGATAGTGCATCGCGATCTCCTCGGCGTCCTTCTTGGGCATTTTCCTCACCCAGATCGGCGCCAGCGTCAGGTTCTCGAGAATGGTCAGGTGCGGGAACAGGTTGAAGTGCTGGAAGACCATGCCGACATCGCGGCGGATCTCATCGATCTTCTTGAGGTCGTTGGTGAGCTCGGTGCCGTCGACGATGATCTGGCCCTTCTGATGCTCTTCGAGCCGGTTGATGCAGCGGATCATCGTCGATTTGCCGGAGCCCGACGGGCCGCAAATGACCAGTTTCTCGCCGCGCGACACCTTCAGATTAATGTCGCGCAGCACGTGGAACTCGCCATACCACTTGTTGACCGCGATCATCTCGACGGCAGTCGCGGTGTTGAGCGCAGTCTGCTTGAGAGCCGCCGGGCGCGAGCTGGTGGTTTCTGCCATAGCCATGTTCTTGTTCCCCTCAACGCTTCTGGCCGGCGGCGAGCCGCTTCTCGACCGCGATCGAGTAGCGGGACATGCCCCAGCAACACAGGAAATAGAAAACCGCCGCGAATGCATAGCCCGTCGCGCGGGTCGTCGGCGTCGCCCAGGTCGGATCGACGAGCGTCGCCTCGATGGTACGCAGGAAGTCGAAGATGCCGACGATGGTGACCAGCGTCGTATCCTTGAACAGCCCGATGAAGGTGTTGACGATGCCCGGGATCACGATCCGCAGCGCCTGCGGCAGGATGATCAGCCGCATCATGCTCCAGTAGCCGAGGCCGAGAGACATCGCGCCTTCGTACTGGCCCTTGGGCATGGCCTGCAGGCCGCCGCGCACCACCTCCGCCATGTAGGCGGCGGCGAAGAGCGCGACGCCGACCAGCGGACGCAGCAGCCGGTCCGGCGACCATTCCTGCGGCACGAACAGCGGCAGCATGGTGTTGGCCATGAACAGCACGGTGATCAGCGGCACGCCGCGGACGAACTCGATGAAGATCACCGAGAGCAGCTGGATGATCGGCAGCCTGGAGCGCCGGCCGAGCGCCAGGACCACCCCGAGCGGCAGCGAGAAAACGATGCCGACCGCCGCGATCAGGAAGGTGACGGTCATGCCGCCCCAGAGCCCGGTGTCGACCCTGGGCAGGCCGGGGCTGCTCGCCAGCAGGCTGAGGAAGCCGAAGATGACGAGCGCGAACAGCACGAGCTGCTTCGGCCCGAAGAAGCGCTTCCAGACCGGCAGCTGCTCGACGACCCCGAGCGCAGCCTCGCCGATGTAGAAACGGACGATCTGGGGCGCGAAGGAGAGGACGACATAGAGCGCGGCGAGCGCCAGCGTCAGGATCATGCAGGTGCGCAGGAAATTCTCCGCTCCGGCACCACCGAGCAGCAGCACATAGGCCGAGATCGGCAGCAGCACGAAGAAGAAGAAGATGCCGAGCTTCTTCTTCGGCGCGTTCGTCCAGAGCAGCCAGGCGACGCCGAGCGCGAACATCACGAAGACGATGTTGACGCGCCAGCGCTGGCTGATCGGATAGGAGCCGTAGATGAAGTACTGGAAGCGGTCGGCGATATAGGCCCAGCAGGCGCCGACCGGCCGGCCGACCTTGTCGGCGAGACAGGCGTCGCGATTGGTGCCGGTCCAGACCGCGTCGAGGAAGTAGAAGCGGATCATCCCCGGCACCGTGTCGACGACAAGGTAGAGGCAGACCAGCGTCAACGCGATGTTGAGCGGGCTGGAGAGCAGGTGCTGCCTGACCCAGGCGAGCGGCCCTGCGACGGAGAGTGGTGCCGGCTGCTGCTCCAGCTGTTCCTTGCGGACGAAGGCGTAGGGAGCCATTTCGGTGGTTGCGTCGGTCATCGGGGCGCCCTCACCGTTCCACCAGCGCCATGCGCTTGTTGTAGATGTTCATGAACAGAGACGTCACCAGCGAGATGGTCAGATAGACCGCCATGGTGATGGCGACGACCTCGACCGCCTGGCCGGTCTGGTTAAGCACCGTGCCGGTGAAGACCTGGACCAGATCGGGATAGCCGATCGCCACCGCGAGCGAGGAGTTCTTGGTCAGGTTGAGATAGTTCGAGGTCAAAGGTGGGATGATCACGCGCATCGCTTGCGGGATGACCACGAGCTTCAGCGTCGGCCCGGCCCTCAGGCCGAGCGCGTTGGCTGCCTCGGTCTGCCCCTTCGAGACGGCGAGGATGCCGGCGCGGACCACTTCGGCGATGAAGCCGGCTGTGTAGGTCGTGAGGCCGACCAGCAGCGCGACGAATTCCGGGAAGATCTGGATGCCGCCGCGCAGGTTGAAGCCGGCGAGCTCCGGATAGATGAAGGTGATCGGCCGGCCGGTGGCGAAATAGACCAGCAGCGGCAGGACCACGATCAGGCCGAAGCCGATCAGGCCGATCGGATACTGCTTGCCGGTAGCGGCCTGCTGCTTGCGCGCCCAGGAGCGGAACACAAAGGTCGCGACGAGGCCGATCAGGAACGCCCAGATGATCAGGTTGCCGCCGGGGCCGAACTGCGGATCGGGAACGTAGAGGCCGCGATTGTTCAGCAGGAAACCGGCCGGAAGCTCAATCGACTGGCGCGGATTGGGCAGCGGCTTCAGCACCGCGTTGTACCAGAAGAACAGCTGCAGCAGCAGCGGCAGGTTGCGGATGACCTCGACATAGATCATCGCGAGCTTGGAGACGATCCAGTTGCTCGACAGCCTTGCGACGCCCACGAAGAAACCGAGGAAGGTCGAGAGCACGATGCCGATCGAGGCGACGAGCAGCGTGTTGAGCAGGCCGACCCAGAAGGCCTGGCCATAGGTGCTGCCCGATGCGCTGAAGGGGATCAGCTTCTGGTTGACGTCGAAGCCGGCCGCGTTGTTCCAGAAGCCGAAGCCGGAGGCGATCTTCTGGGCTCGCAGGTTCTCGATCGCGTTCGAAGCGGCGGACCAGATCAGGAAGCCGACCACGGCGAGCAGGGCGAACTGATAGACATAACCCCTGATCTTGGGGTCGTAGAACAACGAGGCTTTGCCCGGTTTGATCTCGGCGGAAGTAGTCGACACGTCTGACGCCCTTCTGAGTGTTGGCGACCGAGGGTCCGGCAGCGACCCTAAGCGGATCGCTGCCGGCCGGTATTGTTATCCGGTTCGCCGGAACAAGACAGCTTCAATGAGCAATGCGCGGTGGATGCCGCGCATCGATGGTTCTCAGCGGATCGGCGGCGCGTATTGCAGTCCGCCCTTGGTCCAGAGCGCGTTCTGGCCGCGCGCGATCTTCAGCAGCGAGCCCGCGCCGACGTTCTTCTCGAAGCTCTCGCCGTAGTTGCCCATGTGCTTCACGATCCGGTAGGCCCAGTCATTGCTGAGGCCGACCGCCTCGCCGAACTTGCCCTCGGTGCCGAGCAGGCGCTTGATCTCGGGGTTCTCCGATTTCAGCATTTCGGCGGCGTTGGCCTTGGTGACGCCGAGCTCCTCGGCGTTCAGCATGGCGAAATGCGTCCATTTGACGATGTCGAGCCAGCCGTCGTCACCATGGCGCACGACCGGACCGAGCGGCTCCTTGGAGATGATCTCGGGAAGGACGATGTGCTCGGACTGGTCGGAGAGCTTGAGGCGCTCGGCATAGAGACCCGAGGCGTCGGTGGTGAAGGCGTCGCAGCGGCCGGATTCATAGGCCTTGACCGTCTCGTCATTGCTGGCGAACGCGACCACCTCGTACTTCATCTTGTTGTTGCGGAAATAGTCGGCGAGGTTGAGCTCGGTGGTGGTGCCCTGCTGGGTGCAGATCGAGGCGCCGGCGAGCTTCAGCGCCGAGTCGATCCCGAGCTTCTTGCGCACCATGAAACCCTGGCCGTCATAGTAATTGATGCCGGCGAAGTTCAGGCCGAGCGAGGTGTCGCGCGACATCGTCCAGGTCGTGTTGCGCGACAGAAGATCGACCTCGCCCGACTGCAACGCGGTGAAGCGATCCTTGGCCGAGAGTGGCACGAACTTGACCTTGGCCGGATCGTCGAACACGGCCGCGGCAATTGCCCGGCAGAGATCGACGTCGAGACCGCTCCAGTTGCCCTGGGCATCGGGGATGCCGAAGCCGGCAAGTCCCGGGCCGACGCCGCAGGTGACGATCCCCTTGCTTTTGACCTGGGCCAGCGTCCCGCTTCCCTGCGCCATGGCACTGCCGGCGGCACAGGCTCCCACCGCGGCGAGCAACGCCGCGCGTACGATCTTTTTCATGTTGTTGTCCCCTGTTTGGCGGAACGGGTTTTCCCGCTCTCGATTTAGCTCAGCAAGTCCCGGGCCAGTCCCCACCGGCCTCCCCCTCCTTTTTTCAACGACACGATCGAACCGATCGCGAGCCCGCCGATCCGGTCAAAAATCTCACCGGATCGGTGGCGCGTACTGCAATCCCCCCTTGGTCCAGAGCGCGTTCTGGCCGCGCGACATCCTCAGCACCGACCGGCTGCCGACGGTGCGTTCGAAGCTCTCGCCGTAATTGCCGACATGCTTGACGATCCGGTAGGCCCAATCATTGCTGAGGCCGAGCCCCTCGCCGAACTTGCCGTCGATGCCGAGCAGACGCCGGATCTCCGGATTGGTCGATCCCCGCATCTGGTCGACATTGGCCTTGGTCACGCCGAGCTCCTCGGCGTTCAGCATGGCAAAATGGACCCAGCGCACCAGCTTGAACCATTGCGAGTCGTTGTCGCGGGTCAGCGGGCCGAGCGGCTCCTTCGAGATGATCTCGACCAGAACCATATGGTCGTCCGGCACGGTCAGCTTCAGGCGCTCGGAATAGAGGGACGAGGCATCGGTGGTGAAGGCATCGCAGCGGCCGGCGTCGTAGGCTTTGAGCGTCTCGGGGCCGGTGTCGAACGCGACGATCGTGTGCCTGAGATTATTGATCTTGAAATAGTCGACGACGTTGAGCTCGGTCGTGGTGCCTCGTTGCACGCAGATCGAGGCGCCGGCCAATTGCATCACCGACATGACGCCGAGCTTGCGGCGCACCATCAGGCCCTGGCCGTCATAGTAGTTGACGTTGGTGAAGAGCAGGCCGGGCGGCGTGTCGTTGGTAATGGTCCAGGTCGAGTTGCGCACGAGCACATCGACCTCGCCGGCCAGCAAAGCCTTGAAGCGATCATTAGCCGAAAGCGGGGTGAACTTGACCTTGGCCGGATCGTTGAAGATCGCCGCGGCCATGGCACGGCAATACTCGACGTCGAGCCCGCTCCAGTTGCCCTGCGCGTCGGGCGCGCCAAAGCCGATCAGGCCAGTATTCGAGCCGCAGTTCAGGACGCCCCTGCTCTTGATCTGAGCGAGGGTCTGCTGCGCCTGCGCGTTCGCGGAGCCGAATACTGCCGCGACGGCGAACAGCGCCGCGCCGATGATCCTGATCATGCATATCCCCTGTCTGGCGGAACGGGTTCGTCCCGTTCTCGGTCGGTGGTGCAACCTGAGCCGTATTGGTCCAGGCGAGCCCTCCGTTTCCAGTCGTCTAGAGAGAATCGGGGCGGGTACAAAAAGCACCCGCCCCGCTTAACGTCTTTAGCGAACCGGCGGGGCGTATTGCAGCCCGCCCTTTGTCCACAGCGCGTTCTGGCCGCGAGCGATCTTCAGCAGCGAGCCCTGGCCGACATTGCTCTCGAAGCTCTCGCCGTAATTGCCGACATGCTTGATGATCCGGTAGGCCCAATCGGCGGTGAGGCCGACGCTCTCGCCGAACTTGCCCTCGGTTCCGAGCAGGCGCTTGATCTCCGGATTGCTGGACTTCAGCATCTCGTCGACATTCGCCTTGGTCACGCCGAGCTCCTCAGCGTTCAGCATGGCGTAGTGGACCCACTTCACCAGGCCGAACCATTGGGAGTCGTTGTTGCGGGTCGACGGGCCGAGCGGCTCCTTCGAGATGATCTCGGGCAGGACCATGTGGTCGTCCGGCGCGGTCAGCTTCAGGCGCTCGGCATAGAGACCCGAAGCGTCGGTGGTGAAGGCGTCGCAGCGGCCGGAATCATAGGCCTTGACCGTCTCGTCCGAGGTCGCGAAGGCGACGACTTCGTATTTCAGG
>DASYHC010000100.1:0-14951 GCA_035998995.1 Allobosea sp.
GTGCCGCTCGGCGCGACGATTCAGGATGTAGTTCTGGCTTTCCGACCCCCCACCCTAGCCCTCCCCACCGCAAGCGGGGAGAGGGGATGGGGTAGCGGTTCGATGCCAAGCAAGCAGGCAAGGAAACCATCTTGGCCTCACTCGAAGCGCTGTATGCGCTCGCCGAACAGGCCGCGCGGACGGAAGAGCAGGACGAGGAGCATCATCAGGTAGATCACCGCGGTCGACCATTGCGTCAGGCCAAGGCCGATGGTGATGCCCTTGACCAGGCCGACCATCAGCGCGGCGACGACGACACCCCAGAAGGAGCCGAGGCCGCCGATCACGACGACGACGAAGGCAGGCGTGATGATCTCTTGGCCCATGGCCGGATGGATCGAATAGATCGGCGCGAGCAGCACGCCGGCGAGACCGGCGAGACCGATGCCGATGCCGGCGACGGTCATCATGTAGGGCTGCAGCGAGATGCCGAGCGCGCCGACCATGTCGGGGTTCTGGACGCCGGCGCGCACGACGCGGCCGAAAGCGGTGCGCTGCAGCAGGAACCAGAGGCCGAGCACGCAGGCCGCTGCGATCAGGATCAGCAAGGCGCGGTAGCGCGAATAGATGAAGTCGCCGATGAAGAGCTGGCCGCGTAGCGCCGGCGGGATCGAGAAGGAGAGCGGCGGCGCGCCGAAGATCATGCGCAGCGACTGCTCGGCGACCATGGCGAGGCCGAAGGTCAGGAGCAGCGAGAGGATCGGATCGGAGCGATAGAAGCGCTGGAAGAGCCCGCGCTCGATGACGATGCCGATCAGCGCGACCAGCACCGGGGAGGCGATGATGGCGCCGCCGAAGCCGATATGGGGTGCGAGCACGATCGTGAGATAGGCGCCGATCGCATAGAAGGCGCCATGCGCCAGGTTGACGATGCCGCCGAGCGAGAAGATCAGCGACAGGCCGAGCGCGATCAGGAGGTAATAGACCCCGTCGAGCAGCCCGTTCAGCACCTGCTGGATGAAGAGGGTGAGCAAGGGATGGCCTTTGCTGGATTACGCGGCAGGTGGAGGGACGGCGGCGCCGTCATGCTCGGGCTTGACCCGAGCATCTCAGGCATAAGAAGGCTCCAGCCGGTGCCTTCCCGTCATGAGATTCTCGGGTCTGCGCTGCGCTTCGCCCGAGAACGACGTGGAGCGCTCAGCTCATCTTGCAGACGGCTTCGTCGCCCTGGGTAGCGATCACCTCCATGTCCTCGTTCGGGCCGGGAACCGGCGGCGAGGAGGTGAAGAGATCCCACTGGTTCTTGACCTGCGCCGCCGGCAGGGCGGTGATCGTGTACATCTCGCTGATCAGCTGGTGGTCGGAGGCGCGGAAATAGCCCTGGCGCGGCTTCATCACGTCGAACTTCGCGCCCTTTTCGAGATGCTCGAGAATCTTGGCAGTGTCGGTCGACTTCAGCTCGTTCATCGACTGGGCCATGACCTTGACGCCGACATAGTCGCCCCAGGCCTGGTTCTCCGGCGGCTTGCCGTATTTCTTGGTGAAGGCGGCGACGAAGGCCTTGGTCGAGGGCGTATCGATCAGGTGATGCCAGACGCAGGGCCAGATGCCGCCGAAATTATCCTTGCCCGCGGCCCAGGCGAGGGCGGTGTCGAAGCCGAAGCCGGCGACCGGGAAGGTCAGGCCGAATTCCGAATACTGCTTGAGGAAATTGGTGATCTGGTTGCCGGCGAGGTTCGAGATGACGAGGTCCGGCTTGGCGGCGCGGATCTCCAGCAGCAGCGCCGAGAAGTCGGTCGCGTCGGTCGGCACCAGCTTGTCGGCGGCGAACTGGCCGCCATTGGCCTCCATGAAGCGCTTGGCGACCTTGCTGAGATCGTGGCCGAAGGCGTAGTCGGCGGTGAGCGAGAACCACTTCTTGCCCTTGACCAGCCCCTGCGCCAACAGCGAGCGGCCGGCGCTCTTCACATACATCGAGTTCTGGTGCTCGACATGGAACATGTAGCGGTTGCAGCTCTCGCCGCGCAGCGCGTCGGAATTGCCGCCGGTGTTGAGGAAGAGCGTCTTGTTGCGGGCCGCGACCTGCGAGATCGTCAGACATGAGGCCGACGAGATCTCACCGATGATACAGGCGACCTTGTCGCGTTCGATCATGCGCTCGGCCTTGGTCGAAGCGGTCTGCGGGTTGACCGAATCCTCCTTGAGCAGTTCGAGCTTGCGGCCGTTGATGCCGCCGGCGGCGTTGATCTCCTCGGCCGCGAGGTCGGCGGCCATGACGCCGTATTCGCCGAGCGGGCCGAGAAAGCCGGTGCGCGGCGTCAGGTGCCCGAAGCGGATCGCATCGGCGGTCTGCGCGAGGATGACCGCCGGGCTGGCGATCAGGCCAGTGGCCACACCGCCGAGCCCGACGAGCGTCTGACGACGCGAGAGGCCCTTGATCCTTGACTGCTCTGACATTCCGTTCCTCCCAGAACTCGCCCGCGCGCTTCGGCGTCGGATTGCGTGGATCGTCTTCTTCACTCTACGGTCTTGGACCGCTTGTCGTGATCTGTGATCACAGTTAGGTTGGCAGACATGGTTGCCCGAGTCCAGCCCTCTGTTGCGCCGCAATCGCGGCTTGCCTCCCCCGGAGCGGGGAAGCTGGGAGAGGTGTCGGCGCTCGACGAGGTCGGCTCGCTCCAGCACGAGACGCTGGGCGAGCGGGTCACCGGCGAGCTTCGGGCGCTGCTGATCGCCGGGCGGCTGGCGCCCGGCGAGAAGCTGTCGCTGCGCCGCGTCGCCGAGGCGCTCGGCGTCTCGATGATGCCGGTGCGCGAGGCGGTGAGCCGGCTCGCGGCGGACAAGGCACTGGAGGTCCTACCGGGGCGGGCGGTACGGGTGCCGGTGCTGACACTGGCGCAGTTCCGCGAGCTCACCCGGATCAGGCTGGTGGTCGAGGGCTTCGCTGCCGAGGAAGCGACGAAGGTGATCACCGACGCGCAGATCGCCGTGGTCGCCCAACATGAGGCGGCGTTCCTGGCGGCGGCGAAGGACCCGCCGGACCCGGCCGCCGCGGTCGGCGCCAATCGCGACCTGCATTTCGCGCTCTACGAGGCGGCCGGCATGCCCTCGCTGATCGAGATGATCTCCCGGCTCTGGCTCAAGGCCGGGCCTATCCTCAATCTCGACATGCGGCACGAGCCGAAGCGGCTCGACGGCGGCAGCGCCGTCGTCGCCCATGCGCAATTGCTGGCGGCCTTGCGGCGACGCGATCCGGCGGCGGCGCGGCAGGCGCTGGTCGAGGACATCAGCGCCGCGGCCGAGCATATCGAACGGACGGCGCGGCTGGCGGAATAGGTGTTGAAACGTCATCCGTCATTGCGAGGAGCATAGCGACGAAGCAATCCAGGGGCGGCAGAGCTCTACGTCCCCCTAGATTGCTTCGCTGCGCGCGCAATGACGGCTTAGGGAAACGAGGGAGGAACGAAAATCATGGATCTGACGATCAAGGGATTGCGCGTGCTGGTGACGGCGGGCGCCAATGGCATCGGCCGGGCGACGGCGCGCGCCTTCGCAGCGGAGGGTGCCAGGGTTCATATCTGCGACGTCGACGAGACCGCGCTGGCCGAGATGGCTGAGAGCGATCCTGCGATCACGCGCTCGGTCTGCGACGTCTCCGACCGCAAGGCGGTGGCGCGCCTGTTCGAGGAGACGCTGGCGGCGCTCGGCGGGCTCGATTGCCTGGTCAACAATGCCGGCATCGCCGGGCCGACCGGCCGGGTCGACGAGATCGCGCCGGAGAACTGGGATTCCTGCGTCGCCATCGACCTGACTGGCCAGTTCAACTGCACGCGTCTCGCCGTCGAGCACCTGAAGCAGTCGAAGAACGCCTCGATCGTCAATCTTTCCAGCCAGGCCGGCAAGCATGGCTTCCCGCTGCGCTCGCCCTATGCCGCGGCGAAATGGGGCGTGATCGGCTTCACCAAGGCGCTCTCGGCCGAGCTCGGCGAGTTCGGCATCCGGGCCAATGCGATCTGCCCCGGCCTCGTCGACGGGCCGCGCATCCAGAGCGTGATCGCCAACAAGGCGCGCTCGCTCAACGTCTCGCATGACGAGATGACCAACCGGCTCTTCGCCGGCGTCTCGATCAAGCAGTTCGTCGATCCCAAGGACATCGCCAAGCAGATCGTCTTCCTCGCTTCGCCCTTCGCCAAGACGATCTCCGGACAGGAAATCTCGGTCTGCGGCGATACGCGGATGCTGAGCTGAGCGTTGGAAGGCAGGTGCTTTGCCTCAGGTCAGGCCTTGAAGACGTTGTCCGCCTTGATACCGGCGCGGGCGCAGGCATTGCGGGTGTCGACGACGAGCTTCGAACCGGCGACGAGCGCGGCGTAGTCGACATCGTCATGGTCCGTCGCGATCAGGACCGCATCGAAGCGGGCAAGCGCCGCCTCGTCCAATGTGATGCTCTTGCGGCCGGTCAGCTCCGCATGCTCCCGGGTCGATGTGATCACCGGGATGAGGGGATCATGGAATTCGACCTTGGCGCCGCGCTTCTCGATCAGCTCGATCAGCTTGAGCGAGGGGCTCTCGCGCATGTCGTCGATATTCTTCTTGTAGGCGATGCCGAGGATCAGGATCGTCGCGTCACTGAGATTCTTGCGCCCCTTGGAATCGAGCAGAGCGGCGAGCTGGTCGACCACCTGATAGGGCATGCGGGTGTTGATCTCGCCGGCGAGCTCGATGAAGCGCGTCGTGACATCGTATTCGCGCGCTTTCCAGGTGAGATAGAACGGATCGATCGGGATGCAGTGACCGCCTAGCCCCGGCCCGGGATAGAAGGGCATGAAGCCGAAGGGCTTGGTCTTGGCGGCGTCGATCACCTCCCAGACGTCGATGCCCATTGCGGCGTAGACCGTCTTCAACTCGTTGACGAGTGCGATGTTGACGGCGCGGAAGATGTTCTCGGTGAGCTTGACTGCCTCGGCCGTCGCAGTCGAGGAAACCGGCACGGCCTTGACGACCAGCGCGCCGTAGAGCGCCAGCGACATGGCGAGAGCAGCAGCGCCATCGCCGCCGACGATCTTTGGGATCGTCGACGTTCCGAAATCGGGATTGCCCGGATCCTCGCGCTCCGGAGAGAAGGCGAGGAAGAAGTCTTCGCCGCTCTTCAGCGCACTCGCCTTCTCCAGGATCGGGCGCATGATCTCCTCGGTGGTGCCGGGATAGGTTGTCGATTCGAGGACGACGAGCTGACCTTTGCGTAAGCGTTTGCCGATCGCTTCCGTCGTCCTGACCACGAAGGACAGATCGGGCTCGCGATATTTGGTCAGCGGCGTCGGCACGGCGATCAGCAGCGCGTCTGGCTCGCTTAGCCGGTCGAAATCGGTGGTGGCGACGAAACGGCCAGATGCGGCGCCCTCGGCGACCAAATCCATTGGGATGTGTTTGATCGCGACGCGGCCGGCATTGAGTGCATCGACACGCTTCTGGTCGATGTCGAAGCCGATGACCTTGATGCCCTGTCGCAGCGCCGCCAGCGCGAGCGGGATGCCGACATAGCCGAGGCCGATGACGCCGATCACAAGGGAACGGTCATTGACGCGCTCGATGAACTGCTCGGCCACTGCGGACGTCACGGAACCTCCGGGAAGATGCGACGAAGCACGCGATGTGTTTCGTGTCGGGGCTGTCCCAGAGTTGCCGGGCGTCGTCAACCGCGTGGCGGCCGAGGCGACTCGACGCCCGGCAGCAGGTCTCAATGAATCTCCGGTTCCGCCACCTTCGCCGTGCCGGCGAGGTAGTCGAAATCACAGCCCTTGTCGGCCTGCTGGATGTGCGCCGCCGACATCTTGCCCCAGCCGCGCGGATAGTCGCGATCGGGCGGCGTCCAGCTCTTCAGGCGCTCGGCAATCTCGGCGTCGCTCAGATTCACCGAGATGCTGCGCGCCTCGACATCGACTGTGATGATGTCGCCGGTCCTGACCGCCGCGAGCGGGCCCTTGATATAGGCCTCGGGCGCGATGTGGAGGACGCAGGCGCCATAGCTGGTGCCGGACATGCGGGCGTCGGAGAGGCGCAGCATGTCGCGCACGCCCTGCTTCAAGAGCTTCTTCGGGATCGGCAGCATGCCCCATTCCGGCATGCCGGGGCCGCCGACCGGGCCGCAGTTCTTCAGCACCATGACATGGTCGGCGGTGACGTCGAGGGTCTCGTCGTTCACCGCTTTCATCATCGCATCATAATCCTCGAAGACGAGGGCAGGACCGGAGTGCCTGAGCAGGCGCTCCTCGGCGGCCGACGGTTTGATGACGCAGCCGCCGGGGGCGAGGTTGCCCTTGAGCACGGCGAGGCCGTTGGCGGTCGAGACCGGCTTGTCGAGGGGGCGGATGACGTTGTCGTCATAGACCTGCGCGAGTGCGATCGTCTCGGAGATCGGCTTGCCGGTCACGGTCATGGCGCCGGTGTGGAGCTTGCTTTCGAGCTGCTTCAACAGGGCCGGCAGGCCGCCGGCATAGAAGAAGTCCTCCATCAGGAAGTCGCCGGAGGGACGTAAGTTCGCGATCACCGGGACCTTGCGCGAGAAGGCGTCGAAATCGTCGGGCGTCAGCGGCACGCCAGCGCGGCCGGCCATGGCGACGAGATGGATGATCGCATTGGTCGAGCCGGCGACCGCCATGTGGACAGTGAGCGCATTCTCGAAGCTCTCGCGAGTCAGGATGCGGTCGGGTGTCAGATCCTCCCAGACCATTTCGACGATGCGCTTGCCGGAAGCGGCGGCCATGCGCGGATGGGCGGCGTCTGCGGCGGGGATGGCGGAGGCGCCGGGCAGGGTCAAGCCGAGCACCTCGGCATGGCTCATCATGGTCGCGGCGGTGCCCATCACCATGCAGGTGCCGTGCGAGCGGGCGATGCCGCTCTCCATGTCGCGCCAGTCGGCATCTGAGATGTTGCCGGCCTCCTTCTCGGCCCAGTACTTCCAGACATCGGCGCCGGAGCCGAGCGTCTTGCCGGCCCAGTTGCCGCGCAGCATCGGCCCGGCCGGCACGAAGATGAAGGGCAGGCCGGCGCTGCAGGCGCCCATGATCAGCGCCGGCGTGGACTTGTCGCAGCCGCCCAGCAGCACCGCGCCATCGAGGGGATGAGACCTGATCGATTCCTCCGCCTCCATCGCCAGGAAGTTGCGATAGAGCATGGTGGTCGGCTTCTGGTACTGCTCGGAAGCCGACATCACGGGTATCTCGACCGGGAAGCCGCCGGCAGCCCAGACCGCGCGCTTCACCGCCTCGGCGCGGTCGCGCAGATGGGTGTGGCAGGGGTTGATCTCGGACCAGGTGTTGAGGATGCCGATCACCGGCTTGCCCATGAACTCGTCATGGTTGAGGCCCATCTGCAGTGCCCGCGAGCGATGCCCGAAGGAGCGCAGGTCGCTGGCGCCGAACCAGCGCTTGGAGCGCAGCGTGTCGGGCGTCTTGCGGGGATGGGGCATCGGCGTTTCCTCGGTGTGTTCTTTGTGAATTCAACGGCTTGTCATTCCGGGGCGGCCCGCAGGGTCGAACCCGGAACCCACGACTGGGTGAAACGACTTTCACTGGACGAAGGGCTCACCCGGTCGTGGGTTCCGGGTTCATCGCTACGCGATGCCCCGGAATGACAGAGGTTATTCCGCTGCCGCGCGCTGCGAGCCCCAGCTTCCGACGATCTTGCGCAACTCGGCGCGCTCGCTCTCGCTCAACTCGGGCAGGCCGGGCAGGCGGACCGGGCCGACATTGGTGCCGAGCAGGCCAAGCGCCTCCTTGACCACCGTCACATTCGCGCCGTTGCCGTATTTGGTCCGCAGCGTCTCGAAGCCGGCGATCTCGTCGACGAGATGGCGGGCTAGATCGTAGTCGTTGGCCTCCAGCGCCTGCCAGATCGCGAGGGAGCGCTCGGGCGCGACATTGACCAGGCCGGAGGTGAAGCCGCGGGCGCCGAGCGCGTGGAAGGGCGCGGCCCAACCTTCGGCGAGGCCGCAGATCCAGTTGGCGCTCGAGCCTTGCGTGGCCCGGACGCATTCGGCGAGCAGCATCATGTTCGGCGAGGCGAACTTGACGCCGGCGACATTGGGGTGCGTCGCGACGCGGGCGAGGTCCTTCACGCCGATCGCGTCGGAGCGGATATAGGCGACGAGCGGGATCGACAGCGCCTCGGCGATGGCGAGGATGTAGTCGGCCTGGCTCTGCGGGGCGGCGAAGGGGTCGAGCGGGTGATGCACCATCACCGCATCGCAGCCGGCCTTGGCGGCGAGCTTGCCGGTTGAGATCGCTTCCCGCAGCGAACGGCCAATGCCGGCGGTGACCAGCGCCTTGCCGGCGGCAGCCTCGGCCGCGACGGCATGGCTGCGCACCACCTCCTCGGTGGTCATCGGGTAGAACTCGCCGGTATTGCCGGCCGAGACGATGTTGTGGATGCCGGCCTGCGCGATGCGCGCGACGATCTTGCCAGTCAGCGCCCAGTCGGCCTCGCCATCGCCCTTCCAGGCGGTGACGTGCACGCCGGAAATGCCGCGCAGTGCGGCGCGAACCTTGTCACTCATCGTAGTCCAATCCTTCCGCATCGGCGCCGAAAACCTGGCGCACATGGCTCTTGGCGGAGCGCACGATATGGCTGCGCATGCGTTGCTCGGCCCTAGCCGGTTCGTGGGCAGCGAGCGCTTCGAAAATGCCCTTGTGCTCGACATAGCCTTGGCGTCGCTCGGTAGGCTCGGCGAGCAGGGCGATGCGCTGGGCATGATCGTACATGCGTTGGCCGTCGAGCCGGCGCTCGAGATAAGCGCAGCCCGAGATGCGGTGGATCATGCCGTGATAGGCCTCGTTGAGATGGACGAGGTCTTCGAGCGCGCTGTGCTCGGTCGCATGCGCCATCTCGTCGATCAGGCGGGCCATCTCGGCGATCTCGCCGGTGCTGATGCGGTTGGCGGCGATATGGGTCATGACGCTTTCGAGCGCGGCGCGGCCGAGCGCCATCTCCAGCGCTTGACGGGCGGAGAACTCGACGAAGACGCCGCGGCGGGCCTCGGTCCGGACCAGGCCCTCGCTCTCCAGCATGCGGATCGCGTCCTTCACCGGCGTGGTGGAGACACCGAGCATGTCGGCAAGGGCGCGCTCGTTCAGCCGCTCGCCCTCGCGGAAATTGCCGGCGACGATCGCCCGGCGCAGGCGCTCGTGCACATGCTCGCGCAGGGAACGGAGCAGATGCGGCGAGACAGGTTCGATGGCGAGCGCGTTCGACATTCCAATTCCTCTGGCGGGGCTGAATGCGATTCCGCTCGCGTTCAGCCCATTGCCATTGCCGCACCAGACATCACAAAGCGCAAGCGACATCAAGTCTGAAATTTCAGATTTCAAATCTGGAATTGCATGCTATGGAGGTGACAAGATGGCCGCAAGACGCCGGAACGGCGCGGCCGGACGCAATAATGAAGAGGGAGGATTGGATGACATCGATCACGCGCCGCAGCCTGCTTGCCGGAGCTGGCGCCATGCTGGCTGTGCCGGGCTCTACACCTGCCCTGGCGCAAGGCGGCTACCCCGGAGGCAGGGTCGTCACCATCGTGGTGCCGTTTGCCGCGGGGGGAACGACAGACCTGCTTGGCCGCATCGTCGCGGATCGGCTCAGTGCCAGGCTCAACGGCAAGTTCATCGTCGAGAACCGCGTCGGGGCCGGCGGCAACACAGGCGCGGCAGGGGTCGCGCGGTCGGATCCCGATGGCTACACGCTGACGCTCGGCACAGTCTCGAGCCATGCGATCAACCCGGCCGTCTATACGAAGATGCCCTATGACCACATCAAGGACTTCGCGCCGATCTCACAGCTCGCGAGCGTGCCGAACATCCTGATGGTCAATCTCGATCTGCCGGCCAAGACCGTGCCGGAGCTGATCGATCTCCTGAAGAAGAACCCGGGTAAATACTCCTTCGGCTCCTCGGGCGCCGGCACCTCGACGCATATGGCCGCCGAGCTGTTCAAGGTTGCGACCGGCACCGACATGGTGCATGTGCCCTACCGGTCGAGCGGGCAGGTGACGCAGGACCTGCTCTCCGGCCAGATCCAGATCACCTTCGACAACATCACTATCGCCTGGCCGCATGTCGAAGCCGGAAAGATCCGCGCGCTGGCGACGGCGACACCGAAACGGCTCGCGGTTGCGCCCGACCTGCCGGCCCTGTCGGAGTTCATCCCGGGCTATGACGCAAGCTCCTGGCACGGCTTCTTCGCGCCGTCCAAGGTGCCGCCGGAGATCGTCGCCAAGCTCTCGACCGAGACGCAGGCGATCATGCGCGAGCCGGCGGTGATCGAGCAGCTCAAGAAGCTCGGCGTCGACGCGGTCGGCTCGACCCAGGCCGAGTTCACCGCCCATATCGCCAGCGAGACCAAACGCTGGGCCGAGGTGGCGCAGAAGGCCAATGTGAAGATCGAATGAGCGATGCTGGTCGGCGTCATGGTCGGGCTTGACCCGACCATCTCGGAAACCAGTGGTATCTGGTCATGAGATTCTCGGGTGAAGCCCGAGAATGACGGCCAGCATGGCGCCGGGATCATCACTGCAAGCGACAGATCGACAGGACAAAGCCGCATGACTGCCCTGACCCCCGAGAACCGCGAGAAGCTGAAGCGCGTCTCGACCGCGACCCTGACCACGGCGCTGTTCAAGCGTGGCCTGCGTAACCAGTTCATCCAGGACGTGCGGCCGCTCTCAGCCAACGCGCCGCGCATGGTCGGCGAGGCCTTCACGCTGCGCTACATCCCGGCACGCGAGGATCTCGACCATCTCAGCGTGTTCGAGGGTACGCAGCATCCGCAGCGCGTCGCGGTCGAGACCTGCCCGCCCGGCCATGTCATGGTGATCGACAGCCGCAAGGACCCGCGCGCCGCCTCGGCCGGCGGTATCTTGGTGACACGGTTGATGCAGCGGGGTGCCGCCGGCATCGTCAGCGATGGCGGCTTCCGCGACAGCCCCGAGATCGCAGCGCTCGGCTTCCCGGCCTATCACAACCGCCCGAGCGCGCCGACTAACCTGATCCGGCACCACGCGCTCGACCTCAACGCGCCGATCGGTTGCGGAGACGTGCCGGTCTATCCCGGCGACATCGTCGTCGGTGATGGCGAAGGCGTCTGCGTGATCCCGGCCGACATCGCCAACGAGGTCGCGGCCGAGGCTTATGAGCAGACGGCCTATGAGGATTTCGTTGAAATGAAGGTCCGGGAAGGGCGCGGCATCTTCGGCCTCTACCCGGCCAATGCCGAGACCAAGGCGGAGTTCGCCAGATGGCGGCCGGACTGGAAATGATCTGAGAGCGCTGCAGTCGCTGAAGCGACGGTTGAGGACCCGCCGAAAGGCGGTGGAGACGGGCGCCGTCAATCGGCGCCCGAACGAATAGCCATGACAACAAGAGCACAGGGGGAAATGCGATGATCGACATGTTTCGCCGTCATTTGCTCAAGGGCGGGCTCGCCGCGGCGGCCGGCTCGGTGATGGCCACGCCGGCGCTGTCACAAGCCTTCCCGTTCAAGCCGAACCAGCGCTACCCGGATCCCGCCGTCGACATCCTTGATCCGAGCTTCGCCAAGTACCGGATCTATTCGAGCACGGTCGAGCAGGTCGGCAGCGGCATGCGCTGGGCCGAGGGGCCGGTCTATTTCCCGGAAGGGCGTTACCTGCTCGTCAGCGACATCCCGAACAACCGGATCATGAAATATGACGAGGTCAAGAACAGCTTCACCGTCTTTCGCGAGAACGCCAACTACGCCAACGGCAATGCCCGAGACCGGCAGGGCCGGCTGATCACCTGCGAGCATTCGGTGACGCGGCGCATTACTCGCACCGAGAAGAACGGCCGGATCACGGTTCTCGCCGACAAGTTCGAAGGCAAGCGGCTGAATGCGCCGAACGATGTCGTCGTTCGGTCGGACGACACGATCTGGTTCACCGATCCGCTCTTCGGCATCAACGGCGAATGGGAGGGCTCACGCGCCAAGCCCGAGCAGGCGACGACCAACGTCTACCGCCTCGCGCCGGACGGCAAGCTCGGCGCGGTGATCACCGATCTGGTCAATCCCAACGGGCTCGCCTTCTCGCCCGACGAGAAGAAGCTCTACGTCGTCGAATGGCGGGGCACGCCGAACCGCAGCATCTGGAGCTATGACGTCGACGCCGACGGCAAGGTCTCGAACAAGGTAAAATTGGTCGACGCCGCTGATTTCGGCGCGCTCGATGGCTTCCGCGTCGACCGCGACGGCAATCTCTGGTGCGGCTATGGCAGCAATGGCGCGCTCAACGCCGAGCCGGCCGATGTCGGCGGACGCAAGGTCTACGGCCTGCGCGGCAAGTCGGAGGATCTCGACGGAGTGATGGTGTTCAGCCCGGCCGGCAAGCCGCTCGCTTTCATCCGGCTCCCCGAGCGCTGCGCCAATCTCTGCTTCGGCGGGCCGAAGGGCAACCGGCTCTACATGGCGAGCTGCCATTCGCTTTACGCCTTCTATGTCGAGGCGCACGGGGCGGTGTGATCAGGCTGCCGCCAGCAGCTCGCGCACCATCGGAATGACTTGCCGGCCATAGAGCTCGATGCAGCGCAGCAGCTTGTCCTGCGACAGGGGGCCGGCGCTGATCTTCAGCTGGGAGCGCTGCAGGCCGAGCGCCTTCACCGTCGCGGCGATCTTGCGGGCGACGGTTTGGGCTGAGCCGAGATAGAGCGCTCCCCCCGAAACCTCGCGCTCGAACTCCGCGCGCGACAGCGGACCCCAGCCGCGCTCGGCGCCGATGCGGTCGCGCATCGTCTTGAAGGCGGGGAAGAACTCTTCGGCCGCCTGCTCATCGGTCTCGGCGACATAGCCGGGCGAGTGCACGCCGATCGGGCGCTCGGCCTGGCCGAGCCGTCCCATCGCGTCGCGGTAGAGCTGGGCGTAAGGCGCGAAGCGCTGGGCCGGGCCCCCGATGATGGCGAGCATCAAGGGCAGGTCGTAGCGCGCCGCCCGCACCACGGATTCCGGGCTGCCGCCGACGCCGATCCAGGTGGTCAGCTCGCTCTTCTCGATTGGCGGGAAGACCTGCTGGTTCCTGAGAGGCGGGCGAAGACTGCCCTCCCAGGTCACGCTCTTCTTGCGGATCAGTTCGACGAAGAGGTCGAGCTTCTCCTCGAACAGCACTTCGTACTGGCTGAGGTCGAAGCCGAAGAGCGGGAAGGACTCAGTGAAGGAGCCGCGGCCCAGGATGACCTCGGCGCGGCCGTTCGAGAGAGCATCGACCGTCGAGAAGCGCTGGAACACGCGGATCGGATCGTCGGAGCTCAGCACGGTGACGGCCGAGCCGAGGCGGATGCGGCTGGTGCGGGTGGCGATGCCGGCGAGCACGGTCTCGGGCGAGGACACCGCGAAATCGGCCCGGTGATGCTCGCCGATGCCGAAGAAATCGACGCCGATCTCGTCGGCCAGCACGACCTGGTCGACGAGATCGCGGATCACCTGCGCATGCGGCAGCAACGCGCCGTCCGGGCCGGCGGTGACGTCGCCGAAGGTGTCGAGGCCGAGCTGGAGAGAGGCGGGCATGGCGGGTTCCGGGGCTTGCATTTGCGCCGGAGCGTCGGCACCTGCGCGATCTGGCGCTCGCCTCGTCAGGGTTCAAGATGCGCCGGTGCCGAGGGGTCTATGCGAATTCGCGGAAATCGGTACCATGAGGAACAATAATATCAGCCATGCCCCCCATTTGGGTGTGGCGGCGGGGACGTGATTGCTGTTGCCTCAACCGACCTCAAGAGAGCGGAGACGGGCGTGGCCATAAGGGGGGAGAGGGTTATGGGCGGCGAAGCTGCGGCCGAGAGCGATCGCTCGATCGTGGGCAACCCGATGCTGCTGCCGTTCTTCGACCTATCCTTCGAAGAGATCGAGCTGCTGTGCCGGATCACGGCGGAGCAGCGCGACGGCGCCGCACCGGCCGTCGACGGCGCATGGTTCGCGAGCTTCATGGACGCACGGAAGGAGCCGGCCCGATAGGCGAGGCGCTTCTTGTCGCGCTCGGCATGGTCGCCCTCGCGGCGGCTGCATGGTGGGCGACCAATCGGTGGCGGCTCTGACATGGCCGCCGCCAGACGATATCCGGCGAAGCCGCTTTGCCGGATGCTCTCTCTCTCTCGCTCTCTCTCTTCGCAGTTCCGAACGAAACGGCTGCGTGCTTGCGCTGGAACAATGCCGGGCGATCAGGCTGCCGGCTCTAGCCGGGCGCGGCCAAGAACCATGACGCGGTCGATCTGGAAGCCGCAGCGCTGCAACGCATCGTGATCCTGTGGCCAGGCGGCCGATCGCTCCAGCGAGATCGCAATGCGCGGCAAGTCGAGCTGTGCCGCGAGCTGATTGGCGAAGCGCAGCAGCGCGTCGACGAGGCAGGTTCCGGGCAGGCGCAGCATCGCGATCTCGGAGATCTCCAGTGTCGTGTCGCCGGCGATCGTCCGCGCGATGCGGAAGCCGAACAAAGCGTGCGGCATGCGGCGCGCATCGCGCAGGGCGAAGACGCCACGTGGCTGCGCCCCGTCCTGCGAGTGGTCGCGCACGAAGGCGGCCCAGCCATCGGGTGTGACCTCGGGGTGCAGCAGGGTGACGAGCCCATAGACCATGTCGGCGCTGTCCGGCAGGATGCGCGCGACTTCGAAGATGTCATCGCCCATCACGTGCGGCTCTCCCGAGTTTCGAGGCAGCAACCTCGGTTCGCAGGGCCTATCGCCGCATTGATCTGGATCAAATTCGCTGCCCTGCGGCAGGGCGTGCGCTTTGTCCGCTTTCGCGCATGCGATAAGCTCCGCGCATGAGCAGGAAGGTGCGATCGTGAACTGTCAGCCCTCGGCGTGCAGCGCCGCCGTCCGCGGCGAAGGCGGATGCCGCAACTGCATGGTCCGTCTGGTCAGCGTCTGCGCTTCCCTGACGGATGACGAGCTCGCCTTGCTGGAGCAGCTGGCGGTGCCGAC
>DASYHC010000033.1:0-109883 GCA_035998995.1 Allobosea sp.
CAAGCCCGCTGGCGCGGACGCGCTGAAGCCGGTCTTCCGCGATGGCAACGAGCCCTACACCTGGACCGGCATGGACGCCTATCTCGGCGTCGTCTGCTTCAACACCGCCGAGGCCAAGGGCGTCGCGGTGCCGACCTCCTGGAAGGACCTGCTCAACCCGGCGCTCAAGGGCAAGATCGTGATGCCGCACCCGGCCTCGTCCGGCACCGGCTATCTGATGGTCGCCGGCTGGCTGCAGAGCATGGGCGAGGCCGAGGGCTGGAAGTTCATGGACGGCCTGCACGAGAACATCGCCGCCTATCTGCACTCCGGCTCGGCTCCTTGCGTCCAGGCGGCGCGCGGCGAGCGTACCGTCGGCCTCGCACTCGACATGCGCGGCGCCGCCGAGAAGAGCAAGGGCGCGCCGATCGAGGTGGTGATCCCGAAGGAGGGCGTCGGCTGGGAGATGGAGGCCAGCGCCATCGTCAAGGGCAGCAAGAACCTTGCCGTCGCCAAGAAGGTCGCCGACTGGTCGACGAGCAAGGAGGCCAACGAGCTCTACTCGAAGACCTATGCGATCGTCGCGGCGCACGGCATCGAGAACAAGCCCGCCAACTACCCGGCCAATGCCGAGGCCGGCATGATCCGGAACGACCTGTCCTGGATGGCCGATAATCGCGACCGTGTCCTCGCCGAATGGTCGAAGCGCTACGAGTCGAAGGCGGCGCCGAAGAACTGACGCCATCGCGCCGGACGCCTCGCCGCGGCGGGCCGTCCGGCGCGTTTCATGCAGGGCGCGACTGAGGGGTCGCTCACCCGACGCTGTCGCTGCGCGTTCAAAAGAAGGTCGGTACGATGACCACGAACACGGCTCCGTTCATCTCGGTCCGTAAGCTCGCCAAGAGCTTCGGCAGCTTCCAGGCCCTGCGCAGCATCGATCTCGATATTCGCCGCGGCGAGTTCGTCTGCTTCCTCGGCCCGTCGGGCTGCGGCAAGACCACCCTGCTGCGTGCGATCGCCGGGCTCGACCCGCAGGACAGCGGCAGCATCCAGATGGGCGGGCGCGACGTCTCGCGGGCCAGCCCCTCGGAGCGCGATTTCGGCATCGTCTTCCAGTCCTATGCGCTGTTTCCGAACCTGACGGTCGCCGACAATGTCGGCTACGGGCTCGTCAACCGCCGCCGCCCGGCCAGCGAGATCCGCCGGCGCGTCGACGAACTCCTGACGCTGGTCGGCCTGCCCGATCAGGGCAAGAAATATCCGATCCAGCTCTCGGGCGGACAGCAGCAGCGCGTCGCGCTAGCCCGTGCGCTCGCGACCTCGCCGGAGCTGCTGCTGCTCGACGAGCCGCTCTCGGCGCTCGATGCCAAGGTCCGGGTCAGGCTGCGCGACGAGATGCGCTCGCTCCAGCAGCGCCTTGGCGTCACCACGATCATGGTGACGCACGACCAGGAAGAAGCGCTCGCCATGGCCGACCGCATCGTCGTGATGAGCGACGGCGCCGTCGAGCAGGTCGGTACGCCCGAGGAGATTTACCGCCGCCCGGGCACGCCCTTCGTCGCCGATTTCGTCGGCCACATGACCTTCCTCGATGCGATCGTCACCGGGCCCGGCCAGGTCCGGGTCGGCGAGCTCGACCTGCTCGTCGCCAATGCCGCGCCCTTTGCCGTCGGCACGCCGGTCCGGCTCGCCATGCGCCCCGAGGAGGTCCGCACCCGCAGCATCACCGCAGACACCCCCAACCGCTTCGAGGCGACGATCGGCGACCTCTCCTTTCTCGGCTCCTATTGCCGTGCGCATCTGGAGCCGACGCATTCGCGCTCGACCAGGATCGCCGCCGATTTCTCGACCAATGCGATGCGTGACCTCGCCATCCTGCCGGGACAGGTGCGCACGGTCGCCTTTCCGCCCGAGGCACTGCACGTCTTCGCCGGGAGCGGGCGATGAGCGCTGTGACCCCGCTGACGATGACCGACGCAGCCGTGAAGATCGCGCCGCCCCGGCTCAGCGAGCGCCATGTCGCCTTTGCGTTGATCCTGGCGCTGTGCGCGGTCCTCGTCCTGATCATCGCCCTGCCGCTCTGGGCGCTGCTTTCGAAGAGTCTGGAGGACGTAAACGGACGCTTCGTCGGCCTGGCGAACTTCATCACCTATGCGACCACGCCGACGCTGCTGGCGTCGCTGACCAACAGCCTGGTCGTGGCCGGCCTGACCACAGCCATCGTCGTGCCGCTCGCCTTTATTTATGCCTACGCCCTCTGCCGCAGCCGGATCCCCGGCAAGGGCCTGTTCTACGCCGCCGCCATGGTGCCGGTGTTCGCGCCCTCGCTCCTGTCCGGGCTCGCGCTGATCTACCTGTTCGGCAATCAGGGCCTGCTGAAATCCTGGATGATGGGCGCCTCGCTCTACGGGCCGGTCGGCATCATCGCAGCCGAGACCCTGTACAGCTTTCCGCATGCGGTGCTGATCCTCGTCACCGCGCTCGCGCTGTCGGACGGGCGCCTGCGCGAGGCGGCCGAGGCGATGGGCACGACCCGCTGGCGCATCTTCCGCACCATCACCCTGCCGGGCGCGCGCTATGGCGTGATCAGCGCCACCTTCGTTGTGTTCACGCTGGTCGTCACCGATTTCGGCATTCCGAAGGTCATCGGCGGCCAGTTCAGCGTGCTCGCCACCGATGCCTACCGGCAGGTCGTCGGCCAGCAGAACTTCCCGATGGGCGCCGTCGTCGGCCTGATCCTGCTGGTGCCGGCCGTCCTTGCCTTCTTCGCCGACCGGGTGGTCCAGAAGCGCCAGAGCGCGATGCTGTCGGCGCGGGCCGTGCCCTATGCGCCGAAGCCTGAGCGGCGGCGCGATCTCGCGCTCCTGGCCTTCGCCAGCCTGGTCGCGCTGGCGGTCGTCGGACCCTATGCCGTCGCGGTCTGGGGCTCCTTCGTCCGCTACTGGCCCTATAATCTCTCGCTGACGCTCGCGAACTATGATTTCGCCGCGGTCGAGCCGAGCGGCTGGGAGCCCTACCGCAATTCGCTGCTGCTGGCCTCGCTGACGGCGGTGATCGGCACGGCACTGATCTTCAGCGGCGCCTATCTGATCGAGAAGCTCAAGGTCGCCCCGCGCCTGCGCGGCTTCGCCCAGTTCCTAGCGATGCTGCCGATGGCGGTGCCCGGCCTCGTCCTCGGCCTCGGCTATGTCTTCTTCTTCAATGCCGGCTGGAACCCGCTCGGCTTCCTCTATGGCACCCTCGCCATTCTCGTCATCAATACGATCGCGCATTTCTACACGGTCGGCCACATCACCTCGGTGACGAGCCTCAAGCAGATCGATTCCGAGTTCGAGGCCGTCTCCGCCTCGCTCAAGGTGCCGTTCTGGTCGACCTTCCGGCGCGTGACGGCGCCGATCTGCATGCCGGCCATCCTCGACATCGCGGTCTATGTCTTCGTCAATGCGCTCACCACCGTCTCGGCCGTCATCTTCCTCTATGGCGCCGATACCAAGCTGGCCTCGATCGCGATCGTCCACATGGACGAGGCCGGCGCCGTCGCACCGGCCGCCGGAATGGCCGCCGTGATCATGGCGACCGCCATTGCGGTTAAGCTGGCGCATCTGGCCCTCGACCGGATGGTCTTCGGGCGCCTGCAGCGCTGGCGGCAGCGTTGAGCTGAGCCCGGGCGGTCAGATCATGCCCATGCAGACACCGACCCAGACCCTGCTCGCGCTGGCCGGCGCGGTCGCGCTGTTGCTCTGGAGCGTTCAACTCGTCACCGCCGGTGTGTCGGCGGCGCTCGGCAGCCGCTTGCGGGCGCTCGCAGCCTCGGGATTGTCGAGCCGCTGGCGTTCCTTCCTGGCGGGGCTGGGCGTGACGGCAGTCCTGCAATCCAGCACGGCGACGGCGCTGATGATCAGCTCTTTCGCCGGGGCGGGCCTCGTCGCGCTGCCTGCGGCCCTGGCGATGATGCTCGGCGCCAATGTCGGCACCACGCTGCTGGTGCAGGTCGTGAGCTTCGACATCAGCCCCGCCGTCCCTATCCTCCTCCTCGCCGGCTATGTCGGCATGCGCCGCCTGCAGCGGGTCGCGGCCCATGAGGGCGCCAAGGTGGCGTTCGGCCTCGGCCTGATGCTGCTCGCGCTCAAACTGATGCAGGCGACCATGCAGCCGG
This sequence comes from Allobosea sp., assembly GCA_035998995.1. GTDB lineage: Bacteria > Pseudomonadota > Alphaproteobacteria > Rhizobiales > Beijerinckiaceae > Allobosea. Next base: position 4,136 of record DASYHC010000033.1, read on the forward strand.
TGGAGCACTCCGACGTGCTGCGCACGCTGCTGTCGGCCCTGTCGGGCGACCCTGCGGTCGCGCTCCTGCTCGCCGCCGTGCTGAGCTTTGCCGCCCATTCCTCGCTGGCGGCAATACTCGTCGTGATGAGTCTTGCGACTGCCGGCGCCATCGGCCCGGAGGCGATGGTCGCGATGGTCCTCGGCTGCAATCTCGGCACCGCCATCAATCCGCTGGTGCAGGCGCGCAGCGCCGGGAATGCAGCGATGCGCGTGCCATTAGGCAATCTCTCCAACCGGCTCGTGGGCTGCGCCCTTGGCCTCCTCGCGCTGCCCTTGATCGTCAAGCTTCTGGCCGCGCTGCCATTGGCCCCGGCGCCGGCAGCCGCGGCCTTCCACCTCGCCTTCAATCTCGCCATGGCCGCCCTGTTCCTGCCGCCCCTGCCCGCGATCGCGCGGCTCCTGACCCGGCTGCTGCCGGAGCCCGCGCCGGAACTCGACCCGGCAAGGTCGCGCTATCTCGACGAGTCGGCGCTGACGACGCCGTCGATCGCGCTGTCGAATGCGACCCGCGAGGTGCTGCGCATGGCGGACGTCGTCGACGACATGCTGAAGACGTCGGCAAGCGCGATGGCGAGCGACGACGCCAGCTGCGTCGCCGCCATCCGGCGCGCCGACGACGTGCTCGACAGCCTCTACGACCAGATCCAGCTTTATGTCGGCGCCATCGCCCATGAAGCGTTGTCCGAGCATGACGAGCGGCGCCTGTCCGCTTTGCTCGCGCTGGCGATCAACCTCGAACATATCGGCGACATCGTCGAAAAGAACCTGATGCAGATGGCCGGGAAGCGCATCCGCGACCAGCGCCGTCTACCAAACGCGGTGCTCGCGTCGCTCAGCGACATGCATGAGCGCCTGCGCAACCATCTGCGCCTCGCCGTCACCGTCTTCATCTCGCAGGATGAGGCGACTGCCCGGCGCCTCGTGCGCGAGAAGGAGACCTTCCGCGAACTCGAGCGCGAGGCGATCGAGGACCATCTCGCCGAAATGCGCAAGGGCGACCGCGAGGCCCTGGTCCTCAGCGCCCTCCGTCTCGACATCACCCGCGACCTGAAGCGCATCGAGGCCCATATCGCGGCGACCGTGCACGGCCTGCTGGAGCATCGTGGACTGCTGCAGACGACGCGCCTGCTGAACGCGGCCGAGTGAGCACGCCCTTGTGACCGAGCCATCTTCCAACCTGCCCTATCGCCCGAATGTCGGCATCGCGCTGTTCAACGCTGAGGGCCTCGTCTTTGCCGGGCGGGGCCGCAGCGCAGGGCCTGAGATCGTCGAGCCCGGCTTCGACTGGCAATTGCCGCAGGGCGGAATCGATCCCGACGAGGACATCGTCGCTGCGGCGCGTCGCGAGCTCGCGGAGGAGACCGGCGCCACCTCGGTCTCGCTTCTGTCGGTGACGCAGGATTGGTGGGCTTACGACTTCCCGCCCTATGCTGGGCCACCGCACAAGCTCGCGGCCTTCAGGGGGCAGCGCCAGCGCTGGGTCGCGTTTCGCTTCGAAGGGAGCGCGGCGGAATTCGACATTTCCCGACCGAATGGCGACGAGCCGGCGGAGTTCTCCGAATGGGCCTGGCTGCCGCTCGCCGAGATGCCGGGGCGGGTCGTCTCCTTCAAGCGTGAGACCTATCGCAAGGTGGTCCTCGCTTTCTCGCCTTTCGCCGTTCCCACGGCCTATCCTCGCACCGAGCCCCAGGCATGACCCTCGGAACCTTCCTCGCGGTCCTCGCCGCAGCGGCCATGCATGCCGGCTGGAACGCCTTCGTCAAAGTCCGGCTGGAACCCATCTTGGCGATGACGATGATCTCGCTGACCGCCGGCCTGCTGGCCTTGCCGGCTCTCGCGGTCACCGGGCTGCCCCGTATCGAGGCCTGGCCCTGGCTCGTCGCCTCGCTGCTGCTCCATCTCGGCTACTATATCGGGCTCGCCGAGGCCTATCGGCGCGCCGAGATGAGTCAGATCTATCCGCTGGCGCGCGGCGGCGCGCCGCTGCTGACGACAGCGATCGGCGTCACGGTCCTCGGTGAGCGGCTCGCTCCGCTTCAGCTCTTCGCAGTCCTCGTGCTGGGTCTCGGGATCATGCTGATCTCGATCCTCGGGCGCCGGCGCGGCAGCCGCTTCGATTTCGCGGCGCTCGGCTTCGCCGCCCTGGCCGCCGTCATGATCTGCGGCTACACGCTGGCCGACGGGCTCGGCGCGCGGGCGGCCGGCGATCCCCATGCCTATTCGGCGGCGCTCTTCGCCATCGACGCACTGCCGTTGACTCTCTTCGTCATGCTGCGCCGCGGCCGTTCCGCCTGGATCGAGATGAAGCCGTTCTGGCTGCAAGGTGCCGCCGGCGGGGCGCTGGCGCTCGGCGCCTACTGGATCGCGATCTGGGCCATGACGGTGGCGCCCATTCCGCTGGTCGCAGCGCTGCGCGAGAGCTCGGTATTGTTCGGCGCGGTCATCGCCTTCCTGTGGCTGAAGGAGCCGCTGCAGCCGTCGCGCCTGCTGGCCTGCGGCCTGATCGTGGCCTCGCTCGTGCTGATGCGCATGGCGTGAGCGTCAGTCCTCCGCCGCCAATTCCTGGACCGTCTCGAAGAAGCTGCGCACGAGCGGGATGCGCCGCCGCTCGGCCCGGCAGGCCGCGTATTCGCCCACTGAAAAATCGGTGCCGGTGATCTCCAGGCGCTTCACCTGCGCGTCGGCCCGGAACTCCGCGCTGAAGATCACGCCGATGCCGAACCCTGCCGCAACCGCCTCGCGCACCGCCTCGCGCGACTGCACCTCGAGCAGGTTGGCCGGCCGCACCGAGGCCTCGAAAAGCCGCCCCTCGAACACCTCGCGAGTGATCGAGCCGCGCTCGCGCAGGACTATGTCCTGGCCGGCGAAGGCTTCGATCGGGATCGCGTCATGGACCGCCAGCGGATGATCGCTCGACACGAAGGCGACCAGGCGGTCCGAGCGGAGCTTGACGATGTGCAGTCGCGGGTCCGAGCTCTGCCGCGCCGTGATCGCGACATCCGCGGCGAAGTCCATGATCTGGTCGACGACCTGCGATGAATTGCCGATCGTCATCGAGAAGGTCAGGCCCGGATATTTCTCGCGCATGCGGGCCAGCGCCGTCATCACATGGGTCGCGCTGTCGGCAGCGATGCGCAGATGCCCGCGCTGCAAGGTGCGCGTTCCCGCCAGCAGCGATTGCGCCTCGTCCTGGGCGGCGAATAGCCTTGCGGTTATGACGAAGAGGCTTTGGCCGAGCGGAGTCAGTTTGACCTGCCGCCCCATGCGATCGAACAGCCGGACGCCATAGGCCTCCTCCAGCCCTCGCACTTGCGACGACAGGGTCGGCTGGCTGACGTTCCGCGCCTTGGCGGCACCCGTGAAACTGCTCGCTTCGGCGACAGCATGGAACGCCGCAAGCCCCGAATAGCTGATCGTCATCGCCATAGGCCCTTTCTATGGCGGCGAAGGAAACTATCGCTCTTGCCGAAGTCAATACGAATGAAGCGTCAGCCGCCCCGGAGATCGCAATCAAGGCGCTTGACAGCTCCGGCAACTCACTCGTAGCGTATCAAATAATAAAATGACGTTTCATTATTTGAAACGAAATACGAGGAACGCCTTTGTCGACGCAGTCGCCAGAAGCCAAGGGGAAGCCCGTGCCCGCCGGCACCAGTACGCTCGATCTGGCGCTGCAGGCGGTCGAGTATCTGGTGCAGCAGAGCCGCCCGGCTTCGCTCGCCCAGATCGCGGAAGCGCTCTCGGCCTCGAAGGCGACGATCTATCGGCATCTGGTGACGCTGCAGCGCCATGGCCTCGTCCGGCAGGAGGCCGAGACCGGACGCTACGAGGCCGGGATCAAGCTGATGGTGCTGGGCGAGCAGTTGCGGCAGCGCTTCGACATCGTCAGCGCCGCCCGCGAGGAGCTGATGACCCTGCGCGACCGCACCGGCCAAGCGGTCACGGTCTGCGCCGCGGTCGACGACGAGCTGATCGTCCTCGAACTGATCCAGGGCCGCACGCTGATCGAATTCTCGACGCGGCCCGGCACGCGGCTCGCCTTCCACGCCAGCGCCCATGGCAAGATCTGGCTCGCCTTCGGCTCCCAGCAGCGTACGGCGGCCATTGCCGACGGCCCGCTCGAGGCCTGGACCCCGGCGACAATCGTCTCGCGGGAGAAGCTGCTCGCCGATCTCGACGCGGTGCGCGACCGCGGCTGGGCGACGGCGCCGGACGAGGTCATCACCGGCGTCAACACGGTGGCCGCCCCGGTCTTCGACCATCGTAAGGTCCTGGTCGGCTCGATCGCCATCGTCGGCGCGACGCAGTTCATTCCGCCCGTTCCCGATCCCGAGCAGATCCGTGAAGTCGTCAGCAGCGCCGCACGCATCTCGCGCGGCTTGACCTGGAAAGACTAAAGACCATGACCTATTCGCTGGCCGTCGACATCGGCGGCACCTTCACCGACATCGTCCTGCGCGACTCCCGCGGCAGCCTCAGCGTCGACAAGACCCTGACCACGCATCACGACCTGCTGGAAGGCTTCTTCCGCGGCGTCGACTCCGTGCTCGGCAAGGCCGGCATCGCCGCGGATGCGGTCGACGGCGTCGTGGTCCATGCCACGACCGTCGTGACCAACGCGCTGATCGAGCGCAAGGGCCTGCCGACGGCGCTCGTCGTCACCGAGGGCTTCAGCGACGTGCTCTCGATCCGCAACGAGCACCGCTACGACATGTACGACCCGCAGATCGAGTTCCCCGAGCCGCTGGTCACGCGCGAGCTGACCTTCGGCCTGAAGGAGCGCGTCCTGGCCGACGGCACGCTGGCGCTGGCCCCGAGCGCGCAGGACATCGCGAAGCTCGCAGCCGAGATCCGCGCCAGCGGCGCCCGCGCCGTCGCGATCTGCTTCCTCAACAGCTTCGCCAATCCGGACAACGAGGCGCTGGTCGCCGCCGCCCTGTCGCGCGAGCTCAACGACGTCTTCATCTGCACCTCCTCTGAGGTCGCGCCGCAGATCCGCGAATACCAGCGCGCCTCGACGGCGACCGTGAACGCCTATGCGATGCCGATCTCGCAGCCCTATCTCAAGCGGCTCAGCGACCGTTTGCGCGGCGAGGGCTTCGCCAACACCCCGCTGATCATGCTGTCCTCCGGCGGCGTGGTCGGAGCCGAGACGGCAGGCAAGAATCCGGTGCGGATGATCGAGAGCGGCCCGGCTGCGGGCGCGCTCGCCGCCTGCCACTATGCCGAACTGCTCGGCATCGATCGGCTGATGTCCTTCGACATGGGCGGCACCACCGCCAAGGCCTGCCTGATCGAGAACCGCACGCCGCTGATCACCGGGCTGTTCGAGGTCGACCGTCGCTACCGCTTCCGCGAGGGCAGCGGCCTGCCAGTCACCGTGCCTTCGATCGACCTGATCGAGATCGGCGCCGGCGGCGGCAGCATCGCCCATGTCGACGATCTCGGCCTGCTCAAGGTCGGCCCCGAAAGCGCCGGCTCCGATCCCGGACCGGCCTGCTACGGTCGCGGCGGACGCAACGCGACTGTCACCGACGCCGATCTCGTGCTCGGCCTGATCGACGCCGAAAACTTCCTCGGCGGCGACATGTCGCTCGATAAGGCGGCCTGCGACGGCGCCATGACCAGGCTCGGCGAGGCGCTCGGCCTCAGCCCGGTGCAGGCGGCGCGCGGCATCTACCGCGTCGTAACCGAGGCGATGGCCTCGGCGGCGCGAACCCATGCCACCGACCGCGGCGTCGATTATCGCGGCCTGCCGCTCTTCGCCTTCGGCGGCGCCGGGCCGCTGCATGCCTGCGGCGTCGCCGAATTGCTGCAGAGCACCAGCGTGATCGTGCCGCCGCAATCGAGCGTGCTCTCGGCCTTCGGCACGCTCGTCACGCCCGTGCGGCTCGATCTCGTGCGCAGCGACCTGACCCGGATCGACCAACTCGACTGGGCGCGCGTCGACCGCGTCCTCGGGGATCTCGAGAAGGAAGGGCTGACGGCGCTGGGCGAATCCGGCTGTGCGCCCGCCGACGTGACGATCCTGGTCGGCGCCGACATGCGCTATGTCGGCCAGCAGCACGAGGTCACGATCATCTTCGAGACCGATCCGCGGCTCGGCCGCGATACGGGCGCGCTGACCGCGCAGTTCGAGGCGGCCTATCGCACGCTCTACGGCGTCAATCCCTCGCATGTCCCGATCGAGCTCGTGACCTGGCGTGTCGTCGCGCGCGGCCCCCTGCCCCATTCCGCCAGCCGGACGGTGCCCGCGATCGCCGCCGGGGCGCCCAAGCGTCACCGGCCAGTCCATGCCTGGGAGGATGGCCAGTCGGTGCCCGTCTATGAGCGCTCGGCGCTCGCCACCGGCCAGACCATCGCCGGCCCCGCCATCATCGAGGAGCGCGAGACCACGACCGCGCTGCCGCCCGGCTGGAGCGCGACGATCGACGCGCTCGGCTGCATCGTCGCCACGAAAGGGTAAGCCCGATGGCAAGGTCACATCCGATGGACGGCGTCGAACTCGAAATCCTCTGGTCGAACCTGATCGGCATCGTCACCGAGCGGGCCAAGGCGCTGCAGCGCATCGCCTTCAGCCCGATCGTGCGCGAGGCCGGCGACCTCGCCTGCGCGCTGTTCGACCAGCGCGGCCGCATGGTGGTGCAAGCCAATACCGGCACGCCCGGCCACATCAACTCGCTCGCCTTCGCCGGGGCGCATCTGGTCCGCCTGTTCAAGGACCGCTGCGAGCCCGGCGACGTGCTGATCACCAACGATCCCTGGCTCTCGGCCGGGCACTTCTTCGACATCACCATCCTGACGCCGATCTTCGATGGGCAGAAGCTGCTCGCCTATATCGGCTCGACCATCCACCACACCGATATCGGCGGCTACGGCATCGGCGCCGGCGCCCGCGACGTGCACGAGGAAGGCCTCTGGATCCCGCCGCTCAAGCTCTATGAGCGCGGCAAGCCCAGCGCGATGCTGCACGACATCATCCGCCACAATGTCCGGACCCCGGATGCCGTCTTCGGCGACCTCTCGGCGCAGGTCTCCTCCGGCGAGGCGGCGGCCGAGCATCTGGTCACCTTGTGCGAGCGCTATGGCATCGACGACATCGAGACCCTGTCGGACGAGATCATCAGCCGCTCCGAGGATGCGACGCGCAGCGCCATCCGCAAGCTGAAGCCGGGCACCTATCACGGCGAAGCTGCCTTCGACGTGCCCGGCGGCGAGGTCATCACGCTCAAGACGGCAGTCACGGTCGATACCGAGAGCGGTTCGATCATCGTCGACTTCGACGGCTCCTCGCCGCAGACGACGACCGGCATCAACGTCGTCCTCAACTACACCCATGCCTACTCGACCTTCGCGATCCGCTCCTGCCTCAACCCGGAGCTGCCGAACAACACCGGCTCGCTGGCGCCGATCGAGGTCCGGGCGCCGGTCGGCTCGATCGTCAACTGCGCCTATCCGGCCCCGGTCAATGCGCGCCATGTCGTCGGCATGTACGTGCCGATGCCGATCCTGAAAGCGCTGCACCAGGTGATGCCGGAGCGCGTGCTGGCGGAAGGCTCCGGCGCGGTCTGGACCATCCAGATCCAGGGCCGGCGCGCCGGCGGCGAGCCCTTCACCTCGTCGATGTTCAACTATTCCGGCGGCATGGGCGCCCGCGCCGAAAAGCCGGGCCCCAGCGCCACCTGCTATCCGACCGGCGTCGCCGCCGTGCCGATCGAGATCCTGGAAGCGTCGATGCCGATCGTCTTCGATCGCAAGGAACTGCGGCCGGGCTCGGGCGGCAAGGGCCGGATGCAGGGCGGCGACGGCCAGATCATCCAGTTCCACATGCTTACCGAGCATCCCTGGCTGCTGAACGCCGTCCCGAGCCGGCTCGATCGCGGGCCCGATGGCATCGATGGCGGCCTTGCCGGCGCGCCGGGCCGCTTCCTTGTCAACGGCAAGTCCGTCAGCGAAGCCAGGAAGCTGACCATGCAGGCTGGCGACGTCGTGCTGCTAGAGACGCCGGGCGGCGGCGGCTACGGCAAGCCGAGCTGACGGCGACTGCCACCAGACTGAAAGCCAAGAAGAAGGCGGGGCCTCGCACTGGAGCCACCAGCCGGGAACGAGCGAAACGGGGAGGACGGATGATGAAGCAGACCTTTTTGGCGGCAGGCCTTGCCGCAAGCCTCGCACTGGCCGGCGCGCTGCCTGCCGGTGCCCAGGAGCCCTACAAGATCGGCGTCTCCGCCGGCCTGACCGGCTATGCCGCGACGGTCGACCGCGCCTGGCGCGACGGCGTCGAGCTCGCCGCTGCCGCGCTCAACGCCAAGGGCGGCGTGATGGGCCGCAAGATCCAGGTGGTGGTCGAGGACAACCGCTCGGAGCCGCAGGAGGCAGTGACCGTCTATCGGAAGATGCTGAGTTCGGACAAGGTCGACGTCTTCGTCAGCGGCTGCGTCTCGGCCGGCAATTTCGCGGCGGCAGGCCTGCTGCTGCGCGCCAAGGTGCCGATGATGCTGTGCTCGATCCTGCCGACGCAGGCCGAGCACCTCGTCTGGGCCTTCAGCACGCTGCCGCCGGCCGGCTTCGAGGTCGACAAGCGTCTGGAATATCTCAAGGAGAAGACGCAAATCCGCAAGATTGCGGTGCTGCACGACCCGACCCCTTACGCCAATCTCCAGAAGAGCGTGGCCGAGCGCAACGCCGCCAAATTCGGCCTCGAGGTCGTCTCGGTCGACCAGTACAAGCAGGACGACGCCGATCTCAGCGTGCAGATCAGCAAGGCGCGCTCCGCCGGTGCCGGCGCGATCCTGAAGATCGGCCTCGGCGGCACGACGCTCACCGCCGCCAAGAACATCAAGCAGCTAGGCGCCGACATGCTGCTGCTGACCAGCCTCGAGGATCTCGCCGTATTCGGCCCGGTCGCCGAGGTGCTGGGCGACAAGTTCTTCTTCGTCGCCTCGCCCTCGCAGGTCTACGAGGCGCTGCCCGAGGGCGCGCTCAAGGCCGGCATCAAGAGCTTCCTCGATCCCTGGCGCGAGAAATTCAAGGATCGCGACCCGAACTGGGCCTCGCGCGGCTGGGACGGCGTCATGCTGACGGCCGCCGCGATCGAGAAGGCGAAGTCCTTTGAAGGCGAGAAGGTCCGCGCCGCCTATGAGGAGCTGAGCGGCTTCCAGGGCACGACCGGCATCTACAACTTCCGGCCGGACCTGCATCAGGGCATCACCGAGAACCCGTTCGTGCTCGCCACGATCGAAGGCGGCAAGGTCAAGGTGGTGCAATGAGCCTTGCCGCCGCGGCAGCGCCTGGGGCGGGAACTGCCCCGCCTATCCTGGCCGCGACCGCCCTCTCCGCGCGCTATGGCCACATCCATGCACTGCATGGGGTCGACCTGCGCATCGGCGAGGGCGAACTCGTCGCCGTGCTCGGCCCCAACGGGGCCGGCAAGTCGACGCTGCTGCGCGCGATCATGGGGCTCTCGGCCAATGGCGGCGAGGTCCGCTTCCGTGGCGAAATACTGCCGCGGAACGATGCGGTCGCGGTCGCGGCGCGCGGCATCGTGCTGGTGCCGGAGGGGCGCGGCCTGTTCGCCCCGATGAGCGTCGCCGACAATCTCGAACTCGGCGCCTATCGCCTGCGCGACAAGGCCGAATTCGCTCGCCGCCGCGAGCGCGTCCTGACGCTGTTCCCGCGCCTGAAGGAACGGCTCGGCCAGGCCGCCGGCTCGATGTCGGGCGGCGAGCAGCAGATGCTCGCGCTCGGCCGCGCGCTGATGGCCGGGCCTAAGCTCCTCCTGCTGGACGAGCCCTCGCTCGGCCTTGCGCCGCGCGTCACCGGGGAGATCCTGGAGACGCTTGGCCTCCTGAACCGCGAAGGCCTGTCGATCGTGCTGGTCGAGCAGAAGGCGCCGCTGGCGCTCGAGCTCGCCAACCGCGTCTACCTGCTTTCGCTCGGGCGCATCGTCGCCGAACTCGATCCGCGTGACATCACCTCCCATGACGATCTCGCCCAGCATTACTTCGCCTGAACGGCGCCCGGTCAGGCTGGTCGGCCTGCTGCCCTGGCTCTTCGCCGCGGTGGTGGTCGGCTACGCCATGGTCGTCGGCGGCTATGCGGCGACCGTCGTCTCCTTCGCGCTGATCTATGCGGTCTTCGTCACCGGCCTGAACCTGTTCATGGGCTTTGCCGCCCAGGTCTCCTTCGGCCAGAACGCCTTCGCCGCGATCGGCGGCTATCTCTCGGCCGTGCTGACCGCCAGCCATGGCTGGGCCCCCGTGCCCGCGATGCTGCTGGGCATCGCCGCCGCCGTGCTGGTCGCCGCGATCGTCGGCTTTCCGACGCTCAGGCTGAAGGGCCACTATCTCGCCATGGGCACGCTCGCCATCGGCCTGATCACCTATGAGATCACGGTCGAATGGCAGTCGGTGACGCAAGGCTATATGGGCATCTCCGGCATCCCGCCCTTCGGCATCGGCCCCTATGAGGTCACTTCGGACCGCGGCCAGCTCATCCTGTTGTCGCTGGTCGTCGCGGCCTGCGCCTTCGCCGCCGCAAGGATCCGTCGCTCGCGCTTCGGGCGGGCGCTGTCGGCGGTCGCGGGCAGCGAGGAAGCGGCGATGGCGCTGGGCATCGAGGTCGCCCGCTACAAGCTCCTCGCCTTCCTGCTCTCGGCGGGCTTCGCGGCGCTCGCCGGCTCGCTCTTCGTCCATGTCGTCGGCTTCGTCAGCCCCGAGGTCTTCGGGCTGCACATGGTCATCGTCACCTTCACCATGCTTTATGTCGGCGGCATCGGCACGGTTGCCGGCCCGCTGGTCGGCGCGCTCATCGTCAGCCTGCTGCCCGAGACCTTCCGCGCCTTCAAGGACTACCAAGACCTGGCCTATGGCGCGGTGCTGATCGTGCTGCTGATCTATGCGCCGCGCGGGCTCGCCAGCCTGTTTTCCCCGCGAGGCCGCTCATGACCCGGCTCAGGCTGGAAGGCGTGACGCGCCGCTTCGGCGGGCTCGTCGCTGTCGACGACGTCTCCTTCGACGTTCCCGCCGAGGGCGTCACCGCCGTGATCGGCCCCAATGGCGCCGGCAAGACCACGCTGTTCAACCTAATCTCCGGCTTCCTGCCGCCGAGCGCAGGACGGATCACCTTCGAGGGCAGGGACATCACAGGCCGCCCGCCGGCCGAGATCGCCGCCGGCGGGTTGGTCAGGACCTTCCAGCTCGTCAAGCTGTTCGAGGATCTGAGCGTGCTCGACAACGTCAAGGTCGGCTGTCACCTGCGCGGCAAGGCCGGGCTGTTCGCGGCGCTGCTGCGGCCGGCTTCCGCGCGCCGCGAGGAACAGGCGGTCGAGGCGCGCTCGCGCGAGCTCCTCGCCTTCGCCGGGCTGGCGGCGATGGCGGACGAACCCGCCTCGGCCCTGCCCTATGGCCGCCAGCGCATGCTGGAGCTGGCGCGCGCCATGGCCGCCGGCCCGCGGCTCATCCTGCTCGACGAGCCGGCAGCCGGCCTCAACACCGAGGAATCGGCCGCGTTGTCCCGCATCATCCGCCGCATCGCCGAGGACGGCACCAGCGTGCTGCTGATCGAGCACGACATGACGCTGGTGATGAACACCGCCGATCGCGTCGTCGTGGTCGATTTCGGCCGCAAGATCGCGCAAGGCACCCCGGCGCAGGTACGCGCCGACCCGGCCGTGATCGCGGCCTATCTGGGTACCGGCAAACCCTCTGCAGACAAGCCAGCCGTGCAGGAGGCCCCGCATGGCTGATTGGTCCTATATCCCCCAGGTCCTGGTCAGCGGGCTCGGCATCGGCTGCGTCTACGGGCTGATCGGCATCGGCTTCTGCGTGATCTACAACGCCAGCGGCATCGTGAACTTCGCCCAGGGCGCCTTCGTGATGCTGGGCGGCATGATCACCCATGTGCTGTTCGCGCGGAACGGCGTGCCCTTGCCTTTGGCGGCGCTGATCGCGATCGCGGCGGTGGCGGCGCTCGGCGTCGCGATCGAGCGCGTCGTCGTCAGGCCGCTCTGGAACCGCAAGGCGACGATGTTCGTGATGATCCTGGCGACGCTCGCCGCCCAGATCGTCGTCGAGCGGCTGACCCTGATCGCCGTTGGCGACCAGCCCAAGACCCTGCCCGTCTTCACCGACCGGCCGCCGCTGATGATCGGTCCGGTCGCGATCGGCTACCAGCTGATCTGGATCGTCGGCGGCTCGCTCGCCATCGTCGCTGCGCTCGCCGCCTTCTTCGGGCTGACCCGGACCGGCAAGGCGATGCGCGCCTGCTCGATCAATCGCGAGGCTGCGGCTCTGCAGGGCATCCCGGTCTCGCGCATGCTGGCGCTGGCCTTCGCGCTGAGCGCGGCGCTGGGCGCGATCGCCGGCATCCTGATCACGCCGACGCAGTACACCGCCTTCAATGTCGGCGTTCCCTTCGCGATCAGCGGCTTCATCGCCGCGATCGTCGGCGGTTTCGGCCGGCCCTTCGGCGCCTTTCTCGGCGGCCTGCTGCTCGGCCTGCTGCAGGCGCTCGCCATCGTCGGCTTCGGCGCCGGGTTGAAGAACGTCGCGGCGCTGTCGGTGCTGCTGCTTTTCCTGTTCATCCGCCCGTCGGGAATCCTCGGCGCCGCCAAATGACCAACCAAGCGACGATCGGAGCCTCCGCCATGGACATTCACAAGATCGACTGGAGCCGGATTCCATGGACGCCGGTTCGCCCGGGCGTCGACCGCAAGGCATTCTCCGGCTCGGCAGCGACGCTGGCGCTGCACCGGCTGATGCCCGGCCACGAGCCCAAGCCGCACAGCCATCCGCATGAGCAGATCGCCTATATCGTCAGCGGCACGATCCGCTTCTTCATCGGCGGAGAGGAGCATCTGATCGGCCCCGGAGGCCTCGTCGTGATCCCCTCCAATGTCGAGCATTGGGGCGAGGTCGTCGGCGACGAGCCAGTGATGAACCTCGACGTCTTTACCCCGCGCCGGCCCGAATATGCCTGAGCCGGGCGGCAGCGTGCAGGCACAGCAACTGAGCCCCGGCGCTGTCGCGCCAGGGGCAGGTCCGGTCAGCTCGGGTCGCTCCGTCAGGCCGGCAGGACGACCACCTTGGTCTTGACCGGCGTGTTGTTGTAGAGGTGGATCATGTCCTGCGTGAGCAGGCCGATGCAGCCGCTGGTGATGCCGTTGCCGATCGATTCCGCGTCGAGCGAGGCGTAGATCGTGTAGAGTGTGTAGGCGCCGTTCTGGTAGAGATGGAGCGTGCGCGCGCCGAGCGGATTGTCGAGACCGCCGGGCATGCCGCGGGCATATTTGGCCGCTTCAGGCTGGCGCTTGATCATCTCCTTGGGCGGCGTCCAGGTCGCCCATTCGGACTTGCGCCCGACATAGGCGTCGCCATTCCAGCGGAAGCCGTCGCGGCCGACATTGGCGCCGTAGCGCGTGGCGGCGCCGCCTTCCTCGACGCGATAGACATAATAGTTGCCGGGATCGACGATGATCGTGCCGGGCTTTTCCTTGGTGTCGTAGGCCACCGTGCGGCGGAAATATTTCGGATCGACATGGCTGACGTCGATCGCCGGGATCGGGAACTTCTCCTCGGGCACAGGCCCGTAGAGCTTCTGCGCCTCGGCGAGGCTCATGCCGTCGGGCGTCACGCAGCCGCCGAGGCCGAGCGCGCCTAGGCTGGCGGCCGAGCCGGCCAGAAACGAGCGGCGGCTGAGCAGATTGACTATGCCCGCCTTGCCGGCGCCGGCATTCTCATCGTCCATGATCATGTGTTCGGACTTCCCATGTCCCGCTGCCCGACGAGAACCACTCCGGCATGCATTTGCTGAACGTCTTAGCCGCGCGGACATTGCCGTCACATGGCTCGCCTGGCAAGCGCGGAGCTTCGTGGCGGGTCATGTCATCGGCGCCGGACTACTTGCCGGCGCCGAGCAATTTGCGTTCTTCGTCGGGCGAGACGGGCTCGGCGCCGCGTTCGCTGAGGAAGGCTCCGATGCTCGTGTCGCCGCTTGCCGGCGCATAGCCGGGTGCCGGAGGCGCCTTGGCGGCAAGGAATTCCGTGCGCCAGTTGCCGGCATCCCGGCAAGCGACCGCGTCCCAGCCCGGCTCGGCGGCTCGCGTCAGCGTGTATTCCCGGCAGAGCCGCCCATCCCCGAGCTTATGTGACGCGATCACACGCAACTTGCCGCCCGACAGGCTGGCTTCGGCGCCGCTGGCCGTCTGCGACAAGGCTGCATCGATGCCCTGCCGGGAGAAGCCGGCCAGCGCGATGCCACTCTCGGAGCGCCCGCCACCACCCGCGAGATAGCCCGCCAGCCCGCCAGCGACGAACAGGAAGCTGGCGGCAAGCGGCAAGGCGAGACGCGGCCAGCGACGCGCCGGTGTCGTGTCCGGAGCGGCCGGCTTTCCTCCTGCGATCACCGACAGGCGCGGCGCAGCAGGCGGGAGCTTCTCCGGAAGCGCTGGCGCCTCCGCCCTCTCCCCTTCCAGCAGGAAGCGGGTCTCCGCCAGGATCGCGAAGCGTTCCGCGAGGTCGGGATCGGCGACGACGAGCGCATGCAGGCGCTCGGCCGCGTCGGGCGCGAGTTCGCCATCTGCCAGCGCCATCAGCTCCTCGTCGGTCACAGCGAGCTTCGTCATCTCGGTTCCATTCCCAATCTCCGGGCCAGGCCAAGGCGGGCGCGCGACAACCGGCTCATCACCGTCCCGATCGGGATCGAGAGCCGGTCGGAGGCGTCGCGATAGCTCAGGCCGTCGACGCAGACGAGCAGCAGCAGATCGCGCTGCTCGGACGGCATCTCCTCCAGCGCCTGCTGGACCGAGCCGGCGGTCAGCGCGCTTTCGGTGACCTGCCTGCCATCCTCGCCCTGCAACTCCGGATGCAGGTCCAGCGCCTCGCTGGCCCCTTCACGTTGGCGCTTGCGCAGCTGATCGATCCAGAGGTTGCGGGCGATGCTGAAGAGCCAGGCATCGAGTCGCGTCCCCTCCTGCCATTGCGCCTGCGCACGCAGCGCCCGCTCGCAGGCAGCCTGCGCCAGATCCTCCGACTCGCTGGCCGAGCGCGTGAGTGTCATCGTGTAGCGCCGCAACCGCGGCAGCAGCGCAATCAGCTCGGTCGCGAAGGCAGAGGCCGCCGCCTGCGAAGGGGCGGCATAGCCTTGCGGGTTGGTGCCGATCTCATGCATCGCCGTGGCCCGCTTCCGTCACGGGCTGCAGGAGAGCCGGCCCCAGCCGAAGACCGGATCGTGTCCAGGCTCGCCGAGATCGCGCGCCTCCACCGACAGGGCAGCCAGCAGGGTCGAAGGTCTCGTCGCCTCTTCCCGGGCGGCGCGTTGCGCGAAGGCGAGCGTGACCAAGGGCGCCGCATAGGAGGTACCCGAGCGCGGCGCGGCCGGGCGCATCGCCTTGTCGTTGAGCTGGATGCGCACGCCCGGCGCGGCGAAGGCGATGTGGCTGCCGCGATTGGCGCGGGAATAGATGCGCTCGTTGCGGTCGATCGCGGTGACGGCGACCGCCCAGGGATAGGCGGCCGGATAGCGCGCCTCGGCGCTAGGCCCGTCATTGCCCGCGGCCGCCACCAGCACGGCGCCGCGCTCATGCATCGTACGGCCGATCCGCTCGACCAGCGCATTGGCCGGCCCGGCGAGGCTCAGATTGACGACGCGGACCTTGCGCTGCGCCAACAGGTCGAGCGCGCCGACGAGGTCGAAGCTGTCGGCATTGTCGGCACCACCGCGCCGGTGGAACGCATCGACCGCGATGATCCGCTCCTGTCCGCCGGCGTTGACCTCCCGCGAGAGCAGGATGGCGATGTCGGTTCCGTGCTGCGTCGAGGCCGCCCGGTGGCCGGGACCGCGGATCGTCTGCGCTTCGACCGGCCTGCCGGCAAGCGCCGGATGCTCGGTGTCGATGCCCGTATCGACCATGCCGATGAGGCCGCGCGCCGGGCAGGCGCCGTCGATCCGCGCATCCTGCGCCACCAGCGAGAAGCACTGCTTGTCGGGGCAGGGCCTCGCGGCGCCGCGATAGAGATGGTTGAGGTCGACCAGCGCCGAGGGGGCGAGCGCACGAACGCGCGCAAGGGCGCGCTGCATCGACAGGCGGGCGGGAGCCCGCAGCCGCACCGTCAGATTGTCGAGCAGGCCGAGATTGCGCTGCGCGACGACGCGAAAGCCTTCCCCGCTCAAGCTGTCGAGCTCGGCCTGCGTCAACCCGGCGGCGACGATCTCGCGCGGCACCGCCATAGTGGCCGGGCGGGGCGCGCTGCGCTCGGCGCGGCGCGGACGGCTTCCCTCGATTCCGAAGAAACGCAGCAAGCGGCCGGCGTCGATCCGGTGCTCGCCGCCGGTGCGGAAGCGGCCCGAGCTGCCGCCGCCACCGCCTTGGCCGCCCCCGCCGCCACCGCCAGCCCCGCCTCCGCCGCCGCCGCCGTCACCACCGTCGTCGCCATCGCTGTCATCAGCGAGCGCAGGAAGGATGCGGCCGGCATCGTCCGGCACGCCCAGAAAAGGCGCGCCGGCGAGCGCAAAGCCGAGCAGCGAGGCGCGCAGACCGCGGCGAAGGCGGGCGCGGTTCATGCCGCCACCTTCTCGCGAGGCAGACGGATGCCGACGCCGATCATCCGGATCGCATCCTCGGCGGCGCGGCGCAGCAGCTTTTCCGATTCCGCAATCGCTTCTTCCAGCGTGCAGGGCCGCTTGAGGATGCTGGCGAAGGCGTCGATGCCATGCTCGAAATTGATCCGGACCTTGCCGCGCCCGATCGTGCCGGCCAGCGCGACGACGGGAATGCCGCGAGCCCGTGCCTGACGTGCCACTTCGGCTGGGATCTTGCCGAACGGGGTCTGCTCGTCGAGGCAGCCCTCTGCGGTGATGACCAGATCGGCCCGGCGCAGCATGCTTTCGAAGGAGAGATATCGCATCACGATGTCATAGCGCGGGTGGAGCGTCGCCCCCAACAGCGCATGCAACCCGGCGCCGAGTCCACCCGAGGCGCCGCAACCAGGAGCAGCCGAGACATCCCGGCCGGTCGCCGCGTGCAACCTGTCAGCATAGCATTCGAGCGCCGCCTCCAGGATCTCGACCTGTTCGGGGCTCGCGCCCTTCTGCGGGGCAAAAACGCGGGCGACGCCACGCGGACCAAGCAACACATTGTGCCAGTTGACCGCCGCATCGATCCTGACGCTGTCGAGGCGCGGGTCGCGCCCGGAGAGGTCGATGCGGACGAGCCTGCCCAGCGCCGCACCGCCCCGGCCGATCGGCGCGCCCTCGGCGTCGAGCAGGCGCACGCCGAGAGCCTCTGCCATGCCGCCCCCGCCATCGTTGATGCCGCTGTCGCCGCAGCCGAGCAGGATGCGCTCGGCCCCGGCATCGAGCGCCGCCGCGATCAGCTCGCCGACACCGTAGCTCGTCGTCAGCGTCGGGTCGCGCCGGTCGCGCGGCACCAGCGCTAGCCCTGCTGCGGCCGCCATCTCGATCACCGCGGTCTTCGGACCGGCCCCGCCGAGGAAGCCGAAATGCGCCGTGACGGGATCGCCGACCGGGCCGGTTACGATGCGCTCGTGCAGGATGCCGCCGGTCACAGCGCAGAGCGCCCGGGTGAAACCCTCGCCACCATCGACCAGCGGCGCCAGCATCGTCCTGGCCTGAGGCATGGCCGTCTTGACCCCCTCGGCGATGGCGCGGGCCACTTTGCTGGCGTCCAGGCATTCCTTGAAGCCGGAGGGGGCGATCAGAATATTGAGGGTCATTGCAAATCCTCTCGAAATCCCGAGGCCGTCAAACGCCTCTGCAGCTGAAAACGACGGCTCGGGCGGCTTATTCCGTTGCCGGCTCAAATTCTTTCGAGGGATGCGATCAGCGTAGCGACAGGCCGAGAAGCGGCCAAATCCAGAGCGAGAAGACCATCAGCAGCGCGCCCATCATCGGCAGCAGCAGCAGCGACAGTCCGATCAGGTCGCGCGGCCGATAGGTCTCGTGCTCGAGATCGGCATAGAGCGCGACGGGCTTGGCGCTGACCGGCAGGCTCTGGCAAAAGCCGGTCCCCATCACGATGAGGATGGCGATGGCGCCAAAGTCATGGCCGAGCGCAGCCAGAGGCGGCGCCAGCAGCGGGATCAGTACGGTCGCCCGGGCGCTGCGCGAGGTGATCAGAAGATGGGACAACAGGGCGACGGCGCTCACCAGCGCGGCAACCATCATAGGGGTTGCAAGTGCGTCTTGCGGCAGCGAGGCAAGGAGCGGCTGCAGCAGCCCGCTCGCGGCACCGGTCTCGATCAGCGCCTGCCCCATCAGCGTGGTCGCGGCGAGGAAGAGGATGAGCTGCCACTCGACGGATTTCACCGCTTGCTTCATCGATAGCGGCGCGAAGGGCTTCAGGGTCAGCGCGATCGCGCCGCACAGCGTCACCAGGGCGGCATCGACGCCGTGCAGCGGCTGCGTGCACCAGCCGATGACGACGAACACCACAAGGGCGCCGATATAGCGCTGCTGCCCCGACAGGGGCTCTGCCGAAGCCGACGGCAGCTCGATCACCTGCGCCCGCTCGGCCGGACGCAGGAAAGCGAAGAGAATGATGAAGGTCGCTCCGAAGCTCGCAAGGATGGCCAGCGGCATCCCGAGCAGCAGCCAGCCGAGATAGTCATGGCTCGGCCCGCCGCTGCGCTGGATCATCTCGATCGCGATCAGATGGGCGCCGGCGCCGATCAGCGTCCCGCCGGCAGAGAGCAAGATCACCGTCGGGAACAGCAATGCGAGCGCCCGCCTGATGCGTCTGTCTTCGATCGCGGCAGCCAGAGCGAGATAGACCGGCAGCAGCAGCGCCGCCCGCCCCGACGTCGAGGGCACAAAGACAGCGGTCGCGACGATCACGCCGGTCGTGGCGAGGAACAGCGCGCTGACCGATCCAGTCCGGCTTAGCACGGCTGAGGCGAGGCGTTCGGTGAGACCCGAGGCGCGCAGCACCGCGGCAATGATGAAGGCGCCGATCAGCAGCCAGGTCAGCTCGTTGCCGAGCGCCGCATGCAGATTGCGGCTGGAGGCGAGCCCGCAGAGCACGAGAGCGGCGGCAGCCGCCAGGGCGATCAGCGTGTCGTCGAGATCGGTCAGACACCAGCCGACGATGGCGAGCTCAAAAACGGTCAGCGCAGCCTTCGCCCGACCATCGAGCGGCGAGCCGAGCCAGATCGCTGCGGTAAGGCCGGCGGCGACCAGGATGGGCAGAGCCAGCCGGAAGATCGTCCGGGCCATGCGCCAATGATTGGAACGGAGCCCGCCGGCCGTGGAGAGCGCGGTGGATGGAGGAGAGAGCATCGTCATGGCAACGGAAACGTTGCCCGGACGCGATTATTCCCAAGCCGGGCAAACTATTCCGGGGAAGTCGGCGCCGTCCTGCAACGTCGTGCGGCATCGACCATCCGCGGCTTCAGGCTGTCATGGCCCTCCGCTCTCCCCGCCATTTTGAGAGGAAGGCTTTCATTCTCGCTGGCTGCCGCGCGCAATCCGGCACGACTAGCTTGCTCCGCATCACGAGGCGCGCAGCCGCGCCACCTTCGGATCGATGAGGAGAATGAACATGTCGGACGTATTGGGAACAGCCGTCGTCACCGGTGCATCGAGCGGCATCGGAGCAGTCTATGCGGATCGCCTGGCGCGGCGGGGATATGATCTCGTCCTGGTCGCCCGCAGCGGCGACAAGCTCGCCGAGGTCGCCAGGCGGATCAGCGCCAAGACCGGCCGCAAGGTCGACATCCTGCCTGCCGATCTCGCCGACCCGGCCGATCTTGCCCGCGTCGAGGCCTTCCTGAAGGAAACCCCGGACGTGACCTTGCTCGTCAACAATGCCGGCCTCGGCGGAGCGCTGAAGCTGCTCGACTCCGACGTCGACCAGATGACGTCGCTGATCGCCCTCAACGTCATCGCCCTCACCCGCCTGACCTACGCGATCGTGCCGCAGTTCGTCGCTCGCGGCGCCGGCATGATCGTCAACATCGCCTCGATCGTCGCGATCAATCCGGAAGCGCTGAACGGCGTCTATGGTGGCAGCAAGGCCTTCGTCCTCGCCTTCAGCCAGAACCTGCAGCACGAGCTCGAAGGCTCCGGCGTCACCGTGCAGGTCGTATTGCCGGGCGCCACCGCCACCGATTTCTGGGTGATTGCGGGACGTCCGGTCGAGCACCTTCCGAGCGAGATCGTGATGCGCAGCGAGGATCTCGTCGACGCGGCGCTCGTCGGGCTCGACCGGGGCGAGTTCGCCACCATTCCCGCGCTCCAGGACGGCGCGCTCTACGACACCTACGAGGCCGCCCGGCAGGCGATGATCGGCAAACTCTCGGTCGCCAATCCTGCGCCTCGCTACCAGGTCGCGGCCTGACCGCTGCGACCGAACGACGACAAGCGACCACCGCCGCGGCGCGATCCGCGGCGGCCCGAAATCGGAGCTATCCAATGGCATTGCTCGACGAGGTGATCGAGGCGCATGGCGGGCTCGCCCGGCGCAAGGCCTTCGAGAGGATCGAGGCCTCGGCGGTGACAACCGGCGGCCTGTTCCCGCTCAAGGGCCTGCCGATTGATACGACGCGCCGCCGCATGAGCGTGTGGCTGCATGAACAGCGCGCCTCGGTCGCTCCGTTCGGGGCGCCGGACCAGCGGACCGCCTTCGGCGCCGACCGGCTCGCGGTCGAGAAGACCGACGGAACCGTCGTTGCCGAAAGCCGGGACCTGCCGGCGCTGTTCGCCGGCCATGGCTTGAGCACGCCCTGGGGACCGCTCCACCGCGCCTATTTCAACGGCTATGCGATGTGGCTCTACCTCAACTCGCCTTTCGTGCTGGCGATGGAGGGCGTCACGGTCCGCGAGCTCGCTCCCTGGCGGGAAGGAGAGGAGGAGTGCCGCGTCCTGCAGGCGTCTTTCCCAGGCGACATGGTCACGCATAGCCGCCAGCAGGAGTTCTATTTCGACAGAAAGCTCGATCTGAAGCGGCACGACTACCGGGTCGACATCGCCGGCAGCTTTGCTGCGGCCCAGATGATCGGCGACTATGTCGAGGTCCAGGGCCTGCGCGTTCCGACGCGGCGACGCGCCTATGTGCGTGGCCCCGACGCGCGGCCCGTCGCGGATCTGCTGATGGTCGCGATCGATCTCGGCGATGTGGTGTTTGCCTGAGATCGTCAGTTCAAGATTGCCGGATCGAACGCGAGGTGCGTGGAATGACCAAACTCTATCTCGACGACCTCAAGCCGGGACAGACCTTCGTCAGCGGCTCGCATGCGCTTGACGAAGAGCAGATCAAGGCGTTCGCGGGGGCTTTCGACCCTCAGCCTTTCCATCTCGACGATGAGGCGGCGAAGGGGACATTATTCGGCGGCCTCGCCGCTAGCGGCTGGCACACCGCTGCGATCACCATGCGGTTGAACGTCGAGTCGGGCCTGCCGCTCGCGAAGGGCATCATCGGCGCGGGCGGCGAGATTCAGTGGCCGGCCCCGACACGTCCGGGCGATATCCTCCATGTCGAAAGCGAGGTGACGGAGGTCGTCCCCTCGCGTTCGCGGCCCGAGCGCGGCATCGCCACCATCGTCAGCAAGACCCTCAACCAGCGCGGCGAGGTGCTGCAGGTCCTGACCGCCCGGCTGGTCGTCTACCGCCGGCCGGCGGCCTGAAGGTCGAATCCGCGCCGGTCAGACGGTGCAGTTGCAGCCCATCGTCAACGGACTTCCGCCGGCGGAGAGGCCCCGGCATCTTTCAGGGCGCGCTTCAGCCGGGGCGCCATCCAGTCGATGAACACGCGCACTTTCAGCGGCAGGAGCCCCTGGCGCGCATAGATCAGATGGACCGGGAACGATCGGCTCTCATACTCATCGAGGATGGCGACCAGGGCGCCCGATTGCAGGGCCCGCGCGACCTGGTAGCGCGGCGCGCGGATGATGCCGACGCCGCACAGCGCTGCCGTGAGTGTCGCCGTGGCGGTGTTCGCGCGGATCCGGATGCTCGGCCTTGCTTCGAGCCTGCGATTTTCGTGCTGGTAGATCCAGCCCGGCTCGGCGATCTGGCCGAAAACGACGCCGTCATGATCGGCAAGATCCTCCGGCCTCGACGGATACCCCTTGCGTTCCAGATAATTCGGACTGGCACAGGTCACGAAGCCGAAATCGCCGACCTTGAGCGCCTGGAGTGAGCTGTCCGCCAGCTCACCCAGGCGAATGCCGCTGTCGACATGTTCGTCGATGAGATTCACGACGCGGTCGAGACAGAGCACGTTCAGTGTGATCTCGGGATGCCCGCTCAGAAACTCGCAGGCCAGCGGCAACACGAGATCATGCCCGAACGCGATCGGCGCGGTGAGGCTCAGCACGCCCCTCGGGGTTTCATACTCGCCCGAGGCCCGCGACTCCGCATCGACGAGCTGCGCCATGATCTGGCGGGCAGCATCGACATAGTCGCGCCCGGCATCGGTGAGCTGGATGTTGCGGCTCGTCCGGACCAGAAGCTGGGTGCCGAGATGGCGCTCGAGCTCAGCGACCTTCCGGCTGACGCTCGGCAGCGGCGCATTCAGCTTGCGGCTCCCGGCCGACAGGCTTCCGGCGTCGACGACCGCCAGCAAAACCTGCATCGCATCGAAGCGGTCCATGGGCCTCACAGATATTGTACTAGCGGCAGTCAAGCCGTCCTTGCGCCTTCCCGCAAGCGCAGGAGAAGCCGATCGGCTCGACCAGCAAAGGTTCGGGCCCGCCTGCGCCGATCTCGGCGAACGACACGGTTCGACCGTACGCAAATCCACTCACATGCGTTTATCCGCCGGTGGAGCCCCGACATGAGTCGTCGTCATGCCAAGGCTTCCGTCGTGACCGGCAAGGTGAAGATGAACCTCGCACCACGCGGTTCGTTCGCCTCGACCCACAACCGCCCGCCATGCGACTCGACGATCGAGCGGCAGATCGCCAGGCCCATGCCCATGCCCTGCTCCTTCGTGGTGAAGAAGGGCTCGAAGATCCTGTCGGGGAATTCGATGCCCGGGCCGTGATCGCTGACCTCGACTTGCACCAAAGCTCCGAGCTGGCGCGCACGCACGCCGAGCGATCTCTCGTCGATGGTCGCATCCGTCGCTTCGATGCCGTTGCGCATGAGATTGACCAGCACCTGCTGAATCTGGATGCGGTCCAGCGGGATGAGCGGAAGGGCGCTCGCGATATCGAGCTCGACGCGCACCCGCCGCCGCGCCGCCTCTTCGGCGATGAGCTTGCGCGCCTCCTCGATGACGTCGCCGAAAGCCGTGCTCGCCCTCGTCTCCACCGACTGCTTGAACAGGGCGCGGATCCGGCTCACGACG
The DNA here is from genome assembly GCA_035998995.1 of Allobosea sp. Lineage (GTDB taxonomy): Bacteria > Pseudomonadota > Alphaproteobacteria > Rhizobiales > Beijerinckiaceae > Allobosea. The sequence continues at coordinate 27,482 of DASYHC010000033.1, forward strand.
TCGGCGGCGGCGTTGGCGTCGCGGATGATCCGCTCCACCGTCATCTGCGCGCGTTCGAGATTGGGCGGCGCAGCCGTCAGCCAGCGCTGGCAGGCGTGCGAGTTCGCCACGATAGCCGCCAGGGGCTGATTGACCTCATGGGCGATCGAAGCCGAGAGTTCGGAAAGACTGGCGATCTGCGTCGCCTTGGCGAGCTCGCCGGAGGCACGCCGCAGCGCCTCTTCCGCCTGCATTGCACGTACCTGATCCTCGATATCGATCGACATCGAATACCATTGCGCGATCGTTCCATCCTGATTCCGCACCGGCTCGGCCCGGGTCTCGAGCCAGCCATACACCCCATCCGCGCCACGCATGCGATATCTCATGGAATAGGCCTCGCCGGTGGCGACGGCGTGGCTGAGCGCCGCCACGACTTTGGCAGCGTCGTCGGGGTGGACGAAATTCTCGACGGCCGGGCGCAACCGGCTTGTCCCGGCCACGCCTATGTCGGACAGGTCCACGCCGATGAAATCTGACAGCCGCTTGTTGAAGAAGATCGGCTCGCCTTTGGGGGACAGGCGCCTGATGTAGACGGGAAGCATGTCGACGAGCTGCGCGAGCTCGCGCTCACGGTCGAGCAGGGCGGCTTCCGCATGTTTGCGTTCGCTCAGATCGAGAATGTAAGCGACACCTTGTGTGGACTGCCCTTCGAAGCAGGCAGCCCAGATCAGTACGGGCACCCGGCTGCCATCCTTCCTGAAGAACTCCTTCTCTCGGGCTTGCATCTTACCGGTTGCCGCGAGCTCTTCGGCCTCGAAGCGGGCATGCGCCTCCTGCCATTCCGAAGGCGTCATATCGAGCCATCGCAACCCCGCCTGCAAATCCGCGCGGTCGTACTGGACCATGCGGAGAAACGCGTCATTGGCGTCGATCAATCGTCCGTCCAGGTCCCAGATCACGATCCCGATGATATCGGACTCGACCAGCCGCCGAATCCGGGCTTCCGACAATGCCAGCATCGCAGATGTGAGCAAGGCCCATGGCTCGCCGGCCTGGTTCCAGCTTTATCCGACCGACGATTGGGCCGTGACGCAGGCACTGGTGAGCCACGCCGAAGCTGCTGGTTGTCCGGCAATCGTCCTGACGGTCGACCGGCAGGGCGGCCGCAACACCGAGACCCTGTTTCGCATGCGGCGCCAGGACCAGCGCGACTGTTCGGGCTGCCATACGCCGGGCTTCAAGAACGAGGTCAGCCGCAAAGCGAATTTCGCCGGCATCGACGTGTCGAAGGTCGGCAACCTCTATGGCACCGGCATGACCTGGGATTTCGTCGATCGCCTGCGCGGGATCGTCAAGGGCAAGCTCCTGCTGAAAGGCATCGTGACCGGCGCCGACGCCAAGGAGGCTCTGCGCCATGGCGTCGACGGGCTTCTGGTCTCCAATCATGGCGGGCGCGCCGAGGAGAGCGGACAGGCGACGATCGATGTCCTGGCCGAGGTCGTGGACGCGCTGAACGGGCGCATCCCGGTACTCATCGACGGCGGCGTGCGGCGCGGCACCGGCGTCCTGAAGGCCCTCGCCGTCGGTGCCGCGGCCGTCGGGATCGGTCGCCCCTATGTCTGGGGGCTCGCCTCCTTCGGCGAAGCAGGCGTCGACCGCGTGCTCCGGATTCTCGACGACGAGTTCATCACCATCATGCGCCAGACCGGCGCGCTCAATGTCGGTCAGATCACGCGCGATACGGTCACGCAGTTCTAGCGGCTGTCAGGGATCTTCAAGCAGATTTCGGCTGAGCTTTCCGGCTGGCCAGCCTCACCACTCGCCGGGACTCGCAGACGGCGTGATGCGGCCCGCCGAGCGCAACTGCCCGGAGACGGTGAGGCGCGCGGCCAACTCGCCGCGCTCCAGCAATCCCTATGTGCCCCGGCGCGGGAGAACGCCATCCAGGAACACGTCCACGGCAGAAGCGACTGCGTCCCGGATTTCTTCGTCCAATAGTGGCGGGCGCAAACCAAGAACGACCTGCAGATGAAGATCGCCGCGGATCATGCCGACGAAATGTCCGGCAGCGAGTTTGCAGTCATCGATCCGGAGCTCTTCGCGAACTCTGGCATCCTCAAGGATTCCGGCAAGCTGGGACGAGGCGCGACCTGGGCCTTGCTCATAGAATGACCTGACAAGATCGGGGAAGCGATTGGCCTCAGTGATTGCGATTCGATAGATACCGATCAAGCTGGGGGACATGTAGGCGGCCATGAGATGCTGGCCGAACGAGGTCAGCGTCTCTCGGACATCGCGCGCCCCGTTCGCCTCTATGGGCGAGGCTGACAAGGCCATGTCCGCGTTCCTGGCCACGAGGGCCAGGAAAAGACCCTCCTTGTTGCCGAACTCGTTGTAGATGTTGCGCTTCGATCCACCGGCACGATCGATGATCGCGTCGATTTTCGTCGCGGCGTAGCCCCGCTCGAAGAAGACCTCCGCAGCCGCCTGCAGGAGGGCTTCCCGCCGATTGCCCGGCCAGCCTGACTTGGCAGCCTCCGTCGGGTTCTCCCTCCCGATCCGAAAATCCTCAGATGTCTTAGCTGCCATCACCCTCACGCCTATCCGGACGTCCGACCTAGCTTTCAGCCTGGTCACTATAGACTCCTCGCATAGGTGCCCAAGCCATTGGCTCAATAGCGCGATTTCCGCTGGATCGGCATGTTTCCGGAAAGGCCACGCATGCTGTCGAGGCGATGGCGCTCGTATCGGATCGCGTCCTCTCTTGACTGGTAATTACAATTACCATACGTGTCAATGGTAATCGAAATTACCGAGGTCGTGATGACAGACCCGGGCACGATAGCGCGGGTGGCCGGCCCGGAAACCATGCCGTTCGACGTGCTCACCCAGCTCGGGGCGCAGCCGATCCGTTCAGATCATCAAGGAGAGTTGTCATGCTCAAGCGGTTTGTCTCGATCCTCACCTTTTCGGCGCTTGCGATCACCGCGGCTCCGGCCACCGAACGGCCCGCCGGCAAGATCACGACGGTGTTCGACCGTCCGCTGCCGCATGTCCCCGGCAAGAGCCTGAGGAGCGTGCTGGTCGAGTATGCGCCGGGTGCCGGCTCGCCGGCCCACACCCATGCCAAGTCCGCCTTCATCTATGCGACGGTGCTGGAGGGCTCGGTCCGCAGCAGCGTCAACGGCTCGCCGGAGAAGGTCTACCAGGCCGGCGAAAACTGGGTCGAGGAGCCCGGCGCCTTCCACGGCGTCAGCGCCAATGCCAGCGATACCCAGCCGGCACGCATCCTGGCCGTCTTTGTCGTCGACACGAGCGAGACCGAGCTGACCAAATTCGCCACGAAGTGAGCTGACCGCAGCTGCGCTCAGGCGGCCGGCTCCCTGCCGTCGAGGCGCGCAATCGCAACCATCGGCCTGCCAACGGGACTGGGATCATGGACCCCCTCGATGAGAAGAGCACCGTCGCCACCGCGGACAACCCTGCGAGGGTCGCCCCCGCCGCGCGGCCGGGCAAGAAGAAGAAGGTCATCGGCCTGCTGCTCTGCCTCGGCGCCGGCGCGGCCGCGGCTGCCGGCTGGGCCAATGCCCGCTCCGGCGGCGAGGCCACCGACAACGCTTATCTGCGCGGCGACCTGACTTCGCTGGCGCCGAAGATCGCCGGTTACGTCACCGCTGTCGAGATCGAGGACAACCAGGCGGTCAAGGCCGGCGACATCCTGTTCCGGATCGACGACGCCGATTATCGCGCCAGGCTCGCCCAGGCCCTCGCCAATGTCGAGGCGGCGCAGGCGCGCGTCACCAATGTCGATGCCGAGACCAAGCTTCAACACGCCTTGGTCCACCAGGCCGAAGCCCAGAAACAGGCCGCCAGCGCCGAGGTGACCCTCGCGACGCGGTCGCAGGGGCGGCGGCGCGAGCTGATCCGCAGCAATGCGGTGAGCCAGGCCCTGCTCGATGAGAGCGACGCCGCCCGCTCGCGCGCCGAAGCCAACCTGGCGGCGGCCTCGGCGACGATCGAGGCGCAGCAGCAACGCATCGCCGTGCTGACCACCCAGCGCGAGGCGGCCGTCGCCGCCGTGGCGCAGGCGCAGGCGGCCCGCGACCTCGCTCAGATCGACCTCGATAACACGGTGGTCCGTGCGCCGGTCGGCGGCGTCGTCGGCAATCGCCAGGTCCGGTTAGGCCGGCTGGTCGCGCCGGGAGCCGTCCAACTCGACATCGTCCCCGTCGACGATGTCTGGGTCATCGCGAACTTCAAGGAGACCCAGCTCGAACAGATCCGGCCGGGCCAGCACGTCCGCATCAGCGTCGACGGCTATCCGAACCAGGCGCTCCAGGGTGTGGTCGACAGCTTCGCCCCCGGCAGCGGCTCAGCCTTCAGCCTGCTCCCGGCCGACAATGCGACAGGCAACTTCGTCCGTGTCGTCCAGCGCGTCCCGGTCAAGATCCGCTTCACCGGCAATCCCTTGCCCGGCCGCCTCGTGCCCGGCCTGTCGGCGCGCGTCGAGATCGCGACGGGAGGCGCATCATGACCCTGGCCGCCAGCGCCGCGCCGGGGCGCAGCACCGCTGCGGCCGGCACCCTTCTCGTCACCGGCGTCGTCCTCGCCGCCTTGACCGAGGCGATCGCCGGTACCGTCCTCGCGCTCGGGCGCGGCGACATCATCGGCGACACCGCGGCGACGCCCGACGAGTTCGCCTGGCTCGACATCGGCTACATCACGCTGAAGCTCATCGGCTTCATGACCGCGCCCTGGCTGATGAGCCGGATCAGCCCGCGCAGCCTGCTCGTCGCGGCGACCCTCGCCATGGGGCTGGCCTCGGGCATCGCCGCCATGACGACCCGGCTCGATCTGCTGATCGGGCTGCGCCTCGCCCAGGGCTTGTCCGGCGGCACCCTGCTCGTCGCCGGGCAGGCGCTGATCTTCCTGCGTTTTCCCGCCGCGCATCAGCCTCTGCTTCAGGCGCTCTTCGCCATGGGCGCCGTCGTCGCGCCCGGCACGCTCGCCCCGGCGTTGCAGGGCTGGCTGCTCGATGCGCAGGCCTGGACCTGGATCTTCTACGGCATCGTGCCGCTTGCGCTCACCGCCGCCGGGCTCCTGCTGCTGGCCGATGGGCCGATGCCGGAGAAGAGCCCCCGTCGCCCGTTCGACTGGCTCGGCGTCGCGCTGCTCTCCCTCACCTTCTTCTGCACGACCTATGTGCTGACGCAGGGCAGCCGCTGGGACTGGTTCGAGGAACCGCGCATCCTCTGGCTGACGCTGACCGGCGCCGCCGCATTCCTGGCCTTCCTCGTCCAGCAGGCCTTGACCAGGGGCCGCGGCCTTATCGACGTCTCCCTGTTCGGGCCGAACGACTTCACCTTCGCCTTCATCGTCAGTTTCGTCGCCGGCGCCGCCCTCTCCGGCAGCGCCTTCGTCATCCCGGCCTTCGCCACCTCCGTCCTCGCCTTCACTCCGAGCGCAGCCGGCGAGCTCCTCTTGCCGAGCGGCGCGCCCTTCATCGCCACGCTCCTCTTCGCCGCCCTGCTCTTCCAGTTCCGCCATGTGCCGCCCTTCGCCACCGTGCCCTTGGGCATCCTGATCCTGATGAGCGGGATGTGGCTGCTCTCCGGCTCGACCAGCGAGAGCGGCGCCGATGACATGATGGCGGGCGTGCTGCTGCGCGGCTTGGGCCTCGGCTTCCTGTTCCTGTCGATCACGCTGATCGCCTTCAGCCATCTCGACGCAAGCCGGCTCGCCGGCGGCATCGGCCTGTTCAACACCGGCCGCCAGCTCGGCGGGCTGATGGGGATTGCGGCGCTGCAGACGCTGATCGAGCACCACACCATCGGCAATCTCGCCGTCCTGGGCGCCAATGTCGCCGCCGGCAAGCCCGCCGTCATCGAGCGCCTCGCCGCCCTGACCGCGATGCTGGCAGCCAAGGGCATGGACGCCGCCGCCGCTGGCCGCGCCGCTGCGAGCCTGCTCGGCCGCGCGGTGACGGGCCAATCTGCCGTGATCGCCTTCGACACCGCCTTCAACGCGGTCGCCTTGCTGTTCGTTTTCGCCGCCCCCATCCTCGTCGCCATCAAGATCGGCTTCGCAAAATACGAAAAGGCGCATGCGGCGCGGCCGCAGGATATCCGCAACGCTGGCTGACGAGAGATGCCAGGCTGCATTTCAGCCGATGCAGCCCATCCGGGCTATGCCTTGCCCCAAAGCGACGTCGCCGACCTGCTCGCAAGGTCGCCTTTGCTGGTGCGACGGGCCTCTACGCGCTCACCTCGGCGAGGCTCACCGTCCCGCCCAGCAGGCAGCCCACCGGCCTGTCCTCGACGAAGCCCAGGCGGACGCCGATTTCGGACAATGATCCCATCGCCCGCCCCTGGAAAATCGCGATGCGCCGGCTATTGCGCGCCACCAGCCCGTTCTTGAGCAGGCCGAAGGCCAGGGCCGCGGCGGCGATCCCCGTCGCCGCATCCTCCGGATAGCCCGACGATTTCGGAAATTGCCTGGCCTCGAAGCGCCGCTCGGCCTGATCGTCGATCGCATAGGGGTAGAGCCCGGTCGAGCCGATGCGCTCGCAGCACTCCTCGGTCCGCTTCATGTCCGAGGTCAGAGCGTTCAGATGCCCGGTGCTCTTCATCGGAATCAGCGTCTTGATGCGCGACGTCACTGCATTCTGGATTGGCAGGTCGAGAAGGTCGCTGCGCGACAGGGCGAGCGTCGCCAAAACTTCATCCTCCTCTGCCCGCGTCAGATCGACGACCTTGCCGACGGGCTGGCTGATCTCGATCGACGGATCGCCGGGCTCGTTCAGGCCGACATAGCCGGTCACCGGGCCGCTGCGCGTCGCGATACGAACCTGGTTGGCGTCGAGCTTGCCGGCCATGGCCAGGCACCAGAGGGCCCCGATAGTCGCATGTCCGCACATCTCCATCTCGTGGCGCGGGACCCAGAAGCGGAAGCTGTAGTCGAACTCGGCGCTGGTCGCCGGCAGCACGAAGCCGGATTCGTGGCCGAAGCGCTGTGCCACCGCCTGCATGTCTCCATCGCGCCAGCCCGCGGCGTCGATCGCGATCGGGCAGGGATTGCCGCCCTGCCCCTTATGGGTGAAGACGTTGACAAGTCCGAAATCGGTCATCCTCTTCCCTCCCCCTGGGCTTCGTAGGCTCCAGCCAGGATAGGGAGGAGGCTCGGCCGGTGCACGACCGAACGGGCCTTATGGCTTGTCGGATCGGGCCACGCCCTTGCGCAGATCCGTCGGCGTCAGGCCGGTCACGCGCCGCATCGTCCGGGCAAGCGCCGAACCGGATTCGAAGCCGACTCGCCAGGCGATCTCGCCGATCGCAAGCCCGGTCTCGGACAACAGCTCGCGCGCCCGCCTGATCCGCTCCTGCTCCTGGAAGGCGGCGATCGAGAGGCCCGTATTTTCGCGGAACAGGCGCGTCGCGTGGCGCCGGGAAATCCCGAACAGATCGGCGATCAGGTCGAGCCGCAGATCCTTACCGGCATTCTGCGTGATGAAGGATTTGATCTCGGAGACGAGCATGTCGCCATGCCCCTCCGGCCGCGCCGCCGAGAGCGGATCGCTGCGCTCGATCTGGGCCAGGCAGTTAATCAGCAGGGCCGCGGCGAGATGGCTGCGCGCCGCCTGCGAAACCTTGTCCTCGGCCCCGCCAGCCCGGCACAGCCGTTGCAGCGAGCGGATCTCGGGCGTCGTCGCGAAGAAGGCCGGCTTGGCAAGCTTTGCACGGGCGCGGCTCAGAGAGCCGACACGCGCCTCGATCATCGCCAGCTGATTGTCGGTCGCGTAGATCGCCATGTGCCGGTGGCTGCTGCGAACCGCCGTCGTCTGGTGGGCCATGGCTTTGGGCACGACCACGAAACGCTCTTCGCTCAGCCAGGCGCCGGCCCTTCTGGTCTCATCCCGGAAATCGACCGCGCCGACCTCCGGCAGGAAGATCATCAGGCAGTCATGCCAGTGCCAAGGCACATGATACTCGCCGCCGCCCCCGAACAGCGCCAGCTGCTCCTCGCTGTCGGCCAGCAGCGCGGCAGCTGTCGAGGTGTCGCGGAGTTGCTGGATCGAGCGGAGCATCTCCCAGCGTAACACCGGTTGTCCGAGGCGGAAATCGCCGCTGCCGCACGCCAGTTATCCCGGGCCAGCACGCACAGAACGCGGTGACGGGCTCCTAAGCGCGAGCGACACCAAGATTGCCACCATGGCCCTGGACCAGTTCACCCATGTCCGCAATCTCATCGGGATCCGGCTGAACGGGCTCATGTCGCGCCATGCCACTTGACGCGGCAACCAGCGGCTCGTACTCCTCTAAGAAATAGATACCAGTATATGAAATAAATTTCAAGCTGGTCATGACGACACCGGAGATCGGTCCGGCGTCGAGCTCTGGAGGGGAAACATGCGCATCAAGGAATTGGCTCGGACTCTGACGCTGACGGTTGCAACGGGCCTCGGCCTGTCGCTCGCTCTGGGACATGGCGCGGCAGCGCAGACCCCGCCGCAGTTCCGCTGCAAGGAAGGCGAGACCTATTACATGAACGTGATGGTCTCGGGCGTGGAATACTGGTTCCCCGTCTACGAGATGTTCAAGCAGGCGGCACAGTCGCTCGGCTGCAAGACCGCCTATACCGGCACGCCGGAATACGACGTCACCAAGCAGATCGCGAGCTTCGACCAGATCCTGGCGAAGAAGCCGGCCGGCATCCTGGTCCACCCGATGAATTCGGACCCGTTCATCGAGCCGATCAATCGCGCGACCGCCTCGGGCGTGCCGGTCGTGACCTTCGCCGCCGACTCGCCGAACAGCAAGCGCGTCTCCTATGTCACCTCCGACAATGACCGCGAAGGCTCCTACGCCGCCGACGTGATCGCCAAGGCGATGGGTGGCAAGGGCGAGTACGGCATTCTCGAGAACCCCGGCCAGGACAATCACGACCGGCGCGTCGCCGCCTTCGTCAAGCGGATGGGCGAGAAGCATCCCGGGATCAAGCTGGTCGCCCGGGCGCCATCCAACCAGGACCCGACCAAGGCCTACAACGCCGTGTTGAGCATGGCCCAGGCCAATCCCAATCTCGGCGCGCTGTTCATGCCGGAGGCCAATTCGGCGCTGGGCGCAGCGCAGGCGGCGCAAGAGCTCGGCGGCAAGATCAAGGTCATGAACGCCGACGTGAACGGCAAGATCCTCGACATGATCAAGAGTGGCCAGGTCTTCGGCGCGATCAACCCGAACCAGGGCATGCAAGGCTATATGGGCTTCATGCTGCTTTTCATGGCGGCCCATCCCGAACTGATCGACCCGATGAACGACTACAAGCGCTCGGGCTTCAACCCCATGAGCGTGCCGGTCGTCGACAACGGCTTCGCCGTCGTCACCAGGGACAATGCCGACGATTTCTACTGGGACGCCTATCTGAAGCGCCGTGGCACCAAGGGCATCAAGGAATAAGCTCGAGCCCTCTCCCGGCGGAGCACCACTACGCTCCGCCGACCTCTTCTCCCGCGACGAGCCGTGCCATGCCGCCCCTCGCCCTCGAAGTCCGTAATGTCAGCAAAAGCTTCGGCCCGGTGCGTGCGCTCGACGGCGTCAGCTTCAGCCTGCGTAAGGGCGAAATGCACGCGCTGATGGGCGAGAACGGCGCCGGCAAGTCGACGCTGATGAACATCATCGACGGCATCCTCAGGCCCGATAGCGGCGAGATCCTGGTAGGTGGCCGCCCCGTCGAGATCGCCTCGCCGCAGAAGGCGCATGAGCTCGGCATCGGGCTGGTGCATCAGGAGATCGCGCTCTGCCCGGACATCTCGGTCGCCGAGAACATCTCAATGGCGGCGACCAACAGCCGGCGCGCCTGGCTGATGGACTATCGCGAATTGCGTCGCCGGGCCGACCAGATCCTCGCCTCGCTCGCCGAGATCGATCCGCAGGCGCTGGTCGGAGACTTGTCGATCTCCGAGCAGCAGATCGTCGAGATCGCCAAGGCCCTGGCGCTCGACTGCTCGATCCTGATCCTCGACGAGCCGACCGCGGCGCTGACCGAGCGCGAAGCCGGCAAGCTCTTCGCGATCATCGCGCAGCTCAAGGCGCGCGGCATCAGCATCATTTATATCAGCCACCGCATGGCCGAGGTCTTCGCGCATTGCGACCGGATCAGCGTGCTGCGCGACGGGCGCTATATCTGCACCGAGGAGGTCGCGGCCACCACGCAGGAGGAGATCGTCCGGCGCATGGTCGGCCGGCATCTCGGCGACATCTATCCGGCGAAGAATCCGGCCAGCGTCGATGCTCCCATCCTGATGTCGGTCAGCCATCTGCAGGACGGCGATCGCGTTCGCGATGTCTCCTTCGATCTGCGCCGCGGCGAGGTCCTCGGCATTGCCGGGCTGATCGGCGCCGGCCGCACCGAGATCGCCCTCGGCATCTGCGGGCTCAGCCGCCTCGCCGCGGGCAAGGTCGTATTCGAGGGCCAGGAGGTGACGCCGCGCAGTTATGCTGAGAGCATAGCCAACGGCATCGTGTACCTCTCCGAGGACCGCAAGGGCGCCGGCGTCTTCGTCGACTTGCCGATCGCGATGAACGTCTCGGCGCTGGACATCGACCGCGTCGCGAGCGCCGGCTTCGTCAGCCGCGCCAAGGAACAGGCGCAGGCGAAGAACCTCGCCGACCAGTTGCGCCTGAAGCGCGGCTCGCTCGACGATGCCGCCTCGACCCTGTCGGGCGGCAACCAGCAGAAGGTCGCGCTCGCCAAGCTGCTCTCGGTTTGCCCGAAGGCGATCATCCTCGACGAGCCGACACGCGGGGTCGATATCGGCGCCAAGGCCGAGATCCACCGCATCCTGCGTGAGCTCGCGAGCGGCGGCACCGGCATCGTCACGATCTCGTCGGAGCTGCCGGAGCTGATCGGCCTGTGCGACCGCGTCCTCGTCGTGCACGAGGGCCGCATCGCCGGCGAGGTCTCCGGTGACGATCTCAACGAGGAAACGATCATGCGGCTCGCCTCGGGGCTTGCGATCGAAGGGCAGGAAGCGAGATGAGCGTGGCCAGCGGATTGGACGAAGAGCTGCGCCCGACGGCGGTGCGGGAAACGACCAGCGGCGGCTGGCGCAGCATCGCCAGCATGCGCGAATTCGGCCTGGTGCTGATCATCCTGGCGCTCTGCGTCGTGATGAGCTTCGCCTCGCCCTATTTCCTGAGCTGGGGCAATTTCCGGGCGATGCTGATGTCCTTCTCGATCGAGGGCATCGTCGTGGTCGGCATGACGGTCCTGCTGATTGTCGGCGCGATCGATCTCTCGGTCGGCTCGGTCGTCTGCTTTGCCATGGTGGTCGCCGGCACGGCCTTTCTCGCCGGCATCGATCCCTGGACGGCGAGCCTCGCCGGTATCGTCGCCAGTGCCCTCATCGGCGTCGCGATGGCCTCGTTCGTCACGGCCATCGGCCTGCATTCCTTCATCGTTTCGCTCGCCTTCATGGTGATCGTGCGCGGCCTCTGCCTCGCGATCACCGATGGCAGACCACTATCGCTGTTCTCGCTGCCGGCGGGCTTCAAGTTCATCGGCCAGGGCACGGTGCCGCTCGACCTGCGCGTCCTCGGCTTCCCTCAGGTCTACGACGTGCCGGTCGTCATCCTGATCTTCCTCGCGGTGGTCGTCGTCTTCGACCTTCTCCTGCGCAAGGCCACCGTCTTCCGCAAGGTGTTCTACACCGGCAGCAACGAGAAGGCGGCGCAGTACTCCGGCATCCGCACCAACCGGGTGAAGTTCTTCTGCATCGTGCTGTGCTCGGGCCTCTCCGGCGTCGCCGGCGTGCTCTACATGGCGCGCTTCGGCGCCGCACCGCCGACCTTCGGCGTCGGCATGGAACTCAACATCATCGCCGCGGCGGTGATCGGCGGCGCCAGCCTCAAGGGCGGCTCCGGCACCATCCTCGGCGCGATCCTCGGCATCGCCCTGCTCTCGGTGGTGTCGAGTTCGCTGACCCTGCTCGACGTGCCGCCGGTCTGGCAGGACGTGATCCGCGGCGTAATCCTGCTCGCGGCGGTGACGATCGACCACCTCCTCCACACCCGCAAGCGCGCCCGCGGCGCCGTGCGCGCCGGCTGAACGAGTTCGTCATGGCCTCCCATTCCAACGACGATTTCGAGCGGCTGCGGAAGATCCACCGCGTGCTGGTGATGCATTACGTCGAAGGCCTGAGCCAGGCCGAGATCGCCAAGCGCACCGGCTTTTCCCATCCGACGGTCAACCGGCTGGTCAAGGAAGGGCACGAGCGCGGCTATGTGCAGATTTCGGTGCGCTCGCCCCTGCAATCGCTGTTCGCGCTCGAAGAGCAGCTTGCGGCGGCCGGCGCACTGAAGGAAGCGATCGTCACGCCGACGGTCTCGGACCAGGAAGAGGTCAACCTGACCACGGTGGGCCGGGCCGCCGCCGAGCATCTCCTGTCGAACCTCGAGGACGGCGACACGATCTGCGTCTCCGGCGGACGCGGCGTCGATGCGGTGATCCAGGCACTGGCGCCGAACCGCGCCTATGACGTCACCGTCGTCCCCGCGACCGGCGGCATCCAGGGCGAATACTTCACCGATGTGAACCATCTGGCGGCGCAGCTCGCCCACAAGCTCAAGGGCAAGGCCTTCCAGATCCATGCGCCCGTTTTCGCCGCTTCCCGCGAGGAGCGCGACGTTTTGCTCTCGCTGCAGTCAGTGCGGGAGGTGCTGGCCCGGGCCCGCGACGCGGCGATCGCCGTGACGGGCATCGGCTCCGTCCTGGCCAAGCATTCGACCTATCTCAGCCTGCGCGCGAACGGTCCCGGGACCGAAAGCGAGTTGTCGCGGCTCGATGCGGCCGGCGAGCTCGTCGCGCATCTGCTCGATCGCCGCGGCCGGCTCTGCGACTACCCGCTGAACGAGCGCGTGATCGGCCTGACGCTGGATGAACTCAAGGCGATCCCGCTGGCGATCGGCGTCTGCGCCGGAGCGCGCAAGGCGGCGCCTGCCGCCAGCGCCCTGCGCGGCGGCTTCCTCGACGTGCTGGCGACCGACGAAGCGACCGGCAACGCGATCATCGATGTCCTGAAGGATGATACCCATGGCAACTGACCAGCAACAGCGCCCGATGGGCAAGAGCGCAGTGAGCGCGAGCGCCATCGGCCTTGGCACCTGGGCGATGGGCGGCTGGATGTGGGGCGGCACCGACGAGGCCAAGGCGGTCGAGGCGATCCGCGCCTCGCTCGACGCCGGCGTCAGCTTGATCGACACCGCGCCAGCCTACGGCCTCGGCAAGTCCGAGGAGATCGTCGGCGAGGCGATTGCCGGTCGCCGCTCAGAGGTCGTGCTGGCGACGAAATGCGGCCTCGTCTGGCATACCGACAAGGGAAATCATTTCTTCGACGAGCATGGCCAGCGCGTCCATCGCCATCTCGGGCGCGACTCGATCCTGCACGAGGTCGAGCAGAGCCTGCGCCGGCTGCGCACCGACTATATCGACCTCTACATCACCCATTGGCAGGACCCGACGACGCCGGTCGCCGAGACCATGGCAACGCTGCTGGAGCTGAAGCGGCAGGGCACGATCCGGGCGATCGGGGTGAGCAATGTCAGCCCCGACGAGCTGAAGGCCTATCTCGCCATCGGTCCGGTCGATGCCATCCAGGAGCGCTACAACATGCTCGATCGCGAGATCGAGGCGACGCTGCTGCCGATCTGCCGGACGCATGAAGTCGCGACGCTGAGCTATTCCTCGCTGGCGCTCGGCCTGCTCTCCGGCAAGATCGGGCCGGACCGCGTCTTCTCCGGCGACGATCTGCGCAAGGACGATCCGCGCTTTGCGCCCGAGAGCCTGAAGCGCATCGCCGCCTTCCTCGCCGAGATCGGCCCGATCGCGGCCGCCCATGATGCGACCGCCGCGCAGCTCGTGATCGCCTGGACCATCGCCCAGCCCGGCATCAGCTACGCGCTCTGCGGCGCCCGCGATCGGACGCAGGCCGTCGAGAATGCCGGCGCCGGCAGGATCTCATTGTCGACCGCGGAGTTGCGCCGCATCGACGAAGCGATCGTGCGCCATCTGTCCAAGGCAGCCTGAGAAGCATCCAGAGACCATGATGGCCCAGGATCGTGCAGAGCGGATCGACGCCTTGCGTCGCAAGGGGCGTGCCCAGGTGCTCGTCGTCGGCGGCGGCATCAATGGGATCAGCACCTTCCGCGAGCTCGCGCTCAACGGTGTCGACGTCGTGCTGGTCGAGCGCCGCGACTTCATGAGCGGGGCGAGTTCGGCCCCCTCGCGCATGATCCATGGCGGCTTGCGCTACATGGAGAATGGCGAATTTGCGCTGGTCCGGGAATCGCTGCGCGAGCGCAATCTGCTGCTGGCCAATGCGCCGCACCTCGTCAGCCCGCTGCCGACGCTGATCCCGGTTGTCGACCGCTTCTCCGGCTTGATCGGCGCCGTGCGTCGCTTCTTCGGCGGGGCTGAGACGGCTGGCGCCCGCGGCGCGCTGATCATCAAGCTCGGGCTTTCGCTCTACGATCTCTACGCCGGGCGCGACAGCGGTGTGCCGCGTCACAGCTTCTTCGGCAGCAGCGAGACAAAGCGGCGCTGGCCGGCGCTGCGCTCCGACATCGTCGGCAGCGCGCTCTATTACGATGCCAGGATCAGCCATCCCGAGCGGCTCGGCATCGAGCTCATCCTCGACAGCGAGCAGGCCTCGCCCCAGGCGCTGGCGCTCAACCATCTCGGCCTCGTCGGGCTGGAACCGGGCGGCGCCGTGCTCCAGGACGGTCTGACCGGCGAACGCTTCACGCTCGACGCCGGGATCATCGTCAACGCGACCGGCGCCTGGATCGATCTGACCAATCAGGAGCTCGCTGGGAAGGCACCGCGCCTGATCGGCGGCACCAAGGGCTCGCATCTCGTCATCGCCAACCGGCGCCTTTACGAGGCGATCGGTGAGACGATGATCTACTTCGCCAATCGCGAGGGCCGGGTCTGCATCCTGTTCCGGCACCTCGGCCAGGTGCTGGCGGGCTCGACCGATATCAGCGTCGAGACGCCGGACGGTGTGCGCTGCGAGCCAAACGAGGCCGCCTATATCCTGGCTTCGATCGCCGAGGTCTTCCCGGACATCCCGATTGCGCCCGATGAGCTGATCTACCGCTTCTCCGGCGTGCGGCCCCTGCCGCGCAGCGATCGCTGCCTGAATGCCAGCATCTCGCGCGACCATAGTTGCGAATGGCTTGATCAGGCGGCGGGCGCGGCCCGGCCGGTGCTCAATCTGGTCGGCGGCAAATGGACGACCTTTCGCGCCTTTGGCGCCGATGCCGCGGACATGGTCCTCATCAAGCTGGATCTCCCGCGCCGAATGGCGACCGAGCACAGCGCGATCGGTGGTGGCCGCGACTATCCGTCGAACGAGCATCGGCAGGCCTGGATCGAGCGCATCGCCAAGGCGGCGGGGCTGACACGGGAGACGGCGGAGCGCTTGCTGGCGCGTTACGGCGCGCGAGCAGCTGAGTACGCACGCACGCTGTCCGGAGGCGGCGACGAGGCCCTCCGCTCGCTACCGGCCTATGGCCAGGGCGAGATCGCCTGGATCATCAACCGGGAGCGCCCGGAGACGCTGGCCGATCTCGTCCTGCGCCGCCTGACGATCGCCTTCACGGGCGAGCTCTCGCATGCCGCAGTGATCGAACTGTCCGAGATCATGGCGGTGGCGCGCGGCTGGAATGAACGCCAGCGCGTGATCGAATGCGCCGCTCTCCTCACCGAACTCAACACCAATCACGGCGTCAGCGAAGCGATGCTTCGCTGACGCGATGCTGACCAAGGGAACAGCGATGTACGATTCGAAGAAAGTCCGCATGAACCGGCTGTTCCACAACGGCAGGTGTCTTGACGTCGCGATCGATCACGGCGTCTGCAACGAGCCCTCCTTCCTCGATGGGCTCGAGGATATGGGTCGGATCGTCGACGTCCTGGCCGCGGCCGGTCCCGACGCGATCCAGATGAACTACGGCCAAGCCGACCTGCTACAGGGTCGGCCCGGCAAGGACAAGCCGGCGCTGGTCATGCGCATCGACATGGGCAATCCCTATAACGCGCTGCGCCATCGCGAGATGTGGGGGGTGCTGCAGAACGCGCATGATCCGGTCGTGCCGGCGCTGAAGCTCGATGCCGCCTGCGTCGTGGTCAACCTGTTCATGCTGCCGGACGAGCCGGCGCTGTTCCGGCAATGCGTCGAGAACATCGCCCGCGTCCGGCAGGATTGCGAGCGCTACGGCATGCCGCTGATGATCGAGCCCCTGGTGATGCAGCCGAACAGCGCCCGCGGTGGCTATCTCGTCGACGGCGATGCGCAGAAGATCGTCACGCTGGTCCGTCTCGCTCGCGAGATGGGCGCCGACATCATCAAGGCCGATCCGACCAGCGATCCCGCCGAGTTCGGCCGCGTCGTCGAGGCGGCGCGCTGCCCGGTGCTGGTGCGCGGCGGCGGCAAGGCCGACCTGCGCCAGGTCTTCGCCAATTCCTGCGCGCTGATGCAGCAGGGCGCGCATGGCATGGTCTATGGCCGCAACATCTATCAGCACGCCTCGCCAAGCCGCGTGGTCAGGGCGCTGATGGCGATGATCCATGACGGCGCCGACGATGCGGCCGCTTGGCGGATCTATGAGGAGCGCGGATGAGCGAGCTGCTTCTCGGCCTCGATGCCGGCAATACCGTCGTCAAGGCTGTGCTGTTCGACCGCAGCGGCAAGGTCGTCGGCAAGGCCGCCCGCGACGGCCATTCGAGCAAGCCGGAACCCGGCCATGTCGAGCGCGAGATCGGCGAGCTCTGGGGCAATGCCGGCGAGGTGATCGCCGCTTGCCTGCGCGATGCCGGCGCCGAAGGTCGCGACATCGCCGCTATCGGCACGGCCGGTCATGGCAACGGCCTCTATCTGCTCGACAAGAAGGGCGGTCCGCTGCTCGGCATCCAGTCGCTCGATACGCGCGCCGCCGGATTGGCGGCGGAGTGGCGGGCCGACGGTACCGCCGCTACGCTCTATCCGCTCTGCCTGCAAAAACCCTGGCCGTCGCAGACGGCGACACTGCTCGCCTGGGTCAAGCGCAACCGGCCGGAGATCTATGAGCGGGCCGGCACGGCCTTCCTGTGCAAGGACGCGCTGACCTTCATGCTCACCGGCAAGCTGGTGAGCGATTATTCCGATATGAGCGGCTGCGGGCTGATGCGCCTGCCCGAGCGCGACTACGACGCCGAGCTGCTCGCCGCCTATAACCTCGCCGATGCCCGAGCGCTGCTGCCGCAGCTGGTGCAGTCCGACGCAGTCGCCGGGACCGTGACGGAGCAGGCGGCGCTGCGCACTGGGCTTGCGGTCGGCACGCCGGTCGCGGCGGGTTTCTTCGACATCATCGCCAGCTCTGTCGGCGCCGGGGCTGCCGCGCCGGGGCAAGCTGCGATCGTGGTCGGGACCTGGGGGGTCAACCAGATCATCGTCGACCGGCCAGTCATCGATGAGCGCATTTTCCATGCCTGCACCTGGCGGCCGGACCGCTATGTCGCGGTCGAATCCAGCGCGACCTCGGCGGTCAACCTCGAATGGTTCGTGCACGAGATCCTGGGCGATCACGGCGAGAGCGCCTTCGCGCGCTGCAACGAGCTCGTCGCCTCGGTGACACCGAGCGCCGACAGCCCGCTCTTCCATCCCTTCCTCTACGGCTCCGGGTCTGAGCCGACGGCGCGCGCCGCCTTCCTCGGCCTCGCCGGCTGGCATGGCCGCGCCGAGATGCTGCATGCGCTTTACGAAGGCGTCGTCTTCGAGCATCGCCGCCATATCGATCGCCTACGCGTTGCGGGAGTGAGTTTCGACCGGGCCGTGCTGTCAGGAGGCGGGTCGCGCAGCACCGCCTGGTGCCAGATGTTCGCCGACGGTATCGGCGTGCCCGTCACGGTCGCCGAGTGCGAGGAGACCGGTGCGCTCGGCGCTGCCATCGCCGCGGGTGTTGCTGCTGGACTGTTCGCTGATATCGAGGCCGGCGTCGCCAAGATGGTCAGGCCCAGGCGCAGCTTCGTGCCGAACCGCCCAGACGGGAGGTTGAGCGATGCGCGCTACCGGCTCTATGACGATCTTGCTACGACCTTGGCAGCGCAATGGCAGCGTTACCGATCGGAGGTCGCGTGAGCGTCCGTCGCCATCTCGGCTCCTGGGATTACGTCATCGTCGGCGCCGGCTCGGCGGGCTGCGTGCTCGCCAATCGCCTCAGCGCCGATCCCGCCAAGCGCGTGTTGCTGCTCGAAGCCGGTGGCTCCGACAACTATCACTGGATCCACATCCCGGTCGGCTACCTCTACTGCATGGGCAATCCGCGGACCGATTGGGGCTACAGCACAGCAGCGGAAAAGGGCCTCAACGGCCGCTCCCTCGCCTATCCGCGCGGCAAGGTGCTCGGCGGCTGCTCCTCGATCAACGGCATGATCTATATGCGCGGCCAGGCCGCCGACTATGATGGCTGGCGCCAGCTCGGCAATCCCGGCTGGGGCTGGGACGAGGTCCTGCCGCTGTTCCGCAAATCCGAGCGGCATCACAGCCTGGCCGGGGCATTCCATGGCCAGGATGGCGAGCTGCATGTCGAGCGCCAGCGCCTGTCCTGGCCGATCCTCGACGCGGTGCGCGAAGCCGCCGAGGAGATCGGCGTCCCGAAGATCGACGACTTCAACGCCGGCGACAATTTCGGCTCGGCCTATTTCGAGGTGAACCAGAAGGCTGGCTTCCGCTTCAACGCGGTGCGCGCCTTCCTCAGCCCGGTGCGGAAACGCAGCAATCTGACCGTGCTGACGCAGGCGCAGGCCGAGCGCATCACCTTCTCGGGCAAGCGCGCGACCGGACTTGAGCTACGCCTCAAGGGCGAGCCCGTCCAGGTCGATGCCGCCGGCGAGCTGATCCTGTCGGCGGGCGCGATCGGCACGCCGCAATTGCTGCAGCTCTCCGGCGTCGGTCCCGGTGCGCTGCTGTCGCAGCACGGCATCGCCGTCGAGCATGAGCTGCCCGGCGTCGGCGAAAACCTGCAGGACCATCTCCAGATCCGCACCGTCTTCAAGATCTCAGGTGCGCGGACGCTGAACGAGCGGCAGGCGAGCCTGTTCGGCAAGATGGGCATCGCGTTCGAATATGCGTTGCGCCGCTCAGGGCCGATGGCGATGGCGCCGAGCCAGCTCGGCATCTTCATGCGCTCGGACGAGCGCTTCGCCACGCCGAACATCGAATTTCATGTCCAGCCGCTGTCGCTGGAGCGCTTCGGCCAGCCGCTCGACGCCTTTCCGGCCGTGACGATCTCGGTCTGCAATCTCCGCCCGGATTCGCGCGGCCATGTCCGGATCGCCTCAAGCGACCCGTTCGTCCACCCCAGCATTGCGCCGAATTATCTCTCGACCGAGAGTGATCGCGAGGTCGCGGCCGGCTCGATCGTGGCGGCGCGTCGCCTGATGGCGACGCAGCGGATGCGGGCGTTCCAGCCGGAGGAGCTCAAGCCCGGCATCGCGATTCAGGAGCCCGCCGAGCTGGCGCGGGCGGCGGGCGACATCGCGACCACCATCTTCCACCCGGTCGGGACCGCCAAGATGGGCACCGACCCGATGGCGGTGGTCGATCCGCAACTGCGCGTGCATGGCCTTGAAGGCCTGCGCGTCGTCGACTGCTCGATCATGCCGACGATCGTCTCGGGAAACACCCATGCCCCGGCTGTGATGATCGCCGAAAAAGCGGCGCAGTTCATCACAACGGCCGCGTAGCGCCTTTCTCAGGCGCGACGAGCCGTCGGATCGTCTCCCCGGACGTCAGAGAGCGCTGGCATTCGACGCTGAGGTTCGCTGTTATCCAGCCTTCCGATATGCGGCCGATCAACGCCGGTGAGTCATGCAAAGCGAATACCGCGTCGCCATCGTCGCACTGCCGAACTTCACCTTGCTGGCCTTGTCCTGCATCGTCGATACGTTGCGGCTGGCGAACCGGGCGCTCGGACGCGAGGCCTATCGCTGGACCGTCTACGGGCTGCACGACACGGTGGCGGCCTCGAGCCATGTCGGCCTCGTGCCGGACAAGAGGTTGGCTGACGCGCATGACGAGGACGCCGACATCGCCATCATCTGCGGCGGGATCGGCGGCCACCTCTACAATGAGCGCCCTTTGCGGGCCTGGCTGCGCGACCTTGACAGCCGGGGCGCCATCATCGGCGCGATCTCGACCGGCATCTGGCAGCTGGCGCGGGCCGGACTACTCGATTCCCATCGCTGCTCCGTCCACTGGGACGACATACCGTCCTTCTCGGCGACGTTTCCGCTCGTCGAGGTCCGCTCCGAGATCTATGTGCACGATCGGCGCCGCCTCACCTGCTCGGGCGGCGTCGCGGTCATCGACATGATCCTCTACCTCGTCGCGGTGCAGTTCGGCATCGCCCAGGCCGACAGCGTCGCGGACCTCCTCATCCACGCCCGGATCCGCTCCTCCGACGAGAAGCAGCGCGGCACTGCCGGCAGCCCGCAGGCGACACCGAGAGCCGTCCGGAGGGCGGTGACCCTGATGGAACGCAATATCGACGCACCGCTCCCGATCAGCGAAATCGCTCGCGAGATCGGCTGCTCGACCCGCCAGCTCGAGCGCCTGTTCGGCGAGGCGTTCGGCATGTCGCCCAAGCGCTATTATGACGGGATACGCCTGCGCCATGCCCGCAAGCTGCTCGTCGAGACCGACGTGCCGCTCTCGGACGTCGCGGTGCAGTGCGGCTACCCGTCCCAGGCCCAGTTCGCGACGCGCTTCCGGACCGCTTTCGGCAAGGCTCCGCTACGCTACCGGCTTCACGCCCACCGGTGACGGGCCCGCTCAGCGATGTTGCAGCGCCGCGAAAGCTCTGTCGTATATCGAGAAAAGATGTCGCTTTTTTGAAAGTCATGGCTCTAGCCGTTCCTTAGCCTCCTTTCAAACGCCGCCCGTCGAGAGGGCGCCGGGAGATCGCCAGAATGACCCGCCTGGATGAGCGGTCGACGGCCGGCAAGCCGTTGCCCGTCCGTGAGCACGCACGTCTGTTGGTCATCGGAGCCGGCCCCGCCGGTTTGTCGGCGGCGCTCGAAGCCGCCCGGCGCGGCGTCGAGGTCGTGCTGGTCGACGAGCATCCGGTCGATCACGCCCTGATGGGCCTCGACGTACCCTTCCATTTCGGCCAGCGCATGAGCGGCTCGACCCGTAACAAGGCGCGGATGATCGAGACCATCGCAGCGGCCGACGCGCGGATCGCCGAAGCCTTCGAGGCCGGCGTCGACGTCAGGCTCGGCATCGCCGTCTGGGGCCTGTTCTCGCAGCGGCCGGGCTTGCGCTGGCTGCGCGGCCATGTCGCCGGCCTCAGTGACGGCGAAACCAGCTGGTTCCTGTCCTTCGATGCGGCGATCGTCGCGACCGGGCGCCGCGATGTCGGCCTCGCCTTTCCCGGCTGGGAGCTGCCCGGCGTGATGGGCGTCACCGCCGCAAGCGCCCTGCTGCAACGCTACGATGCCTTCGATGGCCGGACGCTGGCGATCCTCGGCTCGGGCGTGGAAGCAACCCAATTCGCGAAGACGGCGCTGTCTGCCGGCCGCGAGGTCGTCGCGCTGATCGAGCCGGCGGAAGCGCCGCGCGATCCCGCCGGCTGCGCCGAGCTTGCTCGCGAGGGCGTGCCCGTGCTGACACAAACGATGATCGCGCGCGCCGTCGACGGGTCTGACGGCGTCGAGCATGTGCTCGTGCGGGGGGTGGGCAGCGACGGCGTGGATGCGCGCAAGCTCGTCTGCGACACCGTCGTCCTTGCGACAGGCGCCGCGCCTGTGATCGAGCTGCTCGATGTCGCGGGCGCCGAGATCGCTTTCGCGCCGTGCCGTGGCGGCTATGTTCCGGTGCTCGACACGGACGGCAGGACCTCCATTCCCGGCCTCTTCGCGGCGGGGGATTGCGCCGGCATCACCGCCGGCAAGACCATGGATGCCGCCATCGCCGCCGCGGAAGGGACCCGTGCAGCGGCGGCCGCCTGCGACGAACTTGCCGGCGGCTCCGCCAAGGCATGGCAGCCGGCGCCGGAGGCCGCGCCGCGCCCGGCGGACGAAGATGTCGAGGCGGTACGCTCGGCATGGGTCGCAGCATCGATGGCCGTCGCCGATGTCGAGACGCATCTGTGCCAATGCGAGGAGGTCAATCTGGCGGACCTGCTCGGGGTTCGCCCGCCACGCTATCTCGCGGGCCAGGATGGCGAGCGCAAATCGCACGATCTGGCGGCGCTCGCCGCCGACGGACAGGTCAGCCAGGACCAGATCAAGCGCCTGACCCGCGCCGGCATGGGCCCCTGCCAGGGGCGACGCTGCCGCGAGCAGGTCGGCGCGGTGCTGGCCCGGGCCACGGCGACACCGCTCGCCCGGATGCCGCTGCCGAGCCATCGCGCGCCGGTCCGCCCCTTGCCGCTCTCGGCCTTCGCCGAAGACCAAGAGCCCGATCTCCTCGCGCAGAACTGGGAAGGCTGGTTCGGCATCGCCAGCCAGTGGGAGCCGTTCTGGACCTTGTCCGATGGCGCCGGCACGAAGGACCGGCCATGAGCGCTGACGGCGAGTACAAAGGCGCCGATGTCATCATCGTCGGCGGCGGCGTCAGCGGGCTGAGCACCGCCTGGTGGCTGGCGCGGGCCGGCGTCGATGTGTTGCTGATCGAGAAGGGCATCGTCGGCTGGGGCGCCTCGGGCCGCAATGGCGGCGGCGCGACGCATCACCAGAGCCCGCTCTTCGCCGAGGAGCAACGGCTCTGGCCGCTGATGGACGAACTGCTGGGATATCCGACCGAGTACCAGCCAAAGCGCATCCGCATGGCCTTGAGCGATGCGCAGATGGACGAGTTCAGGATCGGCGTCGACAACACGCGCGGCCAGGGCTTTCCGGCCGAATGGCTCGATGCGAAGCAGGTCCGCGAGATGGTTCCGCTGGCTGGCGATACTGTCCGCGGCGGCGTCTATTATGAGCGCGGTGGCCACGCCAATCCGCAGCGGACCGTTCAGGCCTATGCCTGGGCGCTGCAGGACCTGGGCGGGCGCATCCTGCAGCACACGGCGGTGACCGGCTTCGAGCGGCGCGGCGACAAGGTCGTTGCGGTCGAGACAAGCGCCGGCCGCTTTTCCTGCAAGACGCTGGTGCTGGCGGCCGGGCCGCAGACGGGCGTTCTCACTGCCCTGCTCGACAGTGAGGTGCCGATCACCCCGGCCCGGGCGGAGATGATCGTCACCGAGCCGCTGCCGCTGATGCCGATCGGCGGTGTCGACGGCAACCATCTCTACGGACGCCAGACCTTGCGCGGCAATCTCGCCTATGGCGGCGGCCCGCATGAATGGCTGACGCCGCAGGACGACGCCGTCGCGGCGCGCCCGTCGAGCCCCCTCGCCCGCAATGTCGCCAAGCGTCTGGCCGAACTCTTCCCCAAGGCGGCTCATGTCCGCGTCATCCGCAGCTGGGCCGGCGTGATCGAGAACACGCCCGATGGACGGCCAGTGATCGACCGGCTGCCGACCGCCGGCAATGTCATCGCCGCGACCATGTCGAGCGTCGGCTTCGGCCTGTCGCCGGCGACGGGGCGCGCCATTTCGCAACTCGTGCTCGACGGACGCTGCGATTTCGCCGATCTGTCGAGCTTCCGCCTGTCGCGCTTCGGGAATCTCAGCCCGGACTGGCGCGAGGAGCGCGGTTGGGTGCCCCCACGAACGGATGATGACGATGCCCGCGCGGCCTGAACCGATCGCCGACCGCTATTCGGCCTGGCGACTGCTGACGGAGAGCCTCTCCGGCAATCGCGGCTGGAAGCCGGCCTGGCGCAAGCCAGAGCCGAAGGCCGCCTACGACGTGATCATCGTCGGCGGCGGCGGCCATGGATTGGCGACCGCCCATTACCTGGCCAGCGTGCATGGGATCACCAATGTCGCGGTGGTCGAGAAGGGGCCGATCGGCCTCGGCAATGCCGGCCGCAACACCACGATCGTGCGCTCGAACTACGGTTTGCCGAGCAATACGCGCTTCTACGAATGGTCGCTGAAGCTGTGGGAGGGACTGGAGCAGGACCTCAACTACAACGTCATGATGAGCCAGCGCGGCGTGCTCAACCTGTTCCATTCGGATTCGCAGCGCGACGCTGCCGCAAGGCGCGGCAACTCGATGCGCCTGCAAGGCGTCGACGCCGAACTGCTCGACCGCGAGCAGGTCAGGGCGATGGCGCCGTTCATCGCGATGGACAATCCGATGTTTCCGATCTTCGGCGGGCTGCTGCAACGGCGCGGCGGCACGGCCCGGCACGACGCCGTGGTCTGGGGCTTCGCCCGCGCTGCCGACCGGCGCGGCGTCGACATCATCGAGCATTGCGAGGTCACCGGCATCCGCCGCGAAGGCGGGCGCGTCACCGGCGTCGAGACGACGCGCGGCTTCATCGGGGCGAAGAAGGTCGGCGTCGCCGTCGCCGGCAACACCTCGCGGCTGGCGACGATGGCGGGGCTCAAGCTGCCGGTGGAGTCGCATCTGCTGCAGGCCTTCGTCTCGGAGGCGATCAAGCCGATGATCAATGGCGTCGTCACCTTCGGCGCCGGGCATTTCTACATCAGCCAGTCGGACAAGGGCGGGCTCGTCTTCGGCGGCGATCTCGACGGCTACAACTCCTATTCGCAGCGCGGGAACCTGCCGCTGGTCGAGCACCTGATGGGCGCGGCCGTGTCGATGATCCCGTCGATGTCGCGCCTGCGGGTGCTCCGGCAATGGGCCGGGATCATGGACATGACGATGGATTCCTCGCCCTTCATCTGCAAGACGCCGATCGACGGGCTCTATTTCAACGGCGGCTGGTGCTATGGCGGCTTCAAGGCCACGCCCGGCTCCGGCTGGTGCTTCGCGCACACCATCGCCAACGACGCGCCCCACGCCTTCAACGCCGACCTGACGATCGAGCGCTTCCGCGACGGGCGCATGATCGACGAGCGGGGCGCCGGCCCCAATCCCTGGGCGCAGTGAGGCGGCGGCGATGCACCTGATCCCCTGCCCCTATTGCGGCGACCGCCCCCAGGACGAATTCCACTATCGCGGCGACGCCACCGTGACGCGCCCGGCGCCGGACGCCGGCGAGCAGGCCTTCTACGACTATGTCTACACGCGGGAGAATCCGCGCGGCTGGCATGACGAGTGGTGGCATCATTATGCCGGCTGCCGGCAATGGCTGAAGGTCCGGCGCAACACGCTGACCCATGCCGTCGCCGCATCAGTCGGGCCGGTCGACGCGCTGCCGGAGGCGACGCCATGACTTCGCGGCGCCTTCCCAGCGGCGGCCTGATCGACCGCAGCAAGACCATCCGCTTCAGCTTCGACGGGCGCGAGCTCTCCGGCCATCCCGGCGACACGCTTGCCTCGGCGCTGCTGGCCAATGGCGTGCGCCTGGTCGGCCGCAGCTTCAAATACCACCGGCCGCGCGGGATCATGACCGCCGGCCCCGACGAGCCGAACGCGCTGGTCGAATTGCGCGAGGGTGGAAGGCGCGAGCCGAACAGCAAGGCGACCGAGATCGAACTGCATGACGGCCTCGTCAGCCGCAGCCAGAACCGCTGGCCCTCGCTCGCCTTAGACGTGATGGCGCTCAATGCGCTGGCCGGCAAGGCGCTCTCCGCCGGCTTCTACTACAAGACCTTCATGTGGCCGAAGCGCTTCTGGGAGAAGCTCTACGAGCCGCTGATCCGGCGCGCTGCCGGTCTCGGCCGGGCCGCGACCGAAGCTGATCCGGACCATTATGAGGCGATGCACGCCCATTGCGACGTGCTGGTCGTCGGTTCCGGCGCCGCCGGCCTGGCTGCTGCTCGTGCAGCGGCCGAGGCCGGGGCGCGGGTCATCCTGTGCGAGCGCGATGCCCTGCTCGGCGGGGGGCTGCTGATTTGCCCGCAGCATCAGGCCTGGCATGCCGACATGCTTGCCGCGCTGAACGCGCTGCCGAACGTCGAGGTCCTGCCGCGCACTAATGTCTTCGGCTATTACGACCACAATCTGCTCGGCGCGCTCGAACAGGTCTCCGACCACCGGCCCGAGCCGGGCGCGCACGACGTCCGCCAGCGCTATCGCACCTTCCGGGCCAAGCAGGTCGTGCTGGCGACCGGCGCGAGCGAGCGCCTGATCGCCCTGCCCGGCAATGACCGGCCGGGCGTGATGATGGCCGGCGCCGCCCTGACCTATCTGCGCCGCTTCGGCGTAGCGCCGGGCGAGAACGCCGTCGTCTTCACCAATAATGACAGCGCCTATGAGACCGCCCTCGCCTTGGTCGAAGCGGGCCTCGGCCGAGTGACGCTCGCCGATGTCAGGCCGCAGAGCGAGCTTGCCGGCGTGGTCGCGGCGCGCGGCGTCCAGGTTCGGCTCGGCACCGAGGTCGCCGGCTTCGACGGTAAGACCGTGCTGCTGCGCCAGCGCGGCGGCACGCTCGGCGATCCTGTCGTCGCCGACCTGCTCTGCCTGTCGGGCGGCTGGAATCCGAACGTCCAGCTCGCCAGCCAGTCAGGTGCAAAGACACAATGGGATGCCACGCTGGCGAGCCATGTCCCTGGCGAGCCGGTGCAGGCCGAGCGTTCCGCCGGCGCGGCGCGCGGCATCTTCGGCATCGGCGCCGCCGCTCAGGATGGAGCCAAGGCGGGCGAGGCAGCGGCCAACGCGGCAGGCTTCGAGGGCAAGCCCGGCTTCGCCTTGCCCGAGCTCGGCCGGAGCGAGCAGCCGCTCGCTCCACTCTGGGAGGTCAAGGCGTCAGGCAAGAGCTTCGTCGACCTGCAGCACGACGTCACCGCCGAGGACATCCGCCTCGCCCATCGCGAGGGCTACGCCCATATCGAGCACGCCAAGCGCTACACGACGCATGCCATGGCGACCGATCAGGGCAAGCTCGGCAGCCTGGTCGGCGCGGCGATCCTGGCGGAGGCGCGCGGCGAATCGGTCGAGGCGGTCGGCATGCCCACCCATCGGCCCTACACCATGCCGGTCGCGATCGGGGCGCTGGCGGGGCACGCCTCGGGCGCGCATTTCCAGCCGGTGCGGCGCACGGCGCTGCATGACTGGCACCTGCGCAACGGCGCGGCGATGCAGCCGACCGGAGCCTGGCTGCGGCCCTTCTTCTACCCCAAGCCCGGCGAGACCGGCTGGGAGCCGATCTTCCGAGAGGCGCGGGCGGTGCGTTCGGCCGTCGGCATCTGCGACGTCTCGACCCTCGGCAAGATCGATGTGCAGGGACCGGACGCCGCGACCTTCCTCGATCGGCTCTACATCAACAGCTTCTCGACGCTCGCGGTCGGCAAATGCCGCTATGGCGTGATGCTGCGCGAGGACGGCATCGTCTTCGACGATGGCACCACCTCGCGGCTCGGCGACGAGCATTTCCTGGTGACGACCACCACCGGCAACGCCGCGCCGGTGCTGGAGCATATGGAGTTCCACGCCCAGACAGTCTGGCCCGAGCTCGACGTGCAGTTCTGCTCGGTCACCGACCAATGGGCGCAGATCGCCGTCGCCGGTCCAAAAGCGCGCGAGACGCTCACCGCCGCGATCGAGGGGCTCGACCTCTCCAACGAGGCCTTCCCGTTCATGGCGGTCGGCGAAGGCAGGGTCGCCGGCGTGCCGGTCCGCCTGTTCCGGATCAGCTTTTCGGGCGAGCTCGCCTATGAGGTCGCGGTACCGTCGAGCCATGCCGAGACCGTCTGGGATGCGATCCTGTCAGCCGGCAAGCCGTTCGGCATCGTGCCCTATGGTCTGGAGGCGATGAGCCTGATGCGGGTCGAAAAGGGCCACGCCGCCGGCCCCGAATTGAACGGGCAGACCACCGCCGGCGATCTCGGCATGGGCCGGATGATGAAGAAGGCGGGCGACGTGATCGGTCGAGTCCTTTCCGGTCGCCCCGGCCTCGCCGATCCCGGCCGGCCGCGCCTCGTCGGCATCCGCCCGCTCGATCCCGGGCAACGCCTGCGCGGCGGCGCCCATATCGTCCGCGAGCCCGGCTCGGGAACGAGCCTCGGCTGGGTCAGCAGCGTCACCCAGTCGATCGAGCACAACTGCTGGATCGGCCTTGCCTTGCTCGAGAACGGCGAGAGCTTGAAGGGGCAGCGCCTCTTCGCGGTCTCGCCGCTGCACGACGAAAGCGTCGCGGTGACGATCACCAGCCCGCACCATGTCGATCCGGAGAACGCCCGTGTCCGCGCCTGATCGCCGCTCGCGCTTCCCGGCTTCGCAGGCTCGCAAGGGCGGCCGTGCCGGCGATACGCCGCTCGCGATCGTGGAGCGGCCGGCGACGCTGGTGCAGGTGACTGCACGCAAGGGCCGGCAGGCCGAACTCGCCGCCGCCATCGCCAAGGCGCTGGCGCTCGATTTGCCCGAAGCCGGCCGGGTCGCGACGGCATCGGATATGGCCGCCCTCTGGCTCCAGCCCGGATGCTGGCTGATCGAGGCGCCGGCCGGACAGCGCGACGAGCTACCCGGCACCCTCGCGCAAGCGCTGAAGGGCATCGCCGCGATGGTCGACCAGAGCCATGGCCGCTGCGTCATCGAGATCTCCGGCGCGGAAGCGCGCGCCGTGCTCGCCCGGCTCTGCCGGCTCGATCTGCATGAGCGGGTCTTCCAGCCAGGACACAGTGCCTCGACCCTGGTCGGCCACGTCTCCTGCCTGATCCACCGCTTGGATGGCGAAACGTCGAGCTTCCGGCTGCTCGTCGGCTCGACCTTCGCGGAATGGCTGCTCGACGAGCTTACTGCGGCTGCCGCCTCCTATGGCTGGAGCTTCACCCCGGCCGGCGAGGCCGCCGCATGACGATCTCCGACGCCAGCACCGGAACCCCAACGCCATGACCATCCACCGGTCCAACCGCCAGCTCGGCTTCCAGACGCGCTCGATCCATCAGGGCTACGATTCCCTGCTGGAGCGCGGCTCCGTCTCGCCGCCGATCTACATGACCTCGACCTTCGCCTTCCCGAACGTGGCGGCGGCCGACGCGGTCGTCGCGGACGAGGTCGAGGGTTTCCTCTACGGGCGCGAGCACAATCCGACGCAGGCGCTGCTGGAGCAGCGCGTCGCCTCGCTGGAAGGCGCTGAAGCCGGCGTCGCAGCCGCCTCCGGCATGGCCGCGATCAGCTCGCTCTTCTTCTCTCTGCTCTCGCCCGGCGACGAAATCATCGTCCACGAGACGCTCTACAACAACACGACGGCGCTCACTGGCGAGGGCCTGCCGCGCTTCGGCATCAAGGTCGTCAAGGTCGACCTGTCCGAGCCGGCCAACCTGACGGCCGCGGTGACGGACAAGACCCGGCTCGTCTATTTCGAGACACCGATCAATCCAACCGGCGAGGTGCTCGACATCGCCGCAATCGCCGAGCTCGCGCACCAGGCCGGCCTGCGCGTCGTGGTCGACTCGACCTTCGCCTCGCCGGCCCTGCAGCGGCCGCTTGAGCACGGCGCCGACATCGTCGTGCATTCGCTGACCAAATACATCAACGGCCATGGCGACCTGCTCGGCGGCATCGTGCTTGGCGATGCCGAGACCATGCACAAGGTGCGCGGCCTTGGCCTGCGCTACCTCACCGGTGCGACGCTCTCGCCGATGGCCTGCTTCCTCGTGCTGCGCGGCCTCAAGACGCTCAAGGTCCGGATGCGCCAGCACAGCGAGAATGGGCTCGCCGTCGCGCAGATGCTCGACGCGCATCCGGCGGTCCGGATCGTGCGCTACCCCTTCCTCGAGAGCTATCCGCGCCACGCAATCGCCCGCAAGCAGATGGCCGGCGGCAGCGGCATGATGTCGTTCGAGCTGCATGCCGGATACGACGGCGCCATGGCGATGATGGACAAGCTCAAGCTGATCGCCCGCGCCGTCAGCCTCGGCGACGTCGAATCCCTGATCATGCATCCCGGCGGCCTGCTGCAGGCGCGCCGCAAGGTCTACCCCGAGGCCAAGCTCGGCACCGGCGTGACCATGGACCTGATGCGCCTGTCGATCGGTCTGGAAGACGCCGAGGACCTGATCGACGACCTCAAACAGGCACTTGACGGAGGCTGACACGATGCGCGGGGACGTCCTGAGCTATGTCGTCTGGCGGATCATCCACTCGATCCCGCTCGTCATCGGCGTCTCCATCATCGGCTTCGGCATCATGCACCTGGCTCCGGGCGGGCCATTGGCAGTCTACACGCTGAACCCGACCATCACCGTCACCGACATCGAGCGCATCAAAGTCGCACTCGGCCTCGATCAACCGGTCCATATCCAGTACCTGACCTGGGCCAAGTCGATGCTGACCGGGACCTGGGGCTTCACCTTCTTCGGCGGCCGCCCCGTGCTGGAGGTGATCGTCGAGCGCCTGCCGGCGACGATGATCCTGATGGGCACCTCGATGGCGCTCGCCATGCTGATCGGCACGGCGATCGGCATGCTCGGCGCGGTCAGGCGCGGTTCGATCTTCGACTACCTCTCCACAACAGG
The DNA here is from genome assembly GCA_035998995.1 of Allobosea sp. Taxonomy (GTDB): domain Bacteria; phylum Pseudomonadota; class Alphaproteobacteria; order Rhizobiales; family Beijerinckiaceae; genus Allobosea. Next base: position 57,973 of record DASYHC010000033.1, read on the forward strand.
CGCGATGCTGGCGCTGTCCTTTCCGACCTTCTGGTTCGGGCTGATGGCGATCTACATCTTCGCCATAGAGCTGCGCTGGCTGCCCTCGGGCGGCATGTACGAGCTCGGCGAGGAGGGCAATCCCTGGGATCTGCTGCGCCATCTCATCCTGCCGGCGATGGTGCTGACCCTGGTGCTGGTCGCGCAATGGAGCCGCTATGCCCGCTCCAGCTTCCTCGACGTGATCCAGCAGGACTATATCCGCACCGCGCGCTCGAAGGGGCTGAGCACCCGCGCCGTCCTGTTCGGCCATGCCTTCCGCAATGCGGTGATCCCGCTGGTCGCGCTGTTCGGCGTGCAGCTGCCGACCTTGTTCTCCGGCGCGCTCGTCGCCGAGACGATCTTCAGCTGGCCTGGCATGGGCCGCCTCTTCGTCGATGCGCTCAACATGAAGGAATACCCGATCCTGATGGGGATGATCATGTTCACGGCGCTCTTCGTCGTGGTCGGCAACCTCATCGCCGACATCGCCATCGCGCTGATCGATCCGCGCGTGAAGCTGGGATGAGGGCGTCATCATGACCGACATCCCCGCCTCCACCTCCGTTTCCACCGCAGCGCCGAGCCGCAGCTACGCGCAGATGATCGCGCGGCGCTTCGTCAGCCATCGCATGGCGGTCGCCGGCGCCGTGCTGGTGCTGCTGCTCTGCTCCGCGGCGCTGTTCGCGCAGTTCGTCGCGCCGCACGATCCGACGTCGATCGACACGACGAAGCGCTTCCTGCCGCCGCTCGCCTCCTGGAGCTACCCGCTCGGCACCGACGATCTCGGCCGCGACACGCTGAGCCGGCTGCTCTATGGCGGCCAGGTCTCGCTCACGGTCGGCATCGTCGCGATGCTGACGACCATGCTGACCGGCACGCTGGTCGGGCTCGCGGCCGGCTATTATGGCGGCATCATCGACAACCTGCTGATGCGCTTCGTCGACACGCTGCTGTGCTTCCCGCAGGTCTTCCTGCTGCTGGTCGTCGCCGCCTTCGTGCCGCCGACCATCCTGTCGATCTCGCTGATCATCGGCCTGACCTCCTGGATGGAGGTCTCGCGCATCGTCCGGGCCCAGGTCTCGACGCTGAAGGAGATGGACTTCGTCCAGGCCTCGCGCGGCTTCGGCGCCTCGAACTGGCGCATCATGCTGGTCGAGCTGTTGCCGAACATCGCCGCGCCGGTGCTGGTCGCGGCGACGCTCAAGGTCGCGACCGCCGTGCTGATGGAATCCTATATCAGCTTCCTCGGCTATGGCGTGCAGCCGCCGATGGCGAGCTGGGGCAACATGCTGACCAACGCCCAGGGCTATTTCGACACCGTGCCCTTCCTGGCGATCCTGCCGGGCATCCTGATCACCTTCACCGTCATGGGCTTCAACTTCCTGGGCGACGGCCTGCGGGACGCCGTCGACGCCAGGCTGAAGATCGATCCGTAAACCGACGCCGAACAACCAAGAGGGGAGACCAAGCATGTCCACGACGACGTCAACGACCCGGCGCTCGCTGCTCAAGGCCGCAGCGGCATCGAGCCTGATCCTGCCCGCCGGCGCCATCTTCAGCCCGGCGATCGCGCAGCGCCGCGACCGTATCATCCTCGGCACCACCCAGGAGCCGGTGCAGTTCAATCCGCTGCTCTACGTCAACGCCGGCGCCGAGAACATTCCGGAAGCCTGCCTGTTCGACGCGCTCTGGGACGTCAACGAGAAAGGCGAGTTCGTGCCAAATCTCGCCGCGCGCATCCCGACCCGCGAGAACGGCGACATCTCCGCCGACGGCAAGACCTGGCGCATCAACCTGAAGCGCGACGTCAAATGGAGCGACGGCCAGCCCTTCACCGCCCGCGACGTCGAGTTCACCTACCAGACCATCGTCAATCCCAAAGTCGCGGTGCGCTCGCGCAGCGGCTTCGACCTGATCGAGAGCTTCAAGCGGGTCGACGACCACACCGTCGAGATCGTGCTGTCGCGCCCCTTCGTGCCCTTCATGTGGGCCTGGCAGAACATGCACATCGTGCCGCACCACCTGCTCTCCAAGGAGGAGAACATCAACACCTCGGGCTTCAACGCCCAGCCGGTCGGCACCGGAGCCTATCTCCTGAAGTCGCGCACCGCCGGCAGCCACATGGTCTACGAGGCCAATCCGAATTACCATCGCGGTGCGCCCAAGATCCGGCAGTTCATCCATAAGTTCGTGCCGGACCAGCTCGTCGCCTATGGTCAGGCCCGCACCGGCGAGATCGACTATCTCGGCGTCTCCGGCGTGCCCTTCGACCGCTGGGGCGAGGCGGCCAAGCTCCCCGACCGGACCTTCTTCCCGCTGGCGCAGCCCTGGGTGCAGTTCGTCTACTTCAATTGCGGCAAGCCGCAGTTCAAGGACCCGAAGGTCCGGCGCGCGCTCTATATCGCGCTCGAAATGCAGAAGACGATCGATGACGTCTTCTTCGGCGCCTACAAGCGCACCCTCTCCTATCTGCACACCAGCCACTGGGCCTATAACCACGACCTCAAGGACACCGGCCCCAATCCGCAGCTCGCGGCCAAGATGCTCGACGAGGCCGGCTGGAAGATCGGTGCCGACGGCGTCCGTGAGAAGGACGGCGTCAAGATGAAGTTCTCGATGTCGACGACGGCGGGCTTCCCCGCCCGTCAGGCGACACAGGCGATCTTCCAGCAGAACTGGAAGGCGATCGGCGTCGAGATGGAGATCAAGAACATGCCGGCCTCGGTGGTCTGGGGCGAATACACCACCAAGTCGCAGTTCGACACGCTGCTGGTCTCTTGGGAGCCGACCGTCGGCATGGACCCCGACTACACCGCCCGCGCTCATTCCAAGATGATCCCGGTAAAGACCGGCAGCGGCTCGAACTACACCCAGTACGAGAACGCCGAGGTCGACAAGCTGCTCGAGGACGGGGTCAAGCAGACCGACCAGGCCGAGCGCAAGAAGACCTATGCCCGGATCCAGGAGATCCTGCTGGAGGAGGTGCCGTTCGGGCCGCAGGGCGGCGTCTTCCAGGGCCAGATCGCCCACAAGTCGCTGCAAGGCATCAAGCCCAACCAGTACGTCGTCGACGCCGCCTGGAACGTCCACGAATGGTCGTGGGGCTGAGCTCCTGGGGCTGAGCGCCCCTCGCCCCGTCATCGGCGATGCCCGGTGGCGGGGCGGCTTGCCCTTCCGTCATCAGATGATTTGAGACCGTTGGGCGTCTCAGATGCGGAGAGTCTGGCACATGGGGTTGAGGCGAGCTGAGCTCGCCTCAACCCCCATGCTGTCCCCTGAACGCTCGGCCGCAGGCGCCCGTTGCAGAGCCTGACCGGCCGCTGGGAAACGGGCCTTCGACGGCGGGTTCGGCGTTCGCCAGCGAACTCAGAACTTGAGCGCGAGTCTAGCGTTGACGGAGAACGTCGCCGATCAAGCGGGGCGGCATGCCGCCGCCCTTGTCGGTTCCGGGTCCTGACAGCTCACCCATCCTCTTCGACCGCCGCGCCGTCATCGCGAGCGAGGGCGGCGCTTGCTGCCGCTTTCAGCTACCCTGGTGTCGCCAACACGGCCGATAACCGAGCAGATAGGAGTTCCTTCATGTCCAGCATCGTCACGACCAAGGACGGCGTCGAGATATTCTACAAGGATTGGGGGTCGAAGGACGCGCAGCCGATCATGTTCCACCATGGCTGGCCGCTGAGCAGCGACGACTGGGATGCCCAGATGCTGTTCTTCCTGAGCAAGGGCTATCGCGTCGTCGCCAGCGACCGGCGCGGCCATGGCCGCTCGGCCCAGGTCTGGGATGGCCACGACATGGACCACTATGCCGCCGACGCCTCCGCCGTGGTCGAGCATCTCGATCTCAGGAATGCCGTCCATATCGGCCACTCGACCGGCGGCGGCCAGGTCGCCCGCTATGTCGCCAGGCATGGCGAGCCGCAGGGCCGCGTCGCCAAGGCGGTGCTGGTCAGCGCGGTGCCGCCCTTGATGGTCAAGACGGCCGGCAATCCCGGCGGCCTGCCGATCGAGGTCTTCGACGGCTTCCGCAAGGCACTCGCCGACAACCGGGCGCAGTTCTTCCTGGATGTGCCGACCGGGCCGTTCTACGGCTTCAACCGGCCGGGCGCGAAGGTCGACCAGGGCGTGATCTGGAACTGGTGGCGCCAGGGCATGATGGGCAGCGCCAAGGCCCATTACGACGGCATCAAGGCCTTCTCCGAAACCGATCAGACTGGGGACCTCAAGGCGATCAGCGTGCCGACGCTCGTGCTGCACGGCGACGACGACCAGATCGTGCCCATCGGCGCCTCTGCGCATGAATCGATCAAGCATCTGAAGAACGGCACGCTCAAGGTCTATCCGGGCTATCCGCATGGCATGCTGACCACCCATGCCGACGTGCTGAACGCCGACCTGCTCGCCTTCGTGAAGGGCTGAGCCGGCCGAAAAGCGCTGTGGGGCGGCGGTGCTGGCGCCCGTAACATTAGCCGGCACGTCGCGCGCCCCGCGCGCCACCTCGTCACCAGATCGAGGTGGCGCCATCGACCGTCAGCATCGAGCCGACCGCAAAGCTGGCCTTGTCCGAGGCCAGCCGGACGATCCCCTTTGGTCTGCGCGCGGATCGAGCGGTCGGCCAATCGCCCTGCCCGACCGTTTCGGGGCTTCCTAAGCAGTGCCGCAAGATTTCATATTTTTCCGGGATCGAGCCGCCCATTAGACCAGTGCCGTAACGCATCCCCTGGGGCGGAGCGCGTGAAAATCGGCAAGGGCGGACCATGTCAGTTGAGAAGATAGACACGCTCGTCATCGGCGCCGGCCAGGCGGGGCTCGCCATGAGCGAGCATCTTGGCCGCAGCGGCGTGCCGCATCTCGTGCTGGAGCGGCATCGCATCGCCGAACGCTGGCGCTCGGAACGCTGGGACTCGCTCGTCGCCAACGGCCCGGCCTGGCATGACCGCTTTCCCGGCATGACCTTCTCCGATGTCGAAGGCAGCGTCGGGCCGGACGACTTTCCGGGCAAGGAAACGGTCGCCGACTATTTCGTCGCCTTCGCCAAGAAGATCGACGCTCCCATCCGCTGCGGCGTCGAGGTGCTGAAGCTCCAGCGCAATGCGGGCCGCCCCGGCTTCCGGGTCGAGACCTCGGACGGCGTGATCGAGGCGCAGCGCGTCGTCGCTGCGACCGGCCCGTTCCAGACGCCAGTCATCCCCGCCGTGGTTCCCGAGCGGGCCGGCCTGCTGCAAATGCACTCCACCGGCTACCGCAATCCCGCGCAATTGCCCGATGGTGCGGTGCTGGTCGTCGGTTCCGGCTCGTCCGGCACCCAGATCGCCGAGGAGCTGATGCAGGCGGGACGGCGCGTCTATCTCTCGGTCGGCCCGCATGACCGGCCGCCGCGGGGCTATCGCGGCCGCGATTTCTGCTGGTGGCTGGGCGTGCTCGGCAAATGGGACGCGGCCACGCGCGAAGCGGGCAAGGAGCATGTCACCATCGCCGTCAGCGGCGCGCATGGCGGCCATACCATCGATTTCCGCCGCCTCGCCGCCCAGGGCATGATCCTGGTCGGGCGCACGGACTCCTGCACGGACGGCGTCGTCCGCTTCGCGCCCGATCTCGTCGAGAACCTGCGGGCCGGCGACGAGAACCATGACGCCCTGCTCGACGAGGCCGATGCCTATGTCACGCGCAACGGCCTCGACCTGCCACAGGAGCCTGATGCCCGCGACCGTGTCCCGGATGCCGCCTGCATCGCCAAGCCCATTCTCTCGCTCGATCTCGCGGAGGCCGGCATCGGCACGATCATCTGGGCCACGGGCTTCGTCGCCGACTACAGCTGGATGCAGGTCGACGCCTTCGACGAGAGCGGCAAGCCCAGGCATCAGCGCGGGGTCTCCTCGGAGCCCGGCATCTATTTCCTCGGCCTGCCCTGGCAGTCGCGGCGCGGCTCCAGCTTCATCTGGGGCGTCTGGCACGATGCGAAATATGTCGCCGACCAGATCGTGATCCAGCGCCAGTACATGGCCTATGACGCCGCCGCCCGAGGCGAGCTCGAACCGGCCTGACGCGTAGCGACGCGATAGAGTTCAACAGATCCGACGGAGGCCAAGATGGCGCATACCCGCATCCGCAAGTTCAACACCAAGGACACCTATCCCGAGCAGAAGCTCGACAACGACCTCGCCCAGGCGGTGGTGACCCAAGGCGGCAAGATCGTCTGGCTGCGCGGCCAGTGCCCGCAGAGCCTCGACGATGCCAAGAACATCGACAGCCACGACCCGACCGTGCAGACGCACAAGGTCATGCAGAACATCAAGCAGCTGATCGAGGAGGCCGGCGGCCAGATGGAGCATCTGGTCAAGGTCGTCGTCTACATCACCGACGTTCGCCATCGCGAGGCGGTCTACCGCACCATGGGCGAATACCTCAAGGGCGTGCATCCGGTCTCGACCGGCCTCGTGGTGCAGGCGCTCGCCCGGCCGGAATGGCTGGTCGAGATCGACGGCACCGCCGTGATCCCGGAGTGACAGCGTGACCTTCTCGCTCGTCGCCCGCTGCGCCCGGACCGGGATGTTCGGGGTCGCGATCTCCTCGTCCTCGCCGGCCGTCGCGGCGCGCTGCTCCTATGCGCGCGCCGGCGTCGGAGCCGTCGCCTCGCAGAACGTCACCGACCCGACGCTCGGCCCGCTGGCGCTCGATCTGATGCAAGGCGGCATGAGCGCGGCCGAGGCGATCGGCGAGGTCCGCAGGCGCGGCAAGTTCATCGAATACCGCCAGGTCCTGGCGGTCGACCGCGACGGCGAGACGGCGATCCATTCCGGGCCGAACTCGCTGGGGATCTGGACGCAGGCACAGGCGCGGGACGTCGCCTCCGGCGGCAATCTCCTGGCCAATGACGGCGTGCCGCAGGCGATCGTCGACGGCTTCCTGTCTTCCTCCGGCCATCTCGGCGACCGGCTGATCGCGGCGATGCGTGCCGGCCTCGCTGCCGGCGGCGAAGCCGGGCCGGTGCGTTCGGCCGGGCTCAAGATCGTCGACAAGGTCAGCTGGCCGGTCGCCGATCTGCGCTGCGACTGGACGGAAGACTGCCCGATCGAAGCGGTCGCGACGCTCTGGGAGATCTACAAGCCCCAGCTCGACGCCTACATTCAGCGCGCGCTCGATCCGCGGCAGGCGCCGTCCTACGGCGTTCCCGGAGACGAGTGAGCCACGACGCTCTGCCGCTTGGCTGCGGTTGCCGGGTCAAGCCTCGACGCGCGTGCGGTCCGTCATGACCGGCGCGATCATGCCGGGGATGTAGGCGCGCGAAATGCGCGCTTCGCAATGTGCCTGGAAGGCCTCGATCAGCTTCGACTTGGCGAGCGAGGCCAGTGTCGCGACGCCGATCGTCATCGGACGGTGCTCGCCGGCGAGCCGGATCGAGACCAGCTTGCGCCCGTCGAGCGAGTGATCGGAGCGCGGCCGCACGTTGAACAGCGCATAGCCGGCGCCGTTGGCGACCATCGCCCGCACCAGGTCCGGATAGGCCGAGCGCGCCGCGATCGTCGGCACGACGCCGGCCGCCATGAACAAGGCCAGGAAATATTCACGGCTCAGCGGCAGGTCGAGCAGCACGAGCGGCTGCTCCGCGAGCTCCTCCAGCGTGACGGCGCTCTGCTGCGCCAAAGGGTGCGTCTCCGCCACGACGATATGCGGCGGCAGGCTCACCAGCGGCACGAACGCGATGTCGTCGGGCACTTGCAGATCATAGGTCAGCGCCACGTCGACCTCGGAGCGCCGCAGCCCCCTCAAAAGGTCTTCCTGGTTGCCCTCGACATGGCGGATCGTGGTCTCGGGGAAGGCTGCGACGAAGCCGTTGCTGAGCTCCGGCACCAGCATCGGCGCCAGCGTCACCATGCAGCCGAGCGAGAGCGTGCCGCGCACGGTGCCGACCGTGTCCGCGGCGACGGTGTAGAGGCTTTCGGCCTGGCCGACGACCCGCTTCGCCTCGCTCAGCAGCGCCCGGCCGACCGGCGTCAGCGACAGGCCCTGGGCGTGATGGCGGATGAAGAGCTGCACGTTCAGCTCCCGCTCGAGATGCGAGATCGCGGTCGAGATCGAAGGCTGCGAGATATGGATCATCTCGGAGGCCAGGGTGATGCTGCCCGTCTCGCCGGCCGCGATGAAATATTCGAGTTGGCGCAAGGAGAAACGCATGAGGCCAGCATAAAGCACGATCGCCGCGGGCCGGCAAAGCGGAGGGTCAGGCGGCGATCCTGTCGAGCAGCCGGTCCATCATCCGGTCGCAGGCCGCGAGCTGGTCGAGCGTGATGAACTCGTCCGCCTTGTGCCCCTGCTCCATCGAGCCCGGCCCGCAGACCAGCACCGGGATTCCCAGCCGCTGGGAGAACAGCCCGCCCTCGGTGCCGAAGGCCACCTTGCACAGGGCGCTGTCGTCGAGGATTCCGCGCAGGAAGGCGACCGCCTCGGACATCACCGGGGTCGTCAACCCCGGATAGTCGTTCAGGCGCTCGAAGCCGATCCCGGCCTCCGGAAAGCGCTCGCGCCGTGCCGCGACGAGGCTGGCCGCCTCGTCCATCAGCCGGGCCAGGATCGCCTCGGGGTCGTCCTCGGCGACGTTGCGGATCTCGAAATCGATCGTGCAGCGCTCCGGCACGATGTTGAGCGCGGTCCCGCCGGCGATGCGCCCGGCATGCAGCGTGGTGTAGGGGATGTCGTAATCGGCGTCGCGCGGGCCGCTCCGCTCGATCTCGCTCTGCAGCTCGCGCAGCGCGCCGACGAAATCGCAGGCGAGATGGATGGCGTTCAGCGCGTTCGGCGCCAAAGCGGAATGCCCGGTCACGCCGCAGCAGGTCGCCCGCGCCGCGAGCTTGCCCTTGTGCCCGGTCGCGATCGCCATCGCCGTCGGTTCGCCGATGATGGCGAGCTTCGGCCGCAGCGGCCGGCCCGCCAGCCGGTCGATCAGCGAGCGCACGCCGACGCAGCCGATCTCCTCGTCATGGCTGAAGGCGAGATGCAGCGGCGTCTCGAGTTTGCGCGTCGCGGCGCGCGCGGCCAGCGCGAGAGCCGATGCGACGAAGCCCTTCATGTCGGCCGTGCCGCGTCCGTAGGCGCGCCCATCCGCGACCTTGAGCCGGAACGGGTCGTGGCTCCAGTCCTGGCCGTCCACGGGCACGACGTCGGTGTGGCCGGAGAGCATGACGCCCGGGCGGTCGCTGGGGCCGATGGTGGCGAACAGATTGGCCTTGCGCCCGTCCTCGGCCTCGATGATCTCGCTCGCGATGCCGTGCCCGGCGAGGAAGCCGCTGATGAAGTCGATCAGCGGCCGGTTCGGATCGCGGCTGACCGTGGGAAAACCCACCAGCTTGTCCAGGATCGTCAGCGTGTCCATCGCCGCGCCGCCTTCGTTTGCCCAAGCTTAGAGATACAGATGCCGCACGGCGTCGCTGCCGAGCAGCTCGGCGGCGTTGCCTGCCGCCACGACCCGCCCCTTGGTGAGCAGGATGCCGCGATGGGCGATCGAGAGCGCCATCTCGGCGTTCTGCTCGATCAGCAGCACGGTCGTGCCGTTGCGGTTCACCGCGGCGACCGTATCGAAATACTCGTCGATCAGCTTGGGCGAGAGGCCAAGCGAAGGCTCGTCCATGATCACGAATTTCGGCTTGCCGACGAGCGCGCGCGCCAGCGCCACCATCGCCTGCTCGCCGCCCGACAGCGTGCCGGCGCGTTGGCGGATGCGTTCTCGGACGCGCGGGAACAGCTCCAGCATCTCCTCCAGCCGGTCCTCGAATCCGGCCTGGTGCCCCTGCGCCTCGAAGCCCAGGCGGATATTGTCGCGCACCGAGATGTCGCCGAAGAGGCGCCGGCCCTCCGGCACGAAGCCGACGCCGAGCGCGCTCAGCGCCTCGGTTCGCGAGCCCTTGAGGTCCTGCCCCATGATCGCGATGCGGCCGCGCGCCAGCGGCAGCAGCGCCGAGATCGCCCGGAAGATCGTGGTCTTTCCGGCGCCGTTGGGCCCGAGGATGCAGACCAGCTCGCCCGGCTCGACGCTGAGCGAGACGTCGCGCAGCATCGCCACCACGCCGTAGTTGGTGTCGACGTTCTCAAGCCTGAGCATGCTGCGCTCCCTTGCGGCCGAGATAGGCCTCCTGCACGCGCGGGATCAGGCGGACCTCCTCGAAGGTGCCCTCGGCGAGCTTCTGTCCGTAATCGAGGACCAGCACCCGCTGCGGCAGCGACGCGATCAGCCGCATGTCGTGCTCGATGATCATCAGAGCGAGGTCCGGCCGCTCGGCGCAAACCGAGCGGATATCGTCCATCAGCGCATCGGTGTCGGCATCGTCCATGCCGGAGGACGGTTCGTCGAGCAGCAGCACCTTGGGCTCGCTCGCCAGCGCGCGGGCGATCTCGAGGCGCCTGCGATCGGCCTGCGGCAGCTCGCCCGCCGGCCGGTGGCGCTGGGCATGGAGCTCGCGCGAGACCGCCTTCAGCAGGCGCTCGGCGATCTCGGCCGCGGCATCGAGCTCGGCATCGGCCTTGCGGCGGTTGAAGATCGCGTCGAACACCCCGGTCTTCATATGGGTGTGGCGGCCGATGATGACGTTGTCGAGCACCGAAAGGTCGGCGAAGAGCCGGCTCGACTGGAAGGTGCGCGCGATCCCCTTGGCGACGATGCGATGCGCCGGCTGGCCGTTCAGCAGTTCGCCGGAAAGCCTGACCTCACCCGAAGACGGAACGTACAGCCCGGTGATGATGTTGAGCAGGGTCGACTTGCCGGCTCCGTTCGGCCCGATGATGCCGAGCACCTCGCCCTTGCGCAGCGAGAAGTCGACCTCGGCCATCGCGACCAGGCCGCCGAAGCGCATGGTCAGGCCCTGGCCTTGCAGGATGATGGCGGGGTCCATGGTCAGCCTCCGTAGCGGCGCAGCCGCTGCGGGAAGATTCCCTGCGGGCGGATCATCAGAAAGGCGATCACGGTGATGCCGAAGAACAGGATGCGGTAGTCGGAGAAGGCGCGCAGCTTCTCGGGCAGCAGCGTCAGCAGGAAGGCGCCGACGATCACGCCGAGCGTGTTGTCCATACCGCCCGCGATGACCATGGTCATGATCGTCACCGACACCAGGAAGGTGAAGTTGTCGGGCGAGATGAAGCCGACATAGAAGGCGTAGATCGTGCCGGCGAAGCCCGCCAGGAACGCGTCCACCGCGAAGGCGAGCACCTTGTACCAGGTCGTGTTGATGCCCTGGCAGCGGGCCGCGAGCTCGTCCGCCCGCAGCGCGTTCCACGCCAGGCCGATCCGCGAATGGTGCAGCCGCCCGGCGAACAGGATGGAGACGCCGACGAGCAGCGCCGAAAGGTAGTAGAAGTTCGCCTGGGACGGCAGCGAATGCCCGAAGAGCACGAGCGGCGAGGCGAAGGAGTGGCCGAACAGCTCCGGCGCCGGGATCCCCACCAGGCCGTTGGGGCCGCCGGTGAATTCCAGATTGTTGAGGAGCTGGTGCACGACGACGCCGAAGGCGATCGTCACCAGCGCCAGATAGCTGTCCCGCGTGCGCATCGAGGGGATGCCGAGCAGGAAGCCGAAGATGGTCGCGACCACCGCCGAGGCCGGCAGCGCCAGCCAGAAGCTGACGTCCCAGTGCAAGGCGAGCAAGGCCGAGGCATAGGCGCCGATGCCGTATGAGGCGCCGGTGGCGAAGTTCGGGATGTTGGCGCTGCCGAGCTGGAAGTTCAGCGCCAGCGCCAGCACGGCGTAGAGCTGTGCGATGATCAGCAGATGCAGCGCGTAGGAGCTGCCCTGCAGCACGAAGGGAAAGGCGAGCACGATCGCCATGCCGAGCAACGCCGCGAAGCGCCGGTTGGCGCCGAAAGCCTGCTCGATGCCGGCCTCGATCGCCGGCACGCGCTGCATCGTAACGAGCGCGCCGCCGAACAGGGCGAGCAGGCCGACCACCGCGCGCCAGTCGTCGACCAGCAGGAACTGGCGCAGGAAGGCGGCGCCCGCGATCTCCGTCAGCGCGACGAGCACGAGGCCGCCGGCGGTGCCGAGCGTCGCGCGGGCGGGAACTGTCACATCCGTCATCGGTTCAGACCTTCTCGACGACGGTGCGGCCGAAGAGGCCGGCCGGCCGGAACACCAGCACGCCGATCACCAGCAGGAAGACGAAGACCAGGCGATAGGCCGCGCCGTTCGGCACCACCGCCTGCACCAGCGTGTCGAGGCCGGCGATCACGAGGCTGCCGATGATCGCACCGGGCATCGAGCCCAGCCCGCCGACCACGGCCGCGGAAAAGCCGATCAGCCCGACATCGATGCTGAAATCGAAGCGCACGATGCCGGCATAGCCCGCGAAGAACAGGCCGCCGACAGCGCCAACCGCCGAGGCGATGAAGAAGGTGAGCCGGAAAATCTTTCCCGGCGCGATCGAGAGCAGGCGCGCGGCGTCGCGGTCCTGCGAGACGGCCTTGATGTGAAGGCCGAGTCGGGTGTTGCCGAGCAGGACAAAAAGCCCGGCCACGCACAGTACCGAGACCGCGATCGCGACGAGGTTGAAGGCCGGCACCGTCACGCCGAGCACCTCGATGCTGCCCTGGACGAGGCGCGGCACTGCATGCGGGTTCGAGCCGTTGGGAAAGAGGTGGCGGATCAGCTCGCGCAGCACGATGCCGAGCGCGACGGTGGCGACCAGGGCCATCATCGCCGGCGCGTTGCGGAAGCGCTGGATGACGAGGAAGTCGAGCAGGACGCCGAGCAGCCCCGTCAACGCGATGGCGAGCGCGACGCAAAGCAGCATGGTGCCCGGCGTCGCCGCGGCCCCCAGCGCCGCCGCGAAGCTCTGCACCAGCGCGAGCGCCAGGAACGGCGCGATCAGTGCCACGTCGCCATGGGAGAAATGGATGATGTTCAGCACGCCGAAGAGCAGGCTGAAGCCGACCGCGATCAGGGCATAGATCGAGCCGAGCGTGATCCAGTTCAGGATCTGTTGCAGGAGCTGCTCGGCCATTCCGTTCCCCTCTTTGTCTTGGCAGCTTGTCGTCTTGGGCAGCTTGTCTTGGCAGCCGCCTTGTGGCCGCTTGCCCGGCTGTGCACCAGCACGGATGCGGACAGGAGTCGTAATTTCGGAATCTCTGCTTTGATTGTCTTGAGGCAGGCCGCCGGGCGGGGTCGTTCCGCTGCCGGTCGGTTGCTTAGGCAAACCGAGGCCCGGGGTTCGAAATATCCGATTTGCTTCATGTTTCCGGAAGAGCGGATTGTCCGGCCCAAGCACCCTCGGGATCGGCATGGCCGGCCGTTGGCGCTCGACATACATCCTGGAGGGGATCATGACTTTCAAGCTCGGCGCCGGCACCGGCTCATTCTCGGCATTGCTGCGTGCCTCGGCGGTCGCCGCGGCGATGGCATGGGGCGCTGCCACGGCCTCCGCTCAGGAAACCGTCAAGATCGGCTTCATCGGACCGTTGAGCGGCGGCAATGCCCAGCAGGGGCTTTCGGCCCGCAACGGCTTCCAGCTCGCCATCGATCAGGCGAACAAGGCAGGCCTGCCCTTCAAGCTGGAGGCGGTCATCCTCGACGACGCCGCCAACCCGCAGACCGGCGTCGCCGCGGCGCTGAAGCTCACCAATGATCCGCAGGTGGCGGCCGCGACCGGTCACTGGAACAGCGGCGTCGCCCTGGCGACCATTCAGGTCTTTCAGCGCGCCAATGTGCCCTTCATCGTCTGGGGCGCGATCTCGCCCAAGATCACCGAGCGCAACAACCCAATGATCTCGCGGGTCGTGACGACTCTGGTCAACACCAACGAGCCGCTGGCCAAATGGGCCGCCGAATCGGTCGGCAAGAAGATCGCGATCGTGTCCGACACGAGCGATTACGGCTTCGCCAACTCCCAGAATTTCTCGAAGTTCTACAAGGCTGCGGGCGGCGCCATCGTCGCTGCCGAGGCCGTGCCGGTCGGCACCACCGACTTCCGCGCTCTCCTGACCAAGGTCAAGGGCAGCGCTCCCGACGCGATCTATTTCGGCGGTGTGGTCACCGAGGCCGGCCTCGTGCGCCAGCAGATGGTCGAGCTCGGCATGACCATCCCGATGATCGGCGTCGACGGCTTCCATGACGCGGAGTTCATCAAGATCGCAGGCTCCGCTGCCGAAGGCACCGTCTCGGGCATCGTCAAGGAGAAGGGCAATCCGCAGCTGGAGAAACTGACCAAGGATTACCAGGCCGCGAATTTCGCCGAGCCGGCGACGACCTACACCAAGAATGCCTTCGACTCCGCCAACATCCTCGTCGAGGCGATCAAGAAGGTCGGCACCAAGGACAAGGCCGCGATCGCCAAGGCGATCCGCGAGACGCAGTACGACGGCGCCATGGGCCACACCAGCTTCGACGAGAACGGCCAGACCAAGCTGCCGGTCGAACTCGAACTGCGCACGGTCAAGAACGGCGCCTGGACGACGCGCTGACAGCCATATCCCGAGCAATCGCTTTCGGAAGCGGGTTCGCGGACAACGCGGACCCGCTTCATTCGTTCGGTTGTGAGCGATGGGGCAGCGATGTCCGCCTCAATGCGAAGGGTTTCGGATGCCGGGCCGAGCGCGGGTTTGGGCTGGGCTGATGAGGCGATCGAAGCCACCCCACGGCAAAGAAATCTACCTTGAGACGCAGTACAACGAGCCCTTCACGCCGAACAGCGTTGGCAACCGGTTCCACGATCAGTGCAAGGACGCTGGCGTGAGCCGGATCGCCCCGGTCTTTACCTTGACCTCACTCTAATAGGGGCGGGCACATCGACCGGCACCCGCATGGCGAAATCCAGCTTGCCGTTGCGGACAATCACGTAAGGCGTTTTTGGCACGACTTCGCTGCTCATGCCTGCCAAATATATGACAGATCGAGCTGAGTAAGCCGTTGATTTTTCGAGAATTTAAGCCACTCAAAGGCATAGCATGCCGATGGCGCTCCCATGGGGAATCGAACCCCAGTTTTCGCCGTGAGAGGGCGACGTCCTGACCGCTAGACGATGGGAGCAGCGCGGCAAGGCCGTCCGTATAATCGGCACTGGCCCGCGCTGCAAGCCCCTACATGCCGCCGAAGGCGAAAAACCTGCGGGCAGGAAAGCGATGCCCGCAGGGACTGGTCGGCCGCCTCAGCCGGCGACGTGTGAGCGCTCCGCTGGCGCCAATGCCGGATAGTCGGTGTAGCCCTTGGCATCCCCGCCATAGAAGGTCGCGACATCCGGCGTGTTGAGTGGCGCGTCCAACCTGAGCCGCTCCGGCAGGTCGGGATTGGCGATGAAGAGCCGGCCGAAGGCGATCAGGTCGGCCTCGTCCTTCTCCACCGTCTCGATCGCGAGCTCGCGGGTGAAGCCGTTATTGGCGAT
This sequence comes from Allobosea sp., assembly GCA_035998995.1. Lineage (GTDB taxonomy): Bacteria > Pseudomonadota > Alphaproteobacteria > Rhizobiales > Beijerinckiaceae > Allobosea. The sequence goes on from DASYHC010000033.1 coordinate 73,350, forward strand.
GTAAGCGCCGCGGAAAGCCTTGCGCAGCGCCAGATAATCGAAGGGCAGGTAGTCGCGCGCATCGCGCGTCGCGCCCTCGACGACATGGATGAAGGCGATGCCGCGCTTGTCGAGCTCGCCGACGAGATGGCCGAACAGCGCCTGCGGATCGCTATCGCGGGCATCGTTGGCTGGGCTCACCGGCGAGATGCGGATGCCGACGCGCTCCTTCGGGAACACCTTGCTCACCGCATCGACCACCTCCAGCGTCAGCCGGACGCGGTTCTCGATCGAGCCGCCATAGGCGTCCTGCCGCTGGTTCGAGCCGTCGCGCAGGAACTGGTCGAGCAGGTAGCCATGGGCGCCGTGCAGCTCGATGCCGTCGAAACCGGCCGCCTTGGCGTTCTCAGCCGCCCTGACGAAATCGGCGACGATGCCGGGGATCTCGTCGAGACCGAGCGCGCGCGGCTCGGACACCTCGGCGAAGCCGCTCTCGATATAGGTCTTGGTCTTGGCCAGGACGGCCGAGGGCGCGACCGGCGCCTGGTTGCCCGGCTGCAGCGAGACATGGCTGACGCGCCCGACATGCCAGAGCTGCGCGAAGATCGTCCCGCCGGCAGCATGCACGCCATCGGTCACCGCTTTCCAGCCGGCGACCTGCGCATCGCGATAGATGCCGGGCGTCCAGATATAGCCCTGACCCTGCTGCGAAATCTGCGTCGCCTCGGTGATGATCAGCCCGGCGCCGGCGCGCTGGCGGTAATACTCGACATTGAGCGCGTTCGGGGCATCATCGTGCTTGTTGGCGCGGTTGCGCGTCAAAGGCGCCATCACGACGCGGTTCTTCAGCTCGAGATCGCCGAGGCGGAACGGCGTGAACAGCTTGGCGGAGGAGGCATGACTCATCGTGGCGATCCTTGTCGCGAAACGGCCGCAAGGCCGGGGGAAGCATCCATGGCGCCGGTCCCCGTCAAGCGGGCCGGAGCCGTCGGAAGCAAGATAGGCAAGATGGCAGGGAATGGCAGGGGCCGCCCTGCCCCGCTCACGAGAAAGCGAAGATGCTCTCTTCGCGATAGCCGCCGCGCATGAGCATTTCCGAAAATCCAGAAAAGAGGGGAAAAGCCCTCTCCATGCGCTGGCTGCAGCGCGGAGGCGGCTGGCTGCGGACGGGCGTCACCAGCGCCATAGGCCTGGTCTACCCGCCCTCATGCGTCGGCTGCCGGGCGGCCACGAGCGAGGCGCAGGGCTTGTGCGCCCAATGCTGGGCCGGGCTCGGGCTGATCGAACGGCCCTATTGCGAGCGGCTCGGCACGCCCTTCGAGGTCGATCTAGGGGCCGGGCTGATCTCGCTGGCGGCGATCGCCGATCCGCCGGTCTTCGCCCGCGCCCGCGCCGCCTGCCGCTTCGACGGCACGGCGCGCGAGCTGGTGCACCGACTGAAATATGGCGACCGTACCGAGCTGTCGCTGATGCTCGGGCGGATGATGGCGCAGGCCGGCCGCGAGCTCATCGCCGAGACCGACCTCGTCGTGCCGGTGCCGCTGCATCGTTTCCGCCTGTGGACCCGCCGCTTCAACCAGGCGGCGGCGCTGGCGGCAGCGATCGCCCAGCAGTCGGGCCTGCCAGCTGCGCCGCAGGCGCTCGCCCGCGTCAAGCGAACCAGACAGCAAGTCGGGCTGACGAAAGCGCAGCGCGCCGACAACCTGCAAGGCGCCTTCAAGGTGCTGCCGGCGATGCGTCCGCAGATCGAGGGACGGCGCATCCTGCTCGTCGACGACGTGCTGACCACCGGCTCGACCGTCAATGCGGCGTCACGCGCCCTGCTGCGCGGCGGGGCGAGCGCAGTCGATGTGCTGACCTTCGCCCGGGTCGTGACGGAAGCGTGACGGCTCCCTATATTGCGAGGCGAAGCATTCTTTCGGGATAGGCTGATGCCGCAGGTCACGATCTACACCACGGGCTGGTGCCCCTATTGCCATGCCGCCAAGGCGCTTTTGACCAAGAAGGGCGTCGCCTTTGAGGAGATCGGCGTCGACGGCAAGCCGGAGCTGCGCCAGGAGATGACGGCCAAGGCCGGCGGGCGCACCTCCGTGCCGCAGATTTTCATCGGCCAGCGCCATGTCGGCGGCTCCGACGATCTACATGCGCTCGATGCCCGCGGCGAACTCGACCCGCTGCTGAAGGCCGCTTGACGGAGACCTGTCGATGACCGCGCTTCGCTTCACCGCCGCCTGCGTCCAGATGCGTTCGACGCGCGATCCCCTGCGCAATCGTGACGACGCGGTCCGCCTGATCCGCGAGGCGGTAGCAGCGGGTGCGAACTTCGTCCAGACGCCGGAGGTCACCAATCTCTGCGAGCGCGATACGAAGCGCCTGCGCGAGATCAGCCAGAGCGAAGAGCAGCACGAGGTGCTGGCCGGGCTGCGGCAGGCGGCGCGCGAAACCAAGGTCTGGTTGCAGATCGGCTCGCTCTCGGTCAGGGCTGGCGAGAAGATCGCCAACCGCGGCTATATGATCGATCCGACTGGCGAGATCATCGCGCGCTACGACAAGATCCATCTCTTCGACGTCGACCTGCCCAATGGCGAGACCTGGCGCGAATCCAACACCTTCTCCGGTGGCGACCGGGCGACCCTGGTCGAGACGCCTTGGGGTCTGGTCGGGATGTCGATCTGCTACGATGTCCGCTTCCCCTATCTCTACCGCGCCGAGGCCGAGGCCGGCGCCTTCATGCTGACCGCGCCGGCCTGCTTCACCCGCCAGACCGGCGAGGCGCATTGGCAGGTGCTGCAGCGGGCCCGCGCCATCGAGAACGGCGCCTTCATGGTCTCGGCGGCGCAAGGCGGCCTGCATGAGGACGGCCGCGAGAGCTATGGCCACTCGATCATCGTCGATCCCTGGGGCCGCGTATTGGCCGAGGCCGGCAATGAACCCGGGCTGATCATGGCCGAGATCGATCTTGCTCTGGTCGCGGACGCCCGCCAGCGCATCCCGACCCTGCGCCACACCCGCTCCTTCGCGGTCGAGGCCCGCAAGGGCGAAGCGCCGCGGCTCGACGCGGCCGAGTGAGCGCGAAACTTGTCCAAAAACTTGCCGCTGGACGGCTGCGTCCCTATCTGCAGCCGTTCCGGCAGGCCCTTTGAGTTGAGATGATCCGTTACACGCTGATCTGCGACAACGCCCACGAGTTCGAGAGCTGGTTCGCGAGCTCCGGCAGCTTCGACGAGCAGGCGAAGCGCGGCTTCGTTACCTGCCCGGTCTGCGACAGTGCCAGAGTCGAGCGTGCCGTAATGGCGCCGGCCGTGGCCCGCACGGATCGCGGCCCGCGTCCGGCTGCGCAAGCGCCGGAAGGTGCCGCACCCGCCTCCGCCCCTGCTCCCTCCCCTGCCCCCCCCGTCCAGCCGGCGGCACTGATGGGCGAGAAGGAGATGGCGTTCCGCGCCATGCTGACCGCACTGCACGAGCATGTCGCGGCAAATGCCGAGCCCGTCGGCAAGCGCTTCGCCGAGGAAGCGCTGAAGATCCATCACGGCGAGAGCGAGAACCGCGCCATCTACGGCGAAGCGACGCCTGACGATGCACAGATGCTGCATGAGGAAGGCGTCGAGTTCCTGCCGCTGCCGCGCCTGCCGGAAGGGCGGAACTAGCGCCCGCGCCTACGCTAATTCGCAGCGGTCCCGTTCTGCCTGCGCAGATAGGCGATCTGGATCGTCAGGCCGATGATCAAAAGGGCGAGGAGGCTCGCCTGCGTGCCCAGGAGAAGCGGCGAGTTCAACTCAGTGACGAAGGGGTGACCGTTCGGCACGCGGCGCAGGATTTCGGTGACAGTCGGCAACATCAGCAGGAATGCGCTGAGGCTCAGGCAGACCGTTTCAATGTAGGCGACAGCACGCCCCAGGCCGCGAACCTGGCTGGCACCATAGCCCGCAAGTAACAGCAGGATCGTGATCGCGCCGACGACGTACCCGGCCGGTTGATGTGTCACGACGAAAACCGTCGCGCTGCCGATCAGCATCGAGACGAAGTAGACCACACCCGCCTTCGATCGGGGTACGATGCGGCCATGCCGGGCGAACATGTACGCAGCTGCCGGAATGGCAGGCAAAGCACCGAGCGTGTGCACCCAGCCTAATGGCGATATTCCGAACATTGGACAGTCCTTCCTGCTCAGGTGAAGTTCATCTACCTACTAATTGGTAGACAATTAGGCTTGATCGCCCGGCTCTCGTCGGAGTTCAGTGCCTGGTTGTCAGTCGGTGCAGCAGCGGATGGATCACGGTGCCGAACACCTCGGCATCACCATGCGCGCGCGCCGACAGCATGGCCCCGTGGATGGCAGCCATGAACATCTCGGCCTCGGCATCTGCCGTTGCGGCCAGTCGCAAGCTGCCCTCTTCGGCGCCACGCGTCATGGCCCGGCACAGCCAGCCCGACAGCATTCGAAAATGAGCGCGCACCTCGGTCACGACCTCTTCGGGCAGGACCGGGATCTGGCTCGCGAGCAGGGCGCAGATGCAGAACGGGGCGGTCGAGTCTGCGATGCAGCTTTCCCAGAAGCCGGCATAAGCACGCAACTGCGCAGCGGAGTCGGGAATATCCCGCTCCAGCGCTGCAAGCCCCGCTTCGGCCTCGTCCCGGTAACGCGCGACGAGGGTGCGGACCAGCTCGGCCTTGCTGGGAAAATGATAGTGGATGCTGGCGTTGCGGATACCGATCACCTTGGCGATATCGGCATAGCTGAAGCCATGGTATCCGCCCGCGACGATCAGCTTGCGTGCGCAAACCAGGATATCATCGGACCTGCTGGCGATATTGGACACAGCGCATCTACCTTCTAGTAGGTAGAATATTGAAATCTGCGGCGATTGCAAGTTCGGCTGAAGCCCCGAATTTCACGTGGGGATGACTTCCGGGCTTGCAATCGACATTACGCGGGCATATACCCGCAACCCATGTCGGTTCCCTGCATCTGCACGACCCTGCGCTCGGCCTCGCGCCGGATGATCGCCTTCTATGACGAGATGATCGCTCCGGTCGGCGTCAATATCGCGCAGTTCAGTCTGATGCGCTCGATCGCCCGGACCCAGCCGGTGACGCTGACCGCGCTCGGCCGCCGGGTCGAGCTCGACCGCTCGACCATCGGCCGCAATGTCCGCGTGCTCGAGAAGATGGGCCTTGTCGAACTCGGCCGCGGCGAGGACCAGCGCGAGGCCACGGTCACCCTGACCGAGGCCGGCCACAAGGTTCTGGAAGACGGCGCGCCCCTCTGGGACGGCGCACAGAAGTCCCTCGACGACCGTCTTGGCGTCGACTTCATGCGGCAGCTCCACGCCGCGCTCGATTCGCTGTGATTTTCTGAAACGTATACGGGTATATACCCGGATAGAAGGGGCCATTCATGCCGACCGATCTCGCAGAACCAATTCAACCGGTCGGCTTCGCCGCCACCTTCGTCCGCCGCGGCATCCATTATGGCTGGGCCGTGGCGGCGGTGACCTTCCTGACCATGCTAGTCACCGCCGGCGCCGTCGGCGCGCCGGGCGTACTGATCCTGCCGCTGCAGAAGGAATTCGGCTGGGCGACCTCTGAGATCTCCTCGGCGCTGGCGATCCGGCTGCTGCTGTTCGGGCTGATGGCGCCGTTCGCCGCCGCCTTCATGAACCGCTTCGGCGTCCGGCCCGTTGCGCTCGTCGCACTCAGCCTGATCGCGGCGAGCATCATCGGCTCCTTCTTCATGACGCAGCTCTGGCAGCTGGTGCTGCTCTGGGGGATCGTGCTCGGCTTCGGCACCGGGCTCACCGCCATGGTGCTCGGCGCCACCGTTGCGACCCGCTGGTTCGTGCAGCGCCGCGGCCTGGTCGTCGGCCTGCTCACCGCCAGCACCGCGACCGGCCAGCTCGTCTTCCTGCCTTTGCTCGCGGCTCTGACCGAGCAGGTCGGCTGGCGCGCCGCCATGACCTTCGTGCTCGGCATGATCGCCCTCGCCGCAATCGGCGTGCTCTCTCTGATGCGCGACCGGCCTGCCGATGTCGGCCTTGCCCCCTATGGCGGCACGCAGATCGTGCCGGCCCCGGCGCAAGCCGCCAGCCTCGGGGCGATGCTCGCCTCGCCGATCGTCGCTCTGCGCGACGCGGCGAAGACCAGCACCTTCTGGATCCTGTTCGGCACCTTCTTCGTCTGCGGCGCCAGCACCAACGGGCTGGTCCAGACCCATTTCGTCGCGCTCTGCGGCGATTACGGCATGGCGGCGGTGACGGCGGCGAGCGTGCTCGCGGTGATCGGCATCTTCGACTTCCTCGGCACGGTCGGCTCCGGCTGGCTCTCGGACCGCTATGACAGCCGCTGGCTGCTGTTCTGGTATTACGGCCTGCGCGGGCTCTCGCTGCTCTTCCTGCCCTTCACCGACTTCTCCTTCTACGGCCTCTCGATCTTCGCGATCTTCTACGGGCTCGACTGGGTCGCGACCGTGCCGCCGACGATCAAGATCGCTGCCGACCGCTTCGGCGAGAAGGCGACGCTCGTCTTCGGCTGGGTCTTCACCGGCCACCAGCTCGGCGCCGCCTTCGCCGCCTATGGCGCCGGCTTCAGCCGCACCGTCTATGACAGCTACCTGCCCGCCTTCTTCATTGCCGGCGCGCTCTGCCTCTTCGCCGCCGGCTTCTGCATCATGATGCGCGGCGGCGAAGCCAAGCCCGTCCCCGCCGCCGCCTGAACGGAGACCTCGCGATGACCTCCCTGCCCGATCGCAGCGCCCTGATCGTCGGAGCTGGCTCCGGCATCAGCGCCTCGCTTGCCCGCGCGCTGACCGCGCAAGGCGTCAAGGTCGGCCTTGCCGCCCGCAATACCGAGAAGCTCACAGCGCTCGCGGCCGAGACCGGCGCCGCGACCTTCCAGGTCGATGCCTCCGATCCGGCCGCCGTCTCCGGACTGTTCGAGGCTGCGGACGACGGGATCGGCGAGCCCGATATCGTCATCTACAACGCCAGCGGCCGCCTGCGTGGGCCGATCGCCGAGCTCGATCCCGCAGCGGTCGCGCAGGCGCTCGCCGTCACCGCCTATGGCGCCTTCCTGGTGACGCAGCAGGCGGCGAAACGCATGCTGCCGCATGGCCGCGGCGCTATCCTGCTGACGGGTGCTACCGCCGGCATCAAGGGGTTTGCGCTGTCGGCGCCCTTCGCCATGGGCAAGTTCGCCTTGCGAGGCCTTGCCCAGAGCGCTGCGCGCGAACTCGGGCCGAAGGGCATCCATGTCGCGCATTTCGTCATCGACGGCGCCGTGCGCAGCAGCCGCCACCCCGATACGAGCGACAACACGCTCGATCCCGACGCCATCGCCCAGAGCTATCTCGACGTGCTCCGGCAGCCGCGCAGCGCCTGGTCGCTCGAGGTCGAGCTCAGGCCCTGGGTCGAGAGCTTCTGAGGGCTACTCAGAGACCCCATTCCTCAGCCATCATCCTGAGGAGCGCCCGCAGGGCGCGTCTCGAAGGATGCTCCAGATGGTTCCGGAGCCTCCTGAACCCTCCTTCGAGACGCCGCTGCGCGGCTCCTCAGGATGAGGGCTGAGCAGTTGGGCCGCGGGATCAGAGCGTCTCCATCGGCGGCACCTTGAAGGTCTCGACCGTCGAGGCACCGCCGGCGAGCAGCACCTCCCATTCGGCCTCGGCCTTCACCCGCGCCAGGCAGGGCGCAAGCTTCGCCTCGACCAGCCCGTGCGGTACGAAGACGAGGCCGTCATCGTCGCCGACGACGAGGTCATGCGGCTGGACGGCGACGCCGCCGAAGACGATCGGCCCGTTGACGATCCCGCGCTCCATGGAAGATGGGCCGCGCGGCATGATCCAGCGCGAGAAGAAGACGAAGTCCGGCCATTGCGACACCGGCCCGACATCGCGCACCGCGCCGTCGACGACGACGCCGGCAATGCCCTTGCGCCGGGCGGCACCGCCGAGCAGGTCGCCGATCATCGCCGCATCCTTGCGCCCGCCGGCCGCGACCACGATGACGTCGCCGCGCTCGGCGACGCTGATCGCATGGTGCACCGGCCCGTAATCGGCCGGCTCGCACCAGGCCGTGATCGCCTGTCCGACCAGGCGCTTGCCTGGCGCGAAGGGCCGGGTCGGCCGGATCGCTGGATCGGCATGGCCGGTGCCGCCGAGCTGGTCAGCGATAACCGAGCTCGGCACCGCTTGCCAGGCGTCGATGAGGCCTTGCGGCAGGCGCGGATGGGCGGGCGTGGCGAGACGGGTCGGCATTAGCGTTTCCTTGGCTTTTCTTTGATTGAGCTCACGCCGCCCGGCCGGGCCTCTCGGCGAGCAGGCGGCGCACCGCCCGCTCCAACCGGCGCACGCCCTCGACCAGCACCTCTGGTGGCGAGCGGGTGAAATTGACCCGCATCGCGCTCTTCAGGGCGCCCGAGGGATCGAACACGCTCGACGGCACGAAGGCGACGTTCTCAGCCAGAGCATGGGCATAGAGCGCGTCGGTGTCGATCGCCTCATCCTTGGCCCGCATCCAGACGAACATGCCGCCCGGCGGCACCTCCCACTCGAACCAGTCGGAGAGATGCTCCGCCGCGGCGGCGCAGAGCGCATCGCGGCGCTCGCGATAGGTCGCGACGATCTTCGGGATGTGCTGCGCCTCGAAGTCGCTCTCGATCATCTCCAGCGCGATCGCCTGCGTCAGCAGGCTCGAGGCGATGTCGGTCGACTGCTTGGCCAGCGCCAGCGTCGCGATCAGCGAGGCTTCGGCCACGACCCAGCCGACGCGCAGGCCCGGCGCCAGGCTCTTCGACAACGTGCCCAGATAGATCACCGGCCCGGCATAGGCGCCGTTCGGATGGCGCTGCGCGTGATGGGCAAGAAGGCTCGGCCCGGCCGGCCCGTCGAATTGCAGCGGCAGATAGGGATCGTCCTCGAGCAGCCAGATTCCGGCCGCCTCGACCTTGTCGAGCAGGGCGGCGCGCTCATCCTGCGAGACCAGCGCGCCGGTCGGATTGGAATAATTCGGCACGGCATAGACGAACTTGGCTTGCCGCAACGCCGCATCGTGCCCGCGCGCCTGCAGGCTCCAGTCGAGCCTCTCATAGCGCGGCATGCGCGGGCGCCAGGCGTCGAGCGCACCGAGATAGGTCGGGAATTGCGAGAGGATCAATTCGCCGGGATCGACCAGCGCCTTGCCGACGAGGTCGAGCCCCTGCATCGCGCCCGTCGTCAGCAGCACGTTCTCCGGACCGAAGCGGCGCCCGGTCGTGGCGCTGAAACGCTCGGCAATCGCAGCCCGCAGCGCAGGCAGGCCTTCGATCGCCCCATATTCGAGGATCTGCGTGCCCCAGCGCGTCAGCGCCCGCTCCTGCGCCGCGGCGATCGCCTCGACGGGGTAGATCTCGGAGGCCGGCAGCCCGCCGGCGAGGCTGACGACATCCGGCCGCCCGCCGATCGCCATGAATTGCTGGGTGATGCTGTTGCCGGTCGAGAGCCAGCTGGCGAAAGCCGGCCGCCCGCCCGGCTGCCGGCCATCCGAAATCATCATAACGCTTGCACCATTGTCGCTTCGATCGGGACGGTTACCCGCCTGCGCCTGTGTAACAGGCCCGAAACAATGGCGCCCGCGCAATGATTGCACGGGCGGTGCGCAGGGCCACTCACGCAGCGGGCCCAGGACGGGCGCAACGACGATGTGTCGCCGCGCCACTCGGCCTTACTGCTTCGCCGCGACCTTGGCCGGCGCCGCCTTGTGGACGCGGCCATTGCTCATCACGAACAGCACGCGCTGCAATTCGGTGATGTCCCTGGTTGGGTCGGCGGCGACCGCGATCACGTCCGCGGCCTTGCCGGGCTCGAGCGTGCCGATCTGCTTGGAGAGGCCGAGCAGATCGGCGGCATCGACCGTCCCCATCCGGATCGCGATATCGGCCGGAATCCCGGCCTTGACCATCAGCGCGAACTCCTCGGCATTGTTGCCATGCTCGCTGACGCCGGTATCGGTGCCGAAGGCGATCTTGACGCCGCCACGATAGGCGCGCCCGAGCATGTCGAGCATCAGCGGCCCGACCTGGCGGGCCTTGTCGCGCACCGCCGGCGGCAGGAAGCCCTCCTCATCCGCCATTCGCACCACGGTCGCGCCGGCCAGCACGGTCGGAACGAGATAGGCGCCGCTCTTCTTGAACAGCGCGATCGACTCGTCGTTGAGGTAGGTGCCGTGCTCGATCGAATCGACACCCGCCCGCAGCGCCGCATTGACACCGTCGGCGCCATGAGCGTGCACCGCCACCTTGCGTCCCATGGCATGGGCGGCTTCGACGACACCCTCGAGCTCGTCGTCGAACATCTGCTTGCCGGTGCCGGCTGCCGTATTGCTCAGCACGCCGCCGGTCGCGGTGATCTTGATCACGTCAGCGCCGCGCTTGATCTGGTTGCGGGCCGCATGGCGGCACTGCTCGCGGCCATTGCAGATGTTCTCGCCGAGCTCCGAGAAAACGTCGGGCGCGAAACCGTTGATGTCGGAATGGCCGCCGGTCGCCGAGATCGACTGGCCGGCCGCGACGATGCGCGGCCCGGGCACCTGCCCCCGGCGGATCGCATCGCGCAGGGCGAGCGCCGGCGCGCCGCGTGAGCCGAGGTCGCGCACCGTGGTGAAGCCGGCATCGAGCGTGCGCCGCGCATAGACCACGCCGTCGAGCGCGACGTTCTCGCCGGTCTTCTTGACGCGCTGCAGCTCGGTGTCGCGCGCCCGCTCCGAGGTGATGTGGACATGAGAATCGATCAGGCCCGGCAGCACATAGCGCTCGCCGAGATCGACGACGGTCACCGCCTGCGCTGGTGCGCCGATGCTGTCGGCCGCGACGAAACCATCCTCGAGCTCCTGGATCAGGCTGTTCTTGATGATGATGCTGGTCTTGCCCCGGGCCGATGTGCCGGGCACGGCGAGCACCGAGCCTGCATGAATGATCGTCCAGCGGTCGCCGGCCGGCGCCTGCGCCAGAGCGGCCGGCGCTAGAGCAGCAGTCAGCGCGGCGGCGAGCATGATCGCTTTCGACATCGTTTCCTCCATTGCAGCGACGTCACCACCACGCGCCATCCTGCCTGACCGGCAGGGCGTCTTGCGTCGGGTGCGTCGCTTGATCGTTGCGCAGGGTTGTCCCTGCGGCTGGCAGCAATCTGCGAGTGCTCGCCGAAGACCGTCAACGGACAGGATGGCCGCTCGCGCATGCCGTGGCCGCAACCCTGGCGTGCCGTGATTTCCGTTCGCCCCGCCTCCGCCCAATGTCGTAGGCGACGCCGCGGGCCACTGGCGTTATCTTCGCTGCAGTGCAACAATCGAGATTGCACGAGCACATCAAGACGGCACGGCAGGGAGCGACCATGAACGCGATCGATCCGCTTCGGAATCAGGTCCAGCGCGACAAGCCCTGGATTTTCCGGACCTATGCCGGCCATTCCGATGCGTCCGAATCGAACAAGCTCTACCGGACCAATCTCGCCAAGGGCCAGACCGGCCTCTCCGTCGCCTTCGACCTGCCGACCCAGACCGGCTACGATCCCGACCATGTCCTCTCGCGCGGCGAGGTCGGCAAGGTCGGCGTGCCGATTACCCATCTCGGCGACATGCGGGCTCTGTTCGCGGAGATCCCGCTGGCGCAGATGAACACCTCGATGACGATAAACGCGACGGCGGCCTGGCTGCTCTCGCTCTACATCGCCACCGCCGACGAGCAGGGCGCCGACCGCGCCGCCTTGCAGGGCACGACCCAGAACGACCTCGTCAAGGAATACCTGTCGCGCGGAACCTATGTCTTCCCGCCGCGGCCCTCGATGCGATTGACCACCGACATCGTCGTGTTCACGGCGCGCGAACTGCCGAAATGGAACCCGACGAACGTCTGCTCCTACCATCTGCAGGAGGCCGGCGCCTCGCCGGTGCAGGAACTCTCCTTCGCGCTGGCGACCGCGATCGCCTTGCTCGAGTCGATCAGGGCCCGGCCGGAGGTTGCGCCCGAGGAGTTCGGCAGCGTCGTCGGCCGCATCTCCTTCTTCGTCAATGCCGGCATGCGCTTCGTCACCGAGCTCTGCAAGATGCGGGCTTTCGTCGATCTCTGGGACGAGATCACGCTGAAGCGCTTCCAGGTGCTGGAGGAGCAGCATCGCCGCTTCCGCTATGGCGTGCAGGTCAACTCGCTCGGGCTGACCGAGCCGCAGGCCGAGAACAATGTCTATCGCATCCTGATCGAGATGCTGGCGGTGACGCTGTCGAAGAAGGCCCGCGCCCGCGCCGTGCAGCTCCCGGCCTGGAACGAGGCGCTCGGCCTGCCCCGCCCCTTCGACCAGCAATGGTCGCTGCGCATGCAGCAGGTGCTGGCCTATGAGACCGACCTGCTCGAATTCGGCGATATCTTCGACGGCTCGAAGGAGATCGACGCCAAGGTCGAGGCGCTGAAGGCGGCCGCACTGGAGGAGCTGGCGAAGATCGATGCGATGGGCGGGGCGCTTGCCGCCGTCGAGAGCGGCTACATGAAGATGGCGCTGGTCGAGAACGGTGCCAAGCGCATCGAGGCGATCGAGCGTGGCGAGCAGATCGTCGTCGGCGTCAACAAGTTCACCACCAGCGAGCCCTCGCCGCTCTCAGCCGGCGACGGCGCCGTCGTCACCGTGCCGGATTCGGTCGAGATCGAGGCCGTCGGCCGGCTGAAGGCCTGGCGCGCCGCGCGCGACGGCAAGGCGGTCGACGCCGCGCTCGCCGAGCTCGCCGGCGCCGCCAAAGAGGACCGCAATGTCATGCCGGCCTCGATCGCCTGCGCCAAGGCCGGCGTCACCACCGGCGAATGGGCGCAGACCCTGCGCGAGATTTTTGGCGAGTACCGCGCCCCTACCGGCGTCGACACTACCAAGCTCGGCGACGATGCCGGCCTCGCTACCGTCAAGGCCGCCGTCGCCAAGGCGACCGAGCGGCTCGGCCGGCCGCCGCGTTTCCTCGTCGGCAAGCCCGGCCTCGATGGCCATTCGAACGGCGCCGAGCAGATCGCGGTGCGCGCCCGCGACGCCGGCATGCAGGTCTCCTATGGCGGCATCCGCCAGACGCCGGAGGAGATCGTGACGCAGGCGCAGGAGACCGAGGCCGACATCATCGGCCTCTCCATCCTCTCCGGCTCGCATCTGCCGCTGGTGCGCGACGTCACGGCGCGGCTGCGCGTCGCCGGCATGGACGTGCCGGTCGTCGTCGGCGGCATCATCCCGCCCGACGACGAGAACGCGCTGAAGAACATGGGTGTGGCCCGGGTCTACACGCCGAAGGACTTCGCCCTCGACGGCATCATCGCCGACGTCGCCGGACTGGCGGCCAAGGAGCGCTGAGGGCCGGTCGCCTCCCCAGCTTCTGGCTCGTGCGAAAATCGCTCAGGGTTTCCCAAGCGCGTGCGGACGACTATCGTCCCGGTGCTGCTCGATCGTGCCCGCTTCGCGCGGCGCCGGTCCGTGCCTGAAGACGGTTGTCGGCTGGGCCGCGAGGGACCCGCTTGAGGAGAGGAAGAAGCGCATGCCCGCATGGCTGCAGACCAATTTGACAGGGACCAATATTCGCGCCGCCTTCATCGGCGCCATGGGCCTTGCCCTTGCGGCCCCCGCCGCAGCCCAGACCATGGGCTTCGATCCCAGCGACTTCGGCAAGGTCAGCATGCCCAGGCGGCAGAGCACCGGCGACGCCGCGACCCATATCGAAAACAACAAGGGCGCCTTCGAGCCGATCGCGGAGCTTGATCAGCGCGACCCGCTCGCCAGGATGGCCAAGCCCGTCGGGCGTCTCGACATCCTCTTGAAGGACAACAAGACCGGCAAGCAGTCTGGCGCCCATTGCACCGGCGAGCTGCTGCCGGGCGACTACGTCCTCACCAACCATCACTGCCTGCCGCAGAGCGGCGAGATGACGCCGGTGCGCGCCATCATCGTCATGGATTTCCTGACGCAGGACGGCAAAGGAGCGAAAGTCTTCGAGCTCGACGCGAAGCCGGTCGAGTTCAATGCCAATCTCGACTACGCCATCGTCAAAGCGAAGGGCAATCCGACCGCGACCTATGGCTCGGTCAAGCTCGCGGCGACGCCGACCGGCGGCGCCCCCTCGCTGATGGTGATCCACCATCCGGCCGGCCGGCCCAAGGTGATGAGCCGCTTCCGCTGCATGGCGACGCGCCAGCAGGGCGACGCGGCCGAGATGCGCCACCGTTGCGACACGCTCGGCGGCTCCTCCGGCTCGCTGCTCTACAACGCCGGCAATGCCGGCATCGCCCTGCACAAGCAGGGCGGCCTCGCCCCCAATGATCCCAACAGCTACAACACCGCGACCAGCATGACGGCTCTGCTCCAGGCCAGCCCGCTGCTGCGCAAGATGGCCGGCGCGGGCGGGCAGGCCCCAGCCGCGGATGGCGGCGGCTCGGTCGCCTCGGGCGGCGGCCAGGACGATCAGCCGAGCTCGACCGAGCGCAGCAGCGTGCGCGGCTCGGACAATCTCGACACCGACGGGATGAATTCGCTGCTGAAGAACTGAGGCTCGACGGCTTCCGTCATTGCGAGCGCAGCGAAGCAATCCAGGTGCCGCAGAGCGCCGCCGTCCTGGATTGCTTCGTCGCTACGCTCCTCGCAATGACGAATTTCAGCCAGCCTCGCCGTGGCTGCGCCCATAGGGGCTGCGCTGCGGCGAGCGCCAGCCTGCGAGCGTCGCCGGGTCGGCTTCGTAGATCTCGACCTTGAGCGGGTGGCAGACGGCGACGTCACTCGAATGGGTCTGGCCGCAATCGCCGCCCGGACAGGCCGAGATCGCCCCGAGCAGATCGATCTCGGCGAAGAGCTCGAGGAAATCGCCAGGCCGAACCGGGCTCGCCTTCATGAAGTATTGCTGCGTGTCGCGGGTGAAGCCCGTGCACATGAAGACGTTGAGCACGTCGTGGACGTGATGCTCGACCTCGCGCGCCGACAGCCCCCTCGCCTGGCCGAGGGCGCGGGCGAGATTCGAATGGCAGCAATGGTGGTAATCGCCGCCATCACCGAGCAGCCGATGAGTATAGGGATCGCAGCGCGTTCCGATCACGTCGTGCACGCCGGCGCCATCCTCGTCGAAGCCATACCAGCCGAGGGTGTCATGGGTGATCGTCGCCATCGGCCGGAGGTACGGCAAGTTGCTCCAGAGTCGGTCGCCCAGCCCGACATGGGTCGCGTGTAGAGCCCGCGTCTTGCCGCTGAAGAAGCGCTCATCGAGATCATCAGCATTCCACAGATTGAGGTCGCCGACCTGCGGCCCCTCGATGCTGACGACCCGGAAGAAGTGGCCCTTCGGCACGCGGAAGCTGCCGGCCTCGCGCGGCGGTACGATGATCTCGTCGCGCTTGGTCAGGGTCTGGCGGGCTCGCGCCAACATCGCCATGTCGGCGCCGGGCAGGCTGCCATTGGGATAGACCACGACAGGCGGTTTGCGCCGACGCTCCTCCGCATCGGCGGGAGCGATCACCTGCGAATCCGTCGTCATGGCCTCTCCAGCTTGTGCTGATTTTTGCGAATGCCTGTCGGCGTCGGTGAACCCCGCGGAAGCCGCGCTAGGCCAGGCCGCTGCTCTTCAGCGTCTGATAGGCCTTGAGGATTTCCTGCAGCCGGCCCTCGCGCGATCGGTCGCCGCCGTTGGCGTCGGGATGGAAGCGCTTCACCAATTCCTTGTAGCGCGCCTTGATCGCGACGCGGTCGGCGCTCTCGTCGAGATCCAGCGTCTCCAGCGCCTTCTTCGCGACGACGCCGACGCGTGACTCTGGCCGCTCCTGCTCGCGGCGGACGCGGTTGCGGAACAGGCCGAATGCGTCTTCGACTTCCGCGCCCTCTTGGCCGCCAGTAACGCGCCCGCGCTGCGCCATCCGGGCTGCGCTCGCATTGACGCCGAGCTTCCAGGTCGGCCGGTGGCCGATCTCCTCCTGCTTGGCGTAAGCCGCGAGCGCCTCGTCATTCATGCCGGAGAAGTAGTTGTAGGTCGCGTTGTAGGCCTTCACATGCTCGAGGCAGAACTGGAAGAACTTGCCTTCCTTGCCGCGGCCCATCGGCGCGCGGAACTCGCCCGCCTTGGTGCAGCCCGGATGGTCGCAATGGCGCGCATCGGCCTCGACCACCTCTTCCGCCTCGGAAGGGCCGATCCTGATCCGGTCAAAAAGGCGCGAGTTGAAGTTCATCGTCTCATGGTTATGCGGGCGGAACGCTGCGTCGACAAGCCGGCCGCTGCGCGGATCGCTCCGCACCTGCAGCAAGCCAATCGCCTCGACGACAGCTTGACCTCGATTGCTTAAGGAACCCGGCTCAACCGAAGCCGCCGGAACTTCTCCTAGATAGTATTTCCACGCATCAAACTCAACGGCCGCAGGCCGCATCGCCTCCGGCCGCGAGCGTGAGCTTCGTCCCGCGCGGCACACGATAAATCGGCGCCTCGCCGGAAGCCGGCGCGGTTTCCACCACCCCGACGCCGACATGAGAGCCCGGAGAATCCGGCTCCAATGAGGCGGCGATCACATTGGCCCCCGCCTGTGTCATCGGCACGAAGACGGCATTGGCCGGAACCTCGAGCCGGCGCGGCCTGAGCTCGACCTTCACCGCCTGGTCCGGGTTGATGTTCTCGCGGTCGATCTTCTTTACCGGCCCCTTCTGCTCGACCATGAAGGCCTCGACCTCGAGCGTCGCCGAACTGCCGAGCGCGCAGCTGGCAATACCCTTGAGCTTGAGCGCATCGAGCGCCGCCTGCCCCGCCGGCAGGATGAGATAGCCCGCCGGCCGTGCCCGGCGGCTCGTCACCGTGACCTTGCGCGAGTCGCGGAACTCGACCGGGGTCGGCATGTCGGCACCGGTCGCCGGATCGACCAGCGGGATCTCGACCTTCTCGGTGGCGATGCGATGGGCGACGATCAGTTCGCCCTGGTTGCGCGCCAGCTCGGCGCGCGCCTCTTTCACCGCGCCCAATACGGCCTTGTCGTTGTTCGCGACCGTATCGAGCACGGCGCGCGCGATCACATAATGCGTGGCGATGCGGCGCTCCAGATTCTCCAGCTGCAGTCCGACACCGCGTGTCTCGATCAGGAAGGAGACCGCGCCGGAGAGCCCGAACAGGTTGCGCGCGATGCCGGGCGCATTGCCGCCCATCGAGACGAGCTTGTCGTCCTTGCGATAGCTCGTGGTGAAATACCAGAACGAGGTCAGGCCCTTCTGCGCCATCGCCTTGTCCATGGCCGGCTTGATCATCTCCGCCGCAATCCTGGTCGTCGGAGCGGGCACGGCGGGATTGGTGGCGTAGAGGATCATCGCGTCGGCGGCATTCAGCCCACCGAACTTCTCCAGCCAGCGATTAGCCACCGAGAATTCGTGCACGTCGACGATCACGTCGGGCGGCAATTCAGCGAGCTTGGTGTGCAGCGCCTTCGTCTCCGGCAGGGTCAGCAGCAGATGGTCGCGGTTGAGGTCGAAGCCGCTAGCGCCCGGCCGCTTGTCGGCCGCTGCCCCATCGGGATTGCTTCGCGGCACGATCACCACGACGAGCTTGTCGAGCACGCCGCCGAGGTCGCTCGTCGCCAGATCATGCGCCAGCGCCAGCATCGCCTCGGCCCCCGCCGGCTCGTTGCCGTGCTGCTGGCCCACGAACCAGACGACCGGCCGCCCCAGAGTCTTTAGCGCGGCGGGGTCCTTCAGCCCTTCCTTCGAGAAGATCAGATAGGGCAGGTCGCGCCCCTGCTGCGATTGGCCGAGCGAACCGAGCACGACGCGACCTGAGGCTCTGGCCGCGAGGTCGGCAAGGAAGGCTTCGAGCTCGGCTTGCGTCGTCAGCCCGGGCGTGCCGCGCGTCAGCGAGGGCGCCGCGAGCGGGATCGGCACCGGCTTATAGCGCGCCAGTACCGCCTCGCTCTGCTTGTAGTCGGCGACGCGCCCCTCATCCTGAGCAAATGCCGGCGTCGCGGCGTGGCAAAGCGCCAAGGCGAGCATGCGCCAGATCGTCACCATCACCGCCTCCGACCGAAAGACGCGTTTCCGCCCCGCTTGTCAGGGACTATGAGACTGCCCTGGAAGCCGAGCAAGCAACACGAGAGACCCCATATGCCGACCATGGCCGACCGGATCGCCGGCAAGCTCACCACTCAGCTCGCGCCCAAGCAGCTCAAGGTGATCGACGAATCCCATCAGCATCACGGCCATTCCGGCTGGCGCGAGGGCGGCGAGACGCATTTCCGCGTCGAGATCATCTCGCCCGCCTTCGCTGGCAAAAGCCGGCTCGAACGCCATCGCCTGGTCAACGCCGCGCTGGCGGAAGAACTCGCCGGTGGGGTGCACGCCTTGGCGATCGCGGCGCGGGCACCCGGGGAGGGGTGAGCGTCACATGTCCGGAGCGATCAGCTCGACCTCCGGAAAATAGCTGCGATAGCGTCGCGCATCGCGGCTGAGGAGCGGCAGCTGCGCGACGGCGGCCTGCGCCCCAATGAAGAAATCCGGCAGAACCCCGGTACGGCCACCACCAGACTGCCGGTAGCGCCTGAAAGCCTTCGCGGCAAGGAAAAGCGCCGGACGTGACATGGGGAGCAACTCCGCCCGGATATCGTCCAGCATCGCTTCAAGCTGTTCGATTCTGTCAAAGCGGACTGACAGTTCGGCATAGATCACATTATTAATCCCGAGCCGGCCCCTCGCCATTGCCAGATCGAGCTGGCTGAGCGACCAAGCAGCCCATTCCGGATCATCGGTGACGATATCCAGAAGCACATTTGTGTCGACGAGCGTGCAGCTCACGGCTCGCCGCGCATCAGCTTCATGATCTCATCCGTGGTCATTCCCGGTCCGGCGATCCCTCGCCACTTCTCGAACCGGCTCGGCGGCGTCTTGCCATCGGCTCGCACGAGCGCGAAACGCCCGTCCTCCATCAGCTCGAACTCGACTGCGCTGCCCGGTCCGATGCCGAGCCTGTCGCGCACCGGTTTCGGGATCGTCACCTGCCCCTTGCTGGTCACAGTCGTCGCCATGGCTCCTCCGGTATTACCTGCCGCAGAAACGGTAATACATGGTGCCGGGCGAAGCACGCGGCAAGTGAGCCTCAGGCCGCCTTCCGCTCCGGGGTCGCCAGATAGATCGCGGTCGAGACCAGCAGCAGCGCCGCGAAGCCCCAGTGCATGTTGGCGAAGGCCGACGCCGCGTCGTGCCCGGCTGCTCGCTGCGCCGCGACGAACGAGCCGGAGCCCCACTGGATCAACCCGGCCCCGGCGATGAACAGGAAATTGATGAAGGTCATGCCGCGTCCGACCAGATGCGCGGGAAAAAACTCGCGCGCATGCGCCATCAGGATCGCATAGGTGAAGCCGGTTGCCCCGACGAGCGCGAATAGGGCGACGGCGCCGAGCATGGAGTGCTCGCCGACGAGTGCGAGCAGGCCAAAGCCTATTCCGGTCGCGATCGTCCCCCAGGCGACCAGCGCCTTGCTGCGACCCGCCCGCTTCTGCAGGCCGCCATAGACGAAGGCGCCGATGATCATGGTCGTCGCCATGCCCAGCGTCGCATGCCCAGCGGCGATGCCATCGAGCCCATGCACCTGCATCATATAAGGCGCGATCCACAGACCTCGCGCCGTCGCGATGATCGCATAGCCGACGAGGGTGATCGGCGCGAGCAGCCAGAGCGGCCCAATCGCGGCGATGCTCTTCAGCCCCTGCAGCAGTCCCTCATGCTTGCCTGAGGCGTCGGTGACCGGTGGGGGATCACGCACCAGCATCGCGGCGAGCACGGTCGCCAGCAGGAATGCCACCGCGAAGGCGAGCATGGTCGGGCGCCAGCCATAGGCCTGCGCCGCCAAGGCCAGCGGCGCCGCACCGACGAGATTGCCGAGCGAGCCGAGGCCGATGAAGATCGAGGTCAACAGGCCGAAGCGTGCCGGCGCCTGCGTCCGAGCGAACAGGTAGAGCGAGGCCATGAAGATCGGCGAGCAGCCGATCCCGACCAGCGCCATCGCCGCCGTGGCGATGTTGGCATTGCCCGCCTGCGCGAACAGGAAAGCGCCGACGCTGCCGACCGCCATGGTCGCCGCCACGGTCCGGCGCGGCCCGATGCGGTCGAGCGCCCAGCCCACGGGAAACTGCGCCAGCGCGAACGCCATGAACCAGGCGGCGCCGAGCGTGCCGAACTCGGCCGGCCCGATGTTGAGGTCGCCCATCACCGGTGCGGCGATCACGCTCAGGAAGGAGCGATAGAAGATCGACAGCACATAAGCCGGTAGCAGCGCGAAGAAGATGATCACGCCGCCCCTCCGGCCAGTTTTACAGTGGCTGCCGACGCAGATTCGACGGCAGCCCTTTGACTCACTTCACCCGCTCGAGCACCGAGACGTAGTTCGCGACCGCAGCTCCGCCCATGTTGAAGATGCCGCCGAGGCGGGCATCCTGCACCTGCATGCCCTCCGGCGCTTCGCCGACGAGCTGCATGGCCGAGAGCACATGCATCGACACGCCGGTCGCGCCGATCGGATGGCCCTTGGCCTTGAGGCCGCCGGAGACGTTGACCGGCAGCTTGCCGCCCTTCTGCGTCCAGCCTTCCTTGATGGCGCGGGCGCCGTCGCCTTCCTTGGTCAGGCCCATCGCCTCGTATTCGAGCAGCTCGGCGATGGTGAAGCAGTCATGCGTCTCGACGAAGGAGAGATCGT
This sequence comes from Allobosea sp., assembly GCA_035998995.1. Lineage (GTDB taxonomy): Bacteria > Pseudomonadota > Alphaproteobacteria > Rhizobiales > Beijerinckiaceae > Allobosea. Next base: position 94,007 of record DASYHC010000033.1, read on the forward strand.
CGAGCGCAACGCCGGCACCAGCCAGCGCCTGCTGCCAGGCGCGCGCGCCGGCCTCGAATTTCAGGATGTCGCGGCGCGACAGCGGCAGGAAATCCTGGACATGGGCCATGCCGCGGAAGCCGACGGCACGGCGCATGGTCTTGGCGGTCTCTTCGTCGGCGAGCACGAGCGCGGCGGCGCCGTCCGAGACCAGCGAGCAATCGGTGCGCTTCAGCGGGCCGGCGACGTAAGGGTTCTTTTCGCTTTCCTCGCGGCAGAAGGCGTAGCCGAGATCCTTGCGCATCTGGGCATAAGGGTTGTCGACGCCGTTCTTGTGGTTCTTCGCCGCGATCATGGCGAGCGCGTCCGACTGGTCGCCATGGCGCTGGAAATAGGACGAGGCGATCTTGCCGAAGACACCGGCGAAGCCACCCTGAACGTCGCTCTCCTGCGCGAGATAGGAAGCCTTCAGCAGGTTCTTGCCGATCTCCGGTCCGGGCGTCGTCGTCATCTGCTCGACACCGACGACCAGCACAACCTTGGCGGCGCCGGCCTTGATCGCGCGCACGCCCTGATGCACCGCGGCCGAGCCGGTGGCGCAGGCGTTCTCGACGCGCGTCGCCGGCTTGAAGCGCAGCGCCGGATCGGCCTGCAGCACGAGCGAGGCGGTGAAGTCCTGGGCCGAGAAGCCAGCGTTGAAATGGCCGAGCACGATCTCGTCGACCTGGTCGGCGGTGATGCCGGCATCGACCAGCGCGTCGGTCGCGACGCGCACGATCAGGCTCTCGACCGTCTCGGTGTCCTGCTTGCCGAAGGGGGTATGTGCCCAGCCGACGATTGCAGCGCTCATGGCCATCTCCTGGTTGATGTGCAGATACACGATATCTGCATCCGCGCACTCGTGGCCACAAGCCGGCAAGCGCGCATTCCTCCTGTGCGAGGAAAGGCCCACGATGGGGCCGGGTGTCAAGCGCCCGGCTTGCGGCCCTGCCCTACCCCACGGACAGGGCGAGCAGAAAGCCGACGCCGACGACGATCATCGCCATGCCGGCAAGCTCGCGCCAGCTCGTGCCTTCCGAGAAGATCCGGCGCGAGGCGATCTGCGCCAGCGGCACCTCGACCAGCGCCAGCGTGCGGACATTCGCTGCCGTGGTCAGCGAAAAGCCGAGGAACCAGCATTGCGAGGCGGCGGCGCCGAGGAAGCCGGCGGTGAGCGAGCGGCGCCAATTGCGCAGGCTGAGCACCAATGCCTTGCGATTGGCGACGAGCATGTAGAGCGTCAGGATCAGGGTCTGCAGTGCGAGACCGAGCGCCAGGATCGTGGTCGCCCGCATCAGGAAGTGGCCTTCCGGCAGGGCCTGGATCGCACCGCGAAAGCCGATCGCCGAGAGCGCGAAGGCGGCGCCGGCGCCGATCCCGAGCGCCGCCGGGCGCAGACCCGCCGCGCTGAGCTTGTCTCCCGGCTTCCACGACATCAGCACCACGCCGGCAGTGGCGACGACGATCGCCGCAAATTTCGCCCAGCCCAAGGCGTCGCCGAGCAGCACCGCGCCGAAGATCGCGACCTGGACCGGCTCGGTCTTGGTGTAGGCGGTCGCCACCGCGAAAGAGCGCTCGCGCATCGCCGCCAGCATCAGCGCTGTCGCCAGGATCTGGGTCAGCGCGCCGAACAGGGCGAAGGCGAAGGAGCGCAGATCGGGCATCGGCGGCAGGGCACTGCTGCCGAGGCAGACCAGGACGAGGAAGATCAGCGCGAAGGGCAGTCCGAACAGGAAGCGCACCTGCGTCGCTCCGACGACGCCGATCACTTCGGTCAGCGAGCGCTGGGTCAGGTTGCGCGCGGTCTGCAGCAGCGAGGCGGCCAGCGTCACCGGTATCCACAACAGGGTGAGGCTCACGCGCAAAGATCCCGCTGAAAAAGCACCGTCGATGCTTTGGACCGGTAAGCCGCGCTAGGCAAATCGCCCGATGAAGGGTAGGTATGCGTCATGAGCGAGGCAGGATTGTCGCCCGCCGTCTCGAAAATGCCTCAAGCATCGCGTTGAAGCCCCTCGCCCCCCGCCAAGACAGGTTCAGACCCCAACCGATGATCTCGTTCCGCCTCGCCGCCGGCGCAAGCCTCGCCTCGCTCCTCGCTATCGCCGTCCCGGCCAAAGCCGGCACGAGCGTGGTGGTCGACGCCTCGAGCGGCGCCGTTCTGTCGAGCGAGAACCCGACGCAAGCCTGGCATCCGGCCTCCACCACCAAGATGATGACGCTCTATCTCGCACTCAAGGCCGTGCGCGAGGGCAGGATTGGTCTGGAGACTGCGATCCCCGCCTCTAAGCTCGCCGCCAGCCAGCCGCGGGTGAAGGTCTATATCAGGGCCGGGCAGGAGATCACGCTCGACAACGCCATGCGCATCATGATGGTGAAGTCGGCCAACGACATCGCCTATGTCATCGCCGAAGGCGTCGGCGGCAATGTCGAGACCTTCGTCTCGATGATGAATGCCGAGGCCCAGCGGCTCGGCATGAACGACACCCATTTCGTCAATCCGAATGGCTGGCACCATCCCGACCAGCAGAGCAGCGCCCGCGACCTCGCCGTGCTTGCCATGGCGCTGATGAGCGAGTTCGGCCGCTATTCCGACTACTGGAACACCGGCGCCGTCCAGCTCGGCAAGCAGGTGCTGAACAACACCAACGGGCTCGTCGGTCGCTATTACGGCATCAGCGGCATGAAGACCGGCTTCGTTTGCGCCTCCGGCTTCAACGTCGTCACCACCGCGACGCGCAATGGCCGCACCTTGATCGCCGTCGTCCTCGGTGCCAATTCCGGCGCGGAGCGCACCGTCAAGGCGGCGCAGTTGCTCGATGACGGTTTCGGCAAATGGGGCGGCTTCGGCGGCAGCATCGCCAGCATGCCCTCGGGCAATGGCGGTCGTGCCTACAGCATCTGCGACAGCGTCCGCCGCGGCGGCCATGCGCTCGGCGACGATGTCGAATCGGCCGGGCCGATCAGCTTCGTCTCGACCAATAGCGGCATCGGCGGCAATGCCGAGGGCACTGGCGATCGTTTCGCCACCGCCGTCCCACAGGCCGGTGCCTCCGGCGCGGTGCTGACGCGCTCGCCCTCCGGCCGCATCACGCTCGGCCCACGCGTCAAGTTCGATCCGTATCCGGTCTCCTTCGGCCGCACGCCGGGCTCCGCCTCGGCCCCGCTTGCCGCCAACGTCGTTGCCAGGCCCGATACTCAGGTCGCGCGCGAGACGATCCAGCCCGGTGCGCCGGTCGCGGCCAGCCTGGCCACCGGCACCCGCACCCTTTCGCGCAACGGCGCGATCCCGCCCTCCTCATCCGCCTTCGCGCCGGTCACGCCGACACCGGAGGAGCGTCCCGCTGCCGCCACGCTGGGCTCTGCCCCGATGCGCCTGCAGGGCGCGATCCAGCCCGGCGCCGCGACGCCCGCCAGCCTGCGCCCCGGCGCCGCCGCCGGCATCAAGGCCGCGAACAAGCCGGCCGCCAAGCCGCTGCTGACCAAGCCGAAGCAGGAGAAGGCCGCTCCGGCCAAGGCCAAGCCGAGCCAGGCGCAGGCCAAGCCGTTGGCGAAGCCGCCGGCGCGGCCGGGCGCGAAGCCGGCCTCAAAGCCCGAGGCCTGATCTCGATACCCGGACCGAGGGCTACAACGTGCAGGAGCCTAGCGCGTCCTCGGTCCAGCAAGGCCTTGCACTGGCGCTCGCCTCCGCCGCGGCCTTCGGCACCAATATCGTCAGCGCCCAGCTCGCCAGCCAGGCCGGGCTGAGCGGCCCGCTCATCGTCTTCTACCGCGTCTTCCTGATGCTGGCGCTGGTCGCCGGCGCCACCCTCATCTGGCGAGCCAGCCACGCAGTGCCGCGCCAGCGCTGGCCGGCGCTCGCTCTGTTCGGCGTCAGTACGGCGCTGACCGCCTGCGCCTATCTCTCCTCGGTTGCCTTCCTGCCCATCACGGTCGCAGCCGTAGTCTTCTACACCTTCCCCATCCTGATCGTGCTGACCGAGCCGCTCTTCACCGCGGCTCGTTTCAGCCTCGACCGGGTCGCGATCGCACTCCTCGCCTTCCTCGGCGTCGCCATGGTGGTCGGTCCGGACTGGCATGGGCTCGACCCGCGCGGCCTCGCACTCGCCTTCGGCGCGAGCATCTTCGCCGCGGCCCAGTTCTTTTCCGCGGCTCGCTGCGGCGACACCGGGACCTTGCCGAAGCTGTTCTGGTCGCATCTCGTCATCCTGCCGGTGACGCTGGCGATCCTCGCCCTCACCGGCCTGTTCCAGATGCCCTCGGCCCTGATGCTCGCGCCGATCGCGGTCGCCATCACCATAGGCGGCTATCTGATCGGCTTCCTGCTTCAGGTGCTGGCGCTCGCCCGCGTCGCCCCCGGTCCAGCCGCGCTCGCCTTCTGCGCCGAGCCGGTCTTCGCCGTCGCGATCGCCGCAATCTTCCTCGGCGAGCGCGTCGGCTCGCTGCAATATGCCGGCGGCGCCCTTGTCGTCGCCGCGATCATCGCCAATGTAATATTGGAACAAAAGCGAGCCCGCCGATTGCCGGCGGTGGCCGCGCCCGGAACCTGATCCCCGATGTCCGCGCAGCCCCAACGCCCCGAGTCGATCCCGCTGACGCTGCTGACCGGCTTCCTCGGCGCCGGCAAGACCACGCTGCTCAACCGCCTGCTCAAGGACCCGGCGCTCGCCGACACGGTCGTGCTGGTCAACGAGTTCGGCGAGATCGGCCTCGACCATCTCTTCGTCGAGGGCATCGAGGACGGCATGATCCTGCTCGCCTCGGGCTGCCTGTGCTGCACCATCCGCGACGACCTGATCGTCACGCTGGAGGACCTGCTGCGCCGGCTCGACAACGGCCGCATCGCACCGTTCCGGCGGCTGGTGATCGAGACCACCGGCCTCGCCGACCCCGCGCCAATCCTCAACGTTCTGATCAACCACCCCTATCTCGCCTTGCGCTACAAGCTCGACGGCGTCGTCACGCTGGTCGATGCGGTCAATGGCATGGCGACGCTCGACGCCCATCCCGAGGCGCTCCGACAGGTCGTCGCCGCCGACCGGCTCGTGCTGACCAAGGCCGACATCGCGAGCGATGCCGAAGCCGTCACAGCCCTGCGCAGGCGGCTGAGTGAGCTCAATCCCGGCATCGCGATCCTGCCGCCCGATGCTCCCGCCGAGGCGATCGTCGGCGCAGGCCTCTACGACATCGCCGCGCGTCCGGACGAACTGCGCCGCTGGCTCGCGACCGAAGCGTTGGACGATCATCACCACGATCATGACGACCTGCACGGCCATCACCGTCACGGCGGTCACGGCCATCATCACCACGACGTCAACCGTCATGACGCCAGCATCCGCGCCTTCACGCTGACCGCCGAGGCACCGATCCGCGAGGCGACCTTCGACCTGTTCTGGACCCTGCTGCGCTCGACCCATGGCGCCAGGCTGCTGCGGCTGAAGGGCTTGGTCGCGCTCGCCGAAGACCCCGAAGGCCCGCTGCTCGTCCATGCCGTCCAGCAGATCCTGCATCCGCCCGTGCTGCTGCCGGCCTGGCCCGATGCCGACCGGCGCTCCCGCCTCGTCCTGATCGTCAAGGATCTGGAGGAGGAGACGGTCGCCCGGCTCTGGTCGGCCTTCCTCGGCCGCTCCGCCCCGGCTCAGGCCGAGGCTCATCACCACCATCACGCCTGACCCAATCCGACCGGCCCGCTTCTTGGTTCGTCTGGGGCAGACCATCGCCTCGCCTTGTGCCGGCGTGCCGATCCGGCACGGAAGCGCACCGAAGCGAGGCGAGCCGCGAAAGGGCTGCGCCATGCCGAACCTCGCCGCCTCCCCGGTTGCTCCGGCGAAGACGACGCTCAAGCAGAGCGCCGTCGTCTCCGGCCCGTCCGGGCTCTCGATCGAGCGCCGCTCGCTCGCCGCCTGCGCCGCAATCGAGGCAGAATGGCGCGACCTCGCCGGCCGCGCCATCGAGCCGAACCCGTTCTTCGAGCCCGATTTCGCCCTCCCCGCCGCCCAGCATCTCGTCGATTTCCGCGACGCGCCCGTACTGCTGCTTTGGGACGGTCCAGCCGCATCGCGCCGCCTGCTCGGCTTCGTCCCTGCCCGCCTCCGGCACCGGCTGCTCGGCCATGACGAGCTGACCAGCTGGAGCAATCCCCGCCTTGGCATCGCAACGCCGCTGATCGACGCAGGAGAAGCCGAGCGCGTCATCGCCGCCCTGCTCCACGCCCCCGGCCGCTGGGGTCTCGCCAATACGCAAAACCTCCAGCTGCATCGCCTCGATCTCGACGGTCCGCTTCTACGGAAGGTGCAACAGGTCGCCGAGCATACCGGCCACGCCGCCTCGGTCGAGCCGCTGCCGGCGCCGCCAGCCATCGCGCGCGCGCCCGACCTCGCCGACCTGCGCCATGGCCTGTCACGCCAGGGCAAGCTCTCCTTCGCCGAATCCGGCTCGCGCCAGGAACTGCGCGACATGGTCGAGCTGCATCTGGCGCTCGAAGCCTCGGGATCGCTCGCCCGCGCCGGCGCCGCCGCCCTGCAGGACACCCGCGAGAGCGCCTTCCTGCGCAGCATGACCCGCAATCTGGCGCGCGCCCATCGTTGCCGGGTCGGCCTGCTCAGCCTCGACGACAAGCCGGTCGCCGGCGCGATCCTGATCGGCAAGGGCGAGCGCCTCTGGCTCTATTCGGGCACGCAGGACGAGCGTTTCAGCAGCTTCGCCCCGTTGGCTCAGCTCGTCGCCTGGCTCGGCCGGCGCAGCCGCCGGCGCGAGATCATCGGCGAGGTGCCGGGCCTTCACGCCGTCACTGTGCCGCAGCGGCTCGGAGATGTCAGGCTCACCGTCACGGCCGCCGCCGCCCGCCGTGCACCGCTCCTCAGCCGGCGTCGCGCAGCAGCCGCCTGATGATCTTGCCGGTGGTGGTCATCGGCAATTCCTGGCGGAATTCGATCTCGCGCGGGTACTCGTGCGCCGCCAGCCGCTCGCGCACGAAGCCCTGGATCTCGGCGACGAGTTGCTGCGAGGCCTCATAGCCGGCCTTCGGCACGATGAAGGCCTTGACGATCTCGGTGCGCAGCGCGTCGGGCTTGCCGACCACCGCTGCGAGCGCCACCGCTGGGTGGCGCAGCAGGCAGTCCTCGATCTCGCCGGGGCCGATGCGATAACCGGACGAAGTGATGACGTCGTCGTCACGGCCGACGAAGCGGATATAACCTTCGGCATCCTGCAAGCCCTGATCGCCCGTCGTCATCCAGTCGCCGATGAACTTGGCTTGCGTGGCCTCGGGTTTGCGCCAGTAATGCAGGAACATCACCGGGTCGGGCCGGCGCACCGCGATCTGCCCCTCCTCCTCCGGCTCGCAGACGCTGCCGTCGGGCCGGATCACCGCAACCTCATGGCCCGGCACCGCCTTGCCGATGAAGCCCGGCTTGACCACGCCGATCGCGGCGCAGGAGGCGAGCACGAGGTTGCACTCGGTCTGGCCGTAGAACTCGTTGATGGTCAGCCCCAGTGCCTCGCGCCCCCAGGCCAGCGTCTCGGCCCCGAGCGATTCTCCGCCCGAGGCGACCGTGCGCAGCTTGAGGTCATAGCGCCCGCGCGGGTTCTCCACGGCCCGCAGCATGCGCAGCGCCGTCGGCGGGATGAAGCAGTTGCGCACGCCGACATCGGCCATCAGGCGAAAAGCCTCGTCGGGATCGAACTTCGCCGTCGGCCGCGCCACGATCGGCACGCCGTGATGCAGCGCCGGCAGCAGATTGTTGAGCAGGCCGCCAGCCCAGGCCCAGTCCGCCGGCGTCCAGATCAGGTCGCCCGGCTGCGGCAGGAATTCGTGCGGCATCTCCGCGCCGGGCAGATGGCCGAGCATCACCCGGTGGCCATGCAGCGCGCCCTTGGCATTGCCGGTGGTGCCGGAGGTGTAGATCATCAGCGCCGGATCGTCCGGCCCGCTGTCGACCGGCGTGAACGCCTCGCTTTCCGCTTCGAGCAGGCGCGCAAGCCCCTCGGCTTGTCCGTCCGGGCCATCGGCCGAGACCACCAGTTCGAGATCGGGCAGCTTCTCCTCGATCTGGGCGAGCTTGGCGAGGCCGGCCGCGTTGGTCAGCAGCGCCTTCGCCCCGCAATCGCGCAGGCGGTATGACAGCGCATCGGCGCCAAACAGCGCCGCCAGCGGCACCGCGATGGCGCCGAGCTTGTAGGCCGCCATATGCGCGATCGGCACCAGCCGTCCCTGCGGTAGTAGGATCGCGACCCGGTCTCCCTCGCCGACGCCGCGCTTGCGCAGCGCATTCGCCAGCCGGTTCGACTGGGCCCGCAACTCGCCGTAGCTGACTGGCACGACAGACCAGTCCGGCTGGATTTCCAGGATCGCGACCCTGCCCGGATCGACCGCAGCCCAGCGGTCGCAGCAATCGACGCCGATATTGTAGCGCTCCGGAATCCGCCAGCGGAAGGCGGCGCGCAGGCGCTCATAGTCGCGGATATCGGGAAGCATGCGGCAGGTCTCTGGCGAAAAGCGGCGCACGATAGGCGAAGCCTAAAGCCGCTGTCACCATGGCCTAAAGTAAGCTGGGAGCGCGGGTCAGAACGCCCGCTCGGCCTCCGCCGGCAGGAAGCCCTCGGCGAAGGCGTTCCCGGCCTTCGCCTTGTCCTTGAAGGAAACGGTCAACCCGATCTGGTCGAGCGCCTTCTGCCAGCGCGCCTTGTCGATGCCGCCAAAGCCGTTCGCCTTGACGTTCGGCGTCATCACATAGTGGTCGAGCACCATCTTCAGGCGCTCCAGCTCGATTTCCGGACGCGCGCCCTCATTGCGCTGGATCACGCCGGCGATCGCCGCGCCCGGCTCGGCGACGACGTCCCGGGCGCTGCGCGTGATAGCCCGCAGCAGGCCGCGCACCGCCTGCGGCTTCTCTGCGAGCAGCTTCGGCGAAGCGATGACGGCGTTGCCGTAGAGCTCGATGCCGTGATCGGCCATCAGCAGGGTGACGATATCGTCCGAAGGCACACCGCGTGCCTTTAGGTTGATCAGAGAGGTGTGGGCGAAACCGAAGATCGCGTCGAGTTCGCCGGAGGCCAACATCGGTTCGCGCACCGGAAAGCCGATATTCTCCAGCTTGATCTTGGCATCGTCGATGCCGTTGACCTTCTTGAACACCGGCCATTGCGCGAAGGCGCCATCGGCGGCGGGCGCGCCAAGCCTCTTGCCTTCCAGGCTCTTGGGATCCTTGCTGATCCCGCGGCTCTTGCGCCCGACGATCGCGAAAGGCGGGCGGTCATAGACCATCATCACCGCCTTGAGATCGACGGCCGGGTTCTCGTCACGGAAGCGGATCAGAGTGTTCACATCGCCGAAGCCGGCATCGAAACCGCCGGTCGCGACCCGCGGGATCGCTTCGCGGGAGCCGGTGCCGGGCTCGATCGTGACGTCGAGGCCCTCTTCGCGGAAATAGCCCTTGTCCAGCGCGGTCAGGAACAGTGCTGACGGGCCCTCGAAGCGCCAATCGAGCGTGAAGCGCAGCGGGATCGACGTCGCGGCAGCCGGCCCTGTACGCAGCCCGATCCCGGCGGCGAGGCCTGCTCCTGCGAGAAAACGCCCAAATCCGCGCCGGGAGATCGGCGCGCCGAGCGGGGGCATGACGACGGACATGGCAAACTCCGGAGCGACCACAGCCGATACGGACGTGAAGCGCCTCTCCGACGGGGTCACAGACCACCATACCGGAGACGCAACGCAACCAAGACCTCCCTAGCCGTCAGGTCAAGCGTCAACAGGGCAAGATCGCGGCGAAATCGCGGAAATGGTTACGTTAATTTGCGGCAGTGCCGCTTCGGTCACAGCGGCAGCGCTCCGTCGGTCTTGACCTCCTCCATCACCGCATAGGTCCGCGTCTCGCGCACTGCCGGCAGCGCCAGCAGAACCTCGCCGAGAAAGCGCCGATAGGCGTTCATGTCGGCGACGCGGGTCTTGACCAGATAGTCGAAGCCGCCAGCGACCATATGGCATTCCAGCACCTCCGGCGCCCGCTTCACCGCCGCGGCGAAGCGCTCGAAGGCGTCCGGCGTCGTCTTGTCGAGATAGACCTCGACGAAGACCAGCAGGTGCAGGCCGAGCTTCACCGGATCGAGCGTGGCGCGATAGCCGGTGATGAAGCCCTCGCGCGCCAATCGCTTCAGGCGTTCGCCGGTCGCGGTCGGGGACAAACCGACTTTCTCCGCCAGCTCGACGCCGGCGGCGCGACCATCGTTCTGAAGCAGCGCGAGCAAGCGCCGGTCGGTTCGATCCAGAACCGGATTATTCTCTGCCATCCGATAATCTCACAGGATTAATCGTGGCATATTTGCTGAAATCTCCATTGATATCCAGCCTGCTTGCGATGATTCTGCAGATCATCCCGCCGCCGAGACCCGGAGCCCGTTTCATGGCCGCCCCTGCGCCCGTCTTCCATGCCCCCTATGCCGAGGACGATGCCGCGATCGCCGGTCGCCTGCTCTCCGGCGGCCGCCGCGATCCCCTGGCCAAGGCGAGGATCGACGCCCGCGCCACCTCGCTGGTCGACGCGATCCGCACCCGCAAGGTCGGCCTCGGCGGCATCGAGGAGTTGCTGCGCGAATACTCGCTCTCGACCAAGGAGGGCCTCGCGCTGATGGTGCTGGCCGAGGCGCTGCTGCGCGTGCCCGACGCGGCCACCGCCGACCGGCTGATCGAGGACAAGCTCGGCCAGGGCGATTTTGCCCATCACGAATCCAAGTCCGACGCTTTCCTGATCTCGGCCTCGTCCTGGGCGCTCGGCATCACCGCCCGCATCATCCAGCCCGGCGAGACCCCGACCAGCATCATCGGCAACCTCTCCAAGCGCCTTGGCCTGCCCGCCGTGCGTACCGCGACGCGCCAGGCCATGCGCGTCATGGGCAACCATTTCGTCCTCGGCCAGACCATCGAGGAGGCGCTGAAGCGCGCCCGCTCCGGCTCCGGCAAGCTCTACCGCTATTCCTTCGACATGCTCGGCGAGGGCGCCCGCACGCAAGCCGATGCCGACCGCTATTACGCCTCCTATGCCGACGCGATCGACGCCATCGGCCGCTCGGCCGGCAATGACAGGCTGCCGAACCGGCCGGGCATCTCGGTCAAGCTCTCGGCCCTGCACCCGCGCTATGAGGCGACCAATCGCGAGCGCGTGCTGGCCGAGCTGACGCCGAAGGTGATCGAACTCGCCCGCCAAGCGAAGAAGTACGATCTCAACTTCACCGTCGACGCCGAGGAGGCCGACCGGCTCGAGCTCTCGCTCGACGTCATCGCCGCGGTGATGGCGGACACCTCGCTCGCCGGATGGGACGGTTTCGGCCTCGCCATCCAGGCCTATCAGAAGCGCGCCGCCGCGGTGATCGACCACATCGCTGCGCTGGCGCAGACCTATGACCGCAAGCTGATGGTCCGGCTGGTCAAGGGCGCCTATTGGGACACCGAACTGAAGCGTGCCCAGGAGCGCGGCCTGCCCGACTATCCGGTCTTCACCCGCAAGGCGATGACCGATCTCAACTACGAGGCCTGCGCGAAGCAGCTCCTCGCTTTGCGCCCGCGCATCATCCCGCAATTCGCCACCCATAACGCGCTGACAGTCGCGACGGTCGCCGAACTCGCCGGCGACGCCGAGAATTTCGAGTTCCAGCGCCTGCACGGCATGGGCGAGGCGCTCTATGAGCGCCTGCTGCAGTCGGATTCCGGTTTCGCCTGCCGCACCTATGCGCCGGTCGGCGGCCATCAGGACCTGCTCGCCTATCTCGTCCGCCGCCTGCTCGAGAACGGCGCCAACTCCTCCTTCGTCTCGGTCTCCGGCGATCCCGACGTGCCGGTCGCGACGCTGCTGGTGCCGCCGGCCGACATCATCGGTTCGCCGAGCGCGGCGCGTAATCGCCGCATCCCGCTGCCGGCCGAGCTCTTCGGACCGTCGCGCCGCAACTCAGCCGGCGTCGAGCTCGGCGATGCCGCCAGCCTCGCCAGCCTGCTCGCCGAGATCCACGCCGCAGCCGCCAAGCCCGTGCCCGAGGCGGCGCCGCTGATCGACGGCAAGCCCGGCACCGGCACCACCCGCGAGGTACTCTCGCCGATCGACGGCAAGCCGGTCGGCCGCGTCACCGAGGGCGATGCCGCCAGCGCCGATAAGGCGATGGCTGCGGCGAAGGCCGGCTTCCACGCCTGGAACGCGACGCCTGCCCGCAACCGCGCCGCGTCCTTGCGGCAGGCCGCCGACCTGATGGAAGCGCGCCGCGGCCCGATCCTGGCGCTGCTCCAGTCCGAGGCCGGCAAGACGCTCGACGACGCCATCGCGGAACTCCGCGAAGCCGTCGACTTCCTGCGCTATTACGCGGCGGAGGCCGAAGCGAAGTTCGCCGTGCCGACCGCCCTGCCCGGCCCGACCGGCGAGGACAACCGCCTGATCCTGCGCGGCCGCGGTCCCTTCGTCTGCATCGCGCCCTGGAACTTCCCGCTCGCGATCTTCGTCGGCCAGGTCGCTGCCGCTCTGGTCGCCGGCAACAGTGTCGTCGCCAAGCCGGCGCCGCAGACCCCGCTGATCGCCGCGCTCGCCGTGCGCCTCCTGCACGAGGCCGGCATTCCGAAGACCGCGCTGCACTTCGCCCCCGGCGACGGCAAGCTCGGCGCGGCGCTGGTCGCGCACAAGGATGTCGCCGGCGTCGCCTTCACCGGCTCGACCGCGACCGCCCGCGCCATCAACCGGGCGCTTGCCGCCAAGGACGGCCCGATCGTGCCCCTGATCGCCGAGACCGGCGGCCTCAACGCCATGATCGTCGACGCGACCGCGCTGGCCGAGCAGGTCGCCGACGACGTCGTCCTCTCCGCCTTCCGCTCGGCCGGCCAGCGCTGCTCGGCGCTGCGCCTGCTCGTCGTGCAGGAGGACGTCGCCGACAAGATGGTCGAGATGATCGAGGGCGCCGCCCGCGAGCTCACCTTAGGCGATCCGCGCGCGATCGAGACCCATGTCGGCCCGGTGATCGACGCCGCCGCCAAGGAGCGCCTCGATGCCCATATCGCCGCGATGCGCGCCGCCGGCCGCGTGACTTACGCCGGCAAGACGCCGTCTCTGCCCGGCACCTTCGTCGCCCCGCATATCATCAGGCTCGACAAGGTCGCGGATCTTGCCGCCGAGCATTTCGGCCCGGTGCTGCATGTCGTGCGCTGGAAGGCGGGCCAGCTCGACACGATTCTCGCCGAGATCGAGGCGACCGGCTACGGCCTGACCTTCGGCCTGCATTCGCGCATCGAGGCCACGGTCGAGCTGGTCGTCGACCGGCTCTCGACCGGCAACATCTATGTCAACCGCAACATGATCGGCGCGGTCGTCGGCGTGCAGCCCTTCGGCGGCCACGGGCTGTCGGGTACCGGCCCCAAGGCCGGCGGCCCGAACTACCTGCCGCGCTTCGCCACCGAGCAGACCGTGACGATCAACACCGCCGCGGCCGGCGGCAACGCCTCGCTGATCGCGATGGGGGAGTAGGTCTCACGCGTCATGCTCGGGCTTGACCCGAGCATCTCTTGCCAGATGAGGCGCCGATCAGCGCCTTCTCGTCCTGAGATTCTCGGGTCTGCGCTTCGCTCCGCCCGAGAATGACGGCAGTTCCGCCCGGCTCCCCGCGCCCTACTCCGCCGCCCTTGCCGCCGCCTGCTTCAGCCGCGCCAGCGCTTCCTCGGCCCCGGCCTTGACCGCCGGGTCCGCCACCTGCCCGTCCTGCGCGATGCGCTCGGCCAGCGCCGCGACGCTGGGCTCGGCCCCTGCCGCAACGAGCTTCAGCACCGCATTGGCGAGCACGTTCGGCCAATAGGCCGCGCCGCCCTTGGCCAGCCCCTTGGCCTTGCGGCCCTCGAATTCCTTGGTGAGTTGTTCGGGGGTTTTTCTGGCCATGGCGTCGGGCTTTCGGTGAATCGCTGTTGGCGCAAGCTTATCGCAACCCGTCTAGAAAAGGCGCGGGGTCTCCCTCTTCCGTCATGGTCGGGCTCGTCCCGACCATCCACGTCTTGCGACGGCGATGGCAGGCGCGCGGGTCAGGAATGGGTTCCAGGCCCCGAGTCAAAGCCGGACGAAGACGTGGATGGTCGCCACAAGGGCGACCATGACGGAAGAGGGCCCCTCTACCCCTCGCCCTGCATCCCGGGAATCGCCTCGAGCTGCGCCTTGTGCCTGGCGATGCGCCTCTCGGCCTCGTACCAGGCCTCCTTGCCCTCGACGCCTTCGAGGCGCAGGCGGATCGCCTCGCGGAAGGTCGCGCGCATCTCGTCGGAAAGGCCTTGCATGAACTCGCCCGAGCATTGCGCGCCATCCGGCCCGACACAGGCCTTGGCCCGCCGGCAATCCTTGCGGCCGCAGAAGCGCCAGCACTGCATCAAGGTCGCAATCTTGCGCAGCATGATCGGCCGCTCGCGCTGGAAGCGCTCGAACTCCTCTTTGGTCGCGCCGCGGTGGTCGGGATTGCGGGGCATGGGGTGCTCCTGTCCAGAGGGCCAACACGCACGTCATGCTCGGGCTCGACCCGAGCATCTCAGGCCGAAGGAGGCTCCAAATCGGCGCCTACTGGTCCCGAGATTCTCGGGTCTGCGCGCAGTTTATCCTTGGGCCGACCGAAGGTCGGACCCGAGGGCTTCGCCCGAGAATGACGCATGAGGTTTCCCCGCCCGCAGGCTCATCCTGCGGGCGTTGTCGCATATGAGGGGCAGCGGAGCGCCGCGAGGCGCGGTTTGGTATCCGCTTCCATTGAGCCAGGAAGCGGCGCGGATGGATCCCCATCCGCACGCCCCGTGGCGCTCCGCCAGCGGCGATTTGAAAACTCCGGGCCGCGCTTCTGTCACGCCGGCCTATGCAGCCGGCGCGGTCTAGCGAGCTCCTCGCGCAGGGATCGTAGTGTCCCCAGGTCGGTTCCCGAAGCCTCCCGGGAGCGAGGCGCAACCCTCGCCCGCAGGCGCCGCACCCACCCCGCCAAACGACATGCCTCCGGTCGGCCGCCCCTCGGGGATGGGATGCGCGGCATTATACGGGAGGTTGGGAGGGCGGGGATTGTTTATCCGTCTATCCCCGTCGGGTGCAAAAACAAGGCTTAGCCCTCCCCGCAAACACGTTTCTAAATCCGCAAGCATGCCAGACGGAGCCTGCCTTAATCTCTCGGTTTTAAGACAGGCATGAGCTGCTCTAACCTAAAGCCAACTCAGCTTTCTTGACTCAAAAAACCACACCGATAAGTTGCTGTGGGTCCATAATGCGAGCGCAAATATGAATGAGTTTGATAAGCCGATTATGAGGCTAGACGATCTTTATATTATGACAGCACATATTTACGGAGATAAAAACTCCGTACGTTCAAAAGAAGCTACATTTGCCCACTTTGTAGAAGTATGTGGTGCATTAACGGTTTTTGACCGTAAAAAGAAGCGAGAAAAAATAGAATTTGTCGATGCACTTTGTAAAGCACTGGGTTGGTATTTCCCGCTAATGGCGAAAATGAGGATTAGAAGCGTCGAACGCCTCGTTTTCCGAAAATTTCCTGGCGTATGCCCTTACTGCAGGCAGGTTCCTCATCAGGAGGAAATTTGCAAGCAGGTTCGAGGAACTGAGAATACCGTTAATCACGCTGATGTAAAAGAGCATTTCAATAAATCGTGGGAGAACAGACCTCAAGGATTAAATGAATGGCAGAAAATGTTTGGAAGGATATATCCAAGAAATGTGAATGATTCAGGCAGAAGCTCGCTTGGAATACTTGAAGAAATTGGAGAATTATCTGAAGCAATAAGAGTTTTCGATAATCATCCTCATTATTTTATCGGAGAATCAGCAGATATATTCTCATATATTATGGGAATAGCCAACGAATACGC